>JAQBVN010000001.1 GCA_027622975.1 Bacteroidota bacterium | reverse complement strand
CGCAATCGTCGACGTCGTCACAGATGCCGTCCGCGTCGGCGTCAGCTGCGCAGCCGCCGCCACAAACACCAAGTGCGTCAAGCTGGTTGCCTTCGCAATCGCAGGCGCCCGCAGGGATGTCAGAACATCCGCAGTCGTAGACGGCACCTGGACCACCGCAAACACCGCAAGCGTCAATCACAGCATCCCCGCCACAAACGCCGTTGCAATCAAGGACGTTGCCGTCGCAGTCGCACTCGCCTTCTGCGATGCCTTCACCGCCACAAACGCCGCACTCGTCCAACACGTTGCCGTCGCAGTCGCAGGCGCCGTCAGCAATGCCTTCACCGCCGCAAACGCCGCACTCGTCCAACACGTTGCCGTCGCAGTCGCAGGCGCCGTCAGCAATGCCTTCACCGCCGCAAACGCCGCACTCGTCCAACACGTTGCCGTCGCAGTCGCAGGCGCCAGCAGGGATGTCAGAACATCCACATGCGTAGATCTCTCCTGGACCGTCGCAGATGCCGCACTCATCCAAATAGGCACAAGACCCATCATCCGATGTTGCGTCAGCGTTAAAGTTGCACGCTGCCTCATCAGTACATCCCGGCAATGGGAACTGGAAGGGCAGAATATCACGCCATTCCTGGCTTTGATCGGCATTCATAAACACCTGCAATTGAGCCTGTCCGGAAAGAACACCTGCAGAAGTCACCTGCATGATCAGTACGCGCAAGTCCGAACCGGCAAAGGCTACGTGAGAATCGGCAACTGCAGCACCGGGGAAGGGAATGTACCAAGCACCACCCGTTGCATCATTCACCGTGATGTTGTTGCCACCGCCGGGAACGAATTCGTTTGACGCGTTCAAGGAACCCCAAATGGTGCTCGGATGTTGAGCTGCAGGCGTGCTGCTGTCCATCGCTCCAATCGTCAAGTAGCTGTCCCATGCCAACTCTGGAAACGCCCCCAAAAACAAAGGGTTAATTCCTTGAGCGGTAAAACCAGCATTCAAAGGACTGTTGTACCACGATCCAGTTGAGGTTTCGATGATCAAGTTGTTTTCAGAATCCCCAGAACAAGAGGACAGATAGTCTGTCTCGTTGAGACAATTCAAATACACACGGTAGGTGGTCATTCCATCCAGTGCACCTCCCGAATGGGTGGTGACTGTTTCGATTTCCAGCCAATACCCCTCAGGTGCAGGAGCGAAGACGCCGGGCGACAGGAACTGAGCCTGAAGCCCCGTCATACACAGCACCATCAAAGCAGTGAAAAATGTACGCATAGCGATAACAGTTTGGGTTTAAAAAAAGATTTCATTCAACAAGTGGAATCCCCAGAATCTGGAGAATCGTCGTAAATAACCGAAGGTTTGTCGTACAAATCCAAATGATTATAGGCTCAAAAGTTTAACCTGTCGCTTAATAACCCTAAATACATAACATAATTGATATTTTGAAACTCATTTTCAGTCATTTAAAGGTTTTTACAACGCTATATAAAATGTGACCAAACAGAGCATCGATTTGCCCGAAAATCAAAAGAGTCTAGCAAAACGAATGACTCGTGGGGTAAAAACGCTCCTTGGTCTACGATTTCTACGCGCAACCCAGAGAATAGCTGCTGACGGGAAAACATAAAGTTCCCCTACACCACTACTTTGCAAAGCCGTTGTTTCGCTTATATTTGCGGCCTCAAGTTTGGTACCATAGCTCAGTTGGTAGAGCAACGGACTGAAAATCCGTGTGTCCCAGGTTCGAATCCCGGTGGTACCACAGCTCAAAAGGCCGCTTTCGCGGCCTTTTTTTACGAAGCGCTTTTGTCCATGATGTCAAATGGAGCACAATCCTTAGACGACCTTCTGGCACAGAAATCCCCAGAGGGTGCCGCGTCGTTGATTTGGATTCGAGAGCAGGAACTCGACCCAGAAGAACTCGAAACATTCCGTGGCATGCTTCAAAGGAGGTCGTTGAGACCGTTGATTGAAATGGCGCTTCGCGGAGGTGAATCCTTGAAAACCTTTGATGTTGTCCAAACCCTGTGGAATCGTTGGACGGATCTGGGTATCGATCGAGGATATATCGTGTTAACGACAGGAGGAGGAGCGTTGAGTGATGCTGTTGGCTTTGCTGCATCTACTTTCAAGCGCGGCTTGCGAGTGGCCCACATGCCTACGACCTCTTTAGCCATGTCAGACGCCGCTTGGGGCGGCAAAACCGGCATCAATCTCGGACACTTCAAAAACCAAGTGGGCACCTTTCACTCCCCAGAATTCGTTTTCATTCATCCGACTTGGCTGAACACATTGGACGAACAGTACCGCCTTGCGGGTTGGGCTGAATTGCTGAAGCACGTGCTGTTGTCGCCATCTCCTCCCCCAAGAATACCGCATGATTTGCGCGCATGGCCACCCCAAGACCGAGATGAATGGCAGGCCTGGCAATCTCTGTTGCAATGGTCTGCCAAAGCCAAAATGTCAGTGGTTGATCGCGACCCTTTCGAAAAAGGGGAGCGTTGCATTCTCAATTTGGGGCATACAACGGCCCACGCCATTGAAGGTTGGAGCAGTTCCCACCATCGACCTTGGCTTCATGGCGAAGCTGTTGCCCTCGGCTTGGCCTTTGCCATCTATGAAAGTCAATCTCCCGGGCTTATCAATGGACAGGGCGCACTCATTCCCGAATCAACGAGCCGACTGGCTGACTTTCCGCAAACTTGGCTCGCATATCTGGTGGCGTGCTGTCCTCGCGTTCGACCCGATGCCGATGACCTTTGGCCCTTCATGGTCCACGACAAAAAAAACAAAGAAGGCCTCATCCAAGACATTGCTTGGCGAGGCATGGGCATCGCACATTGGCCCGCATTTTGGGAAAAACGCAGATTCGAGGCAACTTGGAATGGTTTTTTGCGTTCTCCCTTCAACAACCCCCTTTGAATTTCTCATCTTGGAAAGAACCGCTTCAGAATTGGCAATCCTTCTGGATGGAAGTGTTCACGGAAACCCTGACGTCCGTGTCCGGAAATTGGCAAAAATTGAATCCGCCCCTCCCGGGTCTGTGTCCTTTTTGTCCAACCCTGAATACGAGAGATTTATCTATCTCACAGAGGCTAGCGTTGTCATCGTGCGTGAGGATTTTGTTCCTGTGCAACCATTGCCTTCGGAATTATCCTTGCTCAAAGTCGATGACCCCTACCGAGCCTTTGCCCGATTGCTCGAAGCGTATGACGCCATCTTGAAGCGCCAAGTGGGAATTCATCCCAGCGCTCAGGTTGATGCTGACGTGACCCTGGGAGACGATTGTTACGTGGGACCCGCTGTTGTCATCGAATCGGGAGCTGTGATTGGTGACCGGGTCGAATTGCACGCACACACCCACGTTGGGAGGGAGGTCCGAATCGGCAACGACACAGTGTTACACAGCGGGTCGAGGGTGTTGGATCGTTGCGTCATTGGCAACCGTTGTACCCTGCAATCAGGCGCTGTTGTGGGTGCGGACGGGTTTGGGTTTGCCCCCAAAGCTGATGGAACCTACGCCAAAGTCCCCCAAACGGGAAACGTGATCATCGAGGACAACTGCGATGTCGGATCTCTCACGACCATTGATCGAGCCACCTTGGGAAGTACCATTCTTCGAAAGGGTTGTAAACTCGACAACCTCATTCAAGTCGCGCACAACGTCGTCATTGGAGAAGCCACCGTCATTGCCGCACAAACAGGAATTGCGGGGTCAACGACCATTGGTTCGCGCTGCATGATCGGTGGACAAGTAGGCATTGGAGGTCACTTGACCATCGCCAATGGGTCAAAAATTGCTGCCAAATCCGGTGTTTCGGCCAGTCTATTGAAGGAAGGTTTGGCTTATCAGGGGAATCCAGCCGTACCGGTCAAGGCGTTTCAGCAATACCAGATTGCCTTACGCAAGCTTGCCCGCATTCCTCTGAATGAGAGACTCTCTGCCATTGAGGACGCGTTGCAAGAATCCCAAGCCTACAAATCAAAGGACTGACGTAGGTTTGCAGCCATGATTGCATCCGATTGTCAGCACACACTGGCTGCCGAAGGGTCCTTGCAAGGCATAGGACTTCACACTGGGGAACAGGCCAAACTCACAATTCAACCAGCCCCTCCCAATTCTGGCTACGTCTTCGTGCGTACCGACCTCGAAGGTCAACCTGAAGTCATTGCACTTGCCTCCAACGTGTTTGAAACTCGGAGAGGCACAACACTGAAGAGTGGCGACGCCACCGTGCACACCACAGAACACCTTCTCGCAGCTTTGTATGCGTCAGGCATCGACAACGCACGCCTGATGCTCGAAGGTCCGGAAGTGCCCATCCTCGACGGGTCTTCCCAGCCGTTTCTGTCTTTGATTGAAGACTTGGGGAGTCAACCTCAACCCGAGGCTCCTCGAAAATTTTTCCGCGTGCGGAAAAACATCAGCTACCGCAATGACGAAGGTGTGGAGATGCTGCTTGTCCCTTTGGATTCACCTGACTTCAAAGCAACGGTCATGGTGGATTACCGGAGCCCCATCCTGGGCACCCAACACGCAAGGCTCGAGTCACTCCAAGCGTTTGGGCAGGACATTGCGTCATGCCGCACCTTTGTATTCTTGAAGGAAGTTGCAGCGCTGGCCGAACAAGGGCTCATCAAAGGCGGAGACATTGACAACGCCGTGGTGCTTGCCGAAAGAGCCTATGATGAAGGTGAATTGCAAGAGATTGCCAAGGCCTTGGGCCGCAGTCGATTGCACGGCAGTGCCAACCGTCCAGGCGTTCTGAATCCGAGTGAATTGCGGTTCGACAACGAGCCGGCAAGACACAAACTCTTGGACATCATCGGAGATTTGGCCTTGACTGGTCGGTTCATTCAGGGACACTTGCTTGCGGCACGTCCTGGGCATGCCGCCAACGTGGCTTTTGCCAAGGAAATTGTCAAGCACATCCAAGCCCAAGAAGACCTCCCGGATTTCAGGCTCGATCGACCTTCTCTGATGGACATCAACGACATCACCAAACTTCTTCCCCACCGCTATCCTTTCCTGTTGGTGGATCGAATCTTGGACATGAACGATCAAGCCATCACAGGCGTGAAGAATGTGACGATGAATGAACCTTTTTTCCAAGGTCATTTTCCCAACAACCCAGTCATGCCTGGTGTGCTTCAGGTCGAAGCCATGGCCCAAGTGGGGGGTATTTTTGCACTTTCTCAGGTGGAGGATCCAGAGAACTACTCCACGTACTTCATGAAAATTGACAATGTCAAATTCAAACAGAAAGTCCTGCCGGGGGACACCGTTGTTTTTCACCTCCAACTCATGTCTCCCATTCGAAGAGGACTGGTGAACATGAAAGGCCGGGCCTTTGTTCGCGGTGAGCTCGTTTCCGAGGCTGAGATGCTTGCGCAGGTCATCCGTGACCGCGCTGAGACCAACGTTTGACCTTGAGCCTCATGCTGGCGGTATCCATCTCCCACGCCCAGACTTCGAAGTCTATTTTCTGCCAACCTTCATGATCCACGAATCCGCTACCATTTCCCCTCTTGCCTATGTGCATCCCGATGCAGAACTAGGCCCTCATGTCAAGGTGGAAGCCTTTGCCTTTGTCGGGCCCCACGTCAAACTCGGTGAGGGCACATGGGTAGGACCCCAAGCCACAATTCTTGAGAGAACCCAAGCTGGGAAAGAATGCAAGTTTTTTCCGGGATCTGTTGTGGGTGCCGACTCTCAAGACTTGAAATATGCCGGCGAACCAACCTCAGTCGAAATTGGTGATCGAACGTCCATTCGTGAATGCGTGACGGTTCACAAAGCCACCACTGACAAACACGTGACCAGGATTGGCAGTGATTGCCTTATCATGGCATATGTGCACATCGCCCATGACGTCCAAGTTGGCAACCACGTGATTTTGGCCAATTCTGTCAACGTTGCAGGTCACGTGGTCATTGAAGATTTTGTCATCATTGAAGGCATGGTGGGCATTCAACAATTTGTTCGCATTGGTGAGCACGCTTTCATCGCCGGCGGGTCGTTGGTTCGAAAAAATGTCCCACCATTCATCAAGGCTGCCCGAGAACCGCTGAGCTACATCGGAATCAACGGTATTGGCTTGAGGCGTCGAGGGTTTGACATTGACCGCATCCAAGCAATTGAAGACATCTATCGAACATTGTACGTCTTAAACAACAACATGTCTCAAGCCGTGAAGGCTGCAGAACTCGAATGTCCAACGTCTGAAGACAAAGAAACGGTCATGGCGTTCATTCGCGCCTCCGACAAGGGCATCATCCGGGGACCCTTTTGAGCCCAGACTTGTCCCCAACAGTGACAACATGAACTCGGCAGCGACGTATTTCCAAGCCCGCGACTTAACCCTGCGAAGGGGAAATAGATTGGTATGGGATCGCGCTCAATGGACCCTTGAAGGCACGACCGCCATTTTGGGGGCCAATGGTTCAGGCAAAAGTTCCACCCTGAAATTGTTGGCAGGACAGCTGGCCCCAGATGAAGGTACGCTCTCATTCAATCTCAAAGGGCAACGACGAGAGGGGGCGGATTGGATGACGTGTTGCTCGCTCGCAGCGCCATGGGCCGGCATCCCGAGGCACTTGACTTTAGGCGAAGCCCTGATTTTTCATGGCCATTTCATGACATCGCGGCTTCAAGGTTTGGGCTGGGATGCCTTGTTGACATCTTCTGGACTGAACGTCGACCCCTCACTTCCCCTGTCCCATTGGAGTTCCGGACAGCAGCAACGACTGCACTTGGCGTTGGCTTTGGGAACCGATGTAGACGTGGTGTTGCTGGATGAGCCAACGTCCAACCTCGACGCAGAGGGCATCTCTTGGGTAAGGCATGCCATGACAGTGTTGGCTCCCTCTGTCATGATGGTGGTGGCAACCAACAACCCCGAGCAAGAGGCACCGGAGGGAGCTACCTTCCTCGCGCTTTGATTTTTTTTTCGAGGAAATGAAACCCCACGACATGGGGTGGCGTAAGAGCGGGAAAACAATCAACCCTCTCATCTCTGTTACGATGAAAAATCTTACTACCTCTTTTGTCGCCCTCGCGGCCACAATGTTTGCCGGCAGCCTCTTCGCACAAGAATCTGCTTTGACTGCAGCCCAAAACGACGCTGTTGCCAATCCTTTTGACTGTGTTCACAAAGTAGCCACTTCAGACCGTACCCTCGGCTTTCAAGGCGCTGTTGCAACACAAACTTTCAGAGCTTGCACGGACGGTGCACTCCAAAACGTAACCTTGAATTTGAAAAATGCCTCCCCAGGGGCTGCTTTCCTCGTTGAACTCCGGGACAACCGTGGTGAAGTCTTGGATTTGACCCGCTTTACACAGGCAGACATCAAAGAATCCAGTGTCTCCTTGGATTTGAGTGCACCCGTGAAAAACGGTGCCACTTACTCTTTGATGATCAGCGCGCCTGAAGGTTACCCATTGGCCCTTCGCTACCTCCAAGGCCCCATGGGAAGCTTGTTCAAGGATGGTGAACCCATTCGTGGCGAACTTTCTGCAACCTTTGGCTTCAAGTCACACGACGTGGTAGAGGCTGACGAAGCGATTGACTTTGGCCGCGCTGGGGATGTTGCTCCTCAAAACCGTGGCATGGAAGGTCAATGCAAAGTGGACGTCAATGGGCACAACGGTCGATTCCGTTTGACCACCACGGGCCACAATGTCACTCAAACCTTTTCCGCTTGCTCACGTGGTGTCTTGGACATGATTTCCATCAAGGTGCAAGGTTCATTTGGAGACTTCACAGGACGCTTCTTTGTTCGCACAGCCGACGGAAGCCAAACCTTGTACGCCCAAGAAATCAGCTCACGCAACATCCAAAATGGTGAACTAATTATCCCCATGGAAGTTCGTGTGGAAGCTGGCGAGACCTACATGTTTGGAATCAAAACCATCCGTGACCGTCGCATCTCATTGTACAACAACTCCAACGACCGCATAGGCACCTGTCGCTTGAATGGCGCGCCTCAAGATGCCAACGTAGAGTTCACGGCCTACATCGCAGAGTCTAACGATGTTGAAGCTCGTGAGGAACTCATGGACACCAAGGTCATCACGTACCCCAATCCTTTTGCAGATCGTTTGAACATTCGTCTCGAAGGTGCCAAGGAAGAAAAAGCCATTGTGCAGTTGCTCGACTTCTCAGGAAACGTGTTGCGTTCTGAATTGGTGAACGTGAAAGATCACGAAGGTCAAGTCACCTTCAACACCCGCGAAATCACACGTCCCGGATACTACGCTCTTCGCGTCATCCAAGGAACAGAAGTAAAGAACATCACAGTGATGAAGCGCTAAGCGCTCGCCTCACTTGTCATTGATCCTCAACAGCCCAAGCCTCGTGCTTGGGCTGTTTTGCATTCTAGGGTCTGAAGAGAGACCCATCAATGCCGATCTCTCAAATCAAGCACTGTCTTGACAGGCTGAAAGCAAGCCGAAGGAATCTCCACAAAGCGAGTTAACCAACCGGACATGGCACCGTTCCACAATCCTGGATACTCCAAGACCCGGGCATCGACACCTTGCACCTGCTTTTTGGCCACCATGAAGCGAGAACGATCCATGAACTTGACCAATGGCTGATTGCCTGGAACACAAACCATGTCCACTGGGTTGAAATGGGTCGCTTTCTCCAGAATCGAATGCTGGTCGACATCAAATTCAATGGCTTCGACGATTTGTCGTCGAATCATGCCATGCTCATCGTTCTGGGCATGAACCCAACATGGGCCTCCTCCTGGTTGGCCTTCATTGCGCACTACCGCCACAAGACGCATCGGACGCGTCAGCCAATCCATCAAATCCGCATGAGACATGTCTCGCAAAACCCCGGCATCCTTGAATTGATCCGACAACCAGGACTCAGCCCTTTCACGCCGAGAAGAAGAAGACGAAGATTCTTCTGATTCTAGCGCACTGACAAGCGCCTCTCGTTCGCGTCGCCATTCTTCCATGGCCTGAACCATTGCTCGCGTCCAGCGTCTGCGCAAGAGGGACTGGAAGGGAGAGGGTGCATTGTCAATGTTTCGAATGACAACCATGGGGACGCTCAAGGTCTCCAAATTGGTAATCAAAGCACCATGCCCACCAGGGCGACGGAGCACTGTACCATCCTCCCTTCGAAACCAATCACCATTCGCCGTCAGAACCGGAGTGTCGGTGTCTGAATCTTGAAGTTGCATGTGGATGCGGATTTCCGAAGATGCCACGGAGGGATGAGCAGCGAGATGCTCTTCCATGGCGAATCTCCACGTCGGAGGCACCGTGAACCACACATCCCCACCGCCCATTTCGTGATGCCAGAATCGAACATGTGCCTCCAGGGCCGTTTCAATCTCAGATTGATCGCCTGCCCCATGAAAAGGCACCAATCCCTTGGGTAAGTCCCCCCCTTCCATGCACGTCATCAACGCCAGACGCAAGATCTCTGGGTCCTCCGAAGCACCGTCCATTTCCTTCATCTGTCGCTCCCACATCAACCCCAAGCCGTAGGAATGTCTGTGGGCCCACATGTCAACCACCACGCTCAAATCATCCTCCACAGGCCTGAACATGCGACTGGCTGCACCAGAAGCAGGAACCCACAGGCCGCATTCTGGCGGATTCTGAGCATATTGGTCGCACCGCCTGTTCAATTCTTCTTCCGTCCAAACTTCGATGCCATGCTCCGTTGTGCAAGGAGAATCCACAGAAAGGGAAACCATGGGTGAGGAAAGCAAGGATTGGGCCTCCTCAAGTGAAAGTGCAAGGTGATGTTTGGCGCAATCATCCATGGCTCAAACTTAGCCATAAATCAGAGGAATGATGCGGGAACTTTCGGGCCTAAAACCCGAAACCTCCCTTGCAAACCCTCTCTCTCCGACGAAGAGTGTCTGCCAATGCCGTGAAGCAACGCGAAGGGAAAAGAAGCAACGCGAAGGGAAAAGAAGCAACGCGAAGGGAAGTTGTGTCAATCGACTGGAAGCGGACCAAAACGCCGCGGAAAACGCCGCGGAAAACGCCGTGGTTAGGCCCGACGCATGGCCTGCCAACCAGTGGATGTCGCTCCGCGACCAATCCAGGCTTCGGCAAGTTCATCACAAGCGGCTCGCAAACCAGTCACAATGTCAGTGACCATGGCCGGGATGTCTTTGCTATCCCCTTGAAGCTTGCTGATGCGCTCCAGCTCGAGAACGCGACCCAAGACCCCGTGAATACCGAGCATTTTTACACTGCTCTTCAGCTTGTGAGCCAGCGGATGAAGATCCGACCAACGACTCTCTTGAACGCATTGAGTCATTTGACTGCCAATGTGAGGCGCCTGTTCGAGAAAAAGCGTCACAATCTGTCCCACCATGGCTTCATTGCCGTGAAACACCTGATCGAGATAGGTCAAATCAAAACGAGACTCCATGTGGCGGCATACGCGAGATGCACTGAATTTGTTGCGTAATTTTGATCCATGGGCCAAACTCACGGACACCACGTCCTCGTCACAGGCGGGGCTGGGTACATCGGAAGTCATTCCGCTGTGGCTTTGCATGAAGCAGGTCATCACCCTATCCTACTCGACAATTTGAGCAATTCAACCCCGGATGCCGTGGAAGGTGTCCGTGAATTGTGTGGTCGTGACATCCCCTTTCACACCCTTGATTGCTCGGACTTTGATGGCTTGAAGTCGCTGTTTCAACATCAAGTTGATGTGGGGCAACCCATTCAAGGCGTATTGCATTTTGCGGCATTCAAAGCCGTGGGTGAGAGTGTCGCAAAACCCGCACTTTACGCGGCAAACAATGTCGGTGGCCTCGGTGTGCTGTTGCAAGTCATGGCAGAGTTTGGCGTTGAAGCCATGGTGTTCTCATCGAGCTGCACCGTGTATGGAGAGCCCAACAAGGTGCCTGTGGATGAAGGAGCACCCATGCAACATGCCGAGTCTCCCTATGGATGGACAAAGCAAGCGTGCGAACGCGTTTTGACGGACCATGCCTCGAGTCGGGAGGGTGCCAAAATTGCATTGCTCCGGTACTTCAATCCGGTTGGGGCACATCCGAGTGGCGTGATTGGAGAGTTGCCACTCGGTGTGCCCAACAACCTCGTCCCCTTCCTGACCCAGACCGTGGCTGGAATTCGTCCCGCACTCACTGTGTTTGGGGACGACTACGACACGCCAGATGGAACTTGCATTCGTGACTACCTCCATGTCATGGATTTGGCAGAAGCCCATGTGGCCGCCCTGAATTGGTGTTTGTCTCAGAGCAAAGACAAGGTCAGAGCCTTCAACTTGGGGACAGGAACAGGAGCCTCTGTGTTGGAGGTCATTCACAGTTTTGAAAGGGCCACGGGGTTGTCAGTACCCCATGTCATCGGACCTCGACGCCCAGGGGACGTGGTGGCCATCTGGGCGGATCCCAAACGGGCTCACAATGAGCTGGGTTGGAAAGCCTCACGCACCTTGGATGACGCCATGACCGATGCGTGGAATTGGCAACAGCGTCTGGGTCAACCGGACAACAACGCGCACTAACGGACAACAACGCGCACTAACGGACAACAACGCGCACTAAGCTTCCGCTCGAATGCTCCAGCCGTGATGGGATCAGCGGCTGTTCCGAAAACCCTCAAGTTTTGTGGAGACATTCCCAGAAAAGTACGCTTGTCGGCAAGTTTGAACTTGTCATCGCGTTGTTCCTGCTTGCTTAGGTCAAAACAACACCACCGACACTGTGAGCAAACCCAAAGCATACCCGGTATAGACTTCGAGAGGACGATGAGCGCCCAGCCGAAGCCTACTCCAACCCACAAGTCCCGCGCACAGAATCAACGCACTTGTCCACGCCATGTCCCACGATGGTTGCAGCATGGCGACCCGCAAGAACACCCCCATGATACCGCCTTGGGCCATCATGTGCATGCTGATCTTGAATCGCCAAGTCACCAACCACGCGGAGGCTATGGCAACCACCAAAGCCAGCAACACTTGCTGATAAAAAACAGGCACAACAACTGCCTCTCCGCCACGAACCAACACATAGGCCATCACATAATAGGCAAGCACAATCAAGAAGGGCATGATGCGTTCACCGCGATTCCGAATGTCCAAGTCTGAAATCACGCCTCTCCTCTTCAGCAGCGCCAAGGAAACAGCAGGCGCAAGCGTGTTGATGAAGAGCAGCACAAACAAATAGGCAAACAGCCCTACCCGATACTTCAAGACGCCATCAACCATCAACAACATCACCAAGGTTCCAAGCGGCATGAGCAAAGGATGGAGAATAGCGCTGACCAAGGCCGCTGCCTTGTGTTCCCATGAACGCCCGGCGTTGGAGCTTCCCATCACAATTCCTTGCGCAATCTAGCCACCGGAATGCCCATTTGTTCGCGGTATTTGGCCACCGTGCGACGGGCGATGTTGTAGCCCTTGGCGTTGAGCAAAATACCCAATTTCTCATCGCTCAAGGGCTTTCTTTTGTCCTCTCCATCCATGGCATCCTTGAGAATTTTCTTCACCTCATGAGAACTCGCATCCTCTCCACTGTCAGTACTCAACCCTTCGGAGAAGAACGACTTCAGGAGCATCGTGCCATAGGGGGTTTGGATGTACTTGCTGTTGGCAACCCGTGACACCGTGCTGATGTCCATTCCAATGCGATCGGCAATATCCTTGAGAATCATCGGTTTGAGATCCACCTCATCCCCACTCAAAAAGTAGGCGCGTTGATGGTCCACGATCGCTTGCATGGTTTTGAGCAGGGTGTGCTGCCGTTGAGCAATGGCATCCACAAACCATTTCGCCGCATCCACCTTTTGCTTGACAAAAGCCAAGGCCTCTCGTGTGGCGCGGTCTTGCTTTCCACCTTCGGAATATGTGTCCATCATTTCCCGATACGTGCGGCTGATGCGCAAGTCAGGAGCATTCCGGCCATTGATTTGCAACACAATGTCCTCGCCGTCAACGCCAAGCGTGAAATCGGGAATGACATGCTGAATGGTTCGACTTGACTCGCTGCCCGAGTTCCCCGGCTTGGGATTCAGTCTTGTCAACTCTTCCAAGGCCTCTTTGAGCTCATCTTCACTGATGTCAAGGGCAGCTTGGAGTTTGTCATAGTGCTTCTTTGTGAAGGCGTCGTAATGCAAAGAAAGCATGGATGAAGCTCGACTCAAGGCCTCCTCACGCCCTCGGCGAGCCTCCTCGTCCTGCAGTTTTCGGTGAACTTGAAGAGTCAAGCACTCCCGCAAATCCCTCGCACCTACACCGGCAGGGTCCAAGGTCTGCACACTCACGAGAGCTTCCTCAAGGGCTTCGCGTTTGATGTCGATTCCTTGGGTAAACGCCAGGTCATTCACGATGCTCTCCAAATCTCGACGCAAGTATCCATCGTCATCGAGATGCCCAATGAGATGTTCCGCCAGCGCTCGGGTGACATCCGAAAGGTCCAACCACGCCAATTGCTCCACGAGCAGTTCGCGAAAGGACGCTCCGCTGCCCAGCGGAATGTCGCGATCTTCGACATCGGCGCCATGGTTTCGGGCTGAAAGTTTGTAATCAGACGTCTCGTCGTCGAGGTATTCGTCAAAATCAAACTCTTGCAATGCTTCCGAAGCCTCTTCGCGGCCCTCTTCAAATTCATCCAACGACGGATCCACCTCGACCCCCTCTTCAAGCGCCGGATTCGCTTCGAGTTCTTGCTTAATTCGTGCCTCGAGCTCGAGGGTCGGAACCTGCAACAACTTCATCAACTGAATTTGCTGCGGAGAGAGCTTTTGGAGAAGTTTCTGTTGGAGACTCTGCTTCAGCATGCGGAGGTAGTTGTCGGCTTAGAATTCCGCATTCAGCGGGGTGCGAGGAAATGGAATGACGTCCCGAATGTTGGTCATTCCCGTGACGTACATCACGAGCCTTTCAAATCCCATGCCAAACCCGCAATGAGGGGCCGTACCAAACTTGCGCGTTTCCAAATACCACCACACATGCTCCTCGGGAATGTCGAATTCCGCACATTTCTTCTTCAACACATCCAATCTCTCCTCTCGTTGACTTCCACCGATGATCTCGCCAATGCCAGGCACCAATACGTCCATCGCTGCCACGGTTTGGCCATCGTCATTGGCTCTCATGTAAAAAGCCTTGATTCCCGCTGGATAATCCGTGACAATCACAGGGCCTCCTACGTGGCTTTCCACCAACCACCGCTCGTGTTCACTTTGCAAATCCACGCCCCATTCTACAGGAAACTTGAATTTCTTCTTCTTGTATGGTTTGGATTGACGAAGGAGATCAATGGCCTCCGTGTAGGTGAGATGTGTGAACGGAGCATCGATCACCGCCTGCAACCGCGTGCGAAGAGGATGCTCATGACGGTCTGTTTGGGGCAGTCCCTTTTCCGCTTCAATTTCTCGTTTCTCCAAGAATTCCAAATCCTCAGCACTGTGCTTCAAGGCATACGACAACACAAACTTCAAGCAATCCTCCGCCAAGGCCATGTCGTCTTTCAAGTCGGCAAAAGCGATTTCAGGCTCAATCATCCAAAACTCCGCGAGGTGTCGCGAGGTGTTGCTGTTCTCCGCTCGGAAGGTGGGCCCAAAGGTGTACACTTGGCCCAATGCCATGGCCCCCAACTCTGCTTCAAGCTGCCCACTGACCGTCAAGTTGGCCTCCTTCCCAAAAAAGTCTTGCTGAACGTCGACATTTCCTGATTCAGTGCGCGGAAGGTTCTCGAGATCCAGCGTGGTGACCCGGAACATTTCACCAGCCCCTTCTGCGTCGCTTCCCGTGATGATGGGCGTGTGCAGTTGGTAGAACCCGCGCTCGTGGAAGAACGAGTGCACCGCATACTGAAGCACATGACGCACACGGAACACCGCCCCAAACGTGTTGGTTCGGAAACGGAGGTGTGCCTTTTCGCGAAGAAATTCCAAACTATGACGCTTCATTTGGATGGGAAACTCCTCCGGGTCTGCACCTCCCAACACGCGCAATTCTTGAACCTGAAGCTCAGTCGATTGACCACCACCTTGACTTTCCACCAACGACCCCACCGCTTCCACGGCAGCTCCAGTATGAAGTTGTTTCAGCACCTCTGAGGGTGTGCTGTCCTTCTCCACCACCAATTGCAAATTCTGTATGGTCGAGCCGTCATTGACGGCCAAAAATCTGTCGTTGCGAAAGGTTCGAACCCACCCGCATACACGGACAGTTTGGCCCACGTAGGTGGTGTTCAACAACTCGGAAACACGGATTCGTTTTGCAGCCTTATCCATCGGATCATTCGTTCAATTCCACTCAAACTGGGCGCAACCTGGGTTGGAATTCTCCGACGTGCAAGTCGCAACGTCCAAGTTCACGCGCGCCCCACCACAAAGAAACGACAGGGAAAGCGGCTTCACCCCACCAAAGGCTGTGATTCCTCATGTGAATCACCTCGCTGCAATCACAAGCCCTCATCGACTCGCCCATCGCGCAAACGAACGATGCGATGGGCGCATGCCGCGATGTCCTCCTCGTGTGTCACCAAAATCACGGTATTGCCGGCCTTTTGGATGTCGGAAAACAACTGCATGACCTCATGGGAGGTGGTTGTGTCCAAGTTCCCCGTAGGCTCGTCGGCCAAAATGATGGATGGACGCATGACGAGGGCGCGCGCCACTGCCACGCGTTGCCGCTGACCACCACTCAATTCGTTGGGACGGTGATCCATTCGATCCCCCAATCCCACTTGATGCAGGACCTCCTGGGCTCGTGCCTCGCGTTCGGAACGCGCAATGCCTGCATAAACCATGGGAAGGGCCACATTGTCCAGCGCGGTGTAGCGCGGGAGCAAATTGAACGTTTGAAACACAAAGCCAATTTCGCGATTTCGAATCTCGGCCAGGGCATCGTCTTCCATCGCGCTGACATCCTTGCCATTCAAAATGTACCGTCCCCCGGTCGGACTGTCCAAGCACCCCAAGATGTTCATCAAGGTCGATTTCCCAGAGCCCGAAGGCCCCATCAGGGCAACGTATTCGTTCCTCGCAATGTCGAGATCTAGACCATCCAACGCATGAACCACTTGTGAACCAACAACATACGTCTTTTGAAGCCCACGTGCATGAATCAGAGGTGTGGAATTGGACGTCGACTGTTGTTCACGATGCATGGTGCGAAGTTAGTCCCTGGTCTGCCCAAACAACCCCTGCGAGGTTTTGTATGTTTGGACGTATGAAGGGCAGCAAGCAAACATGTCCTTCCAACCTTGAAATCTCAACCATGAGCTCTCCTCTTCCTCGGATCATCCTTCCGTTCTTGTTGTTGACGAGTTTTGCTGGGTCCTTTTGGGGTCAGGCCACCATTTCCCAGCCTTACGGCACAGTCGAAGAATATGTCCAAAACATCCTTCTCGGCGAAGGCGTAACAGCAACCAACATCACCTACACAGGAGGAATTTCACAATTGGGTTTTCTCGAGAATGGTAGTTCGGTTTTTTCCGTGGATGCTGGGTTGATGCTCAACACGGACAATGCCATGTGTGCTGATTTTTGTACCGACTGTCTGGGAGACGGAAACGATCCAGACCTGCTCAGCGTGGCCAACTCCGTTCCTCCCTTGATTGGCCAATCTTTTTCTGTCAGCAGTGTGAATGATCTCTGTGTCATTGAATTTGATTTTGAGGCAGGAGGTGACAGCATTTCTTTCAATTACGTGTTTGGTTCAGACGAGTACTTGACGTGGGTCAACTCCAGTTACAATGACATTTTTGCCTTCTTCCTCAGTGGGCCGGGGATCTCAGGGCCCTTCGCCGCCCCTGCTGGTTTTCCAGATGGTGCAATCAACATCGCGCAAGTGCCAGACTCCGATCCTTTGCTGCCCATCACCATCAGTTCGGTGAACAATGTGACCAATTCCCAGTATTACGTAAATAACCCATCACAACAAGGGATTTGCATCAACGGATACACGACCACCTTCACGGCAGAAGCTGCAGTCCAATGCGGCCAGACGTACCACATCAAATTAGCCATTGCAGATGGCACGGACAACGCCCTTGAGTCCTTCGTTTTGCTGGAGGCCGGTTCATTCAGCTCCAATGCCGTGAACCTCGAGGCCGATGCCGTACCCTTCGCAGCGGGTGGCATCGCCCAACTTGTGGACTACCAAGACGCGCTGGGGTTGCCCAATGTGGTGTCTTACCCCAATGGTGAAAGTTTCCCATTGGCCGCTTGGATCGCGAACAACGAGATGACTGTGACCGTGGATGGCGAGACCACAACCATTGATGCTGTCATCATTGAAGGCTGCAACGACGCACGCTTCACTGTCATTCGACCTGAGGTAGAGTCCGAACTGCTCGACACCCTGTATTTGGGGTTGGAAGGATCAGCCGTCTCTGGCCTTGACTTCTCCGCCAACTTCAGCCAAGTCATCATGCAGCCAGGCCAGGTTGAAAGCGAGATCACCTTAGGTGTGGTCGATGATGGTGCCAACGAAGGCGTTGAGACGGTTCTCATTACCTACGAATACATCAACGGGTGTGGTGAATTGATCACCACGACCTCCCAAGTTGTGATCATGGACCCGATCCCCATTGTGGCCACACCCTCAGTTGTGGGTTGCCAAGGTTTGGACGGAACACAAGAACTCGGGTACGACAACATCTCCGGGTACGGTCCCTTCAACTACAACTGGAACGGCAATGTGTGGAGCAATGCCACCGAAGATCCCGGGGATTGGACCGTAACCTTCGACTCTGTCTTTGTCATGACAGATGCCTCGGGTCATTTGATCCCCGGTCACATCATCCCGCTCCAAATCACCGACCAGTGTGGAAAGTCCGTCATTCATGACATTGAAGTGCTCTACCCCGTCATGTTTGAAACTGAAATCTGCACCAATGACAGGCAAGATTTTCCGGCGTACAACGCAGGGATTCCCATTTCTGATGTTCGATACAATGGCAACAGCCTTGTGAATGGGTCAGTCAATGGGGTTCCTCTCACAGTGGATGCCAATGCCGTTGGAGACAATTGGAGTCTTGAAGCCCTCGTGTCCTCAGGATACCAGTGGGCAGACACCTTGACCTTGGTTGATACCTGCGGTTACGAAACCCGCGCTTTTGTTCGTGTACGCGAATGCTTCATCCCCAACGTATTCACTCCGGACAACACCACTGGAAACAACAACTTCCGAGTTCGAGGGTTGGATGGATTTTACGGCTCTCGGCTTCTCATTTACAACCGCTATGGCACACTGGTTTTCGAAGACGAAACCACGGATATTGAGCAATTTGAGATTGTATGGGATGGCACGTACCTCAATGGGAATGAAGCCCCTGAAGGAGTGTATCAGTGGGTTCTGTTGCGCTCAGACGGGCACAAGGAGCATGGAGACCTCTCGTTGTTCAGACAGCGCTGACCGTCCACAGACACAACTCGGGGCGAAATAGTCGACTGTCGTCAAATCCCTCTGCCCTTATGGCCGCGACACAAGGAGTGTTTGACCCGTCATGTCCTCCGGCTGCGCGATGCCCATCAAGTCCAGGATCGTAGGAGCTACATCGGCCAGGATTCCGTGCCGAAGTTGGCATTCGCCACCGGCCCCATGCATCTCCACCAGAACAGGGACGGGATTTGTGGTGTGCGCAGTATGTGCAGATCCATCCGCGTTCCTTGCCAAATCCGCGTTGCCGTGGTCCGCGATGATTACCGCGTTGTACCCACTTTGTCGGGTGGCTTGGAGGACCCTTCCCAAACGATGATCCGTCGTTTCCACTGCTTTCACAACAGCCTCGAAGACCCCAGTATGCCCGACCATGTCCGGATTGGCAAAATTCAAGCACAGAAAGTCTGGCTTCCAACCAGTCAATGCCTCAATGGCACGCTCGGACAACTCAGGTGCTGACATTTCTGGCTGCAGATCGTAGGTGGCCACCTTGGGACTTGGAACCATGACCCGCTTCTCCCCTTCAAAAGGCTCCTCCCTGCCTCCACTGAAGAAAAAGGTGACATGAGGATATTTTTCTGTTTCCGCCATCCGCAATTGGGTCCCTCCAGCCGCCGAAATGACCTCACCCAAGGTTTGAGTCAAATTGGGCTTGTCGTAAATGACATGCACATTGGTGAATCGATCGTCGTAATTGGTCATTGTGACGTAGTGCAGAGTCTTGGGTGACATCCCGTGCTCTGGAAACGACTCCTGGGTCAAGGCCATCGTGATTTCGCGACAACGGTCTGTTCTAAAATTGAAACAAATGACCACATCTCCGTCGCGCATCACACCGTCGACACCCTCGAGGAGAAAAGGAGGGATGAATTCATCGGTGGTTCCTTGATTGTAATGATGAAAGATGCCTTCACGGACAGTGGAAAACGAATCAGGAGAGCTTCCCATCAGCGCATGGTAGGACTTCGCGACGCGATCCCAACGCTTGTCCCGGTCCATGGAGAAATACCTGCCATGCACGCTTGCCACGCGCACAGAACTCCCCTCCACATGAGACTCCAAGTTGGCAAGATATTGGGCCCCCATCTTTGGCGAGGTGTCTCTACCATCCGTGAAGGCATGGATGACGCAATCCGGAACGCCAGCCTTCACAACCTCATCCACAAGTGCATGAAGATGAGACTGTTGGCTGTGAACACCTCCTTCCGACACCAACCCCATGATGTGCAACCGAACTCCTGGTGCGGAGGCCTTGCGCAAAGCCTCACGCAACACGGGTTCCTGACCCATGTCACCCGAAGCAACGGCCCGGTCGATTCGAAGCAAGTCTTGATAGACGATTCGACCAGCGCCAATGTTCATGTGGCCAACCTCACTATTTCCCATTTGACCATGGGGAAGACCTACATCTTCACCATCCGTTCGCAACGTGGCGCCATGAAGCCTCGAGGTCAATTCATCCATCACAGGTGTCGAGGCCATGGCGATGGCGTCGTTTTGATCTCCCGTTCCAATTCCCCATCCGTCCAGGATGATCAGTGCTGTCTTGTTCATGGCATGTGGTCATGTCCAAGGGCGCTTCCTACACGCCCCCGAATCTGCAACAAAGGTAGCATCGCCAAGTTCGCATCGCCTCCCGCAACCCAGCCTTCAACCTATCCCTTTTGGGGCCAGGTCAAATGGACCATGAACTTGCCGTTCTGCAATTGCTTTGCGAGAAGCTTGGCGCCATGCAATTTGGCTGTTTGGGAAACCAAATGCAATCCCAGTCCTGTCCCTGCACCTTCCTCGCTCAAACGCACAAAAGGCTCCAATGCATCGGCCCATTGATGAGCCGGCACACCCGGCCCTTCGTCGGTGACTGTGAACGACACATGGTGAGCAGATTCAGACCATAAAAATTCAACCCGGCCGGCGCTGTACTTGAGGCTGTTTTCCAACACATTCACCGCAGCAAGCAACCACAGAGCTTCGTCACCCCAAACGAGCCCAGCTCCATCGGAATCATCCCTTGAGGTGGTGTGAATGTCCACGCGCTTTTTGGCATGTTCATCCAAGCGATCCAAGGCCTGTCTCATGCACAACTCCCACTCAAAAGGCAACAATTCAAAATGTGGGGTGCCCTGCAATCGCGTGGCGGTGAGAATGTCTTCAATTCTTCGTTCGAGGGATCTGACTCCTGATTGCATGTCCACCAAAATGGATTCTTGGTCCGTCGGGTTCAGGGTCAATCGCCTCATACTTTCCACCCCAAGTTTCACAGCGGACAACGGAGTCTTCAAGTCATGAGTCACGGCGAGCAGAAAGTTTCGCTCTCTCTTCAAACGAAGGGCGTCGAGCTGCAAACCACGATCCAACCGAGACACTCCCCACAGCAACAAACCGGCAAACACCACGCCCTCACCCAACACCATGACGTGTGAGCGCGGACCTTCGGCATACATCAGGAGATAAGCCCACCAAGAAAATTGAAGGAGTACGTATGCTCCCAAGGCCCGAAGCAACCAACGGCTGCCCCTCATCAATCAGCGCTGACGAGAACCCTTGGCATCCGAAGGACGAGCCTCCAACCAAGGTGAAACTGGCATCATCGAGTCCACTGGTCGCGCCAACAAGAAATGCTGTTCAGGGCCGCTACGTCCTTCAATCACTGTGGAAGACCGCACCTCCCAACCATGCGAGGCACACACATTGAGTGCTTGAATCAAGTTTTCAAAGCGATAGTCACGCAATTCTTGAAGTGCCTTCAAAAAATCTTGGTCTCTGGTCATGCGCAACATGATGTCGTCCGCTGTGAAGCGAACTTGCTCGTGGTTGGCCAAGACAAAGCTGGTCAATTTGGCATAAAATTCACCGGAATGGATGGTGGTGCGATACACACCACCTTGTGCATCCTCTTTGGATGAGAGGCGCGAATCTTGGGCAACGAGGGCCGCAGAGCCCAGCATCAAAACCAAAGTCAAAGTCCAAGTCTTCATGTCTTTCTTCATTGTTTGGGAGGCAAAAGATAATGCGACGCGGGAGTTTTTGGGGCTCCCTCTCTCACAAAACGCCCAAACGAACCTGCTGCCTTGACATGTGTTCGCCCTTCAGCAGAATGCCGCGCCCCGCCCAAGACATCGCCACGCGCCATCGAGGTAGATTTTTGGCAACCTCCCATGCATGATGCATGTCCCGGGTCCACGCAATGTCGTCCACAATCACGCCCAGCCGAATGCGTGGCTCCAAAGCTTCGAGTAGATCCAAGGTGGCTTGACCCTCGTGATGTCCATCGACATACGCGACGTCCCACATGGCACTGGGATCACATGATGCGAGAAGGCTCTCAAATCGACCCTGCCGAGAGTCAATCCGATGGGACAAGCCCAATGCCTTCCAGCCCTCTTGAGCCTTGGCCAAGGTGTTGGGACAACCTTCCCAAGTTTCCACATTCCAACCAGAACGCAACAGATGAGCGGACATGATGCCAAGAGACGTTCCCAACTCTAAACAACGGCCATGAGGGGCAAGGGTCTTCAACATCCTCACGATCGCCTCCGCTTCTCTCTCAGGGGTGATGGCAGACTTGGCAACAGCAGACACGGTTCGCTGACGAGGCGATCCTGGTGAAGTCGATCTTTGACCCCTTGGACCCGCTCCATGGTCTTCTTGCACCAGAGAAGAAGAATCCCGCTCGAATTGATTTCGGAGCTCCTTCAAGTCGGACAAGGAAGGCGAATCCATTGAATGGCAAGGGGATGGCCAATGTTTGGCGTGGGGCTGAAGAGCCTTGGCCAAGGCAAACAGTGTCGGGGAATGCATGGAACGCCAAGACGCTCCAGTCCAATGGCAGAGCGGCTTTCGATCCAAAAGCCATCTCATCATCGACATGGGAAGTGATTCATTCATGCAAATTCATCCAAGCACCACAAACATACTTCGCTATCTTCGCGCTCCCGGGCGGTTAGCTCAGTTGGTTCAGAGCACCTCGTTTACACCGAGGGGGTCGGGGGTTCGAGCCCCTCACCGCCCACCACAGATTCCGCGAAGGAACAACCCTCAGACCCCTGCATCCTGCGGGGGTCTTTGCTTTCCAGTAGACGCTCACCAATCCAAGGCCCGAAGAAACGCATCGAGCGAATCACCAACCGCTCGTTCTCCCTCGCAGGTAAGGTGGTGGTAATCTCGAAACCAAGTGTGGTCGAGATTTTGGCGCCCCAAGCGCAATGCATGGACCTGCGGATGGGCTGTCCACAACGCCAAGTCCTCTTCATAGCCTTGCAGTGCTTGCGGATTGACTTGCCTGTAGTACGTGGGATGAAGCGGATTTTCGACCAGCACCAGGGTCCATCCTTGGGAAATCACCTGGTCGATGAGCTCTTCCATCATTGCGGGACCTATCGCGGCTTGGGACCACCAGTCCTGCGTCTTCATTTCCTCAGTCAGCCCATATTCGTAGGTTGCATCGACAGATTTGGATTCACAGGCAGAATCCCAAAACGACAGCGTGGTTTTGAATTGAAGCATGTGCCACATGATCTGCACGCGAAATCGCCAAGGAAGATCTTCGCGCATGGCATCGCGCCAACCCCACAAAGGAGCGACCGATCCAAGGGCCATGCCCACCCAGTTGTCGTCCAAAGGTCCACCACTCATTCGCCGCTCTGCCAATGGACTGAACTTGTTGGGCCAAAAAGTCAGCACGACACCCTTCAACGCTGAACTGTCGCTGTGGGTTTGGACCAACGTCTCCACCCGCTTCAAGCTGCTGAACAGGTCCTGGGCTGGGCCACTGAACCTGGGCCTCCCTTCCCAGCGCACGTCGTCGGCATGGCTGTCACCTAAGAGAACGTAGTCGTGCTTGTGAGCAGCGTGAAATTGCTGAAGTGAGGCACGTTTGAACCAAAGATGTCCCATCGACGTCCAAACGAGAAGCCAAGCCAAAATCCGAATGATGCGACCTACCATCAGAACGTGAAATAAATGAAGGTGCTGGCTTCGTTTCGAAGCGAAAACACGAGGGTAATCAACAACAGCAAACCTTCGACCCAGGCACCACGCCAAAGACCTCTCCACATCCATCGAATGCCTCTTCGAAATTGAAGCCATTCCAAGACCCAAAAACCGACAAAAACCAAACCAAACAATCGCTCATCCGTGGGCTTCCAAAAGGACCTCATCCCGTCCCAACCTTCCAATCCACGAGACCACCCCCACACCAATCCATCGACCACCTGAAGAGCGTGTGACATGGAATCGGCGCGAAAAAAAATCCACGCAAAACAGACCAGCACAAAGGTTCCCAACGCCCTGAAGCCATGCACCCAGCGCCATCCCTCCCATAAAATCCGGTTGCGACCGAGCAAAAAAACAGGCACAAACATGGCAGCATGGATGCCCCCCCAAACCACAAATTTCCAATCAGCACCGTGCCACAGTCCACTCACGAGAAACACCACAGCCACATTTCGCAAGGCCGTCCGCTGTCCACCCCGAGAGCCACCCAGGGGGATGTACAAATAATCTCGAAACCACGTGTTCAGACTGATGTGCCATCGACGCCAAAATTCAGCCACATTTCGGGAGAAATAGGGGAATCGAAAATTGCTTTTCAGACGAAGCCCAAAGAGCCGCCCCAAACCAATGGCCATGTCGCTGTACCCACTGAAATCGCCGTAGATCTGAATGGCAAATGCCACAATTCCCACCGCAAGCATCGGACCTTGGGTGCCTTGAGAATCTCCAAAAATGGCGTTGGCATACTGCGCGGCACTGTCTGCGATGACCACCTTCTTGAATAAACCCCAGACCATCATGCGCAAGCCCAACAGCACGGCTGCCTCAGTCACCCTTCGCTTTCGCTGCAATTGTGGCAACAAACGAGAAGCCCTTTCTATGGGTCCGGCCACCAGCTGAGGAAAAAAACTCACGTACGCCGCGAATTCAATCAGGTCCTTGCTCGGCTTGAGTTGTCTTCGATAGACATCGATGGTGTAGCTCAAGGTTTGGAATGTGTAGAAACTGATCCCTACTGGTAGGATGACTTGCAAAGCTGGACGATGCATGGTGATGCCCACCCTGGCCCATGCTTCAACCCAACTGTCCAGAAAAAATCCGGCATATTTGAAAAAGCCCAGCAGCCCCAGATTCAGGACAAGTGACATCCACAATGCCGCTTTTCTTCGTTGAACATCCTCGGTCTTTGCCAGCATGCGACCAAGCGCAAAATCGGTGATTGTCGACAGGACAATCAGCGACAGAAACCGCCAATCCCACCACCCGTAAAAGACGTAACTCGCGGCGACGAGAAGGATGTTTTGGCCCCGCAGACTTGTGCGACATGGTCCGTGAAAAAGGACCAAAACCACGGGGAGAAACACCCAAAATGCAAGCGAGGTGAAAGACATCGGGCGCGAAGTTACGGGCTTGGCTCAGACGATGAGGAAGGCTCCATTGGCCATCCCGCAACCACGTCAGGAGCATCCCTCAAGACATCTCCTACCACGAACAAGCTACCGCCTACCCAAATCACATCGTGGACCGACGCACTTCGAATCGCAGCTTCAAGCGCATCGATTGCTGCAGGGTGGCCATGTCCTCTGAGTTCAGGCCGAATGGAGGTCAAACGCTCCAACGGCATGGCCCTCGGGATGTCCGCTCGGCACCAATGGTAGGCAGCATGGAGCGGCAAGAGCGACATGACATCCGTGGGGTCCTTGTCACCCACGCAGCCCCACACCACGTGCAACTTCCCCTTCATGCGCTCAGAAACCAATGTCAATTCCTGCACAATTCCAGCCACCCCATCGAGGTTGTGTGCGCCATCGAGCAACAACGACGGACCTTCCTTCAATTGAAACCACTGCCATCGACCCGCCTGATGGGTCCATGCCCGATGGTGTAGAATGCCCGATCGAATGTGTGACTCGCTCAGGGACCATGCAGAAGCGAGAATGCGAAGGGTTGTCAAGGCCGTTTGGCGGTTGGCTCGTTCAAATGGTGAATCTCCGTGCGAGGTCACATTCTCCTCCAACCAGTCCATGGACGCTTCCCTGGCGACGTGCGTTTCACTGGCCGTGCGCAAAGCAGCTTGCAAAATTTCGCTTTGCGCCTCTGGCCGCATTGGCCCCAACACCACGGGCACCCCATCCTTGAGAATTCCTGCCTTTTCACGGGCGATGCTCCGAATGTCAGGCCCCAGAAATTGTTGATGGTCCAGCCCGATGTTGGTGATCACACACACCTCGGCTGTAGGAATGACATTGGTGGAATCGAGACGTCCTCCCATGCCCGTCTCTAGCACCACGACGTCACAAGCCTCCGTTCGAAAGTGGTCCAGTGCCATCCCAAAGGTGAGCTCAAAAAACGAAGGCGTTCCCCATCCATCCGTGTTCTGCCATCGCTCCACAAAGTCCACCACAGCCTCCTGGGGAATCATCACACCATTGACGCGAATCCGCTCTCGAAAATCCACGAGATGAGGGGAAGTAAACAAACCCACCTTGTGGCCTGCCACCTGCAAGGCCGCTGCCACCATGTGACACACCGTACCCTTTCCGTTGGTGCCTGCTACATGCACAAACTTCAAGTCCCTCTCAGGGTTTCCAAGAACTTGGCACACGGTCCGAGTCGCACCGAGATGAGCTTTGTAGGCGGCAGGGCCCTGCCGTTGAAACATGGGGAGCTGGGTGAACAGCGTGTCGACCGCGCGTTCGTAGGCCGTCTTACTCAAGGTCAAACCGAATGGTGATGTACCCTCTGCGACGTGGATTCGTTGGGTCAGCCGTGAACGTGGCGCTTTGCGCCGCCTTTTTGGCCAATTCGATGTGGTAAGAATCCGTCACCGTGGAATTCGTCCCTCCATCATAACGAACGGAAACAACCTTTCCTGAGCCATCCACGACGATGTTGATGCGAACCACACCCTCGAGCTGCGGATTTTCCGTGAGCACGGGCTTGCCTAGCATGGTGCCGCCATTCAAGTGCGCGTCACCCCAATCTCCAGTCACAACACCTCGACCGTCGATCTGGCCCGTCTCCTGGCCCTCATTCCCCGTCCCATCCGCGGAGCCCTGTGATCCTCCGCCTCCTGCACTAGGATTTCCCTGCTGTTGGAAAAAATGGGCAGTTTTGTCCACCCTTTCAGGATCCGGAGTAGGCTCCGGGTCGGGGTCAGGGTCGGGATCAGATTGCACGGCGATTTCACTGTCCGTCTGGGTCACCACCTGCTCGGTGGTTTGAACCACCTCAGGTTCAGGTTCCGAAGCCGCGACGTCCTCTTCGATCGCCTCTTGGACCACCTCGCTTGGGGCATCGGATTCCGCGGTGCCACCCGCCTGTTCTGTGGATCCAAGATCTGCGAATCCAACCGCCACAAACTGGTCACCGGGTGGCGGATCCTGCAGGGTGAAGGCCGTCAAGAAGAAACACAACACCACCACACCCGCGAAGAGCAGACCACTCAGGGCAGCTGCCTGTCGTTGGTTGCGCTTCTCCTGGTTCAGGCGCTGTTGTTCAAGTTGTTCCTTGTTGGACATGGATGGAACGATGATTCAGGGACACTTCAAACGGCCCTTCACTTGTTGCTTTGAGGATTGGAGCCCAGCATGACCTTCCATTGGTTGGCCTTGGCCATGCCAATGAGTTCCACGGTTTGGCCGGTGGGAACATTCTTGTCAACCTGCAGGTAGATCACCTTCTCGGTTTGCTTGTCCATCTCCAGCCTCAACTTAGGCTCGAGGTCTTCCTTAGCGATGGGTCTGACCTCACCGTTGAGGTGGTAAGAACCATCGGCTTGGATGCTCACAGTCAAGCGGGAGGTCACCGAGGTCGTTCCCTTGGATGTTGGCAAATCGACGTTGACTCCATTGCTGACCAGCGTGGAGAGAATCACAAAAAAGATGAGCAGCAGAAACACGAGGTCTGTCATGGACGACATGTTCCCCGATACGCTGACTTTGTTCCGCTGTCCGAGATTCATCCGCGTGCAGGTTCTTCCAGGATGTCAATAAACTCCAAGCTGTTTGCCTCCATGCGGTGGATCACCTTGCTCACCTTGCTCACCAGATGGTTGTACGCCATGTAGGCCAAAATCCCAACGATCAAACCCACAATCGTGGTGACCATGGCCTGCTTCGTTCCAGAGGAAATGTCGCTTACTTGAACGGTCCCAGCCGCCTCCATGTCAAGAAACACGTTCACCATCCCGATGACGGTTCCGAGAAATCCGACCATGGGGGCAGCACCTGCGACTGTGGCCAAGGTGCTGAGGTTTTTTTCAAGCCGATAGATTTCAAGTTTTCCCACGTTTTCGATGGCCACACTGATGTCCTTCAAAGGTTTTCCTATGCGGCTGATTCCCTTGTCGAGCATGCGTCCGAGCGGCGTGTTGCTGTCGGTGCAGAGGTTTCGCGCGCTGCTCAGGTTGCCTTGGGAGATGTAATCCTTCAGGCGGTTCATGAAGTCGGGGCTGACCTTGTCCGCCTTTTGGATGGCCAAAAAGCGTTCGAAGAACACGTACATCCCAATCAAGCTCATCAGGGCCAAAGGCAACATGATGTACCACCCCCCTTCCATCAAGAGTTGGAGCACGTTGACTTCGACCTCGTGGATTTCAGGCCTGTCCGTGGCCGCCTCGGAGGCCTGTAGCAGGAGAAAAGCTGGTAAGGATGTCATGGATGGAGAGTTCCTGGGTTTGAACGTCCAAGTTCCTCAGAATATTGGACCGCATCTCCAAGGTCAGGCGCCAGTTATTCAACGCGGCGGGTTCACAACAACCTCCATCCACGCGCTACAATCCTGAACAACTCAAGAAAACATCAGGACGTACACCCCAGCACCCGCGAGGTATCCCAACACAGCCAACAGACTGATTTTCTTGAGATACCACATAAAATCGATGCGCTCCAAACCCATCACTGCCACGCCCGCTGCCGAGCCAATGATCAAGGCAGAACCTCCTGTTCCCGCGCAGTAAGCCAGAAACTGCCAAAAAATCCCATCCTCCACAAACATGGCTGACCAGCCGTCCACAACAGCAGCCGCAGGCACCACGTCATACATGCCCATGCTCGCCGCGACCAAGGGAACGTTGTCCACAATGGCACTGAGCAGCCCTATGGCCAAATCAATCAGGAACACATCATTCAATCCAGCCCTCAGACCTTCTGCAGCGACCAAGAGGTGACCTGCTTCTTGCAAGGCCCCCACCGCCAGCAGGATGCCCAAGAAAAACAACACGGAGGACGAATCAATTTTCCGAAGCACCCCAATCACGGTCAAATGCTCCTTCTCCTCCACGTTTTTGCTGTGATGAAGCCGCTCCGTCAACATCCACAACACACCCAAACTCAACATCATTCCCATGAACGGAGGAAGATGCGTGACTGTCTTGAACACAGGAACAAACAAGAGCCCAAGCAATCCCGCGATGAATACCACATTTCGCTCCAAGGGCGTGGTCGGGTCCCACCCTTCGTCTCGAGCCTCTTCGGGACGAGAAACTTCCCCCTTCATCCTCGCACTCATCCATGCCAAAGGCACCACCAAACAAACCATGCTGGGAAGAATCAGGTGCTTCACAATCACCCCTGTGCTCAACTGCCCCCCAATCCAAAGCATGGTGGTTGTGACGTCCCCAATCGGAGACCACGCTCCACCGGCGTTGGCCGCAATGACCACCATCCCTGCAAAAAGCCAACGTGTTTCCCTGTCATCAATGAGCTTCCGCAACAAGGACACCATCACAATCGAGGTGGTCAAGTTGTCCAGCAAGGCTGAAAAAAAGAAGGTCAAAGTGCAGAGAATCCAGAGCATTTTGGCCTTGTTCCGTGTGGTGATTTTGTCCGTGATCACCCGAAACCCTTCATGCGCATCAATCAGCTCGACAATGGTCATCGCTCCCAACAAGAAAAACAAGATGCTGCTGATTTCCTCCATGTGATGCAGCAAACGATGCTCAAAAAAATAGGCCAATCCCCCGTGGTTTGAATGGTCTTGAAACCAGGAGAATTCCTCTGCCAAATGCGGAGGAACTTCACTCCAACCAAGCACGAACAAGGCCCAACACAAGGTCCCTGTCACCAGCGCAGACGCCGCCTTGTCGATTCGGATTGAATGTTCCAAGGCGATGAACACATAGCCTAGGATGAATACGCCGAGAATGAGAATTTCCATGAAGGAAGGAAGTTTGACCGCCCAATTTGGCAAGGAAACGCGCTCGAACCCATGAAGGTTGTGTCAAATTGTTGAAACCACTCCATGGCTTGGTCTTCGTGGACCCATCCCATGGAGTGTTTGTCACCCTCTGGATCACCCAGCGGGCCCCTCGATGATCATCTTCCCATTCGCTGCGGTCCTCCGCCAACAGGTGGATCAGGCCATCAAGACCGACAGAGCCTGCTCGAAGGCCTTCTCGGTGACGCGGGTCGCATGGGGATGAGCAGCATGAACCTTGGCCAAGGCCTTCCGAATGGTGTGGGAGGTGTCCGCGAAGATGGCGGCATCGCTCATGTCCACATCTTCGTCACTCATGAGATAGGCAAACACGCGAGCCATGCCACAATTGGCAATGAAATCGGGCAGTACCGCCAGGTGTTGGTCGGCGTGTTCTGCGATGGGTCCATAAAAAATGGCCGAATCGGCAAAGGGAACATTGGCCCCAGCTGAAATGATTTCCACCCCAGATGCAATCATGCGATCTACCTGCTCTTGCGTGACCAAACGACTCGCTGCGCACGGGAGGAATACCTCGGCGGGCACATCCCATATTGCCTCATTGACCTGCTCGAAGGAGAGTATGTTTTCTGCCACGAGGGTGTTGCCGCGTTTGGCCAAAAACAATGCCTTCACCTCTTCAAAACCCAATCCTTCCTTCGAAATCAAGCCTCCCGCCCTGTCAATGATGCCAACGATCCGGGCCCCTGCCTGCGCGAGATAGTAAGCGGCTGCAGCCCCCACGTTTCCCCAGCCTTGAATCACCACGCGTTTGCCCGACACAGACCCCCCATGGAGATCATAGAAATGCCTGACCGATTCGCTCACCCCGTATCCGGTGATCAAGTCCGCCACCCGAAATTTTCGTTGAACATCTGGGCTGATGGAAGCGTCTTCCACGGGTTGTGACACCCCCTGCCGGAGGTTGCCAATGCGACGCACCTTTTGGGCTTCGTTGGGCTGGAAATGTCCTGAAAAGACGCCTTCCTGTGGATGCCACACCCCATTGGCCTCCGTCATGGGAATGACTTCGTGAATCTCATCCACGTTGAGGTCACCTCCCGTGCCGTAATAGTGCTTCAACAAGGGAGTGACCGCCTTGTACCAGCGCTCGAGCACACCCTTTTTGCGTGGGTCAGAGGGGTCGAAGTCGATGCCGCTTTTGGCCCCGCCAATGGGTGGACCCGAAACTGTGAATTTGACCTCCATGGTCTTGGCCAAACTTTCCACCTCACGGGCGTCCAAGCCTGGTCGCATCCGCGTTCCTCCACCAGCGGCACCACCCCGAAGGGAGTTGATCACCACCCATCCACGGGCCTCAGTTTCATTGTCTTGCCACGCAAACACAATCTCAGGAGCGCGGTTCTCATAGGCTTTCAGAAGGTCTTTCATGCTGGTCATTTCAAAGCGTCTGCGAAGGTAGTTGAAACCTCCTGCGGACCCCTCCCTGATGTGTCAACCTGCCCTTCCATTCCGCTCAAACGGAGACGGGACCCGGACCCCACAGTGCCCCTCCAGATGTCGAGGACCGGGCTCCCGTGACACTCGGAAGTGCATTGGGAAGACCCAACCATCTCAACAGACCCAACCACGCAAAAACCAGTGCCTCTTTGCCCTCCACCACCTCGCGGTCAGGCACAATCCAATCGATGCCTCGACCTCGACTCGCCTCAGAAATTCCATCCATCAAGGCAGGATTGAAGGCACCGCCCCCTGTCACGAGCACGCGAGACTTGTCCGGGACGTCGCGGGCCACGGCCCAACTTGTGTAAGCTACGGCCGTGGCCAAGACGTCCTCCAGCCGCGCCGTCCCTCGAGTTTGGAGAGCCACAGGCCAAACCTCCCTTTCCAACCACTCCCGCCCCAAGCTCTTCGGAGGTGGGGCAGCGTGATGTGGAAGTGATTTCCAAGTCTCGAGCAAGCCGGGTAAGACCTGTCCAGCCCGAGACAACGCTCCGTCTCGATCCATCTCCAAGCCTCGTTCCTCCACCAAGCGATTCAGGAGAAGGTTGGCCGGGCCGACATCCCAAGCGACCCGACCTCGATCCGGAACGTCCATGCTCAGATTGGCAAATCCCCCCAAGTTCAACGCCACATCCCACGACCCGAAAAGGTCCCGATCAGCCATTGGAACCAAAGGGGCACCTTGCCCACCACTGGCCACATCGAGTCTCCTCAAATCGTTGACAACTGGCAACTGCAATGCCTCGTGCAAGGTGGCACCACAACCAATTTGGAATGTCCACCCCTCCGCAGGTCGATGAAACACCGTGTGACCATGTGACCCCAACACATGAGGTCGACCACCTTGTTGACCGGCCAACCACGGTCCCACCTTGGAAGCTGCCCAGGTCGCCCATGCCTTGTCCAGCCTCATCAAGTCCTCGGCACTGGTCTCCATGACCCTCCAAAGAGACGAGCGCAAGGACTCGGGATATGACCAAGAAACCGTCGATTGGAGCGTCCATGTCCACGCCCCAGTTTCTGGGTCTTGAGCAAAGCGAACCAAAGCCGCGTCAAGGCCGTCCACGGACGTCCCACTCATCAGTCCGACCGCAAGCCACCCTTCGGGAGGGCACCTCCTTGTATCTTCGCCGCGCATTGGGGTGAAAATTACGCTTGAGCAAAGCAGGCTGACGCCTCGGTCTTTTGGACTTATTCACCTCCTCAAAAGGAAGCAGGCAATGAACCTCAACCTCACGGAAGAACAATTGGCGGTGCGCGACGCCGCCCGAGACTTCGCCCAAAACGTGCTCAAGCCCGGCGTCATCGAACGCGACCGCGACCAACGTTTCCCCGCCGACGAAATCCGTCAGCTTGGTGAACTCGGATTCATGGGCATGATGGTGGATCCGCAGTATGGCGGGTCGGGCATGGACACCGTGAGCTACGTGCTTGCCATGGAGGAAATCAGCAAGGTGGATGCCTCCGCGAGCGTGTGCATGAGCGTCAACAATTCGCTCGTGTGCTACGGCCTTCAGGAGTATGGCACGGAGGAGCAGAAGCAGAAGTTTCTCGTTCCCCTCGCGTCAGGCCAAAAAATCGGCGCCTTCTGCCTCTCCGAGCCGGAAGCCGGCTCCGACGCCACCTCGCAACGCACCACGGCGATCGACATGGGGGACCACTACCTCCTGAACGGCACCAAGAACTGGATCACGAACGGCAACAGCGCCTCGACCTACCTCGTCATTGCCCAAACCGACGCCGAAAAAGGCCACCGCGGCATCAACGCCCTCATCGTGGAGCGGGACATGCCGGGATTCCAAATCGGCGCCAAGGAAGACAAGCTCGGCATCCGCGGCTCCGACACGCACACCCTGATGTTCCAAGACGTGAAAGTGCCCAAGGCGAACCGCATCGGCGAGGACGGGTTTGGGTTCAAGTTTGCCATGAAAACCTTGAGCGGTGGACGCATCGGCATCGCCGCGCAAGCCCTCGGCATCGCGTCCGGTGCCATGGAACTGTCCCTTGCATATTCGAAGGAGCGCAAGGCGTTTGGCAAGGAGATTCACAAGCACCAAGCCATTGCATTCAAGTTGGCCGACATGGCCACCCAAATCGAAGCCGCGCGCCTGCTCTGCCTCAAAGCCGCAGCCATCAAAGACGCGGGAGAGAACTACGACCTCGCTTCGTCCATGGCCAAGCTCTACGCCTCTGAAGTCGCCATGAAGCAAACCGTGGAAGCCGTCCAAATTCACGGCGGCTACGGCTACGTGAAAGAATACCACGTCGAGCGTTTGATGCGCGACGCCAAAATCACGCAGATTTACGAGGGCACTTCCGAGGTGCAGAAGATTGTCATCAGCCGGGCCGTTCTGACCGACTGACCCCGTCTTTAGGCCGCAGCCTACTCGACCTTTTCGTTTCTGGCGTTCCACACCGTTCGCTCGCCGCGAAGCCACGTCACCACCTCGTCGCGGCCGTCCCCATCGAGGTCCATCATGTCCAAGCGATCCGCGCGAATCATGCCTGACAAACCCACAGCATCACCCTGGCCCAATGTGAATTCACGAACCCATCCAAGCTCATCAATGAACAGCACGGAGGTGCCATCAAGGTCTCTGCCCTTGCGGAACAAAGGCGGATGACGGGGGTTGACTCGAACAGGAGTTTGGGCACGTGGCTCCCCTGTTCGACGCAACAATTCAACTTGCCCGTTGTCTCGACCTACATAGACGTAATCCCGCGAGCCCAAACGAAGGTGCTGAATGTGACGAACAGGGGAGGATGCATCGATGCCCGGAACGGGTTGATGCGACCAACCTGGTGTGGTCTCTCCCTCCCCGCGGTAATTTAGAATCCTCCCTGTTTTCTCGGAAGCCAACAGGAATCGATGATTTGCATTGGCGTCGTAATCCACCACAGCCATGGACGTCCAAACGTCGCCAGACTGAGGTACAATGGGGAATCCCGGAACCTCACGGCCTTTCACATCCACCACATGGCAAGCTTCGCGGGTCGAAAAAGCTGTTTGATATTTCCCGTTTCTGTACACATCCACCTGCACAGCCCAAGCGGGAAGCACATCTTCGCTTGCCACTTCCCACACCCTCTGGCCTGAGTCGTCGAAGGCCCCTACCCCCAGAGCGGTCCGAACAATGCGTAGTTGGCCACCCGTGAGATGGTTTCCTACAAAGCCTAGATCCGCGGGAGAATTCTCCGTCCATGCGACATTGTCGGCTGTGCCAGACGACGCCAATGACCCTTCCACCTCGTCCTGGAGAGACATGGCCTCTGGCGAATCATGCACATGCCAAACCACACTTCGATTCAAGGAAGGAGAACCATGCCAGCGATGTTGGCCAACCCAAGCCTTGCGATCCCTAGTCGCGTCGAACCATTCCAAGGTGGCCAATTGCAATCCATCCCTCGTAGCATCCACCACAACATCCTCCCCCACAAAATGCACACCCCAACCATCCACGTGACCTAATGCTCGAATCGGTTCCATCCACACCGCAGAATCTCCAACATGCCAACGACCTCCAGATGCCCACCGGGTGCCCCAATTCTGCAAAGGCACTCCATGGTCTCTCATGCGTGCCTCCACTGAAGGCATCGCCCAGCATGAGGGCTCGTCACCCAATCGTCCGATCCAAGTATCCCCAAGTCCTTGGCTTGGATGAACATCCCAAAGCCTTCCCGTCTCAAGGTCCACTGACGCCGACCCGGACTGCGGGTCATCCCCAACAATGGAGCCCGACCCCGAATCTGCAGCGCCGTTTGGCCACACAACCCATCCCCCTCCCCACCACTCCCAGCCCACATCAGTCCGGCGCAACATCGCGCCTTGCTCGGCATCACGCCAATGTTTGGCCATGTCTCCCGGCGACTCACTCCACAGACCCAACGCAACAGGAGTACCCGCGAGAAAACCTCCCCGCCAAGGTTGTTGATCCCATCCGACAGGCAAGCTTTCCCACCTTTCGTCAGCATGCCATACCTCTTCACCCTCGGCCGATTCAAACCCAGACCACCAAGCCCCTCGGCTTGAGAGCTCCTGAAGATTACGGGGGACTTCCCACGTCGGGCATCCCAGTCCAAAGAGGTCATCACCCATGCCCGACCCACCCGGCCATCGCTGCCATTGAACCCAATCGTCAGAAGCCCAAACCATGGGGTCCGCCGGAGGAGATCCCTCCTCTGACGTGCGGGTGTAGAACCACAAAGAAGCCAGGGCAGCCAACACAATGGACACGGGTACAAACCACAAACGCATGGGTGCAAGTTCGCAGGAGTCTTCAGGAAATCCTCACCCAATTGCTGCGGGCTTTCAACGCAGTTTCCAACGCCTCACGCAGTGTGCCATGATTGGGACGACCCAGGTCGGGATCGACATCCAGGGTTTTTTGTGCCAAATACCTCGCACTGATGAGCAAAGGTCGGTCCCGAACCAAATCAGCAACCTTCAAGTCCGGTACGCCACTTTGCTGTGTGCCAAGCACATCGCCGGGACCCCTCAATTCCATGTCGACCTCCGCAATTTCAAATCCGTCGTTGGTCCGGCACATGGTCTCCAACCGGCGTCGGGCGTCGTGGCCCAATTCTCCGTTCGACATCAATATGCAGTAACTCTGACTCGCCCCGCGCCCTACCCTTCCCCGCAATTGATGCAGTTGGGAGAGCCCAAATCGCTCCGCACTCTCGATCACCATCACGCTTGCGTTGGGCACATTCACACCGACCTCAATGACCGTCGTCGCAACCAGGATGTGGGCCTGTCCTTTGGCAAAGCGATCCATTTCCCACGCCTTGTCTTCAGGTTTCATGCGACCATGAACAATGGCCACCTGGGTTTGTGGTGGGGGAAACCTCCGAACCACACTTTCATACCCATCCATCAAATCTTTGTGATCTAGCGTGGCACTTTCTTCGATCAGAGGATACACCAAGTAGACCTGGCGGCCCTCTGCGATTTGGTTTTCCAAAAATTGAAACACCTCCAAGCGCGCGGCATCCGTCCGATGAACCGTTTGGATGGGCTTTCGACCGGGCGGCAATTCGTCCAAAATGCTCGAGTCGAGGTCCCCGTAGGCTGTCATCGCCAAGGTTCGCGGGATGGGCGTGGCCGTCATGACCAAAATGTGAGGCGATACTTTGGATTTTCTCCACAGCTTGGCCCGTTGCGCCACCCCAAATCGATGCTGCTCATCGATGACGGCCAAACCCAACCGATGAAAGATCACCGTGGGCTCGATCAACGCGTGCGTTCCAACCAAGATGTCAATGGCGCCGGCGGCCAAATCTTCCAATATTGTCCGCCGCGCCGCACCTTTCACCGACCCTGTCAACAATTCAACCCTGACTGGCATGGGGCCGAGCAATTCCCTCAATCCTTCCACATGTTGCTGGGCCAATATTTCGGTAGGTGCCATGATGGCTGCTTGATGACCATTGTCTTTGGCAAGGAGGGCTGAGAGAAGGGCCACCACAGTTTTTCCACTTCCCACATCACCCTGCAGAAGCCGGTTCATGTGCCATCCTGTGTTCATGTCCGCGCGGATTTCGCGGAGAACGCGTTTTTGGGCTTCCGTCAATGGAAAAGGCAAATGATCGTGGTAGAATGTGTTGAAGTGAACCCCTACCTCGGTGAATCGCACGCCGGGCAAATCCTGTGTGACAGTCTTTTTGTGCTTCAGCAAGGTGAGCTGCAAAAGAAACAGCTCTTCAAAACGAAGCCGCTTCTGAGCCTGTTCCGCCTCCTCCGCACGCGCTGGTTGGTGCGCCCATCGAAAAGCAGTTCCGCGACCCACCAGCTGCATTTCCTGCAGGACATTGTCGGGAAGGGTTTCTGTGAGCGCCGGGATCAATTTGTTCAACACGTTGCGAATCAAACGGGCCAGTCCTTGGCTGTTCAACCCATGTCGACCAAGTTTTTCAGTGCTCGAGTACACTGGATACAATCCATCTCCCTTGCGCGCTTCGTAATGACTCAACAATTCCACCTCGGGGTGGGCTATGCTCCACTTGCCCTTGAAGGCATGCGGCCGGCCGTAAATCACGACCTGTTTCTGCACGGGAAGGTTGCGAACAATCCACTGGGCACCTCGAAACCACTGCAACTCCATCACATCTTCCCCGTCGGTGAAGGTGGCGACCAAACGTGTGCCCTTCCCGCCTCTGACTTCTTTCACCGACGTAATCACACCGAGCAACTGCACAGCCGTGTGCTCGCCTTGGATGTCATCAATCCGATGAAATTGACTCCGGTCTTCGTACCGAAAGGGCAAGTGCATGAGCAGGTCCATGCACGTTCGGATGCCCAGCTCGGAAACAAGGGCGTCGGACCTTTTGGGCCCGACGCCTTTGAGGAATTCTACGTGGGTTGATGGAAGTACCTCAGCCATGGTCATGGCAAGCTACGTTCCACGTCCCGTCAGACCAACATCAAAACGGGATTCTCCAAGTTTTGCTTCAACTCGCTCAAGAAGGCTGCGCCTGTCGCACCGTCAACCACACGGTGGTCGCAGCTGAGCGTGACCTTCATGGTGTGCCCTGGAACCACAGCCCCGTCGCGGACCACAGGTACGCTCTGGATTCCGCCAACTGCGAGGATGCATGCATCAGGTGGGTTGATGATGGCTGTGAACTCGTCGATGCCAAACATGCCGAGGTTAGAAATCGTGAACGTGTTGCCCTCCCAATCGCTGGGCTGAAGTTTCTTGTCCTTTGCTTTTTGGGCAAATTCTCGCACTTCAGCGCCAATCTCTCCAAACGACTTCACGTTGGCGTGGCGCACCACAGGCACGAGCAAGCCATCCTCAACCGCCACAGCTACACCAATGTGAACGTGCTCGTTGAAGCGGATCCGGTCTTCAAGCCAGCTGCTGTTGACCGCTGGGTGGTTTTTCAGGGCCATCGCAACGGCCTTGACAACCATGTCGTTGAAGCTCACCTTGTGTGGGCCTCGATCGTTGATGGCCTTGCGAGCCGTCATGGCTGCATCCATGTCAATGGTGAGGCTCAAATAGAAATGAGGAGCTGTGAACTTGCTTTCAGCCAAACGACGGGCGATGGTCTTGCGCATTTGAGAAATTCCCACTTCCGTGAATCGTTCCACAGCTGACGCCGCGCCCAACCCCCCTCCGACAAAAGCTTCCACATCACGTCGGATGATTCGACCTCCCTCTCCGGAACCAGGAATCAATCCCAAGCTCAGTCCTCGCTCTTCCGCCAAACGCTTGGCCAAGGGGGACGCTTTGACGCGTCCATTGGCCGCGGCAGGTGCCGGTGCCGGAACAACAGCCGCTGACACAGGTGCGGCCGCTGGCGCAGGAACAACGGGTGGAGCCGAAACTTCTGCAGCCACAGGGGTTGGTGCCGGAGCTGGAGCAGCAGCTGGGGCAGGAGCAGGGGCTGCCGCTTTGGCTGGGGCCTCTGCTTCTGCAGAAGCCAACAATTCTGAGATGTCCTCTCCCTTCTCTCCCAACACACAAAGCACGCTGTCTACAGGCGCTGTGGAACCTTTGTCAACCCCAATGTGAAGCAACACCCCATCTTGGAAGGACTCAAACTCCATGGTGGCCTTGTCAGTTTCGATTTCAGCGAGCAATTCGCCGCTTTCAACCTCGTCACCTACTTTCTTGTGCCACTCAGCGACCACACCTTCAGTCATGGTGTCGCTCAGTTTGGGCATGCGAATGATTTCTGCCATGTCAGTCGTTCACAAAGGGATAATCGTTTTGGACATACACATCTTCATAGAGCTCAGAAGCATCAGGAAGCGGACTATCCTCTGCGAATTGGATGGCATCCTCCACTTGAGCTTTGATTTCCTTCTCAACCGCCTTCAAGTCACTTTCGTTCATCCACTTGTTCTCGAGGATGATACTGCGCACGTGCTCAATGGGGTCTCGCTCCACGTAACTCGCTACTTCCTCTTTGGTTCGATACTTCTGGGGATCGCTCATGGAGTGCCCCTTGTACCGGTACGTGCGAATGTCCAACAAGGTGGGACCCTCTCCCTTGCGGCCGCGTTCAGCAGCTTCCGCAATGGCTGCGCACACAGCCTCTGGGCTCATGCCATCGACGGTGGCTGAAGGCATTTTGTAGCTCGCACCCAACGTCTCCAGGTCTGTCACATTGGATGTACGCTCCACCGATGTACCCATTGCGTACTGGTTGTTCTCAATGATGAAAATCACTGGGAGCTTCCAAAGCATGGCCATGTTGAACGTTTCATGCAGCATGCCTTGTCGCGCGGCACCATCTCCCATGAAACAGACCGTCACGTGATCCTCTTTGCGGTACTTGTCGGCGAACGCGATTCCAGCACCGAGTCCAATTTGTCCCCCCACAATGCCATGACCTCCGAAGAGATTGCGCTCCTTGTCGAACATGTGCATGGATCCCCCTTTCCCCTTGCTAGTCCCGGTCTTTTTGCCGTACATCTCGGCCATGACAAATTTTGGGTCCGTACCCAGCACCAGAGGGTGTGCGTGGTCGCGGTAGGCCGTGATGACACGGTCGGTCGGTCGGATGGCCTCCTTCATCCCGGACAAGACTGCTTCTTGTCCAATGTACAAGTGGCAAAATCCACCAAATTTCTGTTGAATGTACAGCTGACCGCAGCGTTCTTCGAACTTGCGCATCAAGTACATTTCCCGAAACCAACGCGTGTAGGTGGCTTCTGAGTGAGCGAGTTTGGACGCCGGGCTTGCCTTCTTAGGAGCCGATTTTACGGCCTTTTTAGGGGCTGCCGTGGCGGTGGGTTGTGATGTGGCCATCCTCAAAGATTTAACGTCCAAATATAGCATCCGAGCCAAGGCGATACGCGTCGAAGTCCACGAACGGCAACGACCCTCCACATCGTGTCCATTGTACACGTCTTATTTCCAGATCCAAGAGGAGAGCAACCTGTCCTCGCCTCGCCACGTTGTACCTTCGCGAAGACCTTGGCTGAGGCCACCTGCATGAACCTGCACTCTCAACTTCAAACCCACCGGCCCATTGGACTGGCAGATCTCGACAGCGTCGCCTTGATGGACCGCTACGACGAGAAGTTCATTGTGCCTACCGCTTGGCTGGGAAAGGTTCTCTCCTCCCTGCAAAATCATCAAATCCTAACCATTGCGGGAGCCGCCACCACCACGTACAGCAATGTCTATTTCGACACGCCTCTCAAGCATTGCTTGGAATCTCACACTCGGGGACGAAACCAAAGGGTCAAAGTGAGAATTCGTCAATACGAAAATACGGGGGTGGCCTTTTTGGAGGTCAAACAACGAGACGTTCACGGCAAAACGACCAAGCATCGACAGGTCCGACGGTCGGACCAGGCTTGGGACGCTCCCTTGACATCAAAGGAACGAGAATTCGTGGGTGCCTTGGTGCCGTTTGCCGACAACCTCAACCCTGCGTTGCGAGGAAGGTTTGAACGATTCACACTGGCGGACCTCGGCACGGGGGAACGGATCACGTTTGATCAAAACCTTTGTTTTTCCCTGCCTCCGGCCTCCTCGTGGCAGCATCCCATCCCTCACCTCGCCGTGGTTGAATGGAAGCAAGCAACCATCAATCACCAAGGCGCCTTGATTCAGGCCTTCCGTGAACAACCCTTTCGGAGAGGTCCCTTGGGAAGGGCCTTGAGTCTTTCCAAATACATCTTGGGCCAACACACCCTCGACCCCCAACATCCGATGCGGACTTATACATCGGCGCTTCGAGACATCTTTCGTGCTGAAACCTTGGCCGCAAACCCGACATTTGCACCCGAACACCTGCTGCGATGACCCTTCTTGACACCTTGTCCACCACCCTGTTACAGGCCCTCACACCCAGTCTTGATGATGGTTGGGGTCAACTTTTGGCCTTGTTTGGGCTCAATTTGGCCTCTGCCTTGGTGGTGGTTCGAGTCATCTACCACATGGCGGCCAAACGACGGGATTTTGTGTTCACCTTCATGTTGGTGTCGACTTCCGTATTCCTGCTCTGTCGACTGCTCGCGGGTGTAGAAATTGACCTGGCTTTTGCCCTTGGCCTGTTCGCCATTTTTGGCATCATTCGGTACAGAACCAATGCCATTCCCATCAGGGAAATGACCTACCTGTTCATTGTCATCGCCCTGGCAGTGGTCAATGCCTTGGCACCATTGGCGGCAAGCTGGGCAGAGATCGTTTTGGCCAACCTGTTGATTTGGGTGCTCACCTTTGTGCTCGAACGGCTCTGGTTCGTGGAGCACTTGGCGACCAAAATCGTCATTTACGACAGAATCGATTTGTTGCACGAGGGACGGCGAGCTGAACTGATCGCAGATTTGGAGCGAAGAACAGGAGTGTCCATCGTTTATCTCGAATTTGGCAAAGTGGATTTGCTCCGAGACACCGCCAACCTCAAGATTCACTTTTCCCAGGACAAAGAACCTGGGCATTTTGAAGAATCTGAATTGTAACCGCGCCGGGGTCGCTTCATTCTCCTTGGTCAGGCTCGAGTAGCACCACAGCATGGGCGCTGATGCCTTCTTCCTTTCCCACAAAGCCTAGCCATTCCGTCGTCGTTGCTTTGATGCCAACTTGTTCGACATCCACGCCCATCACATCCGCGATCACGCCTCGCATGTCTTGAATGTGAGGTTTGAGCTTGGGCCGCTGCAAGCACACGGTGGAATCGACATTGGCCAACTTCCAACCTCGTTCCAGCACCATGTCGTAGGTCTTTCGGAGCAAAATCTTGCTATCGATCCCCCTGTAGGTTGAATCCGTGTCTGGAAAGTGAGTGCCTATGTCCCCCAAAGCAAGCGCACCTAGCAGAGCGTCACAGATGACGTGCAACAACACATCGGCATCGCTGTGACCCACCGACCCCTTCTCGTGCGGAATCACGAGGCCGCCAATGACCAACTCTTCGCCAGATGCAAGCTGGTGCACATCATAACCGTAGCCGATCCGCATCATTCGTCTTCAGACGTGTAATCCGCGAGGTCTGAAAACTGGAGGCGCAGTGAGAACCTCAGGGTATTGGCCAAGGGGTTCTGTTGCGTGGTGCTGATGAGGTAGCTCAAGTCCACCGTAAAGACCGTGTATTTGATTCCAGCACCCAAGGTGATAAACTGACGATTTCCCTTGGTGAAATGCTCGTAAAAGTATCCTGTCCGGAACGCAAAGGCATCTGCAAAGTTGTATTCCATACCCGCTCCGAGGTTCACCTCTCTCAATTCCTCCTTCAACACAGTTCCAGCGAGCACCTCTGAATTTCCATCGTTGTCAAACACAACCGTGCCGGGTGCATCGTAAAACGAATGAACAATGCCGGTTGCAACACCTACGTTGGGATCCATGCCGCTGACAATCTGAGACGGGTCATCCAACGCGTAGATCGGCTGGGTAGGAACGAGCAGTTTGTTCGCATCCAGCGCAAACGTGATGCTGTTGTAATCGTCAATGATGGTCTCATACGCCGCACCCAAACGCAAATTGGCTGGAATGAAGTCTCGCGCGGCCGTTTCCGTGTAGGACATTTTGGCGCCCAAGTTGCTCAAATTGAGTCCCCAACTAAAAATGCCATCCTTGCTGCCCCAATCCGCTTGGTTGTTGCGGTAGTACATGCTCAAATCTGCAGCAACTGAAATGCCCGGACGGCTTTCAGCACCTTGCACGGCGGTCCCCCCGGTAAGGTTGGAGTGAATGAATCGCGCGGCAAAACCACCGCTGAAGCGGTCTGAAAACTTCTGAGAGAAACCGCCGTCTAAACTCAATTCGGCCGGTTGAAAATCTCGAATGGTGGTTCCTACCTCATCCGTGAACGTGATGTTTCCCAGACTGAAATAGCGCAATGCCAAGCCGTATGACTGCCTCTTGTTGATCCGACGGACGGAGCTCAAATACGCCAAATTCATATCATCCACAAGGGCACGCAACCAAGGGGCATAACTCAAGCTGAGCTCCATTTCGTTGGCACAAAACGCCATTTTTGCCGGATTCCAGTGCAAACTGTTGGCATCTGGAGAAAGTGCAACACCTACATCGCCCATCGCTCCCGACCTCGAATCTGGGGCAATCATCAAGAAAGGCACCGCCGTCGTGATGGTATTCAGTTGAAGGAGCTCGGTTGGGTCCTGCTCAATTTGTCCCGAAGCATGTTGCCATGGCAGGGAAAACAGACAAGCCACCGCGGTCGTTGCCGTCAAGAGTCGTTGAAGTTGCTTCATAAGAGTCATGCCAAAAGTAGTTCACTGCTGCATTCATGGTCGAACAACGACCAATTTGTCAGCATATTGTGCAGCATCTCCAGTTTCATTCCGCCATGTCACCCGAAACACATACACCCCGGGGAGTACGGCACTGCCGCGGGAAGGTTTCAAATCCCACTGAAAGACATCGTCCCGAAAACCTAACACCTCTCCCAAAAAGGCGTCTTCATAAACCAAACCTCCCCGGACGTCGAACACCTGGAGATTGACCTCGGCAGGACGACAGGCTTGGTTGCCCGTCACTCTGAATGCCACATGATCTGTCGCCGGGTTGGGATATGCAAGCACCTCGAGAAGGGCCACTTCCAAGGAACTTGCCACGACAAAATGCGTGCTCTCCGTGGCGCTGTTGTTGGCCACATCCCACACCTTCACGGTCAATTCATGCAACCCATCTTCCAAATCAGAAAATGGAAATCTGATGGTGCCGCTTTGGTATGTGTCAAGGTCTGCCGTGAATGAATCGTTGAGGACAATGGGATTGCCTACATCTCCATCCAACACGGCCTTGGCATCGTGACCAATGCCCGTCCCGGAGGTGTTGATCCCGCTCTCATCAAACACCTTGGCCACAAGCCAAGGGTCTTCGTGAACCACATCCCCCGCCTGGAACAACGTGTCATTGATGTACAATGACACAAGAGGCCCCTCGTCGTCGTCGATTGGATTGTCGGAGGTCCCTCCCAACATGAACGCTTCCGTGTACCCATGAGCATCCACCCCCTCTCCCAAGGCATACAAACTCACACGACCAGGACCATAAGTGTAATCGATGTCCCGAGGAACGATGAATTCGAATGAAAACGTACCGTTTTGCACAGTGGCCATCCCCCGATGAAGGATGTTTTGAAACACTTCGTATTCAAAGGGGCCCTCTGCAGCGTCGTTGTCCAACGTGATGACTTTGGCCCGTTTGTCAAAAACGGTTGGAGTCACCACCCCATTGAAATTGTGCAGCGTATCTCCATCTGCACTGGCGACAAAGCCGCGCATCGTGACGCGCTCGAGCGACCTCAACGTGTCGGGAAACTCGGTCAACACTACCCGCTCCTTGGGATAGGCCAAGCGCAGGGCGGGATCTCCCATCAAAGAAAAATTCCGGCTGTTCACCGCTGCTGTAACCACTGGCGAGTTTTTGGTATCCGCATAAATATCTCCCAAACATCGACCCTGCTCATCGTTCAAGGCAGTTTCGTAAAAGGCTCGGTTGATTTGTTGATTTCCTCCACTGTACACAGTTCGGGTCGTGGTCAACAGGGCAACTCCACCTCCGAATGGATTCATCAGTATTTCTTCGCCCGCTGAGGTCACCTCAGGATCGTCGTACCTGAACAACTCACATGTGGCCGTCATGAAAACCGGCAAACGCCGCAAATTCCGCCAACCTTGAATGGTCTCAAGGTTGAGAATTCGTTCATGTGCCCAACCTCGCTCACCTCCATGACCGATGTAGTTGACAATCAAGGCACCGTCATCCACACGACGGGCGATTTCCGCTGTGGCATCGTCGTACCGCTCGCCACCCGGCGTGTTGGTTTGGACATAAGCATCGGGGTAAATCTTGAGCACATCATATTCGTTGTGAAATGTGCGGATATGGTTGCTATGCTCCTCGCTGTTCTCCATGTACCGATGACCGTCCTGGTTGTTGCCATCTTGATCGTCTGACACAAACAGCAGACGGTTTCTCCAAGGGCCAAACACACTGGAACCATTGGGGTCAAAACAATTGACTGCGAGGCCGTCTGCCTCATCAAAACCCATGTATGTGGCAATTTTTTCCACGACGGCCCACGCGTCGTCCACATTGGAGGCAGGAATGCGACCTACACCAAATTGGAGTTTGTCCTCTGGAGATTCACCCTGTCCATCAGCCGTCAATGCGAAGTAATCATCGGAAATGTATGAGCGTGTCGTCGACAAGCTTTCTTCACTGTAATGGCCAACAATGTTCATCCCATCGGCCGCCAGGTTCCTGTTCTCATAGCTCGCGTCACCCATCAACAGCAAGTACCTCGGCTCGGGTTCTTCCGCGCCTTGTTGCGCCCAGCGATCCCGGAGCATCATCATCAGCATCTTGATGGCCGTAGGGTCGGGTTGGCCCGACGAAAATGCCTGAAACACATCACGCTGCAACACCACCTCAACCGACATACCCTGCAAACGATGAAGTGATGCCAAAGAATCGGCTGGGGCCTTCAAGCCGGGCACAGTGACAATCACATATTCGGCATGGGGAAGGCCGTGGAGGTTTGATGGCGCGACGGCAGCCAATGGGGTTGGGCGCAAGGCAGCTGACCACCGAAAAGCCCAAAACCTTCTCACTGTGTCCACAGGGGCCTTCCAGGTCCATCCTTCTGGTTGGGCTGAGGCCGAGACATTGCGAACATCCAATGGGTTTGTGACATCCCACACGGCATCCGGCTGGACGCTCCCTCCCATGACATACCTGGCGCACTCTTCCGGAGCACTCCCATTCACCGGCAACCCATTCACCCCCTGTTGAACGCCATCAAACACCAATTGCTGTTGGATTTGATACGTCAGATAGTCCAGCCAAACATCGCTCTCGGAGGTGCCTGGGGTGAAATTGGCCAAGACCTGCACGGCGGTTTGGTCCATCACTGCGGTCAAACTACCCTCAAAATACGACGCGAAATTCAACGACGAAGCAGTCAATACGCCATCCGCAAAATTCAATTCTTGTCCATTCCAAGCATATTTCAGCTGAGAGCCCGTCCCTGTGCCCATGGTGCGAGAACACGCTCCAACATCGACCCGTCCCTCGACGCCTTGGACGGCATGGGCAACGGGGATGTTCCAAGCGTAGGTGGTTGCGCCCAAAGAAGACAACCTTGGTCCAAACCAGTTTCGTCCTGACTTGATCAGGTTGACGTCATGCGGCTCCCAAACATCACGAAGTGTGTGCGTGGTGCGGGTCTCCAAGACGGGACCCTCAGTTCCTGTGAGTGGCTGGACCTCCAGGGTTGGGTGGGAAGTCGGAGCGGCCAGACGCAAAAACCACTTGGCCGTATCCGACCAAGGTTGGGCGGAATGAATCCATCCATCCGATTCATCCCAAGTCCATGTCTCATGGGAAGGAGCAAACCAACACAGCCCGTCCCCCACGTCGAAGGACCCGTCATCCAAACCACGCGCCACAACGGCCTGTTGGGGAACGTCAAGTGGTCTGTCCACGTCATTCAGCATGGGCAAGGCGCGCCCTCCTTTTCCATGCAATCGCAGGGCGGAAGGGTCAATCCCAGCCGGATCAATCCCCAAGGCCAACAACTCGTCGTAACCTAGACAATGCACGCCTTCTTCGGTGGTGGCAAGCATGTACCATTCTCCCTCGGACAAGAAGCTGGCTTCGGGCCAAACCCGCGTCAAGCGCGCCGCTCCTCCGGGAGAGGCCCCAAGATCTGCGCGAATGGCCTCTAGACGCTCCCATCCATGGGTTCCCCATCGCACCATGGGAATTCGCCCCGTCAACAACGCACCTCCCGGCACGGCTTGAACGCGCCAATTCGTGGGTCTTTGGCCTTTGCTTCTCAAACGCTGTTCCAACGCTTGCTGACAATCTCCTTCACAAGGGACCCAGGTCTGTTCCTCATGCAACACCTCCACCTTGTTCCAGAGCGAATCCAAAAACACCTCAACAACCGCGTCCACGTTACGTCCTTGGGCTTGAATGAGCTCGACAACCGAATCCTCAGCCCAATCCCATGATTCGCTGACTACACCTTGGGACCACGCCAAACAGTTTCCCCACGCCAGCATCAAGACACAGAGCCCCACCCTCACTATGCACATTGGGGATGTGAACAACGAAGTCTGACACGCACCCATAGACAGCATAGATTGTCGGATTTTCGCCATGATGAATCGCAGTGAGTGGATCACAGATTGCACAGTCGTTACGCACAAAGTTCCGACTTATTGCTTTGACACCCAAGAGCTGCGCGATTTGGCTTGTGCACAATCCCGTTCGCGTTTTTGCGTTGTCCAAAACAAAGGTCTCTTTGTGCATGCCTCGTCAAAATTCCGTAACATTGTGGGTTCAACAGTCTCCTACGACATGACTAAGACCTTCTCCTGCATTCTGCTTTTGGCCCTGGTGTCGACGTTTGCACTGACTCTCTCAGTGCCTCAAGCCCACGCACAGGATCCAGAATTTTCCCAATTCTACGCCAACCCCTTGTTGCTCAACCCAGCCTTTGCTGGTTCAGCTCGGGGTCCTCGTTTTGTGATGACTCACAGAAACCAGTGGCCGGCCATGAGCGGAGCGTATGTCACCCAGGCTGTGGGTTACGACCAGCACTTCAACTCCATCCAAGGAGGCCTGGGGTTGGTGGTCATGAATGACCAAGCAGGCCAAAACACGTTGACCACCACGCGGATCACCGGCATGTACAGCTATCAGCAGGCCATCACCCGAAAGTTGTCATTGCGCGCTGCCTTGGAGGCGAGCTACTTCCAAAAGGCTCTCGATTGGAGCAACCTCACCTTTGGCGACATGATTGATCCTCGTCGAGGGTTCATTTATGAAACGGCTGACACCCCACGTGGTGGCACCGTGAAAAAGGTTGATTTCGGTGCGGGACTGTTGGCTTTCACCGAGAAGTTTTACGTGGGAGCTGCGGCCGTTCACCTCAACGAACCCAACGAGAGTTTGGTGGTAGGGGTCAGCCGTTTGCCCATGAAGATCACGGGGCACGCTGGCGCCAAACTGCCACTCCAGCGCAGCGTCAAGGGGGTCGAAGCATGGATTTCTCCCAACGTGCTTTACCGCCTCCAAGGAGAGTTCCAGCAATTGAATGTGGGCACCTACGTCAGCAAAGGACCTCTTGTCGGTGGCGTCTGGTACCGCGGATTTTTCTCGGAAAACAACCACGATGCATTGATCGTTTTGGTGGGTGTAGAAACTCCCCTGATGCGTTTTGGATACAGCTATGACATCACCATCTCTGATTTGACTCCGGCCACGGGCGGTGCGCATGAGTTGAGTTTGAGCATGAAATTCCAGACCGCCCAGCGGTCTAAATTCAGAACGGTAGATTGCCCCACCTTCTGACGTCCGCCCAACCTGCACAACCTACGGAAACCTACAATTGAAACCACACAACATGATTCGAACACAAGCTTCAGGCCTGTTGGCCTTGTTCGGAGTCCTGATGGCTGCCACAGGGTGCTATTATGAGCGCTCGGGAGCCACTGGGTGGATGTACGACTACACCGAAAACGGTGGATTTGAACGCCCAGCTTATTTCGAACAGGAGACCGGACCAGGTCTTGTCTTCATCGAAGGCGGAACTTTCACCATGGGACAAGTAGATGACGACTTGAACTACGCATGGGACAACATCCCTCGACGTGTGAGTGTGTCCTCCTTTTACATGGACGAAACAGAGATCACCAACCATTTTTGGCTGGAATACTTGTGGTGGCTGGAGCGCGTGTACGGCTCTACCTACCCTGAAATCGTGGAGCGCGCTTTGCCTGACACGGCTTCTTGGAGGAACAAGTTGGCGTACAACGAGCCCATGGTGAAGTACTACTTGCGTCATCCGGCCTACCGAGATTATCCAGTGGTTGGCGTGAGCTGGTTGCAAGCCAATGCCTTTTGCCAGTGGCGCTCTGACCGTGTCAATGAGGGCATCTTGATTCGCGAGGGCTTGCTGGTTCACAACCCCGCCGCTCAAATCGACGAGGACCACTTCACAACTGAAGCCTACCTCAACGGCCAGTACATCGGCGAGCGCATGCGTGAAGGATTGCAGAGTTTTAGTCCCAACAGTGAATTCCGGGATGTGAGGGTGGAAGATGGGCTCCTGTTGCCTGAATATCGCCTTCCAACTGAAGCCGAATGGGAATACGCCGCCCTCGGACTGATTGGGAATTCACTCGGAGAATTGGTTGCAGAGCGCAAGACCTATCCTTGGAATGGCCACTTTGTGCGTGATGGCAACAGCAGAAGTTCTGGTTACGGCCAAATCAATGCCAACTTCGTCAAAGGGCGCGGTGATTACATGGGTGTGGCAGGTGCATTGAATGATTTCGGGGACATCACGGTGAATGTGTACAGCTACGCGCCCAACGATTATGGTCTGTTCAACATGGCTGGCAATGTCAACGAATGGGTCATGGACGTCTACCGCCCCCTGTCCATGCAGGACAACAACGAATTCCGTCCCTTCCGAGGCAACGTATTCAACACGAAAGTGTTGGATGCCGAAGGAAACCCGGTCGACAAATATGACTATGTGGTCTACGACATTGACGGCGTGACAGATTTCTTGAAAGAGTATGAAAAGAATGCCAATGCGGTGCAGAGTTTGACGCCTGAAGACATCGATCTTCTCGGCAACCTTCAAACCAAGGTGGAAGAAGCAACGATTCGAAAGAATGAGCAGCGACATGAAGAGGCTCAAACCTTGATGCAAGACGCCATGGACATGATTGTCGACAGCGATGCCCTCGCAGGTGCCGATTTGCGCAAAGGCTTCAGCAACAACATCGACGCTGTTCCGGGAAACATGCAACAGCGCCCTGAGACCCTCGAGGAAAACATGAAGCGCATGAACTACCGCGTGGCTGACAACATTGATTACCTCGACGGAGACCAAAACAGCTCGTGGAACTTCTCATCTGAGCGGGAAGCACCGACCAACAATTCTAGCGAAATGTCAGAAAGGGAGCGTCGGGTCTACAATTTCGGAGGATCCACATTGATCAGCAACCGGAGTCGCGTCTACAAAGGAGGTGGATGGGATGACCGCGCGTATTACCTCATCCCAGGTACTCGCCGGTTCTTGGATGAGCGCCAGAGCTCGGCTACCATTGGCTTTCGTTGCGCAATGGATCGGATGGGTACAGCGGTTCCCTATTCGGGCCAATAATGAGCAAAAACGTCGGGTCACCAACCTGACGTCAACAACTTGATTCGGAATCCCCCGCGAATGACTTCGCGGGGGTTTTCTTTGGCATGAAATTGTTCCGCATGTTGCCTTTGCCTCCTGACATTGAATTTCGACTGCTTCAGGCCGTTCAAGCAGCCACACGTGTCACAACTGACACCCGTCATGATTTGGAAGGGGCCATGTTTTGGGCTCTCAAGGGCGAACGGTTTGACGCCAATCAATTTGTGGAAGAAGCCCTCGAACGCGGCGTCTCCCATGTCGTCACGACCGATGCACATTGGCGCGGTCATGCGAATGTCACGGTGGTCGCGGACGTCTTGTCTGCCATGCAGTGGACGGCACGGGCCTATCGAAGGACATGGACTGCGACCGTGCTAGCCTTGACTGGAAGCAACGGGAAAACCACATCGAAAGAACTGATCCGCGATGTGCTGGCCACATCACATACCGTGCATGCCACTCCAGGGAACTACAACAACCACATCGGTGTTCCCTTGACCCTGTTGAATGCGCCACAACCTGTAGACATCGTCATCGTTGAGATGGGTGCCAACCACCGTGGTGAAATTGCCTTGCTGTGCGACATTGCCGAGCCCACCATGGGTTACATCACCAACATCGGCTTGGCACATCTGGAGGGGTTCGGGGGCGAAGAGGGAGTGTTCAAGGGCAAAAAGGAACTCTTTGACTCTCTGGCCCAATCTGGTGGAACTGCCTTTGTCCTTCAAACGGATGCGAAGGTGGTTCGTGCGGCCCAGGAATTGAACTCAATCATTCCGGTGTCCGATGAAGGATGGGCATGGTCAGATGGTGACGGAATCAACCCACAAGCTCCAGCGGCCCTTGTGACAAGTCCTTGGTGTCCCCAAGGATTTGTCATGCACCTCGAGGGCCGATACAACCTGTCCAATTGCATCTCGGCGGCAACCATAGGTGAACACTTCGGAATTTCCCATGAGGCCATCCAAAGGGCCCTTTCCGCCTACGTGCCCAACAACCACAGGTCCCAGGGAATCCAAACGGATCGCAATTGGGTGCTGCTTGACGCGTACAACGCCAATCCGTCAAGCACACGCCACGCTCTCGAGGCATTTCACCTGAGGGCCTTTCCCCAACCCTTGGTGATTCTAGGAAGCATGGCGGAATTGGGCGAGGCCAGTCTTTCCTTGCACCTCGAGATCGTGGAGCTTGCCCAACAGTGTCAACTGCCTCTGTGGACAGTGGGCCAAGAATTCGGCCACATTCCCCACCTCGGGCGTCACTTCTCAACGACAGAAGAACTCATGGCCGAACTCGACAAGGCTCCCCTTCAACAGCGAGAAATCCTCATCAAGGGAAGTCGTGGGATGGGGCTCGAGAAACTCATGCCTTACCTCTGACGAAAGTTATCTTTGCAGACATGTCGCTGATTGAAGAATTGAAATGGCGCGGGTTGTTGCACGACATCATGCCCGGCACAGAAGAATTGATGGCTCAGGAGCGGGTGAAGGCCTACGTGGGATTTGATCCCACCGCAGACAGCTTGCACATTGGAAACCTCGTGCCGATCATGCTGCTGGTGCACTGGCAACGCGCAGGTCACACCCCCATTGCTCTGGTCGGTGGGGCCACGGGCATGGTGGGAGATCCCAGTGGAAAAACCGCGGAGCGGCAATTTTTGGACCTGGATGTTCTTCAACACAACCTCGGTTGCCAACGTCGGCAACTGGAGCGCTTTTTGGACTTCTCAGGAGACAACGCAGCCTCTGTGGTCAACAACTACGACTGGTTCCAAGACATGACGTTTTTGGACTTCATTCGCGATGTCGGCAAACACATCACGGTCAACTACATGATGTCCAAGGACAGTGTGAAAAACAGGCTAGAAAGCGGCATGAGTTTCACAGAATTCACGTACCAACTGGTTCAAGGATATGACTTTTTTCATTTATGGAAGAGCCAAGGGGTGAAGGTCCAAATGGGCGGAAGCGACCAATGGGGCAACATCGTGACGGGAACGGAATTGATCCGGCGCAAGGGAGGAGGACAGGCATTTGCCATCACAGCGCCACTCATCACCAAGGCCGATGGGTCGAAGTTTGGGAAGAGCGAGGGAGGCAATGTTTGGCTTGACAAGAACCGAACGTCCGCCTACAAATTTTACCAGTACTGGATCAACGCAGCGGACGAAGACGCTGCTCGCTACTTGCGCATTTTTACACTTCTCGGTCGCGATGAGATCGAGGCCATTGAAGCCGCCCATGCACAAAACCCAGGGGCAAGAGCCATGCAAAAGGCTCTGGCAGAGGACGTCACGCGTCGCATTCATGGCCAAGTCGACCTAGACACGGCCATTGCAGCCAGCGGATTGCTCTTTGGGAAAAGCTCTGAAGAAGACTTGCGAGCCCTGCCTGAGGCGGAACTGCTCTCTGTGTTCGAGGGCGTACCTCAGCGGACGATGTCTCGCGCTGAATTGCAGGACGGCGTGAGCGTCGTCGAATTGCTTGCGGGTGGTGATGCCCCATTTTTGACTTCCAATGGCGAAGCACGACGCGCCCTGAAAGAAGGGAGCGTCAGCGTGAACAAGACCAAGGTGGGAGAGGACAAGGTGGTGGGATCAGAAGACGTGATGGATTCAGGTCTGATTGTTCTGCAACGAGGGAAGAAGAACTATTTCTTGGTGCGAATCACGGACTGAGAAGCCTCAATGAAAGAGCAAGGCAAGGTCACGACCTTCCACCACGTAGAGAAACACCACGAGAAGCACGGAAACGACGAGACCAATGGTGGCCTTCCCAAGGTCTGAAAACACCATGGTTGCTACATTTCGCCCATCCACATTGACCTCGTCGAGCCGCATCCGAAGGGCCACTTCACGACCAGCAAGCATGCCGAGAAACACCCATGTGGTACTCATGGGGATTTTGGCTCCAATGCCCAGCATGTCAAACTTGAACAACAGCAGAACCAGGCCGTAGAAAAAGTCGATGAAGGTGGCTGAACGGATGTCCTGCGTGTTGGTTTTGACCCTTACAATTTCCTGGATTTTACCACCTCGGCGATAAAAGATGTAGCCCAACATCGCCAGCAACGTGCCCAAGGCAAAGACAAATGTCCCCAAGCCGACCTCTCGTGGATCCCCCAAATACACCATGATGTTCACCAAATCTTGGGTTAGCCACTGGCTCCACAAAAATCCCGTTGACCCCCACTGTAGAGCCGTCCAAAACTGACGGTTGGTCCACAAGCCATGGTCATCCGATTCCAGGGGGCGATTCATGAACAGTCGCTCCGTCACACGACTTAAGAACCAGAAAGAAAGGATGGCAAATGCGAACGCAACCCCGTAACCCCCCAAACTTTTAATCAGCATTAGAGGAAGAGCCTTGGGAGCAAAAAAGGTCAAGACCAAAAACGTGGTGCTCACCGGAATGCCCAAACGCGTGATGAAAAGCAGGGCAAGCGGAGGAAGTACATACCATGCACTGATGGACGGAAACACTTGACCGTCCTTGAAAATCCCATCGAACTTGCCAAAGGTTAAATCATCTCCCTTTCCTCCTAGGTACTCACCATATCCGAGATATCCGAGGGTCACGACCACCGCCATGATGGTGCCGGCAAACAACCACAGCTGCCACCACTTTCGACGTTCATTGGACACCAAGAACGTCCCCAAAGTTTGGATGCTGTCATTCCCGACCACCGAGTAGGCGGCGAGCGCAAATCCGAGGAGGGCGAATGTGGATTCCAAGGTGCTGCAAGTTGCGGGCGCAAGATGTTCAACGATTGGCAGTCTGCCAACCCTTCTGTGTTATGATTTCAACCATTGGCCAACAAACTGCATCCCCGAACCTCAGAATGGTCCACTCTTCCCTGGACCAAGAGCCCGTGAGAGGTCCATTTTGCCAGGTCAGAGGTGGCCAAGAACGCACAACTGTGCACATTGGCGAGGTCGATGATGTCGAGCCGGCCGGTGCGCCCCTCGGGCAAGGCACACCTCGGATCGCGCGCATCCCTGACAATGGGTCGCATCCAAGGGGGAAAGTTGTGATGAATTCCGTCGATCGCATATGCCTGCGACATCAATTCAGTCATGCCGTATTCCGAGGCGAAATCCACCCCGGGCAATGCCGTGCGATACCTCGTTTGAACTTCATCCCTGATGGGTTCTTCACCCCTTCCCTTCATGCCTCCCGTCTCGAGGAGGATGGGATGAATCTGTCGAAGGTGATTCACCAATTCACGACTCGGAGCATGAGGCCCCTCGAGCCAATCGAGAATGGCCCAGGTGACACCCACCATGACGAGCCTCCGGCCATCAGCCGGTTGATACCCCAGAAGCATGTCGTTCCACAGAGGATGACGATCCATGAGCATTCTGTCCTCGGCGATGTCGGGGCCCATAAAGTCCTGCACCATTGTCAACAGCGACGCATCATCTCTTCCCGTATAACCAGGAAGCAATGCCAACCAATCCCACCCCTCAACACCGAGGCCCCATTGCAATTGCCAGGCCCTGCGGGAAACATCACGGTACCAAGACATGGCATCGGCATCGAGCCAATGCGTGGCTCTCATGGACTCATGGCTGGTGCCTGAACTCCGAAAAGCATGAACCGGAGTCCAAGTTCCACTTTGGACCGCATGCCGTTTGAACATCTCCACAGGCATGCAAGGAATGTCACGGACATGGTCGACAGACTCCGGCACGACACCCATCCCAGTCACAAATCGATGGTACACTGAATTGTGGTGCACTTGCCAACGGAACAACGAGAGGGCATATGGTTCAAACAATTCCTGATTCGACGGCACCTGGTTGAACCATCTTCTCAGGTGCGTTCGAACCTCTTTCAAGGATGCATCCAAGCCAAAAATCATGTCCGCACTCATCTCGTGCTGCAAGTTCGGAAGACATCCTCCTTCTCCGTAGTTTTGATTCATGTTGGCCCCGGGCATTTCAAGGGTTGGATTTCTCAGCATGTGGGCCCTGGCCGCAGGGATTCTCACCATGGCAGGATGCTTGCCCCATCCAGTGTTCCCTGATGAACCGACGATTGCCTTCGTTTCTTTTGACGTGGCGCCCGCCGGAGACGCAACCTTGGTATTGGCATTCACGGATGGAGATGGCAACGTCGGATTGTCCCAATCCGACACCCTTCCCCCATTTTGTTCTTCCTGTGAACATCATTTCAATCTGGTGGGCACTTACCAAGAGTGGACATCCGAAGGTTGGGTCACACCAACCCTGCTTGTGCCTTACTCGTACCGCGTTCCGCAAGCCCAACCCACTGGGTCAAGTCCCGCTCTGGATGGCGAGATCACGTTGGCCTTGAACACTTGGTATTTGGCAGGATCAAACGCCGACTCTGTGCGCTTTGGTTGGGTGCTATGGGACCGCGATTTGAATTCATCCAACCAAGTGTGGACGCCGGGACTGGCCACGCCATAGTCCCACCCTACCGACACCTATCGGTTTGGCACTCGCAGTCGCAGCGACTCAAGGTCTCTTGGCAACTCGGGCACCTTCTGCGAGTTGGGCACTCACATGTGCAATGCGGTCCCCACACTCTTCCAACGAGGTGATCAATTCCGAGTAGAGAACACCACTGGAAGCCGGATACTTGCCCCGTTCCACATCCTTCAAGTGCCTTTCGCGCAGTTGGTTTCGCAAGGAATTGATTTTCCCTTCCACCTCTGCCACCGCATCCAAATCCACATGATCTGCCTTGAGCTGGTTGTCCATGACTTGGATGGCCTCTCTCAACAGTCCAAACATCTGAATCACATTTCCTCTCTGTCGCGGCAAGAAATACACGCCATTGCGCTCCTTGGTGTCAAGTTGCCACCCCATGTTCAAGAGCATATCTCCCACGCGTTCCAAATCAGGATTGATCGACGAAAGAGCCGCCACACGTGCTCCCAAGGCTGGGCTGAGTTCCAATTGAGTCACTGCCGACAATTTGGCAGCGATGGTCTGCTCCAACCGATCTGTTCGCTCCTCCCACTTGGCCAAATGATTGAGAATGTCTTCGCGCTCTGTGGGGTCCAACACTCCCATGAGTTCTTCCAATGCATTGACCATCCGCTTCAAAATCCCGCCACTTCTGCGCATGTCGCTTCGAATCTCTTCAAGGCTGAATTCCGCATCGACAATCCGGCCCGGAATGGCAGATGGACCGGTGTCTTGCTCCATGTCATTGTCTTCAACCCAAACCAATTTTTTGGAAAAATTGATCAAGGTGTCTATCCCCAATCCAAGCATCAGTGCGTTGATCACGTTGAAGGTGGTGTGGAACATCGCCAACACATAACCATTTCGCACCTCCAAGGATTCGACCCCCGAAAAAAGCGTGCTGAGCATCTCAGCCATGAACGGAACGAGACCAATCATCCACAACGAACCCAAGGAATTGATCAGGAAATGAATTCGAGCCACGCGCTTCGAAGCGCGATTTCCCACAACTGCGGCGAGATTGGCCGTCAGGGTCGTCCCAATGTTCTCGCCCAGAACCATGGCCAAGGCGCTTTCCAAACCAATCAAGCCCGACACCATGGCTGCCAAAGTCAGGGCGGTGGCTGCACTGGAGGATTGAATCAATGCTGTCAGGGAGGCGCCGAGAAGAAGAAACACCAAGTTGTTCTTGAGTCCTCCTCTGCCTTCGGGAAAAATAGACGTGAACAGCTCGCGGGCACCCAGCACTTCCATTTGTCCTTTGAGCAGATTCAATCCAATGAAAAGAAGGGCAAACCCGATCATCATGTTGGCCACCTGCCTTGACACCCTCCGCTCCATCAACAACAAAGGGACGGCCAGACCGGCAATGGGAAGGGCCATGTCGCTGAGCGAAAATCCTCCAAGCGACAACACAATCAGCCACGCAGTGATGGTCGTCCCGATGTTGGCCCCCAACAAGACCCCGACAGATTCTCGAACCGTGAGCAATCCAGCATTCACCAGACTGACCAAAGTCACGGTCACAGCAGACGACGATTGAAGCAAGCTCGTGACAAAGAGCCCCGTCAAGGTGCCCACCCAAGTGCTCTTGGTGATGCTACTTAAAAATTCCCGGAACGACGTTGCGGACACACGACGTATGGCATCGCTCAAGGTGCGCATGCCAAACAGGAAGACCGCCAGTCCCCCCAATATGCTCAACAACCACTTGATCCAAATCATGCCACTCGTTGCGTTTGGGAGGGGAAGATAAAAGAAGGGCGCCGCATGGGCGCCCTTCTCGATATTTTGTGGCCCTTTGCGATTAGAGGCAGGTACCTCCGAAATCGACGAGGAAAATCAGCAAGTCCGCCGTTGTCACAGATCCGTCGGCATTGAGGTCCGCAGGACATGGGTTGGCCGAGGTGAACGTGCAGGAGCCATTGTCTTGGGTGGCCCCAGCTGTGAAGTTGTCGGCCTCAGGGTAAGTGCATCCAAAACAATCGAAGGTGCATTGTGTTGGATCTCCCAAGAGGGCGTTGCTGTTGAAGTTGCAAGCATTGGGGTTGTTGCAGCCAAAGGCAGAACTGTTGGCCGCACCTGGGGTTCCATCGAAGACCCATGACGCTTGCCAGTTTCCGCCAAAATCGTTGCCATTGCCGACTGGTGTGTTCAGGTACGCAGCCAGAATTTCAGGGATGTATTCCAACGTGGCACATCCGCCGTTGGGACTGTCAATCCAGTTGAAGCCCAAGATTCCTTGTGCAGAGGAAGGCCAAACACCAGACGTGGCATACGTCACAGCGTTCACCACGTTGCCAAATCCGTCGCGCAAAGAAAGGGCTTCACCAGAGTTGCTGAAATTGCCCTGATCCAACTGGAACACTTGGTATCCATTGCCGCTGTAATTCGAGGTTCCAGCTGCAGACACAGTCAGCACGATGAATTCTCCAGCAGCGATGCTGGTTCCCTCAGGGAACGTCAAACCCAACTGATCCAAACCACCTGCGGTGTTGTAGAATTCAAATCCAGAAAGATCCGCTGCCAAATCACCAATGTTCAACAACTCCACGAATTCGTAGTCGAAGTCATCTCCTTGCAAACCACAAGGATTGTAGTGAATCTCGTTGATGATGATGCTCGGCAAAGTATAGTAGCACGTCGTGTTGTCCTCCAAGGTGGTGTTGACGTTGTAGTTCAACGCGGCCGGATCTGTGCAACCGGTGATTACGCATGATCCGTCATCGAGGGTGGCCGACGGATCGTAATTGTCCGCATCGGGATTCGTGCATCCTGAAACATTGGCACAAGAGCCATCGTCCTCGGAAGCAAGTGCATCGTAATTGGGGAACGACGAATCCGTGCATCCAATCCGCACGACGTCTTCCGCAGTGCGCGGAGTCAATTTCCAATTGTTGTAGCTGAAGAAATTGGGGCCGGTCACACGATAGTTCGCGCCTACCTCGACCACGGGCATCATGACTCCGGCAACATCGATACTGTCATTGATTGCATTGTAACCCAAAGCGGCCACCATACCGGTGCCCACACCGTCACTCAACAGCCACTCCCCATACGTGGCGTTCAAGCTCGCCATTTCTCCGGTGATCTCCACCAACACGCTTTCCCACTGCTCATCATTGATGGCTGAAGGCGCAAGGCTTTCTGCCGTGGGCAGGGCATTGCCTGAGGATTGAATTGTGGGAACTGCTGACAAAATCTGACGAAGACCGTAGACAACACTCACGCTTCCCGCTACTTCAACCTGATCTCCTACAGACACACCAGAACCAATCACCCAAATGGCAGAGAAAGGACCGTTGGCGTTTTGAATGGCATAGGAAGGCTGTCCTGCCAAAGCACTGTTGTTGGCGTACACACCTGTCACGATTCCCGAAGTCACCACCTGTCCTGAGAAATTGCCTTGGTGAATTTCTTGAATGGTCAAGTTGGGAATGAAGATGCACGAGCCATCATCCTCCGTGGCAGAAGCATCGTAGTTGACAGCACCAGGGTCCGTGCATCCGGTGTTGTCGGCGGCACAGGCTCCTTGGAAAGTGTGAATTCCGAGGTTGGTCCAATCGTCCTGAGGATTGATGATCCACTCGGAGTCAATCTCATTGGTTCCAGCACTCATGGCCCAATCACCGGCATTGCCTTGGCTGACACTAGGCTTCCGAACAAGGGTGGCATTTTGGGTGGCGTTCAGCACACCGGCAACGGCAAAACCACTGCCCGGATCTGGGCCGAGGTTTCCAATGATGTCAACCACGGTGGTGTCGCCTCCCGCAATTTTGGCCAAGACATAGGTGTCGTCACCATTGCTCAAATAGGTGTAGGTCATGTCCGCCTGAGCCAAAATCAATGCATCGGCAGCGGGGTGTGCCACGATGAACGTTCCTCCAGGGGCGATTTGAGAACCTGCTGGGAAATTGAACGTCCAATAATCGACGTTTCCGGTGATGGAAGATGCTGAGCCGAGGGCGTCACATCCGTTGGAGCAGTTCCCAAAGGTGTACTCATCCAAGAAAATGGGTGAGGATGTTGGGTTGAAGAGCTCCATGTATTTGTTGTTTGAAGAACCTTCGGCGTATTCTGAAATGAACACGCTGCACTCCCCACCCTCGTACAAACAGCTGCCATCGTCCAGAGAGGCCAACTCATTGTAGTTGACTGCCCCTTGCGTGGTGCAACCGTACAAAAGCACGTCGTTGGCACTTCGTGGCTGGACTTTGAATGCAGAGAACGTGTAATCCATGGGACCCGTCACTTGCAACGTGTTGCCAAGGCCAACCAATCCTGCACCAATGGCATCGTATCCGGCATCGTCCACAGCAACCTCGCCAGTGCCATCTGACAAAGACCATTCGCCAAAACCAAGGCTTGGATTGACTACCCCACCAGTGACTTCCACCAACACGCCCTCCCAAGCTTCTGCTCCAGACTCCAACGTGCCGAGTGACTCGGGTGTTGGCAATGCGTTGCCTTGGCTGAGAATCACCACGGCAGGGGTCGAGATTTGGGTTTTGCCGAAGTACTCGGTCACCGCACCCGTGGCCTCAATCAAATCTCCGACTTGGACAGGCACATCAGGCCCAAAGAGCCACATGCCACTGTAGGCACCTTGTCCGTCTTGAATGCTCACATTGCTTCCAAACACCCCCGTCACCACACCACTGGTCACAACGACCGAGTCCGTGAACACAGCCGTTTCTTGGCCCAACTGAATGTCGGCAATGGACGTCAAAGACACTTCAATGCACGAGCCGTCATTGTAATCCGCTGATGCATCGTAGTTGGGAGAGGCCGCATTGGTGCATCCCCCCTGACCCACGGTGATGGTACCCACCATGCCCAAGGCCGCGTGAGAACCCACAGAGCAATCGTACGTGTACACTCCGGGAACGTTGAACGTGTGAGAACCAATGCAAACACCTCCCGCTGCTCCCACGATGGGATCAAAGTAAAACGCTTCGGGGTTTCCAAAAGAAGAGCCCGTTTGGGTGTCGATGTCTCCATTGGCATTGTGGTTGCCTCCGAGGTTGGAGAAAACCACCGTTTGGCCTACATCAATGGTCAAGTCAGCAGGAACAAATTGGTAGCTTGAGGCTTCGACAACCACGCCCTCCACATTGCAAGGATTGTCAAAATTGCAGCTACCATCATCCAAGAGAGCTGACGGATCGTAGTTGATGGCTGCAGGGTTCGTGCACCCCTCTGCGAGCGCACCACAACCCAAGAATTCATGGGCGTCGAGGTTGGTCCAATCATCATTGTCCAGGACAATCCACTCACTGTCTTCAGCTGTGGTGCCCGCGCTGGTCATCCAATCACCTCCGTTGCCAGAACTGACCGTCGACTTCCGCACAAGGGTGTGGTTGGCCGTACCCGCTGCCACCCCTGCCACATCCCATCCTGTTCCTGGATCGCCATTCCAATCACCAACGGCATCAATCTGCACGAAGCTCGCCGTGTCCCCTTGAACGAGAATGAATCCGTCATCACCATTGGACAGGAATGTGAAAGTCAGGTCGGCAAACTCGAGGATGCTCGGATTAGCTGACGGATGGGCAATGATGTACACATCGCCTGGCTCAACGCTCGCTCCTGCTGGGAATTCATTCCAAAAATCATAATTCCCAGCACCATTGTCAGGTGCATTGGAAACACTGGGGAAAGCATAACCCGTCAAATCCACAGTGGATGCGGTGGGGTTGTAAATTTCCAGGTACTTGTTGTTGGAGGAGCCCTCAGCCGCCTCGGAGAAGAAAAGGTTCTCACATTGGGCGAATGATTGGGTCATTCCAAAGGAAATGGATGCGAAGGCAAGAAGCCGAGTCATAATACGCATGGGGTTGACTTTAAAGGGTTTTGGACGGGTGAAATTACTCATTCCTAGGCCAAAACAAGGCATTCAACCAAGATTTCACACGAAATTGACACTCCCTTGATGACACACCATTCAAACCCTGGCTTGAGGCGTGAATGAAACACTCCGCACCCCAGTCACCAAAAACCAAGGCTAAAACAAGGTGGGTGGTTGCCATGTGAAGGTCCGCCTGTGCAAGGGCGTATTTCCATGGACTAGCAGGGCTGTGCGATGCTTTTGGGTGGGGTATCCCATGTTTTGATCCCAGCCATATTCAGGATAGGCGGAGGCGGCTGCCATCATGTAGGCGTCCCTGTGGGTTTTGGCCAAAATGCTAGCCGCTGCAATGGATGCGACCCGAGCATCTCCCTTGACAAAGCACGTGTGAGGCGGCATGTCTTTGGCCGAAACGAAGCGGTTGCCATCGATCAACAAATGGTCCGGACTGCCCGCCAACCCCCGGACTGCGCGTCTCATGGCTTCAAAGGAGGCTTGGAGAATGTTCATCCTGTCAATGTCTTCAGGACTCACAAAGGCCACAGACCATGTAATGGCCTGATCTTCAATGGCTCGGCGGAGTTCATTGCGTTGCGCCACAGACAATTTTTTGCTGTCATTCAGGGGGAGGCGCTGCGCGGTTGACGCCTTCAACACCACCGCCGCAGCCACGACGGGTCCCGCCAGGCATCCACGCCCTGCTTCGTCGCATCCTGCTTCGACGCGTCCTCGGACCACCTGGGTGATCAAACCCTTGTTTTCTTCAATCATGGCTTGATTGAGAGGAAGTCAACAACAAGTTTACAGCGGTGCTGAGCTTCATCCCGCTTTGGGTCCAGCTGAACATCCCTGCCCTTGCAAGGCCAGCTTCAACGCACCTTGCTCGGCGTTCCGGTTCTTGAGCCAACGCAATCATGGCCGCAGCAATCTCCGAGGAATCTCCAGGTGGCACGAGGGCAAATGCCGCACCCCCACAGACTTCAGGAAGAGAACTTGTGTCGCTGCAAATCACAGGCGTTCCAGAAGCCATGGCCTCCACCACAGGGATCCCAAATCCTTCAAGCCAAGGAACAAACACCAAAGCCTCGGCACCGCCCACTGCTTGGGCCAGCGCTCCCTCGTTGAGACGTCCGACCCAATGAACCCTGGATTCAACGTCGACATCCCTGAGGGGGCTGACGACTGAAATCTCCTCACTTTGGGGCCACATGGCAACACCAACCACGACCAAATCCCATTCGCCCCCTCTCGAGCAGTACTTGCCAAATGCCTCGAGCAAGCCCTCCAAATTCTTTCGGGGATGCAACGATCCCACGAACAAGAAATAGGGCCGTCCGTTGGACAGAATTTCTTGGGCCGCCCTTCGATCCTTCACGGGCACGAATTCAGAAGATGCCGCGTTGGGAATCACATGAATCGATTGCGCCTCCACGCCGTACCGATGGGCAATGTCCCTTTTGGAAGCCTCAGAAACTGTGCAGAGAACGTGAGCCTTGCGGGCGAATTGCGGAAACATACCTCGGTAGTAACGAGCCCATGTCCGAGGCAACCATTCTGGACAATGCTCGAAATTCAAATCGTGGATGACCGAAAGCTGGGGGAAATTCCCCGGCATACCCAAAGAGATGGGCCCCTCAAGAGACACAAAAGCGTCGGCCCGCCAAGAGCGAAGAACCAAGGGGACGGCCGCATCAAACCAAAGTCGAAGCAACCAAGGTCGCCGACCTGGCACCCAAATTCGGCGCACTTCCACATGGTCTCCCAAGTGAAACAACACATCGTCGGGCCTGTCTACCAGGAGCAAAAAGGTGTCATTGGGTCGAAGCTTGACGAGTTCTTTCAGGCAGTGCAGCGTGAAGATGCCGATGCCTTCCATCTTTCCTGGAACCAACAAACGACCGTTGAGGGCAATCCGAGCCATGACGCCAAAGGTATCGCGGTGTGGGGGTTTGGTCAGGAGAATGTTCCCGCAAACCACCCCCAAAGTTTACCTTCGCACCCAACATTCACAACCTCCCTTGGCCATGACCCCAACCGGAAGTGATTCCCCTATGGAATCGACCCACTTGCTCGTCTTTCTATTCAAGCACATCAAAACGTTTGTCGTTGTCGGTGCATTCGCCGTGTTGGGCTCCTCAGCAGTGTCTCTGATGCTCGACGAATACTTCGAAAGCACCGTGGTGATGTTTGCCACATCTCAGCATTCCATTGGCGAACAATTTTTCGAAGAAACCAAGAAGAATGACCTGCTGTCGTACGGAGAAACTGAGGATGCCGAACGATTGCTTCAAATTCTCAATTCTCATCGAATTCGGAACCGACTGATTGAGAAGTACAATCTGTTTGTCCACTACGACATCAACCCACAAGAACCCGGGGCCAAAGCAGATCTAGCCAAAGCATACAACAGCAATGTGAGCGCCAGTTTGACGAGGTTTGGATCCATTCAAGTTCGGGTGCTCGACACCGACCCAGAAATCGCCAGAGACATGGCCAACGATATGGCATTTCTCGTGGACAGTGTGGCCAACAAAATGAGAAACGACCGCGCGAGAGACGCCTTCGAATTGGCCAAAAACACCCTTCGCGAGACGTCTGCACAAATCGCTGAAGCCGAAGACAGCTTGGCCACGTTGCATGCAATGGGAATCTATGATTTTGAGGCCCAAGTCGAAGGACTCACCGCCCAGTATGGCATGGCCCTTGCGTCCGGCAATCAATCTGCGGCCAACACCATCCAAAAAGATTTGGCCCGCATTGGTGCCCTGGCCAATGGATACAACAACCTCTCCGCCTATCTCGAAGCGGCGTATGAACAAAAGGCCCTGCTGAAAAAGCGCGTGGAGTTGATGCGCGTGGACGCGGAAACCCAATTGCCATCGAGTTTTGTGGTGGACTATGCGAGTGCCGCGGACAAAAAAGCCAAACCGGTGCGTTGGTTGATTGTGGCGATGACCACAGCTCTGTCGCTGCTTGCCGCCCTGCTCGCGATGTTGGCGTGGGACACGTACCAACGCGCCCAAGGCAAGGGGGTGGTGTGATGAAGGACGGCTTCACAAGCCATGTCGGTTGGATGGCGGGGCTTGGGATGGTCGTATTGGCCATTCTTGGGTGGGCTGTCGATTGGCCTTTTGTCCTTGCTCTACCGCTGGCTGGATTGCTCGTTTGGTGGGCTTTTTCAAGGCTCGACCTTTTCCTCATGGTGGTCGTTGCTTGGGTTCCACTGAGCGTCAACTTGGGTGAATTTGGCTGGACATCCATGGGTTGGTACGTGCCTACGGAGCCCATGTTGTTTGGCTTGTTGGTGCTTTTCGTGGCCCGAATGTTGTCAGGCCAAACACCCCATGCCTCCCTCCTTCGCCATCCCGCGACGTGGGTCATTCTCACCGGCTTTGTGTGGATGGGGTTGACCATCCTTCCGAGCAGCCATGCCATTGTTTCCTTGAAGGCATGGATTGCCAGGGCTTGGTTCATCGGGGCCTTTTATTTCCTCTTGGCAGAATGGTTTCGCTCCTCCCCACAAGCCCGTCATCGATTCCTCTCCCTGCTTCTGATCCCTCTGTGTGTGGTTGTAGGGTACACCCTCCTTCGTCACAGTGGCTACGGATTCAGCAAAGCTGCCGGTCATTGGGTGATGAAACCCTTTTTCAAGGATCACACCTCGTATGGTGCCGTCCTGGCCATGATGATTCCTCCTGTGGTGGCGATGGTGTGGCGCCAAACCCAATCCTCCTTCTCCAAGGTCATGTGGTCGCTGGGCTTGGCATGGCTCGTTCTCGGAACCATCCTCTCCTTCACGAGGGCAGCTTGGGTAAGTTTGGCAGCCGTGGCAGGACTGTGGGTGTTGATGAAACTCGGGGTCAAACTCAAATCCGCCGTCGCTTGTGGATTGGTGGCCCTGGGGTTGCTCTTTCTGAGCTTCGACGCCTTGGTCATTCAGCTCGAGAGGAACAAACAGGACTCCTCGGACGATTTGGCCCAACATGTGGAAAGCATTTCCAACGTGTCAAGCGATGACAGCAACCTCGAAAGGCTCAACCGGTGGTCCTGCGCTTGGGCCATGTTTCAAGCCAAGCCGGTGTGGGGATTTGGGCCCGGGACCTACCAGTTTGAATACGCACCCTTTCAAACGTCCAGCCTGCGAACGAGGATCAGCACCAACAATGCCGATTTGGGCAATGCACACAGCGAATACCTCGGACCGCTGGCAGAGCAAGGATTGTTTGGACTGATTGCTTTTTTGGGGTTGCTCCTGGTCACTTGCCACCTGGGATTCAAGTTGCATCGCGTGTTGGTGAACCCGGAAGAACGGCGTTTGGCCATGGGCTTGTTTTTAGGCCTGATGACCTATTTCGTCCATGGCATCCTGAACAATTACCTCGACACCGACAAGGCCAGTGCTCCCTTCTGGGGGTTCTTGGCATTGCTTGTGGTGATGGATATTCAAGCCCAAAACTCCAGCAAATCCGTCGAAGAGATTGCAACTCCATGACGAAGGGAGGCCGCCTCTGATGCAGGGCGTAAGACCCTGCCAAAGGCTCGTCACAGATTCCAGTTGCGTCGTTCAAAAACAAAGGGCATAGACCCAAGGTCCACGCGGTTCGCCTGGTTCACGCCAGGCCTTCCCGGGGATGGGAAAACCGGATGCTCAACAACGCTGTATCATCCAAGCGAGGCACCTCACCTCTGTAGGCCTCTACTGCCGCCACGACCGCGTTGTTGACAGACGTCAAAGATTGACCCTTGTGGTGCCGAAGCAATGACAACAATCGATCCGTTCCAAATGGCACTTCATGGTCGTTTTCCTGTTCGACCAAACCATCTGTGTAGCAGCAAAGCAAACCTCCCTTGACGGCCTTGACGTCGCCCACCTCCATGCTGGGAATGTCTCTGAACATGCCCAACCCTACGCATCCGGAAGTAAGCAATTCGGAGTGGCCGTCATGCGACAAATACAACGGTGGGTTGTGGCCGCAATTCACAAATTGGAAACAATCGGAGTCCGCGTTGTGAATGGCCACAAAAAAGGTGATGTACTTCTCACCACGAGCAATTTCCATCACGCGCCTGTTCAGCAATCTCAGGGTTGCCTCTAGGGGCTGATTTCCTGCTTGAAACAGGGCCCTGACCTGGGCCTGGAAATTGCTCATCAGCAACGCGGCGCTCATGCCCTTTCCACTCACATCCGCCATGCACATGACAGTGGAGCCACCATCCGTGGAAAAGGCGTCGTAGTAATCTCCGCCCACCTGTGTGTGTGGTTGGTAATGACCAGCAATGTCGAGGTTCAAACCACGCCAATCTGAGGGCAGCAACATCGCCTGCATCTCTCCGGCCAATTCAAGTTCTCTCCGGAGGGCTTCCTCCTGCAAACTCCGCGCAACCATGGCCCGATTGCGACGAGCAACGACGAGCACATTGGTCAAAGTCACCAAGAAATTCAAATGCTTCACAACAGGACTCACACCCCTCACATTCTCCGACGTATCCCCAGCCAAAACCACAGCGATGGCCTCGTCATGTTGATGAATTGGCACCACCACATCAGAAGGATGCTCGTCCCCAGCCAACGCGCCCGCCAAGCCAATGCTGTCAAGGTCAAGCGCCTCAAAAAATGAGGCCGGTTGCTTCGCCTGCCAATTCGCATCGGTTCCCTCTGCCACAAGCAAATCCCATGTCGTTCCATCGAGGTCAGACGCATAAAGCACGAGGCGATCAATGCCCAAGTTGGACTTCAAGGCATCCACGTACCGTTGCATCAATTCTTCCTCAGAGGTCTGGGCATTGATGGCACGAGTCACCTCGAGAAGGGCATGAAGTTTGAAATCTCGGAGATCGAGTTTCTCTTTCAGCCGCTGCTCTTTGAGGTTAGACATGGAGGAAAAAAGTCCAGGGGTTACTTTTTCACACGTTCGGCATAGTCACCCGTGCGGGTGTCAACCTTGATCCAGTCGCCCGTGTCAATGAACAGAGGCACGCGCACTTCAGCGCCGGTATCTACCGTGGCGGGCTTGAGTGTGTTTGTGGCCGTGTCACCTTTGATGCCAGGCTCGGTGTATGTGATTTCAACCTCCACGTGGCTTGGAAGCTCGCAACTGATCGGTCGTTCCTCATCCGCGTGAAAGACCACCAAACAGTTCAGTCCATCTTTCAGAAATTCTGGAGCGTTGATCAGGTGCTTCTCCAAACTGACCTGTTCGTAGGTTTCATTGTTCATGAAGATGAAGCCCGTTTCGTCGTTGTAGAGATACTGATGCTCGCGTGTTTCAATCCGCACAGGGTCGATTTTGTGGCCTGCATTGAACGTGTGGTCTACAACCTTTCCAGTCTCGATGTTCTTGAGTTTGGTCCGCACAAATGCCGCACCTTTTCCTGGTTTCACATGCAGAAATTCTACAATTTGCCACAACCCGTGGTTGTGATTCAGTACCATGCCGTTTTTGATGTCGCTTGTGTTGGCCATTGTCGTTGTGTTGCTTGAATGGTGTCGAAAGATACTTCACCTCTTCACGGTTCCCATGTACACTGCAATGCACAACGAAAGGTGTGTTGTTGAGAAGGTGACCAAAACAGCTGGGCGGTGAGCCTCATGTCGCCTCCCATGGATTTCCAACGATGTCCCCCCCACATGGCGAGTCGTTGGCCTTGTTCGGGGGTTCCAACCCAGGTCAGCCCCTCCAATTTGGGAACAGGAACCCTTGTCCCCACCCTGGCCCCTGAACCGTCCATGGCCATCAACCCCCACGTGGACAAACCTTCCCGGTTGCCCACATGGTTGTTTGGCGATGTCCATCGGATGGCCCGATCCATGCCCCAGGATGGATACTCGCTCCCAGGACCCCGTGTTGATGCTCCACCCAACCAGAACGTCCATGATGTCCGACTCCAGCGCAAGTTGACATGCATTTCATCCGCCGACATGGCCCCTTGCCATCGCCATCCCTGACCACGCGAAGCATCAATCTGCCACCTCAGTTCTCCGATCCATTCACCTCTTCCAGTCCACGTGGTGTCCTGACTTTGAATCCGAAGTTGCCCCATGACTCGAGGACCGTGGGAAGGGCCATGGGACCACTGCATGCGCATGTCCACTGTGGGCATGGTGCTCATCATGGGCCATTCAATCCCCATCAAAGCCTGCCATCGGTCTGTGGTACCTCGAACCCATCGCCCAGAAAAACGACCCTTCACTGTGGTTTGGCCCTCGTATTTGCATGCTGCCAGAGCCCAATCCCAATCCCTCGATCCCTTGACCTTGGCCCCGTGGCATTCAGCTCCCCATGTATCCTGAACAACGTGAAAGGTGAGGCCAGCATAGCCACTCCACGTAGGCATTTGACCCCATCCTGAAAGGTGCTGTTTTGAAGCCGACACACCCAAGTGATGTCCCTGCCACAACTGATGACACGCCACCCCACCGAAGGTCACGCCGGGAATTCGGAGGTCCATGCCTTGGGGAGAAGATTGAATCAAAGCTTGGGTCCCACCCATGAATGCCACGTCGGCGAAGGGCCGAGACCGGGGAATCGCCAATCCATGTCCCCAATCCATGCGGTGATCTCCCACAACCCAGGTCCACCCACCGGCAGAACCTGCCCAAGAACCTGCCACCCTCAAGGAGTCCTCCCACCAGCAGCGCGCCCTCGTTTGAGGAAGCCTCAACTGCAAAGCGCTCCCACCACTTGGCAACTCTCCCCATCCTCGCTCCACGCGCCAGGAAATGCGAAAGGGCTCAGAGGGACGAACGGCTTCCCTTCGATGTTCATCGACCCAGGATTTCCACGCCTGACTTTCCGCCACCCATTGACGCTCGTCCGAGGTAAGGCATTCGATGGCATGGGCCTCTTCCACAGCCCATGGCCCTCCATGGGTTTGGAGGTGTTCAAAAATGCATAGGCCCGATTGCGGCGAGAGGTGCCCTCCTTCCACGGCAGCATTCAGCCACCACATCACCTCTGGGGCCAATCCCCATGCCCAATCTACCTGTGCGGCCACGGGCGGGCAGGACCCAATCCACCCCAGCACGAGCATCCTGAAGATCCAACGAGGATGTGGACGACACATGCTCGATGATCGAACCCCACCAAGGAGAGAAGCCGCCATCCTCAACGTGGGGAATTGGACCACGCATAAAACCATGACCAATGGGACAAGCCCAAGGTTTGGTGTGAGGACACACCCATCAGGCCTCTTGGATCCTCCTGCATAGACTCTCCATTCATGACCGCATCTTTGACACGCAACGCGGACCGGAAACCGCTCGAAGTGAGCGAGCCACTCCATGACAGGGTGCATGACCACACAGGGCCCTCCAGGCGGATTCGCCAATCACCCCATGGAATGCCGAGGAGCATGGAATGAGTGGATTCGTCCCATCCCGTTGTCCATTCAATCCACCATTGCCCACCCGATTGCCAACCCAGGGCAGGCGGTGGCAAGCCAGTCCTCCTGTTTGGGGGTGGAAGCCAATGCACTGACCACTGGCCACGAGCGGTTCTTGAAACCAACGAAGGAATGCCCGGCGAAACATCCCTTAAGACATCTCCTCCAATGTGAACCCGCATGGTTCCCCAATCCATGCGTTGCGAAAACGATGCATCGGCCGCCACAGAAATCGCCCGACGATTGGCAGATGGCCACTGCTGCATTCCGACTTGACCTCGGCCTGACCAGCGCACTGAACCGGTGGCATCCCCGCACCATCCCATCATCACGCGACTGGATTGCCATTGCGGCCAACCGGCTACATCCACACCACGATGCCACAAGACACCCGGATGGCGCAAACTCCGACTCCAACCCTGCCATGCGAGTTGTTGCAGCGGGATTCCCAACCCCCAGAGAGAACCTGAAATCATTCCTCCCCGCACCACAGGCCTCTGCCCAACTGAACCAGCAGCCATTTGAGCCATTCCTGGCGCAACATGGCCCAGCATGCATCCCAAAACCCACAACATCCTCCACGATCCTCTCCCGCTCATGGCCCGGAAATTCCTGCGAAACCCGCACAGAAATGGTTCTCAATTGAAGGGCGTCGACCAGGGGTTGATTGGCGCGAAAATCCGCGTACCTTTGCCGCCCTCGAAGGACGCGGGTGTGGTGAAATTGGTAGACACGCCAGACTTAGGATCTGGTGCTTCGGCGTGGGGGTTCGAGTCCCTCCACCCGCACCACTTCGAGGGTCGCAACGCGCAAAACCACGCCCATGAACATCGCCCAAAACGCCCTGGACGACCTCCACATTGAATTGGCCGTCACCCTGCAACCAGAAGACTACAACGACCGCGTCGAAGCAGTGCTCAGGCGTCAGCAAAAACAGGCAACATTGCCTGGGTTTCGAAAGGGCAAAGTGCCGATGCAGCTGATCCGTCGTCAGTATGGAACATCCATTTTGGCCGAAGAATTGAACAAACTCATCAGCGAGTCCCTCCAAAAGCACATGCAGGACAACAAGTTGAATGTTCTCGGCAACCCCATCCCAAGTGAAACCAAGGAGGATGCAGGCGATTGGACCAACCCAGGCGACTTCACCTTCCACTTCGAGTTGGGTTTGGCCCCTGCACTGGATTTGGATTTTGGCAAAAAGGCCAAATTCACACGTCACAAAATCAAGGTTGACAAAGAGGCCATTTCACGTCAGGTGGAAGACATTCAAAAGCGTCACGGCAAACTTCAAAGTCCCGACAAGAGCGGTGAGAAGGACATGTTGATCGGGCATTTCGCCCAACTGAATGATTCGGGCGAACCACAGGAGGGAGGCATTGAGAGCGACAGCACCATCAGTGTGGAATTCGTGGAGGACAAGAAGACCCAGAAACAACTCGTGGGTCTTGAACCTGGGTCCGTGATCAGCATCGACCCGCACAAGGTGAGTCGGGGTCATGACGACCTCGGGCGGATGTTGGGCATCAGCCACAAAGAGGTCCATGATTTGAAAGGATTGTTCCAATTCACGGTGAAAGAAGTCAAAAGACTCGAGCCGCATGACATCAACCAAAGCCTGTTTGACAAGGTCTACGGCGAGGGGCAGGTGACGGATGAAACCGAGTTCCAAAAGCGCGTGGCCGCGGACCTCGAGGGTCACTTTGACCGCGACGCTGAATGGGTGTTCCGCCGCCGTTTTGTCGTGGATTTGTTGGACCTGTTGAAGGTGGAGTTGCCCGATGCGTTTTTGAAGCGTTGGATCATGATGACCAATGAGAACCCTTTGACCCCTGAACAGGTGGAGGAAGAATATCCCAGCTACGCTGAATCCCTGCGTTGGCAAATCCTACAACAAACCGTGGCTGAGGTCATTGACCTCAAAGTCACGGCAGATGAATTGGAGGAAGAAGCCCAACGTCAAGTGGGTGCGCAGTATGCACAATACGGCATGCCTATGGATGGTGAGACGCTGAAGAATGTGGCGAAAAACGTTTTGAACGACGAAAACGAGCGTCGCCGCATTGCCGATGTGTTGGTCGAGCGCAAGGTGGTGGACGATTTGAAGACCCGGGTTCAAATTTCTGAGAAGCTCGTCAGCTTTGAGGAATTCGGAAAGCTGGCCGCGGCTGTTCGCTGATCCCAACGCAGATGGATTCTTCCCCAACACTTGTGAACAACACAAGAGCTGGGGAGTCAGTCGTGGTGGATGGGGCCGTAATTTTGGCCTCAAGATTCACACCATGGACAACCGCAAAGAATTTCTGAAATACGCCGTGCATCATCGCGGCATGAGCAGTCATACCGTCGAAGACTACATCTCGGCAACACACGGGCCAGTGGCCGGACCTCAGGGGATGACCCGAACGGTCATTGAGGAACGCCCGATGCCTTTCCGCGAGGTGGACGTGTTTTCTCGCTTGATGGCGGACCGAATCATTTTTCTCGGCACGGGCGTGGATGACTACATCGCCAACATCATTCAAGCCCAGTTGCTGTTTTTGGAATCTGTTGATCCAGGGAAAGACATCCAGATTTACATCAATTCACCTGGAGGAAGTGTCTATGCAGGGTTGGGGATTTATGATACCATGCAATACATCCGGCCCGATGTTGCCACGATTTGCACGGGCATGGCTGCCTCTATGGGGGCGGTGCTCTTGTGCGGAGGGGCCGCTGGCAAAAGAACCGGACTCAAGCACAGCCGCGTGATGATTCACCAACCGCTTGGTGGAGCACGCGGTCAAGCGTCGGACATCGAAATCACTGCGCGCGAGATTCAAAAGTTGAAAAAGGAACTTTACGACATCATTGCCCAGCACAGTGGCCAATCGTATGAGAAGGTTTGGGAAGACAGCGACCGCGACTACTGGATGATTGCCGACGAAGCCAAAGCGTACGGCATGATTGACGAAGTGCTTGTGCGGAACGCTTGATTTGGCCTACCTTCAGGCAACAACAACTGAACTCATTTCATGTCCGAACAAGACATTCGGTGCTCGTTTTGCGGTCGCCGCAAAGACGAGGTCGACATCCTGATTGCCGGGACCACCGGCCACATCTGTGACCGCTGTGTCGAACAGGCCGAAGCCATTGTGGCCGAGGAGTCTTCGTCGCATGCCGGCGCGCATAGCTCATTGGATTTCACCCTGCGACGTCCTGCTGAAATCAAGACGTACTTGGATGACTTTGTCATTGGACAAGATGAGGCCAAACGCACACTCAGTGTGGCTGTGTACAACCACTACAAACGATTGACCCATCAACATGGGGAGCACGCTCCTGAGGTGGAATTGGACAAGAGCAACGTGATTTTGGTTGGCGAAACGGGGACGGGCAAAACCCTGTTGGCCAAAACCATTGCCCGCATGCTCGACGTCCCTTTCTGCATTGCAGATGCCACGGTGTTGACAGAAGCTGGCTATGTGGGAGAGGACGTGGAAAGTGTGTTGTCGAGGTTGTTGCAGGCTGCTGATTTTGATGTGGAATCAGCCGAACGCGGCATCGTGTTCATCGACGAAATCGACAAGATTGCACGCAAGAGCGACAACCCTTCCATCACGAGAGATGTCAGTGGTGAAGGTGTGCAACAAGCCTTGTTGAAGCTACTCGAAGGGACGGATGTTCAGGTCCCTCCTCAAGGTGGACGAAAACACCCAGAACAAAAGCTCATCACCGTCAACACAGCCAACATCCTGTTCATTTGTGGTGGGGCGTTTGCCGGCATGGAAAAAATCGTGGCCCGACGGCTGAGAAAAAGCACCATCGGCTATGCCTCAGCAGGCCATGTCGTGGAAGAATCTGAAGCCCTCGCCTACGTGGACCCCTCAGACTTGCGAGCTTTTGGTCTGATTCCGGAGCTCATTGGTCGCTTTCCTGTTCTGACCGCCCTGCGACCTCTGAAGCGCTCGGCATTGCGGAGGATTTTGACGGAGCCCAAAAATGCCCTCGTGCGGCAGTACATCAAGCTGTTCGCCATGGACGACATCGCCTTGACCTTCGATGCAGATGCCTTGGACTTGATTGTGGATCATGCCTTGGAACGAAAGCTAGGCGCCCGCGGGTTGCGTGGCATATGCGAGGTCATTTTGCGCAATGCGATGTTTGAACTTCCGGGCACGGATGTTGGCGAATTGCGGGTCACAGCCGCGTATGCCCAAGCTCAAATCGACGCTCAACACGACGCCCAAAACGACGTGGAATCGGGTCACAAACAACTTGGCACCAAGGCCTCATGAACACTCCCATGAACATTCTTCTGCTCTCCCGTGTGGTGTGGGGTCTCTTCACCATGGCCGCTCTCGGATGTGAAGGTCCCTCTTCCGCCGAGGCCCCTCCGATGTCGACACCAGAAACAACCCAAGTCGCGCAGGGTGGCCCCATCATCAAGGACGTCGGCGTCGCCGAATTCCAGGCCCTGATGGCCCAACTCGACGGTGCCCTGTTGCTGGATGTTCGCACCACGGAAGAATGGGCTGAGGGCCACCTGGCCGGGGCGGCGCACAAAGATTATTGGGGAGATGCAGATTTTGACGAGGCGATGAATGGCATCCCAAGAAACCGCCCTGTCCTCGTGTATTGTGCAGGGGGAGGCAGAAGTGGTTTGACGGCCAAAGAATTGCACAACGCCGGCCATCTAGAGGTGTACAACCTCGAATCGGGAATTGCTGGTTGGATCAAGGCAGGGCAACCCGTGGTGACGGGTCCTCCCGCTGATTTCTGAGGCCTACACAACGAAATGGCTTGTCGACTTTCTCGGTTGGCAACGCGTGTGAACCTCTTGTGAATAAAGGAATCATGGCCAAGTGTGGCGATGCGACGTCCCCTTGGTACATTCGAGGTTCACCTCATTTCAACGACACCCCAACGACTGTGGCAGGCAAGGAGACCCCTTTGATGAAACAATACAACCGGATCAAGGCCAAGCATCCGGACACTGTGCTGTTGTTTCGAGTGGGCGACTTTTACGAGACTTTCGGAGAGGATGCTGTGTCTGCAGCGCGCGTTTTGGGCATCGTGCAGACCAAACGTGGAAACGGCAGCGCGTCGGAAGTGGAGTTGGCCGGGTTTCCTCACCACAGCTTGGACACGTACTTGCCCAAATTGGTCCGGGCCGGTTTCAAAGTTGCGGTCTGCGACCAGCTTGAGGACCCCAAACAGGCCAAGGGCTTGGTCAAACGAGGTGTCACGGAATTGGTCACGCCTGGATTGGTGATGCACGACCACGTGCTCGAAAGCAAGGCCAACCATTTCATCGCCTCTCTCCATTGGAGCCAGCAAGGCATCGGGTTGGGCTTGCTCGACCTCAGCACAGGAGAGTTCCAGGCTGCCCAAGGAGATGCCCCTTGGATTGACCGGGTGCTTCGAAGCTTGGAGCCCAAGGAATGGCTGATTGAAAAGAGGCATGAAGCAGATGTCCGAGCCTTGTTTGGAGACGATGTGCCGAGGACACGCTTGGAGGATTGGGTGTTCACGGAAGAATTCGCCAAGGATCAAATCGCACGGCAGTTCTCCTCGGGATCGTTGAAGGGTTTTGGACTGGACGATGCCCCCTTGGCCGTCGTTGCGGTTGGAGCCATCCTTCATTACTTGGACCACACCCACCACCGACAACTCGATCACATCCAAGGCATCAAAAGGCTGAGATCCGACCGAGGCATGTGGCTGGATCGATTCACAGTTCGAAACTTGGAGATCCTTCATCCCAACCACCCTGATGGCACCGCCCTTGTCGACGTGCTCGACAACACTTGCACACCCATGGGTGGAAGGGCTTTGCGGCGGGCCTTGGTATCGCCTTTGACCGACCTCAACACCATGAACCAGAGACACGAAGCCGTGGCGCGACTGGTCGAAGAAGTGGCTCTTCGCCATGCTTTGAGGCAAGAGTTAGCCAAGGTGGGTGATTTGGAACGTTTGACCACCAAAGCCAGTGCAGGACGGATTCTGCCTCGCGAAATGGCTCAGCTTGGACGCGGACTGAAAGCCGTGCAGGATGTGGCGGATTGTGCTGCAGGCGAAGATTCATTGCTCCCCTTTCTGGAGGAATTGCATCCTTGCGGAACGCTCTTGAACCGGCTGAAACAGGAATTGGTGGAAGACCCCGCGGCCGCCGTTGGGAGAGGACCTGTCATTGCAGAAGGAGTCCACCCTGAATTGGACGAGGTCCGGCGTTTGGCCTTTCGAAGTCAAGAAGCCTTGGACGCCATTCGCGACAAAGAAGCACAAGCTTCTGGCATCAGCGGATTGAAGATTGCCTTCAACAATGTCTTTGGTTACTACCTCGAGGTGCGCAATGCACACAAGGACAAAGTTCCCGAATCATGGATTCGTAAACAGACCCTGACCCAAGCCGAGCGATACATCACCGAGGAATTGAAAATCCTCGAAACCGAGATTCTTCAGGCCCAAGAAAAGGTCGAATCCCTTGAACAGCAGGCCTATGTGGGACTGGTCGCCGCTTGTGCTGCAGACGTCAGTGCGCTCATGCACAATGCACGGTCCCTGGGACTTTTGGACATGGTGTTGAGCCATGCTGAAACAGCTGAGAACCTGGGATACACCCGACCCCGGATGCAAGAGGTCCAAGGCATTCAGATCACGGAAGGAAGACATCCCGTGATCGAGCGTCACCTGCCTCCCGGTGAATCCTACATCGCCAACGACGTTCAGCTGGACCCAGAACACCGCCAAATCCTGATGGTGACCGGTCCAAACATGTCTGGAAAGAGTGCGTTGCTGCGCCAAACAGCCCTCATATCCTTGATGGCACAGGCGGGCTCATTTGTCCCTGCCAAACATGCCGAACTAGGCATCCTCGATCGCATTTTCACACGTGTTGGGGCCTCTGACAACATCAGCAGCGGTGAGTCGACTTTCATGGTGGAAATGAATGAGACAGCGGCCATCCTTCATGGATTGACTGATCGAAGTTTGGTCCTGCTTGATGAAATTGGTCGAGGCACAAGCACCTACGATGGCGTCAGCATTGCTTGGGCAATCGCAGAACATCTTCACACCCATGGTCGCGCGCTCACTTTGTTTGCCACCCATTACCACGAGTTGAATGACATGAGTCGGCGCTTTCATCGCATCGCCAACGTGAATGTCAGCGTCAAAGAACTGAATGGGAACATTGTGTTTTTGCGCAAGCTCGCACCAGGTGGTTCCAACCACAGTTTTGGCATCCATGTCGCGAGATTGGCAGGCATGCCTCGCAGCTTGTTGCGCAGGGCAGAATCCGTGCTTTCCCAACTTGAAGCCCAGCGCGGAGAGGGTGTCAGGTCAGAGGGCGAGGCGTCAGTCCCTTCATTAGGAATGACCCCTTCAACACATGCAGTGAGTCAGCTCGATGCAGGAATTCAACTCAGCATCTTCCAATTGGACGATCCCGCCCTTGAAGCCATCCGGGACCAATTGATGGAAGTGGACATCGACAACCTCACACCGGTCCAAGCCTTGATGAAATTGCACGAAATCAAGGCGACGTTGACAGGGTCGACCGCCAAGGGAAGGCAATCGGTGGCACCCTGAACCAGGCCAACGAGGCGGAGAATGCACGACCCGTGCGCGAACGCTCAAGACCCTGCTCGCGCGACTACCCACATCCCAAGGCCAGGACCCCACCCATCCCAGGGCTAGGATTCCACACATCCCAGGGCAAGAAAGCGAAGAAAAGACAGGGCCCGTTCAGAGCGTGGCTGTAAGCAAATCCAAGGGCTTCCAAGGCAAGTTGCGGTCTGCAGCGATCTCCTCGTTGGTCAACGTGCCATTGAACATGTAAATGCCGGTTGAGACCAAATTGCGCTGTCTCACAGATGACTCCACACCCCCATCCGATGCAACACCCAAAAGCATGGGAGCAAAAATGTTGCTCAAGGCCTTGCTTGCCGTTCTGGCAACGCGGGACGGAATGTTCGGCACACAGTAGTGGATGACACCGCACTCGATGAAGGTCGGCCGTTCATGGCTCGTCAACCTGGACGTTTCAAACACCCCTCCTCGGTCGATGCTCACATCCACGACAATCGCGCGGTTACGCATGCCGGCCACCATGGGCTCACTGACAATCATGGGGGCTCGAGATCCCTCTCCCCGCACAGCTCCAATGGCCACGTCCGCTGTGCGAAGGGCCTCCTCGAGAACAGACGGTTGCAAGGTCGAAGTCCACACGCGTTGACCCAAAGCATTTTGGAGCCGTATCAAACGGTGGACGCTGTTGTCGAAGACTTTGACACTCGCACCAAGGCCCAAGGCCGAACGGGCGGCAAATTCCCCCACTGTCCCCGCTCCAATGATGACCACTTCACTTGGCCGTACACCACTGACACCACCAAGCATGGTTCCTTGGCCACTCTCGCTCGCCATCAACCCACCTGCCACCAGGACAGCTGTGTTGCCCGCAATTTCTCCCATGGCCCTGACCAAAGGCTGAATGCCATTTTCATTTTGGACAAAGTCCCACGCAATTGCGGTGGTCTTTTTGTCCATCAATGCTTGGAGCATTCCCTCGTTTTGGACACTGAGTTGCAACGCCGAAATCAAGGTTTGTCGCATGCCCATCAACTCGACCTCCTCAAGGGAAGGCGGCTCCACTTTCAACACGATGTGAGACTGGAACACTTGGCGCCGATCGTAAACAATCCGCGCACCCGCCTCGCTGTAGTCGCTGTCTGAAAATTGAGATTCTGCGCCAGCCTGGGTTTCCACCAGCACGTGGTGACCATGAGCGACGAGGAGAGCGACTGCCTCGGGCACCAAGGCCACGCGTTTTTCTTGCAAACTCGTCTCTGCAGGAATGCCAATGGTGAGATCCGCTTGGCCAGCTTTCACCTGCAACAATTCCTCTTGGGGAAGCAAGGCCGCTTCGCGTGCCAAGGCTTTGATTGCTTTGCGTCCAGAATCCATGTGGGGGCAAATTAGAGAAACCGCAGAGAATCACCCCTGCAAGGTGGACAAAATGAGAGTGCGCGTGGGCGATTGCGTTGTTTGGACTTCGAGCAAAAATGCATCTTCAGGCATCAAATCAGGCACGCGCTCAGGCCACTCGACGAGATTCAATCCAGGATCCATCAGCATCTCGGCAATTCCGGAACGCTCAGCTTCGTCTTCTCCCTCGAGGCGGTAGAGGTCCAAATGACGAACCTCCGATTCCAAACCACGCCGCTTGACGCGATGGTGATGAACCAATCCAAACGTCGGGCTCGCGGCATCTTCTCCCACGCCCCAACAATGGAGGATGGCACGAACCAAGGTGGTCTTCCCCGCACCCATGGGGCCGTGTATGGCAACCACTCCTTGGGTGGGCAACAACATCGCAAGCTCTGCAGAGACACGCGGCAAATCTTCCAGCAAGACCCCTTCCCAGCGAGCAAATTCAACCAATGTACTCATGATTTCAGATGGCTTTTGATGCGGCACCTCCTCCCATGAGGACAGCAACAGAAACAAGTGCAAAAATGCATCGAGCTGCGACAATTCTCGACCTGCGATTCCTCACTTCGGATCGAGGACGACCCAAGGGATGATCATTTCTTCCAGGCTCACGCCACCGTGCTGGAACGTGTCCCGAAAAGTCTTGACATACTTCGCATGGTTGTTTGGGTAAACCAAGAAATCCCTCGATTTGGCAAAAATGTAGGTGGACGACACATTGGGTTTGGGCAACCCAACACGCTCCGGATGACGAATCTCCATCACCTCCTCAGCATGGTATCCCAGATTCTTGCCCACCTTGTACCTCAGGTTGTTGTTGGTCTCACGGTCCCCCCGAACTTCCACCGGTTGGTCGACGCGCATCGTGCCGTGGTCGGTTGTCAACACCATCCTCGCACCCATCTCGGCCATCAAATCCATCATCTCTTTCACAGGACTGTGCGCAAACCAAGAGGTCGTCAAACTTCTGTATGCCGCTTCATCATCCGCCAGTTCCTTGATCACTTCCATTTCCGAACGGGCGTGACTCAGCATGTCGACAAAATTGTACACCACTGTGCAAATGCGTTGCCCCTTGAGTTCGTGAAACTTGTCGACCAAACGCTTGCCTGCTTGCAAGTTGGTGATCTTGTGGTACGACGATCGGCCCTCAATTCCCATGCGCTCAAACAAGGCCCGCTGCAAGGTTTCTTCATGTGCGTTTTTGGACCCTTCTGCCGATTCTGGAATCCAGCAAGATGGCATCAGACGCTCAATGTCAGATGGTGTCATTCCCGCAAACAACGCATTTCTCGCATATTGAGTGGCCGTGGGGAGCATGCTGAAATAACTGCGTTCCTCTGCGATGTGCCAAGCATCTCTGAGCAGGGGCGCGATGGCACGCCACTGATCCCATCTAAGGTTATCAATAACCACGATGAACACGGGTCGTTCTCCAGCACCCTTGAGTACATCCGGGAGCCATTCCGGAAGCAAACGATGAGAAAGCATTGGCGCATCCGACCTTCCCGTCATCCAGTCCTCGTAGTGGGCCTCTACAAATCGGGCAAACTGATGATTGGCCTCCGCATGTTGGGTTTCCAAAATCTCCAACATGCTCCGATCCCCCGATTCTCCAAGGGTCACGTGCCAATGCATCAATCGCTGGTAAACCTCAGCCCATTCGTCCGCGTCCATCCCGCCTCCGAGGCGCATGGCAAGCTCCCGGAATTCTCGCATGTACGTCGACTGCGCCTGCTCCCCTTGCAACCGTCGGTTGTCCAAGATCTTCTTGACCGCCAACAAGATTTGGTTTGGGTTGACGGGCTTGATCAAATAGTCGCTGATTTTGGAGCCGATGGCCTCCTCCATGATGTGTTCCTCCTCGCTCTTGGTGATCATGATTACGGGCAAGTCAGGTCGCTTGGCCTTGATGCGTTGCAACGTCTCGATGCCATGAATCCCCGGCATGTTTTCATCGAGAAACACAACATCAAAATTGAAAGCTTCGACTTGCTCCAACGCTTCGATTCCGCTGTTGACGCCCGTCACCTCGTAACCCTTTTCCTTCAAAAAAATCATGTGAGGCCTCAACAAATCGATTTCGTCGTCTGCCCAAAGGATGTGTGGTCGTCTGTTCATGCTTGGTGTTCGTCACAAAGGCGTGAGCGCAGAGCGCGCCGGGCCAACGTATCTTGCGACAAGATAACGGCGAGACACCCGACTTCGTATTTGCGAACGCCCTTTTGGATGAGATCCACCAACCGACACAAAATCCTGAACGATCCAGTCTATGGATTCGTCACTTTGAGACACAGCAAGGCGCTGGACCTCATGGACCATCGATTCATGCAGCGCCTTCGTCGCATTTCGCAGCTGGGATTGTCTCACTTGGTCTACCCAGGAGCCGTTCACAACCGCTTTCATCATGCCGTTGGATGCATGCATCTGATGCAGGAGGCGATTGACAGCTTGCGCAACAAAGGAGTGGACATCACGGAGGCAGAGGCCGAAGCAGCATGTTTGGCCATCCTCCTGCATGATGTGGGACATGGCCCGTTCAGCCACGCCCTCGAGCATTCCATTGTGCAAGGCGTCACCCATGAAGACATCAGCGCCTTGATCATGGGGCGGCTTAATGAAGAATTGGGAGGGGCCCTTGATTTGGCCATTGAAATCTTCAACGACCATCATCCCAAGGCTTTCCTCCATCAATTGGTCAGCAGCCAGTTGGACATGGATCGTTTGGACTACCTCTCTCGTGACAGCTTCTACAGTGGAGTCACGGAAGGCAAAGTGGGCAGCGAGCGCATCCTGAAAATGCTGAATGTGGTAGATGGCCAATTGGTGGTGGAAGAGAAGGGCATTTATTCCATTGAGAAGTTCATTGTGGCGCGGCGCCTGATGTATTGGCAAGTGTACCTGCATCGCACGGTGTTGAGCGCGGAGCACATGTTGATGTTGGTGTTGCGCCGCGCGAAACACTTGGCTCAACAAGGCGAGGCCATTTTCGCCTCCCCTGCGCTGTCATTGTTTCTTCACGACAACCTCGACCGGGCGCAATTTTTGGCGGATCCCGCTGTGCTTGAGCGGTTCTGTGAGTTGGATGACAGCGACATCTTCGTGGCCATGAAGGCCTGGCGCCACCACCCTGACAAGGTGCTCTCCTTGCTCAGCAGCAGGTTGCTCGACCGCGGCCTGTTCCGCATTGAACTTCGACCCGAGCCTTTCTACCAAGCCGAAGTGGATGAACGCAAGGAGGCGACTGCCATTCATTTTGGCTTCACCCCGGAAGAAGCCGATTTCATGGTCAGCAATGCTCGGATTGACAACAAAGCGTATGTGCCACGGGGAATCATGGTTCTGTACAAAGACGGACAAGTCCGAGATTTCGCAGAAGCAAACGACCATCTCAATCTGCAACTCCTCAGCAAGCCGGTCGAAAAAAGCTTCCTGTGTTATGCGAAAGATGTGCCCACACCAGAGGCACTCCAAACTTCCTAACGCCTTCGGTAGAGAGGTTCAGTCATTGAACTCACGCGGCGAGAAATCAGTCAATGGTGACCTCTTCGCCGAGCGAGTTGAACACATGGAATTCCATGATTTCCATGGAGCTGTTGGAATCGATGGACACTTTCATGCCAAACTTCTTCTCCCAAGTCCGACGTATGGAACGCCACCACCCTTGCGTGAGATAAGCTTCGAGGATGGGGTGAACAATCAAATTCACGCGCTTGCGGCCCTCCCCTTCGGCCAAATACTGGAGGCTTGATTCCATCTTGTCTGTGATCAAAATGCTCGCCTGAATTTTGCCAGTGCCCTCGCATGCCGGACAAGCGTCCTGCGTGGCCACCTCCGCAACCTCACGCACGCGCTGTCGGGTCATTTCCATCACACCCAAACGACTTGGCGCCATGATGTTGTGCTTGGCCTTGTCCCTTTTCATGGCCTCCTTCATGGCGTCGGTCAGCTGCTTGTTGTGCTCCCGCTTGGCCATGTCAATGAAATCAATGGCGATGATTCCTCCCATGTCACGGAGTCTCAAAAGCCTTGCAATTTCATCCACGACATCCAAGTTGGTCAACAGCGCGTTCTCCTCTTGACTGGAAGCTCCCTTCTTTCGACCCCCACTGTTGACGTCAATGACGTGCATCGCTTCGGTCTGCTCAAGAATGAGGTAAGAACCACTCTTCAAATTCACTTGCCGACCGAAGGCAGCCTTGATTTGGCGATGGATGGACATGGCATTGAACAAATCGTTGGCACGATGAACTTTGACCATGTCTTCTGATCCAGACTTGCTACCAATCAAAAATTCCTTCACCTCATCCCCTGTTCGTGGGTCGTTGACGTGAATGGTTTTGATGTCGGAGGTCAACACATCGCGCAGCACGGCGCTCGTCTTGTTCACTTCGCCCAATACGCGCTTGCCTGGTTTGGCATGGCGCAGATTTTGGTGCAGCTTACCCCAACGAGACACAAGATCCTCCAAGTCCGTGTGGAGATCCGCGGAACCCTTGTTTTCAGCCACCGTCCGCACAATGATACCAAAACCCGGAGGCTGGATGCTTTGCATGAGGTGCTTCAATCGGTTTCGCTCCTTCTCTCCCTTGATCCGGGAAGACAAGCTGACTTTGTCGCTGAAAGGCACGAGCACCAAGTAACGACCCGGCAGGCTCACTTCGGCCGTCAGACGTGGGCCCTTGGTCCCAATGGGCTCTTTGGCAACTTGGACGAGGACGAGCTGAGAAGCGGACACATAGTCCTTCATTTTCCCCTTCCGTTCGATGTCTCCCTCCCGCTTGAATTGGCTGATGTCGGCCACCGGCTGCTTGCCGGCCATCACGCGCTTCAACCACGCTTGCTGCGTTTTGAATTGCGGCCCCAAATCTTGGTGGTGTAGAAAGGCATCTTTGCCATGTCCCACATCCACAAACCCAGCGTTCAAGTTGGGCATAACCTTCCTGACGCGGCCGACAAAAATGTCTCCCACGGCGTATTGCACATCGCCCTGGTCACGGTGCAACTCCACGAGTTGCCCCTCTTCGAGCAGCGCAATTTCCACCCCGCTCGGGGTGGTGTTGATGACGAGTTCCGCGTCCATCACATGAAGTATTCCGAGCAGCCCAGGGTCCAATTACCCCGGCCACTCAGACACCTTACTTCTTCTTGTGACGGTTCTTGCGAAGACGCTTCTTTCGCTTGTGCGTGGCCATCTTGTGGCGCTTGCGCTTTTTTCCGCTTGGCATGATGAGAGAGATTTATGAGCCCGAAGCTGGCGAGCCAGATTCGAGACGTTCGATGATTCCTTCCACGCTCTGGGCCACCACCGTGTCCGGAGCAAGCGGAAGATAAGATTTGTATTCGGTCAGTGCTTCGTCAATTCGGCCCATGGTTTCAAGGCAGCGCGCCTTGAAAAAACGACCGTTGACGTAGACTTCATCCGCTGCAATGCACAGGTCGAATCCTTCCACAGCTTCTTCGAGAAAGCCTTCTTCCAAATCGAGCATGGCCAACTCCCAATGGGCGTCAACCCTCGTGGGATTGGCATCCACAACCTGGGTGAATCGCTGTCTAGCCTTGTCCAATTGGCCACTCTGAATGCTGAATTGACCCAACATGAACACGGCATCGAGGTTGGGTGGGTTGCCATCCGCGAGCTCTCTGAGCTCCATGATGCCCTCCATCGGATTGGATCCATTCACCTTCTCAATGGCGCGTTGTACCGGATCACCCGCAGTTTCAGAAACGACCTCAGAGACCTCGTCCGCGGAATGCGGGACCCTCGGCATCCATAGAATCCCAGCCAAAAGCACCGCCGCGCCGCCGAGTAAAATGAGGTTGGACTTGGTCATGAAAAGGAGCCGTGTGCTTACTTGACCTTGACGTTGGACTTGACATTCTCCATGAAGTCCTTGCTAGGCTTGAATGAAGGAATGTTGTGCGCAGGGATTTGAATGGACTTCTTGGCCAAAATGTTTCGACCCGTTTTGGCCGCACGAGTCTTCACTACAAAACTGCCAAAACCACGCAAGTAGACATTTTCTCCCCGCTCGAGGTTTTCGCGTACCGAGCGCATGAACGCTTCTACGGTCACTTGCACATCTCCCTTCTCCATTCCGGTTTGCTCCGAAATTTGGCTAACAATGTCTGCTTTGGTCATGGTTCAATGGTTTCTTAGAGTGGTGTTGTATTCGTTCGCTTCAATAGGTCAAACCCCTTGTTTCCATCTTGAGGACGACAATTTCAGGGGTGCAAAAATACACGCATACCTTTGAAAACGAAATGAATGTCCGGGGAATTCTTGAAAATATGACAACATCTGACGCACTGCCCGACTTACGCAAGGCCTTGAGGACGTGGTACTTGTCAAATGCCAGAGACCTTCCTTGGCGTGCAAAGCCTTCGGTGTATGGGACTTGGGTCAGTGAAATCATGTTGCAACAAACCCGGGTGGAGACGGGCATTCCCAAATGGCATGCCTTTCTTGACAAGTTCCCCCATGTCGAGTCTTTGGCGGCTGCCTCCGAGGACGACGTGCTCAAAGCCTGGGAAGGACTTGGGTACTATCGACGTGCGAGGCTTCTACACAAGGCCGCCCAAGAAGTCGCTCTCCAAGGTCAATTTCCAAAGTCAGCCTCCGAATGGCAGGCCTTGCCAGGTGTTGGTTCTTACACGTCGGCGGCCATCGCCTCAATCGCCCAAGATGAACCCGTGGCGGCAGTGGATGGGAATGTGCAACGAGTGATTTCAAGGGTCTTTGGTGTCTTTGAGCCTGTCGACGCATCCTCGGGGGCCAAACAAATCCAGGAATGGGCCAACCGATGGCTCGACCGGAAGCATCCGGGAGATCACAACCAAGCCGTCATGGAACTTGGAGCGACCGTGTGCTCGCCTCAAAAACCCTCGTGCCATGCGTGCCCCGTCTCTGCGCAATGCCAAGCTGCTCACGACCCAAAGATGTGGAGCGCCCTTCCGGCCAAGACACCCAAAAAGGCGCCCGTCCCTTGGGCCATGACCCTTCACTTCGCGATGCACGGATCGCATTGGGTCGTCGTTCAGCGGCCGGCTCGCGGGGTGTGGGCCAAACTGTGGTTGCTCCCAGAATCTAGTCCCACCAGCCCAGAGTTTGTGCGACTCGATGACATCATCCCCCCCGTTCGCCACGTCTTGACCCATCGAACCATCGAAGCGAAGGTCGTGGGTTGGCAGGCCCCGTCTGAAAAAGCGCTTCACACTTGGGCGAAGGAAATCGAGGGTCGGGTCATTGAGTGGTCAGAGACGGAACATTTGGCCTTTCCACGCATGCTGACCAAAGTGTTTCCAGACATTCAACGCAGCGTAGGGGCTTGACCAGCCTGGTGGACAACTCCTGGCATGAGAATGCCGTTGGCAATGGATCCGGGGCTATTTTCGTCCCATGGCAGGCATCAACAAAGTGATTCTCGTAGGCAACCTGGGCCAAAACCCCGAGTTGCGGTACACCCCCAATGGCGTGCCCGTGTGCACCCTCCGTGTGGCAACCTCTGAATCCTACACCGACCGCGCTTCGGGCGAGCGAGTCACGACCACGGAATGGCACAGTGTTGTGCTGTGGCGCGGTTTGGCTGAAACAGCAGGCAAATACCTCAACACAGGCTCGCAGGTGTACTTGGAAGGAAAGCTCAAAACGAGAAACTGGCAAGACCAGCAAGGTCAGCAACGATACACCACTGAGATTGTGGCAGATGTCATGCAACTGCTGGACAAAGCGCCCCGTCAGTCCTCAGAAAATACGGCCCAAAGCGGGACCAGTGTTGCCAACCAGACCGAGCCTGCCTCGGCTGACACGCCCTTCTGATTGAGCCTCATCTCGCATGGAGGACCCCTCTTTGCTGGTTTCCCTTGTTGACCACTGGATTGCCCTGACTTCTGTAGGGATTTTGTTGGTCATTTCTGCCTTGGTTTCTGGGTCGGAAGTGGCTTTTTTCAGTTTGTCACCTCAAGCGATCCACGATCTGGAGGCGGAGGACACACCCTCGGCCAAACGCGTGTTGGCGTTGATGCGCACGCCCAACAACGCTGAAGGGCCCCGGAATCTTCTTGGAACCATCCTGGTGGTGAACAACTTGGTCAACATCACCATCGTCTTGATCGCCACAGTGTTGGCAGAGAGATTGTTTCCATCGGAAGACCTTCCCCTGTGGTTGGGCACGCTGATTCACGTGGCAGGTGTGACCTTTTTGTTGGTGTTGCTGGGAGAGGTCATTCCCAAAATTTACGCCACCAACCACGGGTTGCAATTCGCCAAATTCATGGCATCCCCCCTTTCATGGGCTCAACGGGTGTTTCGTCCGGCATGGGCGCCTCTTGTCACCATGGGTGGATGGATGGATGACAGTCTCGCCCAACCTGTCGCAGCTGTAAGTGTGGAAGAGTTGGAACAGGCGCTGGAATTGACTGACAATTCGGAACGTACTGCAGAGGAACAGCGCATCCTCGAGGGCATCGTGAATTTTGGGTCCAAAGACGCCAAACAAGTCATGACCCCACGCACCGACGTCATGACCTTTTCCAAGGGCGATTCGTGGGAACATGTCCGGGCGAGCATCGTGGCGTCGGGATTCAGTCGCATTCCAGTGCACGAGGGGTCCGCGGACCAAATTGTCGGGGTGTTACACGTCAAAGACCTGCTTCCCCACCTGTACCTTGATGACGTGGCATGGACGGCACTTCTTCGGCCCGCCTTGTACGTGCCCGAGAGCAAAAAAATCGACAACTTGATGCGCGAGTTCCAATCGCGAAAAATTCACCTCGCCATTGTGGTCGATGAATACGGCGGAACCAGTGGAATCGTCACCCTCGAAGATGTCTTGGAAGAGATTGTAGGCGAGATTGCCGACGAGTTTGACGACGAAGAGGTGAATCACTCGGTCCTCGATGAGTTCACCTATCTCATGGAGGCCAAAACCCCTTTGCTCGATGCCTATCGCATCTTGGGACTTGACGAGGAAGCCTGGGAAGCCTCGAAGGGGGAGAGTGACACCTTGGGAGGATTCATGGTGGAGCAATCCGGGCGCCTCTTGCGGAAAGGCGAATCCATTGAATTTGAAGGAGTGACGTTGCAAGTGGACGCTGGTGACACGCGCCGCATTCGAAGAATCAAAGTCATGTTGCCTCGCATCAGCGACAGTTCCTTCAAGGATTCAGAATCGTGAGCGTCAAGAACTCCATGCATGCAACTCGACGGTTGCGTATCCTCCCTTGGGTTTGGGTGTTATCCGCGTTGCTCCTTGTGGTGGTTGCCGCTTGGTGGATGCAGCCCGATTTCGAGCCCGTTCCCAAGCCCAAAGGACAGGTTCGTCTTGCATTGCCAGACACCCAAACCTCATCCACGGTCTCTCCTTGCGGTGCTGTTTTCCGAATGCCTTCGTGGGGAGGCCTGGTGGAGCGTACACCTCCTCGTGGAGAAGCGGGGTGCTGGTATGATTTGTTCTTCCCATCCATTCGGGCGACCCTTCACTGCACAGAGGTTCCAGTGAATGGCCAGCTCCGAGAACTTATGGACGACGCCCATGAATTGGTGTACGGTCATGAAGTCGCTGCAGCCGGATTGCATCGTTCAAGCTTGTCAGAGGTTGGAAAGTTGGGCATGCTCTTCGTTCTTGAAGGTCCCGTGGCCACCCCGATTCAGTTTTTCGTCACGGACAGCACTGAGCATTTTCTGAGGGGTTCCTTGTACTTCAATCACAGACCCAACCCCGATTCCACTGCCCCAGTTCTTGCACGGATGGAATGGGAGGTCCAACGGTTGATGGAAACTGTGGAATGGCCATGAGATGGATCCTTGAAGTAGGCAACACCTGCGTGAAATGGGCGGGGTTTGAATCTGAAGGACTGAGGGATGCTTCTCCTGTGGTGTTGGAACGAGCTCTCCTCCAAAATCTCGATGTCGAGGTGCAACTTCAATCGTGGTGGGTGCGCACAGAAGCCGAGGATCAAGTGTTGATGACTGGCAGCGGTGATTTGAGGGCGTGGCAGGTTGTTTTGGAACGAATCGCGGGGCAAATCGACTTCGTGGTTTGGCTCCCGGGAACATCGCTTCCCCTGCCGACCGAAGTGCACAAACCCTCCTCGTTGGGGTTGGATCGCGTGGCCAATGCCTGGGCAGTCATTCACGGTGCCGCCACCGGGGTCGATCCAAGGCGGCCATGGCTGGTGGTGGACGCAGGCACGTGCACAACCATGGACCTGGTGGTGCATGGGAGACACTTGGGAGGTGTTATTGCACCCGGATTGGGCATGCGGTTGCGTTCCATGGCAGATCAAACCGCGCAACTGCCCAGGATCAATTTGCCCGCCCGAGGCCCTGTGCCATCTGTCGGACTGTCAACAGAAGCTGCCATGCTTTCAGGTGCCATCCGTGGATTGGAAGCAGAATTGTGGGGGCGTTGGCAGGAATTACGCCAAGAACTGCCAAACATTGGGGTTGTTTTGACAGGAGGCGACCACCATCTCTTGGAACTCCACCACATCTCCCCGAAATTCGCCGACTCTGAATTGACCCTCAAAGGGTATCATGCGTTGTTCATCCACCACCTTTCACATGAAGGCCGCCTTGGTCCATCCCTTGGGTAGGCTGGTCATGGTGGCGGCCATGTTGATGGCCTTGACCCTCGAATCGAAGGGTCAAGAAACAGATTTCAGCCCCTACGCCCGGTTTGGACTTGGAACAGACCAAGGCATTCTCAACCCCGCGCTCGCCGGGATGGCAGGCATCACCACAGTCACCGGAAACAGCAGCGCAATCAATGCCGACCAACCCGCTTCTGCAGCGGGACTGACTCACCCTACGTTTCAGGCTTCCATCCATTCCGAGACCATCGGGCTGATCGAAGGAGACCAAAAGGCGAGGGCCTTCACGGGAGGACCGGGACAACTTGGCTTGGTCGTCAAACAACCGAGATCCCGTTCTGCCCTCAGCTTCGGCATGACACCTTTGTCGAGCAAAGCTTTTTCGATTCAACGCATCGTCGAAGATTCCTTGTTGGGGTCCATCGCGGAAACATATTCGGGTTCTGGAGGCATGGCACGGGGGTACCTCGGTTTGGCCACCGGCTGGCGAGGAAAGGGCTGGGTGGATGCGGGAAGCGCAGACAGTGTGTTGGTCAGCATGCGAGGTCTCGATGCGGGTTTTCAGGTGGATCACTGGTTTGGCGACGCCATCCAGACGTCTCGTTTGGACATTGCTGATTTGTCTTTCCGCGACGTTCAATCCGTCACCTCCATGCGCAATCGCGCGACTGGATTTGTGTTGGGTGTGGAGGCGTTTCAGGTCCTGAAGGCCAAATACTCCAGCAGCCAAGAATTTGAAGGAAGTTGGGTTCTTCGTGGTGGCGCTACGTGGTCGCCTGAACGGACACTTCAAACCGATTGGAAACGCCTTGTGGAATCCACTTTGATTCTCAACGGTGTGGCCACTTCCCTCGACACATCGTCGTACTCTGAATTGACCATTGAGGGCGTCGTTCCCATGGCATGGTCCGCTGGAGGATCCCTTCAATGGGATGGTCCGCAGGGGGAACGATTGGCGCTGTTCTTTGATCACCATGCCCAAGCGTGGTCCTCTGCCAATTCATCCCTACCCCACCTGATGAGTGGCTCTGGGTTGTGGGGAGACGCTCGTCGTTCTGCGCTTGGTTTGACATGGCAAAGGGGCCGAAGTGCAAACCGGACCATTCAACCCTTGTGGCGATCCGGGTTTTCGTGGGGCCATTTGCCTGTTGTGTTGGACATGGACGGAGACGATGAAGGCGACCCGCTGCAAGAATGGCGTGCAAGTCTTGGCCTCACCATGCCGATGCAAGGCAGCCGAAGTGCCAGTCAATTTCACATTGGCATGGATTTTGGCCAACGACATACCATCAACCCGGAGTTGCACACGGAATCCACGCTTCGATTCCAGATCGGAGTCAGCTTGACACCCTTTGTCAAGAACTTGTGGCTTACTCCGCGGTTGTACGATTGAACCATGAAAAGAAACCCATTGAACCCCATCAAAACCAAGACCATGAAGGGAACATTGACCACCTCCGTTTTGCTGACTCTGACCCTGTTGTTGAGTTTCTCATCGCGCGCGCAGGACGACTCAAAATACGGGGACACAGAAGAGCAGCAGATCGCCTGCAAAGAGGCCTTGAGCGTCTACAAGTCCTACAAGAGCCAAAAGAATTACGACGAAGCATACATCCAGTGGAGAAAAGCTTGCAACGTATGTCCCGAACAGGCCAGTGAAGGATTGTATGCAGATGGAACTGCGTTCATCAGCCGGCAACTGAAAAGAGTGAAGGAGACTGACGGCCGTCACGCCGTGTTGGTGGACAGCTTGATGTACCTGCATGACAAGCGAATGGAGTTGTACCCTTCAACCTCTCGCAGCCCGCAAAACCGCTGCGAAATCTTGGGAAGAAAGGCCACGGACTACTACCGATACTTTGGAGACAACCACCTCGAGGCTTATGCCATGTTCAAGGAGAGCTTGGATTGTCTAGGGGCTGAATCGTCCATCACCACGCTCTACCAGTATTATAGTGCGTCGTTTTACGCTTTGACCCGTTCACTCAAAGGAGACAGCCTGGCGCAACAACACATGAGGACTCAAATGCTGACAGATTACCTCATGTTGAGCGATTACGTCGACCAAGGCAAAGCCAAGGCTGAAGCGGCTGGAGACACGGATGACATCGGGAACTACGACAAAGCAAAGGGCAACATTGAAACAGTGTTTGTGGCCATCGCTGATTGTGCTGACATGGTCCCTGTGCTCGAGGCCAGCGTGGCAGCTTCGCCCGATGACATGGATTTGAAGGTCAAAGTTCTGCGCTTGCTGAACAAGAAGGAATGCTCGGACAACGCGTTGTTCCTTCCCGTGGCCACGTCTGTCTACAGCGTGGAGCCTTCTGCACCTGCGGCCTACGCAATTGGCATTGGTTTTGCCAAAAACAACCAGCTCGATTCAAGTTTTGCCTACATGGAAGATGCTGTGAACCGCTGTGAAAATTGCAGTGATCGCATCACGTATCTGCTGAAGACTGGTCAGATTGCAAGCGCTTTGGGCCGCAGCACCACGGCCAAACAATACGCTCGTCAAGTCTTGGACATCGACAGCAACAACGCGGAAGCATTCATGTTGATTGGAGACGCCATCGCGGGCAGTTCCAGTGCATGCGATGACGGAGCGCTCGGAGCACGTTCTGTGTTTTGGGTGGCCTCAGATTACTACGCCCGGGCCAAAAATCTGGACGCTGAACTGGCTGAACTCGCCGACAAAAAAATCGGCAATATGGCCAAACAGTTTCCCACTGTGGATGACATTTTCACCTACGGAAAAGCAGCTGGTGGATCATTCACCGTGGGCAACAAGCCAGGCTGTCCATGCTCAGGTGAGACAACCACCATTCGGGTTCGCTGATGACGCCAACCCCTTGTTGCATCTCCTTTGCGCACCGCCTGAACCTCTTGGTTTGGGCGGTCTGCTTCACAGCTGCAGTGCTGGTGATCCCCATCATGGGATGTGGTTCGGCCTTGGACGCTGGCGGCGTAGCGGAAGAGGAGGCAACGCAAGAAAGCACACCGATGCAAGTGGTGGAACAAGGGGTGTTTCAATACACGGAACGCGGACGCATCGTGCAAGTTCTCGAGGCGGAGAGGATCGAGCGCTGGGAGAATGACAAGGGGGAAGGAAAGTCTCCCGCAACGTGGCGTGTGGACCAGGGATTCATCTTGTACATCGGGGGAGACCAAGCCACCCATGAAGCGTCGCTGTCGGCCACCCGAGGCACGTACGACGACGTCCACGGACACCTCGAAGCGTGGGACGATGTTGTGCTGATCAACAGACAAGGAGATCGACTGTCTTCCGAACATCTGGTTTGGCTGCATGATTCTGATGTGGTCCGAACGCATCGACCGGTAGAGATCACAACGGCTCAAGGAGTCCTTCGCGGAAGGGGCCTTCGGGCAGACAGTCGGTTTGAGCGGTACGAGATTTTGGCGCCGACCGGATCGTTTGAGTTGGGAATGACGGAGGTTCTGTCTGACTCGACTTCGGAAAACCCGAAGAAACCCTGACCTTTGTCCCATGAGCGATTCTCCTTCCTTCGCGGAAAAAACTGCCCTTGCTGCTGAGCGGTTCTGGCTGGTGATGTCCGTGGTGGCAACAGGCTACGTCGTGTGGGTGTGGATGAGCGAAGCCAGCCCCCGTTGGGTCCAGGGCTTGTTTCCTTGCATCTCATGGCTGTGGTGGATGGTGCGTCGCACCTTCAGAAAGCGCATGGCATCAACCCCCAACGATTGATTCCGTATCTTTCGATGAACCACTGGCATTTGCATGGATCCTGACCCTTCGAGTTCGCTGGCTGTCGTGGCCCTTTCGCTCTTGGCTTCCGCCTTCTTTTCGGGCATGGAAATGGCCTTTGTCGCGTCGAGCAGACTGCAAACCGAACTCCGTGCGCAGCAAAGTTTGCGTGGCCAGATTGTCTCCTTTCTGTCCGACCGCCCCCAGCTCTTCATTGCGTCGATGCTCGTTGGAAACAATTTGGCTTTGGTGCTTTGTGGTATGGAATCAGGAGCCCTCATTGGACAGTGGATTTTCGGGGTGTCCGGTTGGCAAGAGGCTAGCCAGCCTACCGTGGTTCTTGCAACCCAGACCCTGGTGACCACGGCTGTGGTGCTGGTTGTTGCAGAGTTCATGCCCAAAAGCCTCTTCCACGCCTCTCCCAACAAATGGCTAGACCTGTTCGCCTTCCCTTTGATTGTGGTCTTTGGCGTGTTGGCTTTGCCGGCTTGGCTCGTGATGGTGATCAGCAAGGCTTTGATCCGTCCTTTTGGTTCTCGTCACTCCACATCGCAGGCTCTCGACACCTTGGGAGCTCAAGATTTGGACCATTTCATCAACACGTTGAGCGGCCAAATGGAGCCTGAACAAGAACTGGAGCATGAACTTCAAATTCTGAAGAATGCCTTGGATCTCCCTGAAGTCCAAGCCCGCGATTCCATGGTGCCACGGAACGAGGTGAGCGGGATTGAACTCGAGACGAGCATTGAGGATTTACAGAGGGAGTTTGCTGAAACGGGTTATTCCAAACTCGTCGTCTACAAGGGAGACATTGATCACATCGTCGGGTACGTCCACGCCAAAGATCTGTTTCGGCGTCCATCCTCGTTGAAGGAAATTTTGCTGCCCACATTTGTGGTGCCTGAACCCATGCCTGGTGACGAGTTGTTGCGACAATTTCTGAGACGGCGACGTCACCTCGCGGTGGTGTTGGATGAATTTGGAGGGACGGCTGGGATTTTGACCATGGAAGACATCGTCGAAGAACTACTCGGTGAAATAGATGACGAACACGACCACGAAGAATTAGACTTGGAGCATCCCATTTCTGAGGAGAGTTGGATGGTGCCTGCGAGGCGCGAAATTCGCGTACTCAATGACACCCATGGCTGGGAATTGCCGCTCGGTGACACCTATGAAACCTTGGGTGGATTGGTTCTTCACGAGGTCGGAGACATTCCGGAAGAGGGCACGCTTGTCGAGGTCGAAGGAGTGCAACTTGTGGTGCGTGAAGTGAGTGAAAATCGCGTGGAATGGGTGGAGGTTTGGCCTCATGGAGAGAGGTAAGCCAAGACATGGTGCTCAGTTGCCGTGGAAATGTTATCTTCGCGAACCTGAAAAACGCAAAGCCAGAGGACCATGGCAATGATTGAAAACATCCGCAACCGGCAAGGCCTGTTGCTCACAATGATCGGCATCGGCATGTTGGGATTCTTGATTCCCTACGATGCAGTGCTCGCCCTGTTGGGCCAAGGGAATGCGCGTGACGTCGGAAGCGTCGGCGGCCAAAGCATCTCAGCCTTGGATTATCGCATTGAAATTGATGAACGTCGCCGTCTCGGCTTCTCCGGAGACCAGTTGGGAGAAGAGGTGTGGAGTGATTTGACCTCAAAAATCGTGTGGGAGGATCTCTACGACGATTTGGGCGTGCAAGTCACTGACGCCGAGTTCCAGGAAATGCTCTTTGGTGATTTGGACAGCCCGTACATGGGCCGTGCGTTTTATAGCAATGGTGAGAACAAGTCGTTTTGGCAACAAAACTTTGGCGCCATGCTTACAACAGACCAGGGGAAACTCAACTTGCTGAGCTACAAGCGCTTGATTCTCGAGAAGCGTCAGAAGGAAAAAGTTGACGCCCTCTTGGCCAAGGCTCCCTACACGAACAGCATCGAAGGCAAGTATGAGCACATCAGCACTGAGCGCAAGGCTGAAATCAAGTACGTCGTCAAGTTGTACAAGAACATTCCTGACGGCGACGTGAGCCTGAGTGATCGCGACGTCAAGGCTTATTTCAACGCGCACAAAAACGAGCCCAAGTACGAACAGAAAGAAGGGCGAGACATCACGTACGTGAAGATTCCATTGGGCGCAAGTGATGCCGACGTCAAGGCGATGGAAATTGAGCTAGAAGCAGTGGCGGACGATTGGAAAGAAGCGGATGACGTGGAAGCCTATGCGACAAATGCCAATGGTGGAAAGGCTGATGTTCGGAATTTGCGACTGAAGCAGGTGGAAACCAACTTGACCGAAAGCGGGTTTTTCTCAGAGGCCGAAGGAACCGTCTTTGGACCCTACACCAAAGGTGATCAAATGGTTGTGTCTCGGATCCTGGAACGGGTCATGGTGCCTGACACTGCTGCCAAGTGTCGTCACATCTTGCTGTCGGCGAAAAACGCGAAAGACGAAGCCGAAATGGCTGAACTCGGCGCACGTGCAGACAGCTTGAAGCAAGTGCTTCGCAAGGGTGGAGACTTCGATGATTTGGTGGAACGTTTCAGCGGAGACCCTGGATCCAAGAGCACAGGGGGCGTCTATGATTTCTTCCCCAAAGGACAAATGGTCAAACCGTTTGAGGATTTCTGTTTCAACGAACGGATTGGAGCCCTTGGATGGGTGGAAACCACCTATGGAGTGCACCTGATTGAAGTTCTCGACCGCCGCACTGAAACCGAAGAGGCACGTGTCGCTTACATCACCCGAGACGTGGCGGCATCTGCAGCCACAGCCCGTGACGCCTACGCTCAAGCCAGTGAATTTGCCATCAATGCGACATCCAAAGAGTCCCTGCTCGCTGCTGCGGAAGAAGCTGGATACGCGACTGGAGAGGCCAAAGACATTGCCTCCAATGCCAAGGCCATTGCGGGCATCCGGGATGCCTCTGAAATCGTAGGATGGACATACCGCAGTGAGAAAGGCGAGGTTTCCAACCCCATCCTCACAGCCGATTTTTACATCGTCGCTCACCTCGATGCATCGCGCACCGCGGGAGAGCCCTCGTTCGAAGATGTGGAAGAAGAAATGCGCACCGGGGCATTGAACGAAGCCAAAGGCAAGCTGTACGCCAAGAAAATGGATGGCGCCAACCTCGAAGAGGTGGCAGAAGCTGTCGGAGAGACGGTCAAAACTGGCTCGGATCTCAGCATCAAGTTTCCCACGGTGCGCGGCAGCGGGGCATCGACCGAACCCAAAGTTGCAGGCGCCGCATTTGCGATTCCTACAGGCATGATGTCCAGTCCAATCGTGGGCAACCACGGTGTTTGGGTCATTGCTCCCCAAAGCGTGACCGAAGCCTCCAGCAAGGACAGCTACCTTGAAGAGCAGAGCACGCTCGCAACACGCGCTCGTGCAAACTTCCCCTTCACGGTTCTTAGCATCATGCAAAAGGAAGCTGGGATCGAGGACAACCGTCGGACCGCGAATTGATTTGACGTCCTATGGCATGAAAAACCCCGCCAGTGTGCGGGGTTTTTTGGTTCCAGACGTAACCCATGTTTGGCACTCCCCGAAGAATTCAATGTTGATGACCCCCCCAATCGATCAGGGTTGGGGAGAAGCCCAAATCAAGCAACCGTCACCGTATGACAGGAAACGATACCCTTCCTTCAACGCTTCTTCATACATCCCCCTCCAGCCCTCTTGTCCAGTGAATGCAGACACCAAACACAACAACGAGCTTCCGGGCTGATGGAAATTGGTGACAAGGCCAGCGACCATTCGGACTTCATAACCAGGAACTACCATCAATTGGGTTTCGAATGACCACGTTTCATTTCTCCAATGGGCATGTTCCAACGCATGGGACAGGGCATCCACATCGGACCAATCCTTCGCTTGCCAAGAATGTGCGCCTTCAGGGGCATCTTGGGGCACCACATCCACCCACATCCCTGAAGCCTTGTGAATAAGCGTGGCCCAATACAGGCTCTCCAAGGCACGAAGGGTGGTGGTTCCCGTGGCGACGCGTTTGGTTTGAGACTTCATCCTTTCTAGCGCATCACGCCGAAAGACACAACGCTCAGCGTGCATTCTGTGGTTGGAGATGTCTCCTTCTGTCAAAGGCTTGAATGTACCGGCGCCCACATGCAATGTCACTTTGTGCAGCGGACAGCCCACAGCCTTCAATTCTGAGATCAACACTTCGTCGTAATGAAGTCCTGCTGTGGGGGCTGCCACACTTCCTGGGGCAACGGCAAACACGGTTTGATAATCCTCGCGATCCGATGGGACGTCAGGACGTTTCATGTATGGAGGCAAAGGTGTACGCCCCAAATCTTGCAAGACCTCTCCGAGGGTGCATGCCATTCCATCCAAACCCGCCCAACTGAGCTCGACTTGCGCCGTTCCGTCAGTCGCCTCTTCCTTGCGTCGGATGGTCATGGTGCACGAGACCCCTGCCGCCGTGGCGATGCCGTCAGACCACCGTTTGGCATTCCGAACCATGGCCTTCCACAACCTCGGTCCTCGCTGGACAAGTTCTTCCTCAGCCAAGCCTTCGGAAGGTCCGAGCAGAAACACCTCCAACTGCCCTCCCGTGGGCTTGGTCGCCATGATTCGCGCGTGCAGCACCTGGGTGTCATTGGCCCAAAGCCCATCGACCTGTGCGTCCACGAGAAGCTGGGGCAGACCCTCAAATGTTGCATGATGCAACATGCCTTGATGATGCCTCACCAAGAGCCTGGCTGCCCTTCGAGGCTCAACGGGATGACGCGCAATGGCAACATCCGGAAGCTCGTAATGAAATTGACTGGCATCCACACAACAAATGTACCCTCACACTACCTTCGTCCCTCCATGGGAAAACATCTGATCGTCGGGGCTTCTGGCCAACTGGGTGTAGAATTGATGCTTGCATTGCAAGCCAAACACGGTCCTGACCAGGTCCTGTTGGCTGATTTGCGGGCCGTCCCCCATCCAGAGGCAGCCCTCAGCGAATCATTGACAATGGACGCCACGGATGCCGATGCCGTCAGAAGGATTCTGGAACGTGATGACATCGGCACGGTCTACATGCTCGTAGCCATGCTCTCGGCCCGTGGAGAATCCATGCCTCTTGACGCGTGGGAACTGAACATGAAGTCCTTGCTTGTGATGTTGGAAGCGGCCAAAGATGGCTTGGTGGATCAAGTGTTTTGGCCAAGTTCCATTGCTGTGTTTGGTCCAGACGCCCCCAAAGAAAACACGCCCCAACATGCTGCACTCGTTCCCACCACAGTGTATGGTTTGTCCAAGGTCAGCGGCGAACTCTGGTGTCAATACTACCACGACAAATACGGGGTGGATGTCAGAAGTTTGCGCTATCCCGGTCTCATTGGATATCGGTCACAGCCTGGAGGAGGCACCACAGATTACGCGGTGGAGGCCTTTGCCAAAGCCAGAGCTGGTGAGTCGATGGTGTGTTACCTGAATCCCGACGAGCGTTTGCCCATGATGAGCATGGATGATGCCATTCGTGCGACCATCCAACTCCTCGAAGCTCCCGATGTGGGGATTCGAACATCTTACAACCTAAGCGGGTGTAGTTTTTCGCCCCGTGAGTTGGAGGAATGCATCCAATCTCAAATCCCAGATTTTGTCATGGAATACAGCCCCGACCATCGACAAGGGATCGCTGCCTCTTGGCCCGACAGCATCGATGACAGCCAGGCCCAAGACGATTGGAATTGGAGGGCATCGCACGATTTACAAGGATTGATGAAATACATGTTTCAGGGTCTTGGTCAATTGGCTGAAACAGAAAATAGGTTGGGCTGAGGTCCGTGAGAGGTTGTGCGTGGTTTGGGCTTTTCTTTGCACTCTGAACTTGAACAGAGATCCATGGACGCCCTGCACATCAGCAACAGCCTGACCCGGCAAAAGGAAAAGTTTGAACCCATCAACCCGCCCTTCGTAGGGATGTACGTGTGTGGGCCGACGGTGTACAGCAACGTGCACTTGGGGAACGTGAGGACGTTTTTGACCTTCGACATCGTGTACCGCTACCTGCAGCACCTCGGATTCAAGGTGCGCTACGTTCGAAACATCACCGACGTCGGCCACTTGACGGGCGACACGGACGACGGCGAAGACAAGATTGGCAAGAAGGCCCGACTCGAAAACCTCGAGCCCATGGAAGTCGTGCAGCGCTACACCAACGACTTTCACGACGTCATGAACGTGTTCAACATCCTGCGCCCCTCGATTGAACCCACGGCGACGGGGCACATCGTGGAACAAATCGAGTCGATCAAGAAAATCATCGACAACGGCTACGCCTACGAAGTGAACGGCAGCGTGTACTTCAGCGTTCGCAAATTCAGTGACGACCACCCGTACGGGGAGTTGTCCGGACGCAAGATTGACGAACTCATGAACAACACCCGCGACCTCGACGGCCAAAGCGAAAAGCGCGACCCGCTCGACTTCGCCCTCTGGAAAGCCGCGGATTCGAGCCACCTCATGCAGTGGCCATCCCCCTGGGGCATGGGATTCCCCGGGTGGCACCTCGAGTGTTCGGTGATGAGCACCAAGTACTTGGGAGAGACGTTTGACATCCACGGCGGGGGCATGGACTTGAAGTTTCCTCACCACGAATGTGAGATTGCCCAAAACGTCGGCGCCAACGGCGTCGAACGCCCCGTCCGCTATTGGATGCACGGCAACATGCTCACCGTCAACGGCCGGAAAATGGCCAAGTCGGAAGGCAACGGATTCACCCCTGAAGAACTCATCACCGGCAACCACAAGCTCCTCGACAAGGGTTACACTCCCATGACGGTGCGTTTTTTCATGCTGATGGGCCACTACGCCAGCACGTTGGACTTCAGCAACGAGGCCCTGCAAGCGGCGGAGAAGGGATTGGCGAAATTGGAAAAAGCCGTGGACACGTTGAATCGTTTGGCCCCAACCTCTGGAGAAGGAAACTTCGACGCCAACGCCTTTGGGGAGAAGTGTCACGCCGCCATGAACGACGACTTCAACACCCCCATTCTCATTGCCACCCTGTTTGAGGGCGTGAAGGCCATCAACGGCGCGGCGGCAGGTCTGGTGGCCCTGACGGCGCAGGACATCGCCACGTTGCAGGCCACGTTCCAGGCCTTCATGCGCGACGTGCTGGGCTTGCAAGCGGAAAGCACCTCCAACGCAGGCGGCGGAGACGAATCCGAAACGGGCGCGCTCCTCGACTTGATCGTGGACATGCGCACCACGGCGAAGGCCAACAAAGACTGGGGCACGGCCGACAAGATTCGCGACGTGCTTTCTGCCCACGGCATCACCATTCAAGACGGCAAGGATGGCAGTTCCTGGAGCCGTGGTTGATTTTAGGACACGGGCTGTTGTGCTTGTGGTCCTGGTTTCGGGACTGGTCGCATGCGAACAACCCAAGTCGGAACGGCCACTGCGCCTCGATGAATCCAAGGAGTTGGTCATCCCCGACTTCAATGCAGACTCAGCCTATGCCTTTGTCGCCCATCAGGTGGCCTTCGGTCCCCGGGTGCCCAACACCGAGCCACACGCGCAATGCGCCGCATGGTTGGCCAACGAACTGGAACGCCATGGCGCGGAGGTGACGGTGCAACGAGGCCGTGTGCGTGCCTACAATGGGGAGTTGCTAGACATTCAAAACATTGTAGGGACGTACCATCCAGAATCTCGTGACCGCGTCCTTTTGTTTGCCCATTGGGACACAAGACCCTTTGCCGACAAAGACAGCATGAGAACCAAAGAGCCCATTGACGGGGCGAATGACGGGGGTTCAGGAGTTGGCGTGTTGCTCGAAGTGGCACGTCAATTGGGAAAATTGCCTGCGGACATCGGGGTTGACATTGTGTTCTTCGACGCGGAAGACCATGGCAGGCCCGAGTGGATGGAATCCACCGAAAACGGTTATCGAGACTGGTGTTTGGGCAGTCAGTATTGGGCGGAGAATCCACACAAGCCCGGATATCGAGCACGGTTTGGCATCCTGCTGGACATGGTCGGTGCTGCCGACGCCGTCTTCAACCAAGAAGGTACGAGTGTTCGATATGCGCCTCACATCGTCAGGAAAGTCTGGAGACGCGCTGATGAATTGGGGTTTGGAGATCGCTTCCCAAACACCCAAACTCCGCCTACCATCGACGACAACTACTTTGTGTCAGACATGGCTGGCATTCCTAGCGCCAACATTGTAGACTACCGAACCCAGGTTCGGCCCATGGGATATGGTCCGTTTCATCACACCCATGCCGACAACATGGACATCATTGACAGGGAAACATTGCGACAAGTCGGAGTGACAGTGTTGTCCGTGGTGTATGACCCTTCGTGAATCATTCACCAAGGCCTGTGTGAAACCCTCCAAAAAAGGCCTCAGTCCGTCAAAGGGCCCGTGTAATTTGGTCCAATGCAATTGGCACGTCCCTTGGTGTTGGCGTGGGGCCTCATGGGGTCCTGGTTGGCACTCGCTGTGCCCTCCAACCACAGCCAGTTGCTGAATCGGGCAGACAGCCTGAACCATGCTGGTCATACGGTGCAGGCTTTGTCTATCTATGAGCACCTACTGCACGAATCCCTAAGTGGCTGCCATGCAGCAAGGGCCCACGCCGGGGTGGCAGGCATCCAATGGAACGTGGGCAACTCTGCCGATGCCCGACCTCACCTGCTCATCGCTGCCGAACGCTGTTCCATCTGCCCAACTTCCATAAGAACCCAACTCTCCCTTGATGTCGTGTCGTGGATGGTGTCCTGCGGCATGACTTCCGAAGCTTTGGAACTCCTGGCAGCTGAGCATCGACTCGGACCTGCTCCGGGAAAAGAGGCCGATGTCGATTTGGCTCGAGCTGAACTTCTGTTTGTCGAGGGCCAATGGCAAGCTTGCATCGATGCCACTTCCAATCTGGATGGCCCTCGGCCTGAAGGATTGCGTCTCCAGGCAGGAGCCATGAAAGGCCTACCACTGGACAGTTTGCCGTGGCTGACTTACATCCAATCGACCAAGCCCTCCATGCGCGTTTCTGTCATGGCCGAACTCACTCACCTCCACACGATGCTGGGTGCAGCTGGAAGGCATGTGGAGTCCCTGACTCTGGCCCGGAGCATGGTGGGACTGTACGACCCCGTGGCCGACCCTGAAGCTTGGACCCTCTCACAACTGCGGGTGGCCATTTCCGCGGAACGTGCCGGGAAACCGTTGGAGGCGCTGTTGGCTTTTCACGACGCAGGTCGAACCGCCAACCAATTGGAGAACATCCAACTCCGCGCCCGCATTGCTCGCGAGCAAGCCCGGTTTGAGCGAGATCGAGGCGCCACGAATTCTGCACTTCAGCACTTGCAAAAAGCGGACAGCTTGACCGTGTTGATGCTTCAAGGGGCACTCGTAGGACGAGAGACCAAACAATTCGCTCCCCAACCCATGATTGTGGGCGACCCATTTGATGTCGCCGCCTCCCAAGCCATGGCCTCTCCTTGCACCCCTGGGGCATGGCCATTTGCCTGTGCATTGATCCTGCTTGGATTGATTGCCGCTGGGTTAAGAGCGCATGAACTGAAAAAGGCACTTCGCCAAGAACGCATGCGCGCCTTGAGAATTCAGCGCATGTCCATGCATGAGGCCGACCCCTTTGCCACTGGCGCCGCCGAAACCGTCGGATCGTTCGCTGTCCACGGAGGCGGTGAAGTGCAAGAAGTGCTGGCGAGAGCCGATCGTTTGGACTTTGAAGACATCATTGCCTCCTTGGAAATGGACCACGGCACCATCGTGGAATGGAACCTGGAAGGAGAACCGGAAGGACAAGTCGCCCCCGAAGGCCTCCTGTCGTTGCTATCTGTGACCGTGAAAAGGCTGCTCGAGGGTCACAACCCAGACGAAAGCTATGCCGGCCACATTCGAAATGACTGGCATGGCATTGTCGTTGAAATTGAAGGGCCAGAAAACCCTGCAACGCTGGAATTGGAACGGATGTTTGCGGGAGGAACCCACAGCCCACGTTGGAATCCAGTGTTGGTTCAGATTGAGAAACTCGCCGGACGGCTGACGGTGGAGAAGCGATCAAGCGGGTTGCTGTCCCTGACATTCATGCTTCCGCACATCAAGAGATAAGCGCGGGGAGGGGTCAGCGTTCACCTTCGAATTGGCCCAAAAAGCGCAAATCGTTTTCAAAAAACAGCCGCAGATCCCCGATCTGATACCTCAGCATGGTGATGCGCTCGATGCCCATGCCAAAGGCAAATCCACTGTACACCTCAGGATCGATGCCGTTGTCACGAAGGACGTTGGGGTCAACCATCCCACAACCTAGAATTTCCAGCCAACCCGTTCCCTTGGTGATTCTCTTGTCCACTTCTGTTTCAAGTCCCCAATACACATCCACCTCGGCACTAGGCTCCGTGAAGGGGAAATACGACGGTCTGAGCCGAATGCGAGTTTCAGCACCAAAAAAGCAACGCGCAAAATGCAACAAGGTCTGCTTGAGATCGGCAAAGGATACACCCTTGTCGATGTACAACCCTTCAATTTGATGGAACATGCAGTGGGCCCTGGCGCTGATTGCTTCGTTTCGGAAGACTCGGCCCGGCATGATCAATCGCATGGGCGGCTCGCGGCGTTCCATTTCACGCACCTGAACGGAACTCGTGTGTGTTCGAAGCAACAAATCTGGATTCCGGGCGACGAAAAAAGTATCCTGCATGTCCCGAGCCGGGTGTTCCGGAGGGAAGTTCAAGCCGCTGAAAACGTGCCAATCATCTTCAATTTCAGGACCCTCGGCAACCGCGAAACCCATGTTCTGAAAGATGCCTACAATTTCACGGCGCACAACTTGAAGCGGATGATGGGTTCCCTTGGGAATGCCTCCCGCAGGGCGAGTGGCATCGTTGCCTGAAGCTTGAACTTGGACCTTGGAACCCTGTGACGCTTCCTTGATTTTGCCTTCAACAGCTTGTTTCAGGGCATTCAGCATGGGCCCGAGTTCTCTCTTATCCTCCCCAGGGACATCCTTGAATGCCGCCATCAGGTCCTTCATCTTCCCTTTTCGGCCTACATACTCGATGCGAAAGGCTTCGACAGCATCCGGTGTAGCCAGCTCGACAGCGGCCACATGAGCCATCATCTCCTCGATGCGCGCTTTCATGATTGTTGGATCTTCACGTCAACAGGTGATCATTGAATCCGTTTCATCGTCATCATCACGTCCTCCAGGGGGCGGTCTCCACGACGACGATCTGTGGCAACGTTGGCAATGCTGTCCACAACATTCAATCCCTCAATGACTTGACCAAACACCGTGTACTGCATGTCCAAAAATGGCGTCCCACCGACGGTCTTGTAGACCTCGCGAGCCTCAGCTGAATAGACAAATTGACCGTTTTCTACGTTGGCCAAGCCGTCGCCGTATGTCTCCGCGAAAGCCGCAATCCTACCCTCCACTCCTGACATTTCCGCATCTGTGAAGGTCCTGCCTTGAACGATGTAAAATTGACTGCCAGAGCTTTGACGGAGGGGATTGACATTGTCCCCTTGACGCGCGGCTGCCAAGGCCCCTTTGACATGCAATAAGTCAGGCCGAATTTCAGCGTCCACTTTGTAACCAGGGCCTCCGGATCCTAGGCGGGCAGAACCATCTGCACCCTTGCTCGCAGGATCACCACCTTGAATCATGAACTCGTTGATCACACGGTGAAACAATGTGCTGTCGTAAAATCCTTCTTCCACGAGCTTCAGGAAATTGTCTCTGTGCTTCGGGGTGGAGTCGCTGAGCTGGACCACCATGTCGCCAAACTTCGTCTCAATTCGAACCAAGGCGGGTTTTCCAGCAGTGTTTGCCCCCCCCACAGAGGCCCTTGTTTCCGTGCTTGACTCACAGCCCGAAGCCGACATCAGCAAAATTGACATTCCCGCGATCAAAACCGAAGAGAACAGATGGGTGGTAGAAAAGCGCATTTGTTGTTTTTTTGTCATCTTTGTTCCAAGCATCAAAGGTAGATGCCAAAAAAGACACACAGTTCCATGATTCGCATTTTCTCACTCGCCCTGATCGCTTCAAGTGCGATTCTTTTGGCAGGATGTTACGAAGTCGAAGAAACCATTGCCAACATTACCGTGGTTCGTCTTGAGGGAACTGCGGAGGTGCCTGTTTCCGACGCGGAGGTTCGTTTGTATGCCATTGGATCGATTTCTGGAGGTTCTCCACGCATTGACACCATCCAATACACCACGGAAGAAGGGTTCGTTTCTTTCAACCTCTCCGACTTCTACGTTCCTGGACAAGCTGGTTTCGCTGTGTTGGATATTGAAGCGACCAAAGGCAATCTCTATGGTGATGGGCTCATCAAGATTGACGAGATGATGACCAATTCGGCCAAGGTGGTCATGGAATAACCCCCCGTTCAGCCCGCGTCCTCTTCACCGACCTCACGTCCTAACCAAGCGGCGAAATAGTGAAGCAGGGCACGTCTCATCATGCGCTCTTGCTCGCCATGGGTCAATGCAGGCATGGGCTCTCCCTGCACAAAATGCGGCCATCCGTCCTCATCCTCACCTTCCCGAACGTAGTATCCTAGCGGTTCGAGGAGCGTGCATACGCCCACGTGCATCAGGTCTATTTTCTCATCCTTTTTGAACTCACGGGCACCCTGACCCGCTTCTTGCAGCCCCACAGCAAACACCATGGAGGTGATGTCTGGTTGCTCACCAAAGCGTTCCTCCATCAACGCAAGGAGCTGAATCCAATCTCGTTCAAACGCGTAATCCATGGTGGGGTTTCACAGGGTGGGGTTGGCCGGGGTCGGCGGGATACTCGAAGCACAAAGGTCGAACAGTTTGACCCTGCAAGACACAAAAAAAGCCGCGATTGAACACGGCTTTTGTCGGGATGACTGGACTTGAACCAGCGACCACACGCCCCCCAGACGTGTACTCTACCAACTGAGCTACATCCCGATGGAGGGGTGCAAATGTAATTGAATTTTGGCCACGGAAAAAAACCCCGTTCAAAACTAGATTTGCAAGACGTTTCGGCAAGAAACGATAGAACCCGACCGCATGAAAATTTCATCTCGCTGGCTCCGTCAGCTCTTTCCCTTTTCAGTAACCGTCCAAGAGGCAGCCCAAGTCCTGACCGCCACGGGACTCGAAGTGGAGGGCGTGGAATTGGTGGAGGACATTCCGGGCGGACTGAAGGGAATTGTCGTGGGACATGTCCTTGAAGTCAAACCACATCCCGGTGCCGACCGGCTGCGTTTGTGCCAGGTGGATCTTGGCTTGGAAGCCCCCGTCCAAATCGTTTGTGGGGCCAGCAATGTGGAAATGGGACAAAACGTTCCCGTGGCCACCGTGGGGTGTACCGTTCATCCGATTGAAGGCGAACCTTTCAAAATCAAACAAGGCAAGATTCGCGGTGAAAAGTCCATGGGGATGATATGCGCAGAAGATGAGTTGAGCCTGGGCACCAGTCATGACGGCATCATGGTTCTGGAGGCCGGTCTCAAGCCAGGAACGGGTTTGGCAGAAGTTGTTGGATTGGAGGGTGACGAGGTCATTGAGATTGGACTGACGCCCAACCGAAACGATGCCATGGGCCATTGGGGGGTCGCGCGCGATTTGAGGGCGGGACTCCTGCATGGGACGGTGGAAGGAATTGGCCCCATGGCCGTGGGTGAATTGATCATGCCTTCATTGGCTTCCATCGCAGAGGCCAAATCACAAGGTTGCACTGTAGAACTCGACGTGCAGGCTGGGGCAGACTGCCCACATTACCTCGCAATCGAGCTCCAAAACATCCAGGTCGGACCGAGTCCCGAACCCATTCAACGACAACTCCGAGCATTGGGCATTCAACCCATCAACAACGTTGTGGATGCGACCAATGTGGTGCTTCATGAATTCGGGAACCCACTTCACGCCTTTGACCTCGACCGCATACGAGGGGGAAAGATCGAGGTTCGGAAAGCCAAGGCTGGAGAAAAACTCAGAACCCTCGATGGGGTGGATCGAACTTTGGACGAACATGATTTGGTCATTGCAGATGCGGAGGGAAGCATGTGCTTGGCGGGTGTCTATGGCGGAGAATCCAGTGGTGTGAATCCACAAACGACCCATGTTCTGCTCGAGGCGGCGTGGTTTGATCCTGTGACTGTTCGAAAAACAGCCAAACGCCATGCCCTCAGCACGGATGCAAGTTTTCGATTCGAGCGTGGTGTGGATCCCAACATGGTAGAACGAGCTGCGCGACGATGTGTTCAGTTGTTGGAAGAATGGGCCGGGGCCACGTGTGTTGGGGCCGTCGAGCATCGCGGAATCGCCCGGGTTGAGCCTGCCAAGGTCGAGCTTTCGTTGCCCTGGCTGCATTCCTTTTTGGGGACGACCTTGGAACGGGAACGGATGCATTCCATTTTGGCCTCTCTGGACATTGCCGTGATGGGCACAGATGATGATCTGTGGACCCTCGAAGTTCCTGCCTATCGCTCCGATGTCACCCGTCCTGCTGATGTGGCTGAGGAGATTCTCAGAATTCACGGATTTGACCACATCCCCCTGCCCGCGAGAATGACAGGGACCCTTGAAGTGCCAGAAAAACCCGACCGTGAGGATGTGATGTTTGGGTGGAGAGAGCTTCTCGTGAATGCTGGATACTCGGAGATCATGTCCAATTCTCTCACCAAGGCCAGTTATTTGCAACTTGTCGAGGATTCGGACCTCCGCCCCCTGGAGGCCGTGAGGATGCTCAATCCCCTGAGCACCGAATTGGAGGTGATGCGTCAAAGCTTGGTGTTTCAAGGTCTCGAAGCCATTGCCCGCAACACCAACCACCAGGCTGCCGATTTGCGCCTCTTTGAATTGGGGAGGACCTACCGACACATCGCCCAAGATTCTGAACACGCACATCCATTCGTGGAAGAGGAGCGCTTGAGCTTGTGGGTCACTGGCCGTGCCGTGCCTGAATCGTGGAACCAAGCCAAGGGCAAAGAAGCCCAATCGTCCATGTATACGCTCAAGCAAACCGCAGAAGCGTTGCTATCCCACGTCGGATTGAAGGCGACGACGAGGGTCCTGGCCTCGGATGGATTGGTGATGGAGGGCCTGGAATGGGTCAATCCTGGAGGTCAGACCATCGGTAGGATGGGACTGGTTGATCCCGGCGTTGCCAAGGCTTGCGGTGTCCAAGCGCCTGTGCACTGGGCAGATTTTTCAGTTGCTGCACTTTGGAAGGCCACGCGGAAGCGAAAGGTCAAAGCAAGCGATCTGCCCAAGTACCCCTGGGTTCGACGCGATTTGGCCGTGGTCATAGACAAGGGTACGACTTACGAATCCTTGGCATTGGCCGCTCGAAACGCAGAGCGCCAGTGCCTTTTGGACGTGTCGCTTTTTGATGTTTACCAAGGCAAAGGATTGGCAGATCACGAGATTAGCTATGCCTTGGCCTTCAGGTTGCAGCATCCCCATGGGACCCTGAACGACAAACAAATTGAAGCCGCCATGGCACGAATCCTCACCGCATTGGAATCCTGTGGTGCCCGACTGCGTCAATGACGATGGCATGTCTCCCATGAAACGACCTCTCCTCACCCCCCCCATCCAACGTAAACATCTGTATTACCGCTTGACCTGGTATTGGGTTTGGGGAGGCGTGATGCGATTCTTTCGGGTTCGTGGAGCCGATGGTGTGCACCATTTGCCCCCCACGGGCCAACCCACCATTTTGATCAGCAACCACCAAAATGGACTGATGGATCCCTTGGTGTCCTGCGCCTTCATGTCGGCTCAAATACATTGGCTTACACGAGCTGATGTGTTTTGGAACCCCCTCGCGCGACACATCATGTACGGGTACAACCAACTTCCCATTTACCGGAGGCGCGACCGCGTGGAAGATCTCAGGGAAAGGAATGACGTCATCTTTGACGTTTGCGTGGATCGGTTGGAGAAAGGCGCAGCCATGGGCATTTTCCCGGAAGGAAATCACAACTTGTTTCCGTCGCTGCGTGAATTGCGTGGTGGTCTGACCGAAATGGTTGCGCGATCTGCCACCAAACATCCGAGGCTCAAACATGCACTTCACGTGGTTCCCCTGGGGTTGGATTACGAAAGCTATGCCATGGCCGGCAGTCAACTTCGCATGCGGGTGGGTGCACCCATCACCTTCGATGATTTGATTGACATTGAGGGCACCTTGGACAAAACAGCGTTCAACATTCGGGTTCGACAAGCCATGGGAGAGGTGATGGTGAACATCCAACCTGAGGAAGGACAGCCTTTTCTTCACCAGGCGGTTCGGGCGTGCCGAACCACAGACATGGAAACCCAAGCATTCGCGGAGTTTCGCGAGCGTTTGGAGCATTGGGCCTCCCATTGGGTGGCTGACCCCGCTTGGGCGGAACGCGTGAAATCTTCGCATGTCGCGTGTGTCGAGGCGCTCCAACAAACATCGGCCCCTGGTCGCCCCGAAGCTTGGGGTTGTCATTCGGAAGACACGCGAAAGCCCATTCCAGCCATGGCTGTGCTCAGCACCTTGGCATGGATTGCCAACCTGCCCACATGGCCCACCATGAAGTGGATCCAGCATCGGGTCAAACGCATGGTCACCAAAGACGATTTCGTGGCCACCTTGTCTGTGGGTTTGGCCATTGTTTGCTACCCCGTCACGTGGCTCCTGTGGGCAGGTGTTGGTGGATGGCTGGCTCCTGAAGGGTGGGGTTGGATGGCCGCTGCGGGCATGTGGATTTGGGGGCAGGCCGGCTCCAAATTTCACGACCACGTGCAAGGCTTGCGCATTCAACATCGAGACGCAGTGGAGGGGCAAACCTTTTGGCACCACCCGAATCACCTCGAGGCCCGAAAAGCGTGGTCGACATACCTCTCCATTCTCAACGAATCCGCGCCTAAACAATGAATCCATTGTTTTTGTCGCATCTTCGTGTTCATACATTCTTCACATGTCCCTTACTTCCAAGGAACACAACCTCGATGAACTTCGCGCCATGGGAAAGCAACGCATTCTCTTGGTAGACGATGAACCAGACATTTTGGATTTCATCGAGTACAACCTCGTGAAAGAAGGGTACGACGTTCACACGGCGAACAATGGCCGCGAGGGCGTTGCTCTTGCGAAAAAATTGCTTCCCGACCTCATTTTGCTCGATGTGATGATGCCCGAAATGGATGGTGTGGAGGCTTGCACGGAGATCCGTGAAGACAAGACCTTGGGCCAAACCATTGTGGCCTTCTTGACAGCTCGAGGAGAAGATTACAGTCAAATCGCAGGTTTCGAAGCGGGGGCTGACGATTACATCCTCAAGCCGATCAAACCACGTGTACTCATCTCTCGTGTACAGGCCTTGTTGAGACGGAAAAAAGCGGCGAGTTATGTGGGCGGAGATTACGACGGAACAGGAATCATGGTTGATCCTGAGCGGTATGTCGTCATTCACGAAGGCAAGGAAATGTCTTTGCCCAAAAAAGAATTTGAACTCCTGAGCCTTTTGGCCTCTCAGCCAGGACGGGTCTTCAGCAGGGAGAACATTTTGGCCAGTGTTTGGGGCACGGACGTTATTGTAGGCGACCGCACAATCGACGTCCACATCCGCAAATTGAGAGAGAAACTGGGCGACGACTTCTTCAAAACTGTCAAGGGAGTTGGTTACAAATTTGTAGGCTGATGGCCGGTAGGAGCCCAAGAATGGTTGCCATCCAGACTGGGGTGGCTGTGGGCCTGTTGTCGCTGGCTGGCACATTGATTGCCTTGTGGATCACCGGGGTTGAGGAGGCCTATTGGGTACCGGTGGGTGTGGGAATCATCGTTGGGCTCGTGGGCTACCTGTTGGTGTACCGACAACTCGGCTTGTACATCCAAGACCGCGTTCGAATCATTTACAAAACGATTCGTCGATTCAAAGGCAGCACCAACCACGTTCATTTGAACATGGGGGATGACATTGTGGACCAAGTGAATCGAGACGTGATGGCGTGGGCAGATTCTCAGATTGAAGAGATCAGCCATTTGCGGGAAACGGACACGTTTCGCAAAGAATTCATAGGCAACTTGGCCCACGAGTTGAAGACCCCCATCTTCAACATCCAAGGATTCATCTTGACCCTGTTGGAAGGCGGCATGGAGGACCCGGAAATCAACCGGAAATTCCTGTTGAAAGCTGCCAAAAACGTGGAGCGCATGTCAGGCCTGCTCGAAGATTTGGACGTCATCACTCGCATGGAAGCCGGGGGGTTGGAAATCGACATGCGTCCGTTTGACCTGCTCGAGATTCTCAAGGAGACGCTGGAAAGCTTGGAACCCAAGGCCAAGCGAAACCACATCAAACTCAAACTGAAAAAAGGCATGGACGGAACCCGCGTAATGGTTCGCGGAGATGCCCCAAAAATTGTGCAAGTGCTGACCAATCTGTTGGTCAACAGCATCAACTATGGCAAGGAAGGTGGCCAAACTGAGCTTCGGTTTTACGACGCTGACGAATCGGTGCTGATCGAAGTGGCTGACAATGGCATCGGCATCCGGGAACAAGACCTGCCAAGGGTGTTTGAGCGCTTCTATCGGGTTGACAAGTCTCGTTCACGACATGCGGGAGGCTCTGGTTTGGGACTCGCCATCGTCAAGCACATCTTGGAGGCTCACGATCAAACCATCAGCGTTCGAAGCACGATCGGCGAAGGCTCAACGTTCAGCTTCACGCTGCAAAAGGCCTGAACCTGACCTGTTGACAAACGGGTTGCTGTCCATCTCAGCGCCGATGGTGGTTGGACCTCCATGACCCGGCCACACCACGAAGTTGGGAGGCAACGTGTAAAGCTCACGTGGGATGCTTGCCGCCAAATCTGAAGCATTGCACCCAGGCAAATCCGTTCGGCCTACGCTTCCTTCAAACAACACATCCCCTCCCACAACCCATCCATGGTCATGGGAAACAAAGACCACGTGCCCAGGCGCATGTCCTGGCACCCATCGCACCTCCAACTCAAACGGTCCACACGACACCTGCATCCCATGCCCCAAATCCAGGGTTGGGGGAGGAAGTGCATCCATGGGGACGCCATACAATTGAGCCGCCACTGGCCCTCTTTGGTACGTGGTTTCATCCAGTGGATGCATCCGAGGCGAAAGACCCCATCGATCATGCACCCAACCACAACCCATGACGTGGTCGAGATGAGCATGGGTCAACAGGCATTGGGTGATGACCACTCCGAGTTCCTCCACCAAGGCCAGAAAGGTCGCGTGCTCGGTGCGGTTGGACATGCCCGGATCAAAGACTGTGGCTGAACCATCGCCGTGATCCAAGACATACGTTTGTTCTCCAAACGGATTGCATGTGAGTGTATGCAGCATGAGGCGTAATTTCGGGAAGAATGTTGCCCACTCCCAGACGATTCCTCCCAACCTTGTGCCTCGCATTGGTGACCTTAGGTCCAGCCGTGACTTGGGGTCAATTCACAGACGGGCTCAACGTGGCGTTTGGGAAAAATCGGGTCCAAACACGTGACTTCCAGTGGCAATACTACACCCAAGGGATGTTTGAGGTGTACCATTATCAAGAAGGCACACAAGCAGCGGGACAGGTCTCACGCATGTTGGGGTCCGAGGCAGCGAGCTTGTCCCCCATGTTTGGGCGCTCTCTCGAAGGCCCCATTCAGGTGCTTGTGTTCAAGTCTCAAGAAGAATTCCGTCAAAGCAATGTGGGCATCATGTCTGCAGAAGATGCCGATTCCAACATCGGTGGAACTGCCAAATTGGTCGGAACCAAGCTGTTCCTGTATGCTTCAGGGGACCGACTTCGGTTGACCCAAGACGTCCGAGAGGGATTGGCGCGCATCCTGTTCCAGCAATGTCTGTACGAAGCCGATTGGGGACAGAGCCTGCGAGGAGGAAATGTCATTGAAACGCCGTCATGGATGGAAGATGGCGTGGCACGGTTCGCCTCGAGAGGCATGGATGCCGCATCGTTGGCCTATGTCTTGGACGCCTGTCGACTGGGTCGAATCTCCAAGATCGACCAAACCTCCGGCCTCGAAGCCGCCACTCTCGGCCAGGCTGTGTGGGCGTATGTCGCGGATGTCTATGGACTTCCTGCGGTTGCCAACGTGCTCTACATGTCCAGGATCACGCGCAGTGTGGAGCAGGGATTTCGGCTGGCCACAGGCATGTACCTGGACGACTTGCTGCTAGAGGTTCAAGCGCACCATCTGCGCCAAGCGCCAAGCGGATATGTGGAATCTCTGCCCGGATGGCAGAGCCGGCGCGATCTAAAGGCCTTGCGAAAGACCGCAGGGCAAGGCATCCCCATGGTGTTGAGGCGTCGGTTTGACTACCAACAGTTTTTGCCATCACCTGATGGCGCCCACATGGCTTTCACCACCAATGAGCGCGGTCAACTTCGCGTCGGGACATTGAACCTGGCCACTGGAGATGTGACTTGGCATGCCATCTTGGGTCACAGACTCGCGCGGTTGGAAGATGACCTCGCACCCCGACTGGCATGGCATCCCCAAAGCAGGTTGTTGGTGTGGTCCCACGAAGAACGTGGGGCGCCCAGGTTAGGCATTGTGGACATGGGAACTGGGGAGGTAGAAATCCGAGAATTGTTTCGCATCGACCAAATGCTGAGCATGACGTTCACCCCCGACGGGAACGATCTGTTGTGTTCAGCCCTGCAAGATGGTTCTAGCGATCTCTACCTGTACGACCTCCTGTCCAACAATGCCACGCCGTTGTGGCGAGACCGATTTGATGATCTCAATCCAGTGTTTTGGCCCGGGAGCGATCTCTTCATGTTCTCGTCCAATCGTCCGGATGACACCCTGAGAAACGACAAACTCAACCATCCCTACCCTGCCAACCTCGACTTGTACGTGGGTCGGCTGTTTGATGACCCCATCACCTTGGAACGTTGGACCGACACGCCCGATGTGGATGAGCGGCTGCCTCATGCCTTGGATGGGAGACGATTTACGTACATCTCGGAAGACGATTGGGGAGGTCAAACCCTCGGTTTTGGTTGGCTCGACAGCGTGGTTGTCTCCGTAGACACGGTGGTTCGATACCGACCCTACACTCAACTTCGGAAGGCCCTCGTCTTGCCTGTTCCTTCCTTCGGGATGAACATGGTGGGCGAACAAGCCTACGTAACCACCATGAATGCCGGTCAAATTCTGCGTTGGAGGTTGCCCGAATTGGGACTTGCGGGATTGAAGAATCAGCCCACCTCGACAACAGAGGACCTCGACAACGACTTCCCGTTTCCGACCTTGCTCCCAACTTGGGATCGGGTTTGGTCTCCCGATGAGATTGACCCACAGAACTACGTCTTCGAGTCTGAAAAACTCGATTCCACAGCTGCGAGAGATCAGGAAGAGGCCCCGTTGGAAGTCCCCAAGGAAGACATTGTGTACGAAACCTTGGTGCCCAAAAACCTTCGGAGAAACTATGCGCTTGACAAGGTGCAAACCCAATTAAACAACACGTTTGGCACCTCTTTTTATCAATCGTACACGGGACAAGTCAACACCCAACCAGGCCTCGGGAATGCCACCGAAATCAGGGTAAGTGACCTCATGGAAGACCGTCATATTGTGGGTGGGTACACCATTCCCGCCAACTTGAACAACACCTTCTTCGGCTTGGCTTTCCTGAATCTCGAAGACCAAATAGACAAGGTGCTTTCCTTTCAACGGCAATCCTCCGCGCGGGTCAACCCCCTGACAGGACAACTCGTCAACACCTACGCTCATTCCCTTCGCAGAGAGTGGCGGTGGGCCTTGGATGAAGTCCGAAGCCTGCGTTGGAACGTGTCATTGCGCCTCGACCGGGACGTGGTTCAAGGAACGGACATGTTCGCCCTGATGAGTGACGACGACTTTGGAGAACAACTCGGGTGTCAAGTAGCCTTTGTTCACGACGACACGCGCAGCCCTCGGCTGAACATTCGTCATGGACTTCGTGCACGTTTTTGGTTCGAGTGGTTTGTGGATGGCGTGGGAGCCCACACAGCGAGCAACCCGGGGGGTGGGCTGTCCTCACCTCCCGCTGGGTGGTCGTTTGGAACAGCCGGATTTGATGCTCGGCGGTACATCCCCTTGGTGGGGCCGAGCATCCTCGCACTCCGCCTCGCAGGGGATTGGTCGATTGGCCAAAAAAAGCTCCTTCACCTCCTCGGCGGCACCGACAACAGCCTGTCGATTGCCCCCAATTCCGGCACCTCCGTCGATCCCGACATTCCGTATGCCTATCAAGCTCGGATCACGCCGTTGCGCGGCTTTTCAAGCAATGTGCGCAACGGCTCCAACGTGGCCGTTGCCAACGCTGAGTTGCGCGTGCCAGTCTTCTTCAACGGCACGGGAAAATCTGAGTTCTTGAAAAACCTTCAAGCCCTTGGCTTCGCCGATGTGGGTGCCGCATGGTCGGGATTGCACCCGTATTCTGAAGACAATGCGTTCAACACAATCACCGTGGAAGCCAATCCGATCACGGTAACCGTGAGCAACAACCGCGAGCCCATCTTGTACGACTTGGGATTTGGGTTGCGTTCTCGCTTGTTTGGATATTGGGTCGCTGCTGATTGGGCCTATGGTGTGGATGACCAAACCATCCTGCCACGTCGCTTCACCTTGTCTCTCAATTTTGATTTCTAACCCTGCCTGTCAACCTCAATGCAATTCCCCATGGATGCCCAAACCCTTCTGATCCTTCTCGCCATTGGCGCTTTTGCAGGCGTGGCTTCTGGTTTCATCGGCGTGGGTGGGGGACTGATCCTCGTGCCATGCATGGTGGCCTTCCTCGGTGTTGGGCAGCATGCGGCACAAGGCACGAGTTTGGCCATGATGCTCCCGCCTGTGGGCATGTTGGCCGTGCTGCAATATCACCGGGCGGGTGAAGTTCACTGGGCCTATGCTGCGGTGCTGTGCATCACGTTTGTCTTAGGGGCATGGGGAGGCTCCAAACTGAGTTTGCGATTGGCCGAGCATTGGGTGCGTTTTGTCTTTGGGCTCCTGATGTTGTACGCTTCGATCAGGATGTTGCTTCGAGCCTGGACTCACATCAAACCCGAACTTTTCCCATGACTCTGCGAGACCGCATCCAAAAACGTGCCGCGCAGCAGGCCCCGAACTATGTGGCTTGGCGCCGCCATCTGCATCAACATCCTGAACTCTCCTTTGAAGAGCACCAAACCATGGCCTACGTCTCGGCTCGTTTGACCCAGCTCGGTGTCCCTCACCAAACGGGGGTGACGGGCACAGGCATCGTGGCTACGGTCGAAGGCATGGATCCCTCCTCACGGCTGTGCGCCCTGCGGGCCGACATGGATGCCTTGCCCATCCAAGAGGCCAATCACGTGTCGTACGCCTCACAAGTTCCAGGTGTGATGCACGCGTGTGGGCATGACGTGCATACCGCCTCCCTGCTTGGAGCCATCGATTTGTTGACGGCCACTCGGGACGCTTGGTTCGGTACGGTGCGCTGCATTTTTCAACCTGGCGAAGAACGCCTTCCTGGAGGCGCCAAAGCCATGGTAGAAGCAGGAGTCTTGACCAACCCCATTCCCACGCACATCCTGGGTCAACACGTCTATCCTCAACTTCCAGCGGGTCATGTGGGCATGCGCCAGGGAGCCTACATGGCTTCGGCAGATGAAATCCACCTGACTGTTCACGGAAAAGGTGGACATGCGGCCTTGCCTGACGCTTGCGTAGATGCAGTGTTGGCCACAGCCCACATCCTCGTAGCGGTCCAACAAATCATCTCTCGCAAGCGCCATCCGGGCCATCCATCTGTTCTTTCATTCGGCCGAGTGGAGGCGCTGGGAGCAACCAACATCTTGCCTCATTCCGTGGAAGTGAAGGGGACTTTTCGGGCGTTGGACGAATCGTGGCGTTTGGCGGCTCACGATATGATCAGAAACACCATTGAACACACTGCCGCTGCCCACGGATGCTCCGTGGACTTGGACATCCGCATGGGCTACCCAAGCGTTCACAACCACGAAGCGTTGACGAAAAACATGAGGGATGTGGCCGTAGAATACCTCGGGGAACACCGTGTGCACGACCTTGACATCCGCATGACCGGAGAAGACTTTAGCCATTTTGCCAATGCCGTTCCCGGATGTTTTTACCGACTTGGAACCGCGGATGCTGAAGGAGGCACGCATGGAACGCATGGACTTCACACGCCCCAGTTTGACGTGGATGAAAGAGCACTAGAAACGGGCGCTGGACTGATGGCTTACGCCGCAGCCACGTTGAATGGACAACTCGATTGATGAAGAATCAATGAGCCACTTCACAGAGGAATTTGATGCGCGCCAGACGCAATTCCTCTTCTGAATACGCATCCTCAAACTCTTCGGAAGCAGCCCTCCAACCATCTTCCTCAGATTCACGGAAAAAGTCAAACAATTCCTCCAAGCAATCCTCATCGAGGCTCTCTTCTAGAATGTGGTCCAAATTGACTTTGGTTCCCGCATCGACGATGGCCTCAATTTCTTCGAGCACCTGGGCGCGCTGACCATGAATCCCAGCCGCAATGTCGTCAAGACCCATTTTTCTGTCGAGCAACTGGATGATGGTCACCTTGTTGCTCGATTTGGACCCGCTACTCCGAACGAGCAAAGCATCTTCCCGCTCGATTCCCTCCTCCTCCACATAATTCGAAATCATGTCTGTGAATGGCTTGCCAAACTTGGCCGCCTTCCCTGACCCCACTCCTGAAATACGAATCAATTCATCGGGAGTGATGGGATAGTGCGTGGCCATTTCATCCAAGCTCACGTCTTGGAAAATCACATAAGGAGGCAATCCCTTCGCGGCACTCACTTGCTTTCGAAGGTCTGTCAACATGCTGCGAAGCTTGGGATCCAAGGCTCCCCCGCTTTCACCGCGGGTTTGGGACAACGAATCCTCCGAATCCACATCACTGAAATCTCTTTGCTCCGCCAGCATCACCGGATACGGATCCGTCAAAAACGCTTTGCCCTTTTTGCTCAGATGCAAGACACCGTACTTCTCCACCTCCTTCACCACAAAATCTTGCACAACCATTTGGCGGATCACCCCCTGCCAGAATTCCACAGAATGCTCTACGCCGCGTTTCCAGAACGCAGACTGAACCACCCCGTAATCCTCCATGTGTCGGTTGTTCTCTCCGGTCAAAAGTGACGTGTAGAATTCCATGCGGTGCATGGATTTGTGTTCCAAGATGGCCCCAAGCAGCATGTGAATTTCCTCCTGACGATCCACCATCACAGGCGGATTTTGGCTGTTGTCGCAATTCTGGGCACCGGGACCATTGACCTCGTCGAAGGATTCTCCGAAGTAATGAAGGAGAAACTTCCGACGGTTGGTGGCCGTCTCCGCATAAGCTATGACCTCTTGCAGCAATTGCATCCCCACCTCCTGCTCGGCAATGGGTTTGCCCTGAAGGAACTTTTCCAACTTGTCAATGTCCCGATGGCTGTAGAAGGCAATGCACCGTCCTTCGCCACCATCCCGACCCGCTCTTCCCGTCTCTTGGTAATAACTCTCGAGGGATTTGGGCATGTCGTAGTGAATGACATACCTCACATCTGGTTTGTCGATGCCCATCCCAAACGCAATGGTCGCCACAATCACGTCCACATCCTGCATCAGGAATTGATCCTGAATTGCACTGCGCTGGTTGCCGTCCATGCCGGCATGATAGGCCAAGGCTTTCACGCCATTCACGCGCAGTGTTTCGGCAATCTGTTCCACCTTTTTACGACTCAGGCAGTACACGATTCCACTTTTTCCAGCATGTTGAAGCCCGTAACGCACGATTTGCTGGAGCGCATTTTTCTTGGGGCGGACCTCGTAAAACAAGTTGTCCCGATTGAAAGATGCCTTGAGCACCACCGCATCGGTCATGTCCAAGTTCTTTTGGATGTCTTGCTGCACCTTGGGCGTGGCCGTCGCAGTCAAAGCCATCACTGGAACATCTGCGATTCCCTTGATGATGGGCTTGATGCGCCTGTACTCAGGCCTGAAATCATGCCCCCACTCTGAAATGCAATGAGCTTCGTCCACAGCGACAAAACTGATTCGGACCGACTTCAGGAACGCGATGTTTTCTGGTTTGGTCAAACTCTCGGGTGCGACATACAACAATTTGGTGGCACCTTCTGCCACATCCATTTTCACGCGCTCCGCGTCAGCCTTTCCGAGAGAAGAGTTCAAAAAATGCGCAATCCGCTTGTCTTCATGATGACCTCGGATGGCATCCACTTGGTTCTTCATCAAGGCAATCAACGGACTGACAACCAAGGCCACGCCATCCAACATCAACGCCGGCAATTGATAGCACATGGATTTACCTCCTCCTGTGGGCATGATCACAAACGTGTCGTGCCCCTCAAGGACGGCTTGGATGGCTTTTTCTTGCTCACCCTTGAATTCATCGAATCCAAAAAAACGCTTCAGCGCCTCCGAGGGCGCCATCTCCACCAGGCTCATGGAAAGGTTTTAGCTTTGGTACAATAAATGTACACAACCACAGCCCGTGAACAAAGCCCCTATTTCCAAAGTCCCAGATTCCGGCTTCGCCGACGATGGTACCCAACTTCTCGAGGCAGGTCGCCGAAGCCTTCAACTCGTCTCGGAAGCCACTGAACGGGCTGCCAACCAATTGAATACGCCCTTCCTGGAAGCGTTGAAGCTCATCAGTCGGGCTGTGGGTGTGACGTCCATCAATGTCCACCGAGGCATCGACCTCGACCGTGGAAACAGCGTGAGTCAAGGCAAAGTTGTCGTGACCGGCGTGGGCAAAAGCGCGCATATTGCAGCCAAAATTTCGGCCACCCTCAACTCCACCGGCACGCCATCCCTGTTCTTGCACGCTGGAGAGGCCTTGCACGGAGACGTAGGAGCAGTCATGCCTGCAGATGCTGTCATCTGTTTGTCCAAGAGCGGGGCAAGCGAGGAAATTGTCAGCCTCATTCCTGCCCTGAAGCGTCGCGGGTGCTCATTGATTGCGCTGACCGCCAATGCACATGGCCCGCTTGCCAAGGCTGCCGATGTCGTGATCGACCTAGGCGTCACCGAGGAGGCATGCCCCCATGATTTGGCCCCCACCACGAGCACATCCCTTCAATTGGCCATGGGAGATGCCTTGGCCATGGCCCTGATGTCTCTCTCCGGGTTTCGGGCCGAAGACTTCGCCAAAAACCACCCGGCAGGTGCGTTGGGCAAACGCTTGACATGGACCTTGAATGAACTTCTCGACCCCACTCGCACGCCTTCTGTGAATTGGAATGCCCCCATCGAAGAGGTCCTGCGAAGCATGTCCAATGGACGCTATGGAGCAACTGTCGTGATGCATCGAGAACGCGCCCATGACATTGGCGGAATCATCACAGATGGAGACTTGAGGCGGGCCATGATGGCTGGCACCTTGCAGGGGGCATGCGCTGGGGACGTCGCATCCACCCATGCTCACACCCTCGACGCAAGCATGTTGGCACATCACGCGGCCAAGCACATGCAAGAAACGGGCATCAGTCAAGTCATCGTCACCCGAAACGGGAAATACGCTGGCATGGTTCATGTGCATGATTGCATGCGCGAGGGTTTGGTGTGACAGGTTTGCCATCGTTGGACATTCCGCCCGAACTTCGCGCCATGCCCAAAGACCAGGCCCAGGATGAAGCCCACATGGGGTTTCTCGATCACCTCGAGGAACTGAGAAAACGGCTCTTCATCTCTGCATTGGCAGTATTGGTGGGGGCCGTTGCCCTGTTTGTGCAGAAGGATTGGGTGTTTGACCGAATCTTGTTCGGGCCACGAAACATCGATTTCATCACCTACCGCGCATGGTGCGGCCTCTCTCACGCCTTGGGATCCGGTGACGCTCTCTGTGTGGACAAGATTGGCTACGAGCTCATCAACACGACCATGCTCGGCAACTTTTCAGCCCACATCATTGTGAGCTTGGTGGGAGGCGTCATTGTGGCCTTTCCTGTGATCATTCACCAAATTTGGGCGTTTGTCCGGCCGGCCTTGAAGCAAGGCGAAAGGCAAGCAGCGCGGGGAGCAGGTCTTGCGTCCTCGGTGCTTTTCATGGCCGGGGTGGCCTTCGGATATTTTGGCATCGCACCGTTGAGCCTGCAGTTTTTGGGCAACTACGAACTTGGCGATGTGGCTTCACGCATTGCCGTGATGAGCTATGTCAAAACCGTGGCGAGCATCACCTTAGCTGCTGGTCTCGTCTTCCAACTTCCCGTGCTTGTGTTCTTCCTCAGCAAAGCTGGACTCGTGACGGCGGACATGCTTCGAAGCTACCGCCGTCACGCCCTCGTTGTCATCCTGGCCCTTTCAGCGGTGATCACCCCCCCCGATGTGACGAGCCAAATTTTGGTTTCTCTGCCAGTATTGGTGTTGTATGAATTGGGCATCGTCATTGCCCGGACACAGGATCGCCGACGCACCGCGAAACCATGAGAGGGCTTGGGCTGGGATTGACCGTGGCGATGTGGTGTTTGGCATGTGGAGCCCTGGCCCAAACAGCCGTGAGTGGCCGCGTGTTTGATGGAGAAACGGGGCAGCCACTCCCCTTTGTCAACATCAGCTTTTCCGGAACATCCTTGGGTACAATGACCAATGAGTTTGGTCAGTATCATCTCGATGCTGAAGGAGAGCGCGTCACCCGACTCATTGTCTCCAGCTTGGGTTACTTGACCCAAACCATTCCCCTTCAACGTGGCGTTCCTCAAGTGATCCATGTGTCGTTGGAAAGCCGCAATGTGGAACTGGGGGTGGCCGAAGTCAGACCGGACAAGAAAGCGGTCAATCCAGCCAAACCCCTGATGCAACGCGTGGCCGAGGCCAAACCCAGCAATGACCCAGGCACCATTCCCGCCCTGTTCTATCAATATTACGACCTGCAAGAAGTGGCCGTGAATGACTTTTCTGAACGGTTGCCCCAGCGCAAATTCTGGGGCCCGTTCCGATGGGTTTGGGACCAAGTCGATTCGACCCAAAGCAGAGTTGCACTGCCTTTGTTTGTGACCGAATCTTCGGGGACCAAAAGAACGGAGGGAAGGCGCAAGGAGCAACGCGTGGAAGCGGCACGAGCGACCTGGATGCAACACGGAGAAAACACATCGAGTGTCCAATCCGAATTTCTGAACATCGATTTGTACCAAAACCAAATGTTGTTGCTGGACCGAGCCTTCACCAGTCCACTTCACGACAGGGGAAACGTGCATTACAGGTATTACTTGCTCGACACGCTCGACCGCGGTGATCGCCCGTGTTTCCATCTGGCGTTTGTCCCGAGGCGGCGTGGGGAATTGACGTTTGAAGGTGAGCTCTGGATTGACACATTGACCTTGGGGCTCAGACATGTTGAGGCCAAAATCAGCGAAGGGGCCAACGTGAATTTTGTGAGAAGCTATGCCTTCAGCCAGTCCTACGAGCTGGACAGCGGCCGCTGGGTCCTGGTCCGAGAAGAAAACCTCGCCGACATCAGCCTTCGCGAAGGCGGCATGGGCATCTACAGCCACCAAACAAAGCTAAACCGAGAGGTCCTGATGTCCTCGACTTGGCCAGATTCACTGTGGTCCTCCCCGCGAGACATTTCCTTTGCCAAAGGGTCGCACACCGTGCTTGAAAGCACGTGGCAAAAGATCCGGCCTGAGATGCTCCCTGAAAGTGCGCGTCGGACTTACGCCATGGTGGATTCCATCCAATCCATGAGGGCGTACAAGTTTCTCGAAAAATTTCTGTTGCTGGGCGGGACGGGGTATCTAATCATGGGTCCCATCGAACTAGGTCCGTGGTACGACACCAACAGCTCCAATGCCATCGAGGGCAAACGATGGAGCCTCGGCGTTCAAACGAGCAACGACTTTTCTCGCAAGGTTTGGCTGAGAACCTTTGCGGCGTATGGCACGTTGGACCAGCGTTTGAAATACGGAGCGTCTGCCGAGTGGGTGCTGCGGAAAACGCCTCGCACCGAATTCTTTGTGGAACACAAACGCGACATGGATCAGCTCGGGATGATGGGGCTGTTTGACCAGGGAAATGGCTTGAACAGCGCTTTGCAACTGAATGACCAAACACGCTTGACCGAGATTACCCGTTCGGAAATTAGTTTCCTTCATGAATTCGGGAGCGGTTGGGGACAATCCGCCGAATTCAGACACCGGAAAGTGGCTCCGAGGGGCGAGGTGATTTTTGTTCGGTCCACAGACACCACAGGACTTTCTCCGCTTGTCACTGCCGAACTGACTCTTCAAACCCGCTATGCGAGAAACGAAAAGTTCTTGACTGGGGCCTTTGAGCGAATCAGCTTGGGCTCCAAGTGGCCCGTGCTGACAGGAACCGTGACTTTGGGTCTTCCTCGCATCGGGGGGAGTGAATTCAGTTACCAACGCTGGACACTCGATGCTGAGGGAACCAAGAGACTGGGGCCCTTGGGTCGAATCGAGTGGTGGGGTCAAGGGGGCATGTACACCGGTTTGGCCCCCGTAGTTCTCACCGAACTGCAGCCGGCCAATGAAACTTCATTGAGCATCAACGAGGCCTTCAACCTCCTTCGCTTCATGGAATTTGCCAGCGATCGCTGGATTCGCGCCAGTGCGGAGTGGCATGGTGAAGGTGTCGTATTGAATCGAATTCCAGGGCTGAAAAACTTGCGGATGCGCGAAGTGGCCGGCATCAAAGGCGTCAGGAGCGGTTGGGATCCTCGGCACGAAGCCATCACGGCGATGCCTGGAACCACCACAGGATTGGACGGCTGGTATGCCGAGGCTGTGTTGGGTGTGGAAAACGTCCTTCAATTCCTTCGGATTGACGTGCATCGCAGGATCACGCCGAGCCTCGATGGCATGCGAGACCCATGGGGGGTTCGGGTCGGGTTCAGTGTGGGATTGTGATCCGCAGGACGGGCGCCATTTTGGCCGACCTTTGCCCCATGGATCTGGTTGTCCAACACCTGGTCAAAACCTACGGCCGTCGGAAGGTTGTCGATGATGTCTCGTTCAGGGTTGCTCCTGGCGAGGTGGTTGGGTTGCTCGGCCCCAACGGAGCAGGAAAGACCACGAGTTTCTACACGGTGGTCGGTTTGGTCAAACCAGACCAAGGGACCGTAAGGCTGGGAGAGGAAGATCTCACCCATGCGCCGATGCACAAACGGGCTGCTCGTGGCATTGGATACCTGCCTCAAGAGCCAAGCGTGTTTCGAAAGTTGAGTGTCGAAGACAACATCATGGCCATTCTCGAGTTTCAAGGGCTCACGCCATCAGAAGCGGCCGATCGGTTGGAAGCACTGTTGGACGAATTCAATCTCCACAAAGTGCGCCAAAGCATGGGGGACGTCCTGTCTGGGGGGGAAAGGAGGCGAACCGAAATTGCGCGGGCCTTGGCTTCCAACCCGTCTTTCATTTTGCTCGACGAGCCTTTCGCAGGTGTGGATCCCATAGCGGTGGAAGACATCCAACAGATTGTGGACCAGCTTCGTCGCCAGGGCATCGGCGTCTTGATCACGGACCACAATGTGCAAGAAACCCTGCACATCACGGACCGTGCCTACCTCTTGTTTGAAGGGCGAATCCTGCGGGAAGGGACGGCTGAAGAGCTTGCAGCCGACGACAAAGTTCGGCGGGTGTACCTCGGGCAAAATTTTGTCCTCAGACCCCGGTCCGAGCGCTGAGGTGCGCATCGAGCAACCTCGCCACGTATTTGCCCATCACGTCAAATTCCAAGTTCACAGAAGTTCCGGGGAGCGACCGATGGAGGTTGGTATGTTCCCAAGTGTAGGGAATGATGGCTACGGTGAACTCTCCCGGCGCACTGTCCACCACGGTCAAACTGATTCCCTGAACGGCAATGCTCCCCTTCGGAACTGTGAGCCATTCCGGACCCGCAGGATGGGTGATGGTCAACACCCAACTTCCATCCCTCGAAGAAATGCTTTGAAGGTTCCCCGTGACATCCACGTGGCCCTGAACCACATGCCCATCGATGCGATCGCCGACCACTGCACAACGTTCAAGGTTGAATCGATGACCCAGCGCGAGGGTGCCTAAGGTTGTTTTCTGAAGTGTTTCATCAATCGCCGTGACGATGTAAAGGTCCTCCTTGATGTCCACAACCGTCAAACAAACGCCGTCGTGCGATACACTCTGATCCACTTGGAGGGCATTCACAAAAGGCGCGCGCACTGATAGATGAAGATTGGTCCCCTCCCGACGCAGCCCGACCAACTCTCCTTGAGCTTCGATGATTCCTGTGAACATGGTGCAAAACTACGTCTGCCCGGTGCCTGTGCGACATCCCTTCCGCATCCCTTTACCACACATCGGGGTCCTTTGCCGCATATCAAGACCCAAGGCGCACCCTTCAATCCGTTGTGATCCGTTTCCCATCCACCAGGTGGATGGACCCTGACATCCGTTCTGGCACAATTCCAACCAATCTGCGCGTGAATGCTGTGGCCGTGTAGAAGTACACACCGTCAGGAAGCAGTTCGCCCGTGTTGAGGTAGGTTCCATCCCACTCCACGGCCGGATTTGTCGTCTTGAAAACCTCCTCGCCCCAACGGTTGATGATTCGAACATCGACGCTGTCTACAAATTTCCACGGAAAGGCCTCAAACACATCGTTGACTTGGTCGTCATTCGGACTGAACACATTCGGCAAGGCATAGAAGGGACAATTGTCCACACACACCGTATCTCGGAGCCAACTTTCGTTTTGGCGCAACACCCCGTCCGGACCGGGCAACAAACTGTCCAAGGCTGTCACCACAAAACAGCCCGCAATGGATCGTTGGACATCGTCGTCATTGAACACAGCCACGGTGTCCAGAGGGTCTTCCACGTGAAGCCATAACTGCAACGAATCTCCCCAAAAGGGAGCCCAATACACGTTGTACCCTGTGATGTCGTCGGCCTCTATGCATGCCGAAGGGCCCGACCACCTCAAGGTGTCTCGTTCCAACTCACAATCGGCTTGCACCACCAAAGTCGGTGGACACGGTGGGGTCAAGTCGTAGGGTGCCCCGCAGGCAATTTGGCTCTTGTTCACCAAGGGGTTTGACACGGTTGGGTCGTCGTAACGACCCCACGTGGTTACGCGGTAGCAATACGTCACGTTGTTGACAAGGCCCGTATCGACCCAGATGGGCACCGACACGGTGTCCATGACCACAAATTCCTCTCCGATGAGCTTTTCCACCACAATCGATTCGACCACCCAAGGAACAGACTGGTTCAGGTTCAACGTCAGTTGGTTGTCATCGGGCACCAAAGTCAACCAAGGCGTGGTCGCGGAAGGAGGCATCCCTACTTCCTCCTCACCGCTCCAGAGCAAAACAGAGAATTCCCATGCTGTGGTGTCCGTAGGCACATCCAGCACCCATGTCCCCGTGTCGAGGTCGGCCACAGAACTCTCGACAGTCGAAGACCAGAGAGGCGCCATGGTCGAGGCCACATCCGCCATGGGCCGACCCATCAAATCGAGGCGATAAGGCCCGGGAAATGCTTCTTCGTCCAATTCGTTTGGAGGCGACCATCCGACCCACACAGAATCTGAAGGACCCGTGGTTTGGACAGATGCATGGGTCATGATTGGAATGTCCTTGCGAATGCGACCGCAAGCCTCTTCGCTTGCCAACGACAGGGCACCATCGCCATACTTGGTCACAACCCGGTAACAGTAGGTCACGCCAAAACTCAGGGAAGATTCGTCGATCCAACCCACCGCGTCTGCGTCGTCTGTGACCCCAACGAGAGTGTAACCCACCCCCTCCGGCACGCCCACCTCACACAGGGCAGGTTCCCAATCGGTCTGATCCAACTGAAGCCTCCGATACACGAGGGAATGGGCGCCCTCTTGCTGCTGCAACCCCACCTCGTCCAAACACTCATTGGGACTCCACGAAAGGGCCATGGTGTATCCAATCGGCTCAGCTGAGACCTCTTCAACCGGAGGCGAAATGACGGTGATTTGCCTGGTTTCAATGTCGACGAGCGGAACGGCGTTGCCCACATCCTGGGCTTTGAACACCACTTGGTGCGGCTGGGCCCGAATTTCAGCGCACCCAGGGGTCCATGTGAATGTGGCCAATCCCGAAGACACAAAATCGAGCTCTGCCAGGTGTTCCACTTCCGTCAACGCTCCGCCTGCCCCAGAGATGACAACGGGGTTTCCGTCGGGATCTGTTGCCGTGACATCAAAGGTCAATGTGGACCCCGCCAAAACACACGTGTCCGACATGGCCACAAGTTCCGGGGGCTGGTTGGCGCAAACTTGAACGTCGATTTGAAGATCGCGGATCACCTCCCCCACTTTACGCAATGCACCGGCCACCATCCGCCATTCCTCAATCTTCAAGGCCACGTTGTATTCCCCAACGATTTGGGGCGTTTCCCACATCAAATCACCCGTGGATTCATCCACCTCGAAGACATCGTCGGAAGGACTGATGTCATCGGGAAATTGATAGCTCGGAATGAAATCACCATTGAATCCACGGCAGGGCACCAAGGAATAGGTCAACACGTCGCCATCTGGATCGTATGCGGCTGGATTGTGAATCCACGATTGAAACAGGCATGCATTTTCCGTGGCAGGGTTCAGCAACTGGACGCTGTTGTTGTGCCCTGCCTGTGGATCGATGATCAACAACGACCGAATCGCAAAAGGCGTGTCGACCGACCCGGTCATGTTCAATACACCTTCGTTTCGGTTGGGGTCCTCCACGGACAATTCATACACCCCAGGGCCACCATAGGTGTGGTTCCCCCGATACACGTTCACCTGCACATCGCCAGGGAGCATCCCAACAGGGAGCTCACGCTCCAACGAGTCCAGGTTGTTGTCCGATTCATCCCCCCACCTCAAAAACAGGTAAGGTCTGTCAGCCAAGGCACTGGCCTTTGTGTATGTCGTGATGACGATTTCATAGGTCAACCCCTGCACATGGCTGTAGGTAATTTCCCCTGCTCTGTTGTGGGTGGCGCTGACAGGGAATGCCCACACCATCACGAACAGCAGGACCACCCAACGCCAAATTCGCGCAGAGTCAGGAAGAAAGTGGATCCTCGTCATTGACAAGACCAAGGTACTCGGTGCTACCTTTGACCCCACGCCATGAGCCACAAGAATTCCAAAATCAGGGTCGGCATTTCATGCGGAGACCCCAACGGCATCGGCCTCGAAGCCCTCGCTGACGCGTTGTCGGATGAACGCACACTTGAGGACATCATCCCCGTGGTGTTTGCTCCGCGAGCCTTGGCTGAAGTCGCCTTTGAACGTGTTCCTTGGTCAGAAGTGGACGATGTCAAAGCGGGAATCTCAGGTCAAATCAACGTTGTGGACTTGGACGCTGGGGCGTTTGAACATCAACCGGGGCAAGCCACGACACTTGCTGGTGCTGTGGCCATGAAAAGCTTGGAATCCGCTGTGGGACATTTGGCCCAAACGAATGTCGATGTGTTGGTGACTGCACCCATCAACAAAGACACCATTCGTCAAGCCGGATTTGCCTTTCCTGGTCACACCGAATACCTCGCAAACGTCGCAGGTGTGGATGACGTCTTGATGTTGCTGTGTTGCGAAGGATTGCGCATTGGTGTCGCCACAGGCCACGTCGCCCTGAGGGACGTCGCATCCAACCTCACCACAGCGGGCATTGTGAAGAAACTCACCTTGATGCACGACAGCCTGACGAAGGATTTTGGCATTCCGTCCCCTCGCATTGCCGTGCTCGGGCTCAATCCACATGCAGGAGACAACGGCATGATGGGTGATGAGGAAAAACGCATCATCGTGCCGGCCATCCAACAGGCCACGGGAGCGGGCATGCACGTCATGGGGCCTTATGCCGCTGATGGATTCTTTGGGTCCGGGGCGGCTTCTCGCTTCGACGGTGTTTTGGCCATGTATCACGACCAGGGTCTTGCACCATTCAAGGCATTGAGTTTCAGCCGCGGGGTGAATTTCACCGCCGGGCTTCCTGTGGTTCGGACCAGCCCCGACCACGGGACTGGATTTGACATTGCAGGCAAAGGCGAGGCGCGAGGCGGTTCGATGCTCGAGGCCATTCGTTTGGCCTGTGACGTCTGGAAGCATCGACAGACTCACCGCAAATTGACAGCCAATCCACTCGAGGTGAATCCCCCAAAACTCGAGCATCGCGAACGCTGATTTCTCCCTGCTGGACACCCTTGGAACACCTCGTCCGGGCTGGGCTTCATTCTTCCGCAAGGAACGCTCTGTCGGAATGTTGGCAGAATGACTTGAATTCTTTACCTTTGCACTCCCCAAATTTTGGTGGACATGAATCCGTTGGCAGATTTCCGCATCCCGTTTGTGGGTTTGAAGCCTGGAGTGCATGACTTCCAAATGCGTGTGGACCCGGAGTTCTTTGCGTGTTTTCCCCATTCTGACGTGAATCAAGTTCACGGAGAGGTGCATGTTGAGTTGGACAAACTCGACACCACCATGACCCTCCGTTTGACCTTGAATGCGACGTTGACATCACCTTGCGATCGATGCTTGGAAGAAGTGAAACTTCCACTCCAAGCCACAGACCGCATCTCCATCCGGTTCGGAGAGGAAACGGTGTTGGACGACGAATTGTGGATTTTGGGCACCAAGGAGTATGAACTGGATGTGGCAGATGCCGTTTTTCAGTTGGTGCACTTGACCCTCCCCACTCGCATCATTCACGAAAACGAAGAAGATTGCGACTTGGACATGACCGAGTGGCAAGATGATTCCCCCGAGAATGATGACGACACCGAAGATTTCGACCCGCGCTGGGCAGCATTGAAAGGACTCGACAACTAAGCAACATGGCACATCCCAAAAGACGGCAGAGCAAGACGCGCACGCGCAAGCGCCGTACCCACGACGCCCTCACGGCCCCCAATGTGAGCACCTGTCCCACCACGGGCCAGCCCCACATGTTCCACCGCGCCCATTGGCACGAAGGCAAGCTCTATTACAAGGGCAAGGTTGTGATGGAGCGTGAGGAGGTTTGATTTGAATCTCTTCTGAAGCCAGTTGTCGGCGCCTTGGAGCGTCGATTGAAAAGGACTGCCATGCGTGCAGTCCTTTTTCTGTGACACAGATTTTGACTTCCCCAAACACATCACACTCCCTCCACCCGCGACTTTTCCACGTCAATCGTTGAAGACTCGACGCAAAAGTTGCGGCCAAGGCCCAAACCGTCGGTCTACCTTTGGCCTTCATTGAATTGAAAATCCGATGCCTGCAGCCATCACCTGCGTCGCCGGCTACGTGCCAGACGACAAGTTGACCAATTTCGACCTCGAATCGATGGTCGACACCAACGACGAATGGATTCGAACCCGCACAGGGATCGAAGAACGTCGAATCCTGAAGGACCCCAACAAGGCAACATCCGACATGGGGGCAGAAGCTGTGAAGTCCCTTTGCGCAAAGTCAGGGCTTGACCCCACGGACATCGACCTGATCATTTGCGCCACAGTCACCCCAGACATGCTCTTTCCCTCAACGGCCAACTTGATCGGACACAAGGTTGGTGCCACGAATGCTTGGGGCTTTGACTTGAGTGCGGCATGCAGCGGTTTCTTGTTCGCGCTCAACACGGGGGCACAATTCGTGGAGACTGGGAAAGCCCGGAACGTGGTTGTGGTCGGCGCCGACAAAATGAGCTCCATCCTCGACTACACAGACCGAACCACCTGCGTGTTGTTTGGCGATGGAGCGGGCGCGGTTTTGCTGCAGTCTCAAGACGGAGAGTGCGGCATCAAGGATGCCATCCTTCGTTCAGATGGAGCGGGCGGAGAATTTTTGTGCATGCCTGCAGGAGGTTCTCTCCGGCCTGCTTCCCATGAAACGATTGATGCCAAACAGCATTTCATCTATCAGGATGGACAACCCGTGTTCAAATCTGCGGTCACAAAAATGGCTGATGTGAGCTACGAAATCATGGAGCGCAACGGTTTGACCTCCGAAGACGTGGCATGGTTGGTACCCCACCAAGCCAACCTTCGAATCATTGACGCCACGCAGCGGCGCGCAGGTCTTCCCCACGAGAAGGTGATGATCAACATTCAGAAGTACGGTAACACCACGGCTGCCACCATTCCCTTGTGTTTGCACGACTGGGAATCGCAGCTTCGCCGTGGTGACAATCTCATCCTTGCCGCCTTTGGTGGAGGATTCACTTGGGGTTCTGTGTACGTCAAGTGGGCTTACGACGGCTCAAAACATGCATGATTCATCGGGCCTTGACTACCTTTCACCCCGCTAATCAACCTCCGACATGAAACTGACGGAAATTCAAGACCTCATCAAGTTTGTCGCCCGCGCGGGCGTGACCGAGGTGGAAATCGAACAAAAAGATTTCAAACTCACCATCAAGTCTGAAATGCCCAAAGGACGAGGCAGGAAAGACGAAGCTCTGCTTCAAACCTTCCAGGTTCCCGCTGCCGTGCCGCAGGCTGTCATTACACCGCCCGTGGCGGTTGCCCCATCGGCGCCCGCAGCTCCGACGCCGGCCGAAGCTCCTGCAGCCGAGGCCGCAGCGCCCAAGACTCCTGCCAACGTGGTGGAAATCAAATCTCCCATGATTGGCACCTTCTACCGCAGGCCATCCCCAGACAAGGGGGTTTTCTGTGAGGTAGGCGACACCATCAAAGTTGGTGACACCGTCTGTGTCATCGAGGCCATGAAGCTTTTCAATGAAATCGAGTCTGAAATCAAGGGCAAGATTGTGAAGGTGCTCGTGGATGACAATTCACCCGTGGAGTACGACCAACCTCTGTTCTTGGTCGAGCCCGCTTGATTCCCACGCAGATCCTGAGCGCATGTTCAAGAAAATTTTGATCGCCAACCGCGGGGAGATTGCCCTGCGTGTGATTCGGACCTGCCGGGAGATGGGCATCTCCACAGTCGCCGTGTATTCCACTGCAGATCGTGACAGCTTGCATGTTCGGTTTGCGGACGAAGCGGTCTGCATTGGCCCTCCTCAAAGTGCACAGAGCTACCTCAACATCCCCAACATCATCGCTGCTGCTGAAATCACCAACGCAGATGCGATTCATCCGGGATATGGGTTTCTGTCTGAAAATGCCAATTTCTCGAGGGTGTGTGCCGAGAATGCCATCAAATTCATCGGGGCCAGCCCGGAAATGATCGACGCCATGGGTGACAAGGCTTCGGCCAAGTCCACCATGAAAGCAGCTGGCGTTCCCACCATCCCAGGAAGCGAAGGGATTTTGGCTGATTTCGCAGAGGCCAAGGCCTGTGCCAAAGACATCGGCTACCCCGTCATGTTGAAGGCCACGGCCGGAGGAGGCGGAAAGGGAATGAAGGTTTGTCGCGATGAGAAGGAATTGGCTGAAGGATGGGAATCCACGCGTCGCGAAGCTGGAGCGGCCTTTGGGAACGACGGCATGTACATGGAGAAATTTGTGGTGGAGCCCCGTCACATCGAAATCCAAGTTGCCGCTGATTACCGTGGCAAGGCTTGTCACTTGAGCGAGCGCGACTGCTCCATCCAGCGTCGTCATCAAAAACTCGTGGAGGAGACGCCTTCACCCTACATGACGGATGACCTTCGCGAAGCCATGGGAAAGGCCGCCATCAAAGCGGCTGAAGCTGTGAAATACGAAGGTGTGGGTACTGTAGAATTTTTGGTCGATGCAGATCGAAATTTCTACTTCATGGAAATGAACACCCGCATCCAAGTGGAGCACACCATCACCGAAGAAGTCATTGACTATGACTTGATCAAGGAGCAAATCAAGTTGGCTGCTGGTGAGAAGATCAGTGGACGGAATCACTATCCCAAACTCCACAGCATCCAGTGCCGAATCAACGCTGAGGATCCAGATCGCAATTGGTCCCCAAGTCCTGGAAGGATCACGGACTACCATGCCCCTGGGGGACACGGAGTTCGCGTGGACACCCATGCGTACGCGGGTTACATGATTCCTCCCTTCTACGACAGCATGATTAGCAAACTCATCGTCGTGGCTCAAACGAGGGAAGAAGCCATCACCAAAATGCAACGGGCCTTGGATGAGTACATCATCGAGGGCGTGAAGACGACCATTCCCTTTCACCAGCGTTTGATGCGGAACAAACGTTTCCGCGATGGCGACTTCACCACGAAATTCCTCGAGGAAGAAAAAGTCTGAGTCACTTGGTGACCTCTGATTTGTGCAACGCCCGGCCAAACACGTCGGGCGTTGTGATTTTCAATTCCGTGGTTGGGAGCCTCGAATCTTATTCAAGATTTGTGTGGTGCTGTGACCCGGGAGCAAAGGGACGGACACTGCCCGGCCTCCCCAAGATTTCACCTCGCCACTGCCCACCATGTACGTTGGATCCTGGGGGTTACGTTCATCGGGGTTGTAATCTCCTCCTTTGACGAGGACGTCTGGCCGAAGGGCGCGGACAATCTCGATGGGGGTGTCCTCGTCAAACAGGACCACGGCATCCACACATCGAAGGGCTGCCAACATGCTGGCACGCTCCCATTGGGGGTGAATGGGTCGATCCTCTCCCTTGTTCAAACGACGTACGCTCGCATCCGTATTCACCGCCACCACAAGTCGATCGCCTTCTTGAGCAGCTGCCTGAAGGACCGCCAAATGCCCCACATGAAGCACATCGAATACACCGTTGGTCAACACAACCTTGCCCCCCGCAGCGCGCCATCCTTCCACCGCCTTGCTTGCCTCTCGGAGGTCAAATCGAATCATGCTTTCAGCCATGGCGAAGTCGATGGAGAAACAACATCAGGTAGCCCAAGCCGCCAGTCAGGAGGATCATCGCTGTTTGGGTGAGCCACACCACATTGGCCACCGCCAAACCAATGTCTCCCACCATCCCCACTGCTGCGAACCCAAGGGACACAGCCCAATGGTAGGAACCAATCCCCCCTGGGGCGGGAAGCACCATGCCAAAACCCCCTGCCACCATCACCAGCACAGCATCGGTCATGCTGATGTGGCTCACTGCTGGAATGGCCTTGAACAGGACGTAAGACATGAGAAAGTACATCCCCCAAATGAACAGGGTGTGGGCGACAAACAGGCCACGACGTTCCATGGCCATGACACTTTGAATGCCCGAACCGATTCCTTGAAGAAAGGTCGCGACCTTGCCCAGCCATCCTGTTTGGCCTCGCTGCTGAGAAATCCACCACAAGGCAGCCACACCCAAGACACCCAACAAACCCAACCCCACAAGGGAAGGAAGTGCCGGAAGATTGGCTTGAGACATGAGCTCCACAAAGGCGTCCAAATTGGTGAGAAGGGCAAAGCCTACCAATCCGAACAGCATCACAAAATCGACCACGCGCTCCGTGATGACCGTGCCCAACAAATGATCCACGGGGATGTCATCGGTTTGGTTGAGTGCAGCGCACCTCGCCACCTCCCCAGACCTTGGAACCAAGGCGTTGGCCAGGTAGGAAAAAGCCACTGCATGCACGGAGCGAGAGGCAGATGGGTTGTGCCCCATCGGTGACAGCAAGAGTTTCCAGCGCAGACCGCGAGACACGATGGCCAGGTAACCCATGACAAACGATGCTCCAATCCCCCAGCCCTGTGCGGAGCGCATGTCGCGCATCATGCCATCCCGATCCTCCACCCCTGACATGGCCAGCCAGAACAGGCCTGCGCCGATGCCAAAAAAAACGAGGGTGGTCAGAATCTTCCGAAAGGTCATGTCAAACGGTTGGTCGCCGTGTCCGGGAACACGAGCCTTGGGGTGTACCCCTGGGCCTCTTCCACGGTCATCATGGCATAGGCGATGACAATGACAATGTCCCCGGGTTGCACCTTTCGGGCCGCTGGACCATTGAGACACACTTGACCGCTTCCGCGTTCTCCGGTAATCACATAGGTTTCCAGACGTTCACCATTGTTGATGTTGACAATTTGAACGCGCTCTCCCTCCACAAGACCCGCCGCTTCGATGAGGTCGGGATCCAAGGTGATGCTGCCGATGTAATTAAGGTCCGCCTGGGTGACGGTCAAACGGTGCAGCTTCGCACGCATGACGTTGATGAGCATGGCGCGAAATTACTTCACGTTGGGGACCCAACGCACCTCGACGCGTCTGTTTTGGGCTGGATCATTCCCCACAGGGAGAGTGCTCCCTGCACCAGAGGTCACCATCTTGGCGTCGGGGAAGAGGAGAAGGAGCTCCTGTGCAATGACTTGGGCGCGGGCCTCACTCAGTGACGCATTGACAGATTCCGGTCCGGATTGGTCCGCATGCCCCATCACCAACCAGCGACCTGCTTCGTGATGGGTGAATGACGTGGATTCATTCACCCAACTTTGGAAGGCTCGCAACGACGCAGGTTGTGGATTGGAACTTCCCAGATCGAAGTGAACCAGTTGCACCTCCAGCCAAGGCCAAAAACTCGCATCTTGCAGTGCCCCCTGCTTCATGGCTTCCACGGCGTCCAAGGGCAACATGGTGAAGGACCAACCCAAATCATCTCGCAAGAGATGCCGCCGGATGATCCGGCCATCTGGGGAAACCAAAACCCATTCAGCTTCGATCAATTCATCAGCATTCCAACGCACAACCCATGGTTGGGTCGGGTCAAGTTGGGAGACATCTGCACACCCATGGACGGTCCAGCGCCCACACACACGCCGCGTTTTGGAATCGCGCACCTCCAAGTTTCCATGAAGCGGCTCCAACGTGAGCGGGTCCCGAACACACATGGTCCACCCCTCACCCAACACTTCCCGCCGAGAGGCCTCGGCCTTCCATGTCAATTGAACGTGCGGGCTTCCCTGCAAGCGCTGGGACAAACCGAGGGTGCCCGGCACACATTCCGCCACCGACGTTTGGTCGTCTTCAAGGTTCCATGGACCCTGAATGGCCTCGGCCCTCAACCATTGGTGCCGGCCTTCGGAACGGTAGAGGCTGAACGATCCTCCTTCCACCTCGTCCGTCGACCTGCCGTTGCTCGCAAAAACAACATCTCGGCCTTCCCAACGCGGAAACACCTCGTCTCCGGTGGTGTTCAGGCCATCGAGGGGCTGAGGAGAAGACCAGCTCACCTCCACGCCCCCTGAGACTCCAACCTTGCGTTGGGTCATTCGGTGGGACATGAACAAGTCCAAATCCCCTCGGCCTCCTGGCCTCGAAGCGCTCAAAACAGCCAAGCCCAACCGCGCATGAATCGCCACGTGTTGAAGTTTTCCAAGCGCTGCCCATGCCGGATCCTGAATGGGAACCAGGGCGTCGGGCATCACGAGGGCATCTCCAGTTGAAGCCAGCCTTGACACTGTTCCCACTTCCCAGTTGGCGCGCATGGCTTGGGCCAAGGTTTGGTCCCCCCTCGTTTTCCCGAGGTACACAACGTCCGAATCCACCCCCAGAATCACCACGTGATGGTTCTTCTGCCAATCGTCCAACGGCATGCCCTGGCCCAAGGCCAGGGAAGGCATGGCAAGACCGCACAATCCCAGGATGACAATCACAAGGGACAAGGCGACACGGAACGTCATGACTTGTCTTGAGAGGCTCTCCATGCGCTTTGGACTTCTTGGGCTTCGGCATACCACGATTCACCAAACTTTCGAATCAAGGCATCCTTGCAAAAATCGAGGACCGAGAGTTTGGTGGATTGGCCGCAGGCCTTTGCCGCGTCACAAATGGGCCATCGGTGATAATTCAAGGCCGTGAAATCAATCAACTCTTTGACGCGGATGGGATACAGGTGACAACTCAATGGCTTTCTCCAGTCGGTGGCCCCTTGCAAGTAGGCCTGTTCCAAACCGCATTTGGCCGTGCCGTTGGCGTCAAACACTGTGAATGCACATTCGCGCCCCTCCACCAAGGGTGTCACCAAATCCCCATCCTCATCCAAGACAGAAAAGCCTTGGCTCTCAACGGCCTTCCTTCCCGCTTCCGGCAGCAAAGGCGCAACGTCCTCCCACACTTCCTCAAGTTTGCCTGCCTCTGCCACGGTCAAGGGAGCGCCGCTTTCTCCTTCCACACAACATGCGCCTTTGCACGCTCCTAAATTGCAGGTGAAGAACTCCTCAAACAGGTCCTCACTCAAAAGCGTGCTTCCGATGCGAATCATGGAGACGAAGGTAGCGCCAACGTACCTTTGCCCCATGGGTTATGGGAACTTGGCACTGGACAGAATCCGGAGGTTGGCGAGCTTGACGCCAACACGCGCCCGGAATGCCTGGAAGCTACAACGGGCCTACGTCCGGTTGCGCAAACATGGTCCCATCGATGGCAAGGCCTTGATGCCTGCGGGCGTGATGCCCATGAGTTTGTCCATTGAACCCACCACATCGTGCAACCTCCGTTGTCCGGAGTGCCCCAGCGGGCTGCGATCCTTCACCCGACCCACAGGCATGCTCACGACCCAACATGCCACGCCATGGATCGATGATTTGGCCCCATGGCTGGCCTATGTCAACCTGTATTTCCAGGGAGAGCCCCTGCTCAACACCGGGTTGGCACAACTGATTGAGGCGTGCACACGCCACGGAATCTATTCCTCCACCTCCACCAATGCACATCATCTGACTTCTTCAAGGTGTGAAGAATTGATTGAATCTGGGCTGAAAAGGCTCATCGTGTCGGTCGATGGCCTGACACAGCAGACCTATGAGGCATATCGCGTGGGTGGACAGCTGCACAAGGTTCTAGAGGGCACGCGCACGATGGTGGAGACCAAACGGCGGCTCGGACGTGGCCCCCACGTGGTTTGGCAGTTTTTGGTGGTAGGTCCCAATGAACACGAGGTCAAGGAACTTCACGCCCAAGCTTCGGCGTTGGGTGTGGACGAAGTTGTCATAAAAACTGCGCAGCTTGATGACCCCAAAGATGGGCATCCACTTCTCACCAAAGACCCCAACTTGCGTCGCTACGACCGAGATCCCCGTTCGGGCTCTTGGGTCCTTCGGAACCCCATGAAGGACGAATGTTGGCGCATGTGGCAAGGCGCAGTGGTCACTTGGGATGGCAAGGTGGTCCCGTGCTGTTTTGACAAGGATGCGGAACACGTCATGGGCAACTTGTCCATGCAATCCATGGCTGAGGTTTGGCATGGCGCCCCTTACGATGCCTTCCGCCGACAAATTTTCACAGGTCGTTCCGATGTCCCGATGTGCACCAACTGCACAGAAGGCACGGAGGTCTACGCGTGACCTTGCTACCTTGTGAACCATGGCGTTCGCATCTCCTCCTTCTTCCTCACCGGGATCATCTCCAGGCCCCGACCATGGCTCCGGTGCCAGAGAAAGAAGTCAAACCGCAGCGACCAACCTGTTCACAGCACGCAGGCTCTGGTGGGTTGTCGCCGCGAGCGTCATCGCTGCTGTTGGCGTGGCGTTGGTCGGAGGAATCCAGGGTTCGACATGGCAAGCCCTTGTCAACGTCGATGTCGCATGGGAATGGGTGGGGGTGGCCTGTCTTGCCGTGGTTGTGCGCGATGTCGGATACATGGTCAGGCTTGGGGTGCTCACACAAGGACACTTGGGGAAGAAACGCACGGCTTCGAGCATTCTGTTGTGGGAGTTGGCATCCGCTTTGACCCCATCAGTGGTTGGGGGCAGTGCTGTGGCCGCTTTCATCTTGCATCGGAATGGCTTGACGTGGGGCCGCAGTTTGGCCACTGTCATGGCCACGGCGATGCTCGACGAGATGTTCTTCATCCTGGCCGTTTTGGGTGTGGCTCTTGTGGCTGGAACCGGGGCCTTTTTGCCACAGGCGGCCCCTTGGATTGAAGGATCCTTGGGAGCTGTGTTTGCCGGAGGGTGTGGGTTCATGCTGGGGTTGGCGGTGTTTTTGGCATGTGCGTTGTTGCTCAATCCACGTGGTGTGAATCAAACGTTGCTTGGGCTCTCCTCCCGGAAGGTGCTGATGCGTTGGAAGGACCGGATTGCCTCTCTTGCCAACGATCTGCTGGAAGCATCGAGGTCCCTTCGGTCCATGCCTACGTTGTCGTGGGGATTGGCCTCCTTGGCAACCGTCGCCAGTTGGACGGCCCGGTTTGCAACCCTGCATGTTCTCTTGTTGGCCGTTGTCGAACCCTTGGTCGACGCCATGGGAGGTCAGGCCGCTGAAGGGTTGTCTCATGCTGCTGTTTGGGCGAGACAACTGGCCATGTGGACCGTCCTGATGATCAGTCCAACCCCAGGATCTGCCGGGTTGGCTGAATTCGCGTTGCCTGCCTTCATGCAAGACCTGATGCCTTGCGTGCTTGCTCCTGCAGCATGGACGGCCATTGTGCTCTTGTGGCGATGGTTAACCTACCACATCTACTTGTTGGTAGGGGCGGTGTTGATGCCATTTTGGGTAGCACAAACCTCAGCCCCAAATCATCGGTCCTCCCGTAACTTCGAAGCCCATGAGTGACCACTCCAAAACCACAGGCCGAGGCACCCTTGCCGTGCACGCCGGCGTTGAACCCGATCCCTCCACAGGCGCCATCATGACCCCTGTGTACATGACCTCGACCTATGTCCAAGAAGGCGTTGGCAACCACAAGGGATACGAATATTCTCGAACTCACAACCCCACCCGTACTGCGCTCGAATCCGCCTTTGCAGCACTCGAGCACGGAGCCCATGGTTTGGCCTTTGCTTCCGGATTGGCGGCGATGGACACCGTGTTGAAGACCCTGAAACCGGGAGACGAAGTCATCAGCACCAACGACCTTTATGGTGGAAGCTACCGCTTGTTCACCACCGTGTTTGCGCACTACGGCATCGTTTTTCACTTTGTCAACCTGTCGGACCTCGATGCCCTGCGAAGCGCATTGAATGCCCAAACTCGCCTCGTGTGGGTTGAGACCCCGACCAACCCCATGATGCAAATCACGGACATCGCAGCGGTGGCTGACGCTGTCCGGGGCAGTGGGGCTCGCGTGGTGGTGGACAACACCTTCGCCTCGCCCATGCTCCAAAATCCGCTCAATCTCGGTGCGGACATGGTCATGCACAGCGCAACCAAATACCTCGGCGGTCACTCCGATGTGGTCATGGGTTGCCTGGTCACCAGCGACGAACATTGGGCCGACCAACTGCGCACGCTGCAAAATTCCTGTGGAGCGGTGCCTGGACCCATGGACTGCTTTTTGGTCCTGCGCGGTCTGAAAACCCTGCACCTTCGCATGCAACGACACTGTGACAACGGTGCACGCATTGCCCACCACCTCACACAACATCCAGCCATCGCCAAGGTGCATTGGCCCGGGTTTCCTTCCCATCCTGGACATGAGGTGGCGGCACGTCAAATGCATGGATTTGGTGGCATGGTCTCTTTCACATTGCGAGACAACAACCTCGACATGGCCAAAAAACTGGTCGCAACCACGCGCTTGTTCACCTTGGCTGAATCGCTCGGTGGGGTGGAAAGTTTGATTGGACATCCCGCCACCATGACCCATGCGAGCATCCCCAAGGAAGTTCGTGAAAAGACAGGTGTCACGGACGGATTGATTCGATTGAGTGTGGGTGTAGAGGACGTGGAAGATTTGATTGACGATTTGAACCAGGCTTTGGCCTCAGCCACGGGAATCCATGGCTAAAGTCGCGGTAGTCGGGGCAGGTCTCGTGGGGAGTTTGTGGGCCAAAATGCTGGCCAATCGAGGATACGAGGTCTCCATCTACGAACGCAGGTCCGACCCGCGTGTGGGCCCAATTCATGGTGGACGAAGCATCAATTTGGCCTTGAGTGACCGTGGTTGGAAAGCACTGGAACAAGCGGGAGTGGCTGAGGCGGTTCGCACCATCGCCCTTCCCATCCACGGCCGCCGAATGCACGCTGTCGACGGCACGCGAACCTTTCAACCCTATGGCCTCGAAGGCCAGTGCATCTATTCGGTCTCTCGCGGGGGATTGAATCGCATCCTGCTCGAAGCTGCCGAAGCGATGCCGGGCGTGAGCGTTCACTTCAACCACAGATGCGAAGGTTACACCCATGAAAGCCATGGTGTGGCCCTTCACCTCGAGCACGAGGAACGCCCAGCGCACCCCGTGTTTGAGAGGGTGTTTGGTACCGATGGCGCATTCAGTGCCATCCGAGGGCAAATGACCCGGCAAGACCGCTTCAACTTTGAACAGACGTACTTGCCCCATGGCTACAAGGAGATTCCCATGCTTCCCGGTCCCGACGGAGGCTTCCAAATGGAGGAGGATGGCTTGCACATTTGGCCTAGAGGCACCTTCATGCTCATGGCCCTTCCCAACCCGGACAAGACATTTACGTGCACGTTGTTTGGGCCCTACGAGGGTGAGCATGGACTCGATGCTTTGACGGACGATGACAAGGTGATGGCCTTCTTTGAGAAGCATTTTCCCGATGTGTTGCCATTGCTTCCCAACCTGCTCGAGGATTGGAACGCCCACCCCGTGTCTTCTTTGGTCATGACGCGTTGTTTCCCTTGGAACGACGGAGGACGGGTTGCCCTGATGGGGGATGCCGCACACGCCATTGTGCCGTTTTACGGGCAGGGCATGAACAGCGGAATGGAGGACTGTTCTGTCTTGGATGAGCTGTTGGAGAATCTCGATGCCGGATCCGCGTCTTGGGACCAAACCCTCCAGCGATACACCGCCCTGCGGAAACCTGCGGGGGATGCCATTTTGGAATTGGCCTTGCAGAATTACATTGAAATGCGAGACCTCACTGGAGACCCTCAGTTTTTGCAACAAAAAGCCCTTGAGGGCCGCTTGCAGCGAAAGCATCCCGACAAATGGCTTCCGTTGTATTCCCTCGTGACTTTCAGCCACACTCCCTACCACGAAGCACTCGAGAGAGGGAAAAGACAACAAAAAATCATGGAGGGCGTTTTGGCACAACCGGAGCGGTGGAACCATTTCAGAGATGATGCGTGGATGGAAGAGGTTCTCTCCCAACTTCACCCCGGCGATTGACCATGATGACTCCCCTGCACGCAATCCAAAGCATTCCGAGGGCCCTACTCTGCTTGGTTTTGGGCTTCGCAGGAATGGCCATGGAAGGACAAGGGGTGTGGGATGACCCGTTTGAAAGCACGAGGCGGGCGTACAGGCCTGCGGCTTGGACTTATCACATCGGCACAGACCATGTGATGGGATTGCCTTCCTCTTGGAACTCGAGTTGGGTGGTGAACCGAGGAACTGACGAAGTCCCCCTGCTCGACACCTTGCATGACGGCCTGTGGCGGGCGCAACCTCGGATGGGTGCGCACCTCGGAATGGGACATCTATGGCTTCGCGAGGACGCACTGTGGGCCGATCGCGTCGTGGCTGGTTTGGAAATCTTCCTGCGTCGCAACGACGAAATGTTTGTGGGTTTGTTCAAAACTTGGGAAGGGGCCCTCAACGCTCCTCAAGACAGCACACTGGCCTTCACGGACATTCGACGGTCCGCGCAGGCGGCCGGATTGGCTTGGAACATCCAAGCGATGCGCGGCAAATCCACAGGCCCTGATGGCTTTGTGGAATTCCAAACGGGACTTCGTGGGGCCTACCACTTGACCCAAAGCGAGCCCTCACAAGACGCCATGATGTTCAGCCCTGCGCAACTCCCGGTGTGGCATGTGGCTTGGACCCTCGGCGTGGGTGCTGGGGTCAAAATTTGGCGTGGGCGAATGGTGCGTTTGACCCTATCGACAGAGGCCCTTCAGCTCGGCAAAGCTCCCACCACAGAACCATTCCGACCTCTCCAAGCAGGAGTTGCGGGTTTGGATTGGATGCAAGGAAGCTATCGCCCATGGCGCGTCTCCGTGCATGCCGACATGTATCGACGCAAGCCCGAAGGTGGATGTGCCGCGCCTACGAGAAGCACTTCGTCCAAAACCTTGTGGGATCCCAAGATGAAGGGAACCACCAAGGCCAAACACAAAGGGCTCAAAAAGGCCTTGGAACAGCGTGCCGAGGAGGACGATTGGTGAGCTCCGTTGTTGGGTCCGTGCATGCGGACTTGCATTCCGCCTCCTGAAAGACATCCTGTCAGGGCATGTCCTCCCTGTCAGGGCATGTCCTCCCTGTCAGGGCATGTCCTCGCACAACTCCACCAGCACTTTGGCCGTGTCTCCGGGATGAAGAAAGGCGATGCGTTTCCCGTCCGCTCCTCCCTTGGGACCCGAAATCACGCGATAACCCTGGCCGGTGAGTCGGCTGATTTCCGCTTCGAGATTCTCCACCAAAAAGGCCAGATGATGCAAGCCGGGGCCACGGCGCTCCAGGTGCCTCGCAATGGGTCCATCCGGATGAATCGAGGCAAGCAATTCCACCTTGGAATCCCCCGTTTGAAAGAACGAGGTCATCACCCCTTCATCTTCAACGGCTTCCCGTTTGTAGGGTGCCACGCCCAACACATCTGCAAAGATGGTTTCCGCCTGGTCGAGATCTTCGACCGCGATGCCTACATGCTCCAATCGCTTCATGGGACCAAAATAGGCCTGGACTACCTTTGACACCATGAAGGACATTTTGGGAATGCCGCTCGGACTCGAAGGTCGTCGGGCCCTCGTATGCGGGGCATCACAAGGCATTGGACTGGCCGCCGCCCAGCAACTGGCCACATTGGGTGCCGAAGTCACCTTGATGGCACGGAATGAAGAACGACTTCAAGATGCGTTGCAAACGCTCCCTGGTTCTGGACACTCGTTTGTCCTGGCTGATTTTCACGATCCACATCAGGTCACGCGCGCCCTCGACCTCGTCCTGTCATCGGGAGACATTCACGTGCTGGTGAACAACAGCGGTGGGCCCGCGGGAGGACCCATCACCGAGGCCTCGATGGAGGCTTTTGAAAACACATTTCGCCAGCACCTGGTCAACAACCAAATCTTGGCCCAAGGCGTGTTCCCAGGCATGAAACGCGCCCAGTGGGGTCGGATTGTCAATGTCATCAGCACTTCCGTCAAGGCGCCTTTGAATGGGTTGGGAGTGTCCAACACGGTCCGAGGTGCCGTGGCCAATTGGGCCAAAACGTGGGCCAATGAGGTCGGAGCTCACGGCATCACCGTGAACAACGTACTGCCAGGAGCAACCCTCACAGCCCGACTGACCAACTTGGCTGAAGTCAAGGCGTCCGCAGCAGGGACCACGCCGGAAAACATCCTGGCAAACATGGCAGCCCAGGTCCCGGCAGGAAGGGTAGGAACTGCCGAAGAAGTCGGCTACGCCATCGCTTTTCTTTGTTCACCAGCGGCTGGGTATATCTCCGGTATCAATTTGCCGGTTGATGGAGGTCGAACCCCCTGCCTCTGACGTACATTCGTCCCTCGAACGTCAATACATACGTCGATGAATTCAGATCACAGCGCCGCCATCAAGGCGTTTATGGACCGCGTTGCAGCAAGCAACCCCAACGAACCCGAATTTTTGCAAGCTGTGGAGGAAGTGGCAGAGGCCATCGTTCCCTTCATGGAAGCCAATCCCAAGTACAAGAATGCCAAAGTTTTGGAGCGCATTGTCGAGCCGGAACGCGTCATCATGTTCCGCGTTCCGTGGACCGACGATGCTGGCAATGTGCAGGTGAATCGCGGCTACCGCATTGAATTCAACAGCGCCATCGGACCCTACAAGGGGGGACTGCGCTTCCACCCCACCGTGAACCTAAGTATCCTGAAGTTTCTGGGATTTGAGCAGATTTTCAAAAACTCGCTGACCACCCTTCCGATGGGCGGAGGCAAGGGCGGATCTGATTTTGACCCCAAGGGCAAGAGTGACAACGAAGTCATGCGCTTCTGTCAAAGTTTCATGACAGAACTGTCTCGCCACATTGGAGCCAACACGGATGTACCTGCCGGTGACATTGGCGTGGGAGGACGAGAGATTGGATACATGTTTGGTCAATACAAGCGCATCCGGAATGAATTCACAGGTGTGCTGACGGGGAAAGGTCTGAATTGGGGCGGATCGTTGATTCGTCCAGAAGCCACCGGGTATGGCTGCGTATACTTTGCCGAAGAAATGCTGAACCACAAAGGGGACAACATGAAGGGCAAAACCGTGGCTGTGTCCGGTTCTGGCAACGTGGCCCAGTTCGCTGTCGAAAAATGCCTCCAACTCGGTGCCAAGGTTGTCACCATGTCTGACTCTCAGGGCACGATTCACGACCCCGAAGGCATCGATGCCGAGAAGTTGGCCTACATCATGAACTTGAAGAATGTGGTGCGCGGAAGAATCAAGGAATACGCATCTGCATACAGCTCTGCCTCCTTCCTTGAAGGCTCTCGTCCATGGGGTGTTTCGGTAGATGTCGCCTTGCCATGTGCCACCCAAAATGAGCTGAACGGAGAGGATGCAGCAACCTTGTTGGCCAATGGATGCTCGTGTGTGGCGGAAGGTGCCAACATGCCGAGCACACCAGAGGCCATCGCCGCATTCCACAATGCGGGCATTTTGTTTGCCCCAGGAAAGGCATCCAACGCAGGCGGCGTGGCCACCTCTGGCCTCGAAATGTCCCAAAACTCTCTCCGCTACAACTGGACGCGTGAGGAGGTGGATGCCAAACTCCACGGCATCATGAAAAACATCCATGGCCAATGTGTGGCATACGGCACGCAAGCCGACGGATCGGTGGATTATGTGCGAGGAGCCAACATTGCAGGATTTGTGAAGGTGGCCGATTCCATGCTTGACCAAGGTGTGGTGTAACTTCGCCACATGATCACAGGATTCTTGCACATGCACAGCGGCTTGCGCTGGGTTGCCCTGGTGTTGCTCGTGCTCACAGTTGTTCGCTCCGTGTCCGGTTGGCGCGGAAACACGCCATTTTCCGAGGGCCAGCGAAAGCTCGGGTTGTTCACCATGATTACCCTACACATTCAGTTGCTCGTGGGCCTGATGGTGTACATGACGCGAGGATGGATTGGCATGCTCAAAGCGGAAGGCACCATGTCCAACAGCTACACACGGTTTTTCGCTGTAGAGCATGGATCCCTGATGGTATTGGCCATCGTATTGGGCACGCTCGGATACAGCTTGAGCAAGCGAGCCGCGGACGACGCGACCAAACATCGAAAGCAAGCCATGTACTTCGGGCTTGCTTTGGTCTTGATCCTCGCCGCCATTCCGTGGCCATTCCGGCAAGGATTCGAGCAAGTCGGTTGGTTCTAACCCTGTCTTGATGAAAGCCAGGAATGGAGGGCTGCTCTTGTTGGCAGTCCTGTGGGGTTCATCCTGCGGAGACATGGCACAACCCTCTACAGCCCCTCACACCGGAGTTGGAAAGGCTGATGCCCAACGCCAATACATGATGAAGTGCGCCATGTGTCACGGCGAACAAGGTGAACCCGTGCTTCTGACGGCTGGCGACCTTCGTGAAAGCACCCTGGGTTTGGAGGAACGAATTGCCATCATCACCTATGGCAAGGGAACCATGCCTCCCCACAAGGACATGCTAGACGCGGCCACGATTCAAGGAATCGCGAACTACATCGAGACTTTTCGACATTGAGCCATGGCCAAACGAACACCACTTTCCACCGCCAAACCGCAGGAGACGTGCATTCTCGTGGGCCTTGCCACGCGCCACCAACGGCGTGAACAACTCGAAGAGTACCTCGACGAATTGGCCTTTTTGGTCGAGACAGCCTCGGCTGAGCCAAAGCATGTCTTCATCCAAACTTTGGACAAGCCTGACGTTCGCACTTTCATTGGTTCGGGAAAACTCCAGGAGATCAAGGAATACGTCGAAGAAGAAAACATCGACATGGTGGTGTTTGACGACGAGTTGAGTCCCATCCAATTGAGGAACATCGAGAAAGAAATTCCAGAGCGGAAAATCCTCGATCGGACCCACCTCATCTTGGACATTTTTGCGCAACGTGCGGCCACTGCCCATGCCAAGACGCAGGTCGAATTGGCGCAGTACCAGTACCTGCTGCCACGTTTGACCAACATGTGGACGCACCTCCAAAAACAAAAGGGTGGAATCGGTATGAAGGGTCCTGGAGAAAAAGAGATTGAAACAGACCGTCGCGTGATTCGCGATCGCATCGCGTTGCTTCGAAAGCACCTCGAAGGAATTGACAAACAAATGGCTACCCAGCGAAAAAACCGCGGAGAAATGATCCGCGTGGCTTTTGTGGGATACACCAATGTCGGGAAGAGCACGCTGATGACGTTGTTGTCCAAAAGCGATGTGTTCGCGGAAAACAAACTGTTTGCCACGCTGGACACCACGGTCAGAAAAGTGGTCATCGACAACCTGCCATTCCTGTTGAGCGACACCGTAGGATTCATCCGCAAACTGCCCACCCAACTCATCGAGTCTTTCAAAAGCACCTTGGATGAAACGCGTGAAAGCGATCTGCTGATTCACGTCGTCGACGTGAGCCATCCTCAATGTGAAGACCACATGGCTGTCGTCGATCGCACCTTGGCAGACATCGGAAGTGACAGCAAGCCCGTGTTGCTGTTGTTCAACAAAATCGATGCCCTGAAAGACCCCGAAGGAGAACGATCCAGGGAGGATCTGATTCGGGGATTGCGCGAGCGCCACGAAGCCTTGGGGCAACATGTCTTTTTCATGTCTGCCAAGACCAAGGAAGGCTTGGAAGAATTCCGCGCCCTGCTGTACGCTACGGTGAAGGACCTTCACATCAAGCGCTATCCCTACAACAACTTTCTGTACTGAGGCATGTGATTCGCCGGGAATCATCGGCGGATGCCTTCAGAAGCCCTACCTTCGAGACATGGCGACGATCCGACAAGAACGCGTGGCAGAACTGTTGAAGCGCGAGCTGAGCATCCTGTTCCAGCGGGAGTCCAACGCATGGTTTTCAGGCATGTTCATCACGGTCACCCAAGTCAGGATTGGTCCCGATTTGGGATTGGCAAAGGTGTACCTGAGTTTCATGGGGGTTCAAGATTTGCAAGCTGCCTTGAAAACGGTCGAAGCTGAAAATTGGCGTGTGAGAAAAGCCCTTGGCGGAAAGGTGGGCAAACAGCTTCGCCGCGTGCCAGAATTGAATTTCTACCTCGACGACAGCCTCGACCATGTAGACGCCGTGGATCGGGCCCTTCGAAGCTGATCCATTCGCGATGAAATTGCCCGTTCGTCTGGCCCTGCGGTACCTTGTCAAGAGACGGACGGGCACGCTGGTTCACCTGATTTCGAGCATCTCTGTGGTGGTCATTGCCGCAGTGGCCGCAGCCATGATTGCCATTTTGTCCGCGTTCAATGGGATCGAAGATTTGGTCCAAACCCTCTTTGGCACCCTTGACGCGGAAGTGGCCATTCTTCCGCAAACCGGTGCTGTCTTGCCCGAAGAACTCGAAGGCGTTTTGGAGGGACTTCCAGGGGTGGAGGCTTGGGCGGCAGTGGTGGAAGATGAATGTGTGATTCGTGCCAACGAATCTGTTCGCGTGGCCACTCTGTTGGGGGTGGATGGCGCATACCGTGAGGTGTCAGGCATTCAGAGGTCCTTGGTGGAAGGGGCCTACCGCGTGGATGATTCGACCCAGACATGTGCGTGTTTGGGGTTAGGGGTGAGATCCGAACTCTCACTGCGCGCTGACAGTGTCGCGCCCCCGATCATCTCCTTGTCGGCTCCCATTCGGGGAAAACGTCTCGCACGTCACCGAGAACGCGCTTTCCGAACCCTTCCCCTGGGCGCATGCGGCACTTTTTCCATCAATGCTGAATTGGACACGCGGTATGCCCTTGTGCCGTTGTCAACAGCTCAGGAATTGCTGGATCGAGAAGGCATGGTCAGCCGGTGGGAGGTTCGTGCATCCCAAGGATGGAGTGAAGAAGAGGTAGCCCAAACCGTGCGTCAGGCGCTGGCTTCTTCGTCCCTTCCCTCAGCGGACAACGCCTTGGTCCAAACGAGAAGCGAAAAGCATCGCTTCATCACCCAGACCAACCAAGGAGAGAAATGGGCCACATTTGCCATTCTGAGTTTCATTTTGGTCGTTGCCGCTTTCAACATCATGGCTTCGCTGACCATGCTCCTCTTGGACAAACAACGCGACCTGGAAGTGCTCCGAGCCATGGGCATGTCAGATTCGGCAATTCAAACGGCATTTGCCTGGCAGGGATTGGCCATCAATGTGGTTGGGGGTCTGGTGGGAGTCGGGACCGGTGCCTTGATCGTCCTCGGCCAAGCCCAATACGGGTGGCTCAAATTGCAAGGATCCGTCGTTCCAGCCTATCCCGTGCGCCTCGCTGCGCATGATGTTGCGGGGACTTTGCTGGTGGTGGTGGTCATTGGGGGGCTCGGATCCGCAGGCATGGTGAGGCACCTGATCAAACGCCAAGCCCGGCGAGGTCTTCAATCAAAAGCATAACCCGCGAAACATTCGGCGATGTCCGCTAGTTTGGCCTCGAGTGCTTCTGGGTCATCGAGCGTTACCAAATCCAAACGATGCTCCTTGAAATGGGGCAATCCCCTGAAATAGTTGGCATAATGACGTCTCATCTCCACCACCCCGAGGCGATCTCCCTTCCATTCGATGCTCCTGCGAAGGTGGGTGCGCACCGCACGAACCCGCTCACCCATGTCCGGCAAGGGCCCGGCATCCCCGGTGGCGAAATAATTCTTCACCTGTTGGAAAAACCACGGGGAGCCAATGGCAGCGCGGCCGACCATGATGCCATCCACCCCATAGGTGTTCCGGTAGCGTAAGGCCTTTTCTGGACTGTCAATGTCACCGTTCCCAAACACTGGAATGGCCATGCGAGGGTTGTTCTTCACCGCGGCGATGAGGGACCAATCAGCCTCTCCCTTGTACATCTGGGCCCGGGTACGACCATGGATGCTGATGGCTTGAATCCCCACATCTTGGAGTCTTTCTGCCACTTCCACAATGTGCTTGCTACTTTCATCCCACCCGAGACGCGTCTTCACGGTAACTGGCAATGAGCAGGTGTCGACAATCTCCTTGGTCATGGCCACCATCTTGGGAATGTCTTGGAGAATTCCCGCCCCTGCACCACGGCAAGCCACCTTCTTGACTGGGCAACCGTAATTGATGTCCACAAGGTCAGGTCCCGCTTGTTCAGCAATGGCCGCAGCCTCTCTCATGGATTCGATTTCCGCTCCAAAAATCTGGATCCCAATGGGCCGCTCGAATTCAAAAATGTCAAGCTTGGCCACACTTTTGGCCGCATCACGAATGAGTCCCTCAGACGAGATGAACTCCGTGTACATCATGTCGGCCCCATATTCCTTGCACAAGGCGCGAAAAGGCGGGTCACTCACATCCTCCATGGGTGCGAGCAAAAGCGGGAAATCCCCCAAATCGATGGAACCTATCCGTGCCACGTTCGTCGAAGTTGCCGCAAATTTACGGCAGACAAGCCCCTGCCATGAGTTTCATCCGCCACGCCTTCCAAACGATGCATCCTGCCATGCAAATGGTGATGCTCGCATGCATCACCCTGTCCATGCTTGCTGCCGCAGCCGTGGTCGGCGTGTTGTGGGTGACTGGAGGGAATGTCGAGGGAATGATGGCCATGGCCAGTCCCGAGGTCTTGATGGACCGAGCCAACATCTTGGTTCTCAACAATGCCAACCAGCTTGTGGGATTTTTGGCGGGGGCTTGGCTTTTTGCAGCCTTGGTGGGACGCTCCCACTTGGGTGGATTTTTCATGAAGAGGCCCAACGGAATCATGTGGCTGTGGGCTGCGGTGGTGGCGGTGTGCGCGAGTCCTTTGCTCGATTTGACCTACCGGATCAACGAATGGGCCTTGGTGCCTGGCTCGAGCCTTCACGCATGGGCAGGAAGCCTCGAAGCCCAAGCAGCGGTCCTGACGCAACGCATTTTGACGTTTTCAAGCCCCGTCGAAGGCGTGGCCGTGCTTTTCTCTGTGGCCTTGCTTCCAGCCCTGTGCGAAGAATGGTTGTTTCGAGGCGCCCTGCAGCCAGTGATGGTCCGCGCCACGGGTCAGGTCCACTTGGGAATTTGGCTGACCGCGGCAATCTTCAGTGCGATCCATATGCAGTTCTTTGGATTCCTCCCTCGCATGATTTTGGGTGCCCTTTTTGGGTATTTGGTGGTGTACAGTGGGAGCATCTGGCCCGCCATCCTGGGACATTTCATCAACAACGCGGGGGTGGTGGTCACGGCATGGGTCATGGGACCAGAGTGGCTTGAAACAGGGCTGGAACCCCAACCCCTCAGCACGTGGGCGTGGTTTGATTGGGCTTGGGCCATCGCGGGAATCGGCGTGTTGCTGTCGGTCATGAAGCACCTCGGTTCTACCCGACGTTCCAACATTCACGACTACCGCGTAGCCTTGGATTCGTCGTCCAGCCTTGGAGGCTCAATGCGGCCAAGTTGATGGGCTCCTCAACGCGTGGGTATGCTCTCCTCAGGTGGCATCGAAGCACGCACAAACGCAGCTGCGATGAGCAAATCTTCAGGCGTCGTCACCTTGACATTCCAAGGGTCACCTTCACAAAGGTGAACCCGATGGCCTGCGTGCTCAAAGACACTTGCGTCATCGGTGAAGGATGGGTGATACTCTGTCCGGAACGCGGCCTTGAGCATGCCTAAGTCAAAGCATTGAGGGGTTTGGACCGCCCGAAGCTTGTCCCTCGGAACTGCTTCACTTCCCGCTTCGTCCAAGGTGCGTATGCTGTCTTTGACAGGGACCACGGGAATGGCACTTCCGTGTTCTTCAGCGAGGCCAAAACACCGCTGAATGGTTTCCACCGATGGGAAAGGACGGACCGCATCATGAATGCCAACCACGCCTTGGTTTGGGAGAGTCGCGAGTCCAGCTGCCACTGAGTGAAATCTCTCTGCTCCCCCTGGCACAATGCGGTGAACACCTGCCTCACCATGCGTTTGCTGCAGGTCGCGAAACGACCCAAACAAACCCTCGTGCAACACCAAGGTCACCTCAGCGGTCGGCAAAGCCTCCCTGAAACGACGAAGGGTCCACCACATCAATGGCAGACCCTCGACAATGATCAACTGCTTGGCTGTTGCCTGGCGCATCCGGGTGCCTGTGCCCCCGGCAACCATGACAACGTGCTGATTCATTCAGAGGTCAATGGATCAACCGTTGAACCGCGCACCCACTGCGTTCCAATCCACAACGTTGAAAAACGCTTGGATGTAGTCGGGGCGACGGTTTTGGTAATTCAAATAGTAGGCATGCTCCCACACGTCCAACCCCAAGATGGGGTGACCACCGCATCCAACACCGGGCATCAGCGGGTTATCCTGGTTGGCGCTGCTGCAGACCTCCAACTTCCCATCGCGCACACACAACCATGCCCAACCTGAACCAAAGCGCGTGGCTGCGGCCTTGCTAAACTCTTCCTTGAAGGCATCGAAGCTGCCAAAATCTCGGTCAATGGCTTCTCCCAAGGCCCCACTCGGCTGGCCACCACCATTGGGTGACATGCAATTCCAAAACAGCGTGTGGTTCCAAAAACCACCGCCGTTGTTTCGAACCCCCGCGTGATCGCTGTGGTCCCGAAGCAACGTTTCAATGTCCTTGCCTTCCATGTCGGTACCGGCCACGGCATTGTTCAGGTTGTTGGTGTACCCTGCGTGATGCTTGCTGTGGTGGATTTCCATGGTCCGTGCATCAATGTGCGGCTCCAAGGCGTCGTAGGCATAGGAAAGTTGGGGTAGCTCAAAAGCCATGATTCAGGGGTTGTTGTGTGATTCGTTGTGTGTCAAGTCCAAAGATACGTCGTGGTCGTTCCCCGTTGCCATTTCATCCTCAAGGAGAACGTGCAGGGCCATGGCAACACCAGCATCTCCTGCCATCAAAATTTCATAGGAAGCAGACTCTCCCCAAAGGGTTCGAACCACCTGGGCGAGAAATCTGTGTCGAAGCTTGGCTAGTTCTTCCGGCGAGGGATCCTGCCACGACATGCCTTGGGCCTCTGCCTGACGCCGCACCTCGCCTTCCACGAGATTCCAGGCCGGCAAAGCCTCCACGTGGGTCGCATGGGTGCATGCAGACAAGGACTCGCGGTGGTTGTCCATCCATGCAAAGACGGCGTCTCTCAACACGCCCGTCCAAAGCCACTCACCAACCCAAGCACTGGTCGCGGTGCTGTCCCATGGCACAAACAAATCAGGGGCAATCCCACCACCCCCAAACACCTCTCGGCCCATGGGTGTGGTGTAGCGCAAGGAGTCCACAAGCGGCATGCTGTCGGCGTGGTACAATTCTCCCCGGGTCAGGCGCACGTCGAAGTCATCTTCATACGTCGCATAGGGCTTTTGGATGGCCCTTCCCGTGGGGGTGTAAAACCGCGCCACGGTCAAACGGAGGGCCCCATCTCCAGGAACCGCGAACTCCTCCTGAACCAATCCCTTGCCAAACGTGCGACGACCAACCACCCATCCCCGGTCATTGTCTTGAACCGCTCCTGCGAAAATTTCGCTCGCCGAGGCAGAACCTTCATCGACGAGCACTGCCAAAGGCCAATCCACGTAGGGTCCCGTCCGCCGGCATGTGTAATCGCGGCGAGGAGAGGCGTTCCCTTGGGTGTAGACGATGGTTTGGTCTTCTCGGAGAAACAACTCCACCATGTCCACCACGGCATTCAAATATCCCCCGCCGTTGCCGCGCAAATCCACGATGACAGAATGCGCGCCCTGGGAAGCCACAAAAGCCATGGCCTCTTCAAATTCCATGGCAGTGGTTGCTGCAAATCGAATGACCTTGATGTATCCGACACCTTCCTCGGCGACAAATGCAGCCACGACACTCTCGATGGGAATGCGGTCTCTGGTGATTCGAACCTGGGACAACAGACCCCGGCGGGAGAGCCCCAAATTCACCGAAGTTCCGCGAGGTCCTTTGAGCAATTCCATGACCCTTCGGTTGGTCAGGTCAGATCCTGAAATGGCCTTGCCGTCCACTTCCAAGATGCGGTCCCCTGCCAAGATGCCCGCCGCCTCGGAGGGGCCGCCTGGGATGGCCGACACAACCATCAAGGTGTCCTTCTGGATCAGGAATTCCACCCCGATTCCTTCGAAATTCCCTTCCATGCTTTCCGACATCTCAGCCAGTTCCTCCCCCGAGAAATACACCGTGTGGGGATCGAGCTCATCCAACATGGCGGCAATGGCAGCGTCAACCAGGCGTGACGGATCAAAGGAGTCGACATACATGTTCTCGATCCGACCCAAGACGTGCAACAAACGTCTGGATTCCACGCTGCCATGAAAGGAAAACCCAGAATCGATCAGCCGTTCGGGCACACCCTCAGGTCCACATCTACGGCCCAACCACAAACCTGCGACAAGCGCCACGGCCAAGCCCAAAGGTTGCCAATGCTTCATGCGCGAACAAGGAATTGGATGTCCATCACACTTGCACAATGTCTACACCGGCCAATTTCAAAAAGTCAAGCCCGCTCTCGTCCTTGTATGCGTCGCGGTACACCACGCGAACAATGCCAGCCTGGTGAATGAGTTTGGCGCATTCACGGCATGGCGAAAGTGTGATATACAACGTCGCACCCTGGGCACTGTTGTTGCTCTTGGCGAGCTTGGTGATGGCGTTTGCCTCAGCATGAAGCACGTACCAATGGGTCTCGCCCTGATCATTTTCGCAGGCATTGGGAAACCCGCTCGGTGCACCGTTGTAGCCGTCAGCAATGATCATTTGATCTTTCACAATCAACGCGCCCACTTGTTTTCTCTGACAATGCGAAAGTTGAGCCCATTCCTGCGCCATGCGCATGTAGGCATCGTCATATCGCTTTTGCTTGGCCGAAGTGCTTGTGGTCTCCATGGCGGTTCGTTGTCGACAAAACAACGGCACAAAGGTACACCTTCAAGGCAGGCATCAACCTCAGTCAGTCGTAGCTTGCACCATGCGCATTTACACACGAACCGGGGACGATGGAAGCACTGGGTTGTTTGGAGGAGAGCGCATAGGCAAGGATGATCTTCGAATCGAGGCGTACGGCACGGTCGATGAACTCAATGCTTGGATGGGGCGACTCGCCACCCATGACGTTGCAACATCTCTCCGATCCACCATTCTCGGCATCCAAAGCGAATTGTTCACCTTGGGAAGCCATCTCGCCACCACGGACCCCGCATGGCGCGGCAAACTGCCCGCCTTGGATCCGGCAGGACCAGACAAACTCGAAGCGTGGATGGATCGACTCGAAGAAGGCCTTCCAGAATTGAGCAATTTTGTGCTGCCTGGAGGCCATGTGGCCTGCGCCGATGCACATTTGGCCCGGGTGGTTTGTCGACGGGCTGAACGTCGATGTGTCGCTCTACACAAGGTCGATCCCATGGACCCCTTGGGGCTGTCTTACCTGAACCGTTTGTCAGATGCCTTGTTCATCGTGTCCAGATGGTTGGCTGTGGAAACTGGTTCCGAGGAGATTGCTTGGAATCCTCGTTCTTGAATGACGCTGGGCCGTCTTGCGGAGTGAAGCCGATTCTTCTCGGTTTGACGCCATCACACCCTCTAGCCCTGCTGCCATCCCTGTCCTTGCACCACTGATCGCTCACAAAATTGCGCAATTGCTTGACTCGCAAAGAGATTCGGTTATTTTTGCGCGCTAAACCGCGTAGGACATGTATTGGACCCTAGAATTGGCCTCTTATCTGGAGGACGCGCCTTGGCCAGCCACCAAGGATGAGCTCATCGATTTCTCCATGAGAACAGGTGCTCCATTGGAGGTTGTTGAAAATTTGCAACAGCTGGAGGACGATGGTGAGTTGTACGAAACCATCGAAGACATTTGGCCTGACTACCCGTCCAAAGAAGATTTTTTCTTCAACGAAGACGAATACTGAGGGATTGCGTCGCGCTCCATGCGCTCCGCTGGGGTGAACGGATCGGAGAGAGGAGGGTTACACACCCCGTATTGGCAAAGAAAAGGCGGGACTTTCGCCCCGCCCCACTTGACATTGAACTCAAACGAACATCGAAACATTCGTTTGTACCACACCAAGGGAGACCAATCCCTTGATTCGGGCAATGTGAATCAAATGTTTGGAAATTCCAAACCCATGGTCATTTTTTTGCAACCCATGCCCGCCAGTTGACCTCGCAATGACGCTCGTTCAGGTCCCACAGGATCCCAAAACGCGACGCCATGTTGCACCTGCCCGTTGCTCCACCACGACCTCTCTTCCCTCGGTCAAGGTGTCCATGACATCCGCGTGTCCGTGACGGATGGTCAGCAGTGACAAATCATGACGCACCCTCATCCCCAATGCATGATGAACCTGGGTTTGCAGCAGGGTCAAGCGCACATCATCACGGTCGGTCAGCAGGCCAAAATGGGTGGCGCTTTGCTGCATCAGTCGCACGTGAATGCCCGCACGACCCAGTGCGTCGAACAGGGTACTCAAGTGATCTTCAGCCAAAAAACTTCCATCGAGTGTCGACACCTCAATCCACACTTGATCTTCTCGCCAAATAAACATAGGGACGTCTGGCACCAAACCTGGAAATGAGTCGATGTGGGTGCCCGGACCTTCGGGATGGACAAAAGACTTCACCCACAAGGGCTTGGCGGCCTGACGAAGGGGCTTGATGGTCCTGGGATGGATGACGCTGGCCCCGTAATAACTCAGTTCCACGGCTTCCGCATGGTCAACACGCGGAATGGTCACGGCATCCGAATGCCGCTTGGGATCGGCATTCATCATCCCCGGAACATCCTTCCAGATGGTCAAGCCTTCCGAAGCACTGGCCACCGTCAAGAGGGCTGCACTATAATCTGACCCCTCCCTGCCCAAGGTCGTGGTGGCTCCCGTTTGGTCTCGTCCCACAAATCCTTGGGTCACAATGACAGGTCCTGCTCCCGATGCACCTCGACTTCCGAGTTGTCTCAAAGCCCGTCGGAGGGAACTCCCTGCCTGCATCAAGTTTGATTCCTCGACACGGGCCGCCTTGTGAGGGCCCACGGTTTGCAAGGTGTGTCGCACATCCCACCACATCGAGTCCAAACCCAGCGACTCCAACCATGCGTGAACCAAGACGGTGCTTGCCATTTCGCCCGCTGCCACGAAAGCATCGTAGGCGGCGTTGGCGGCATCCAATCGACCCTCATCAACAGATGTCGCCTCTTCCCACGCAGCCTCAAACACCTCCACGAGTCGCCCAGTTGTGGCATCTGACAAACCCAAGGTTTGGGCCACCTCGATATGTTCATTTCTGAGCGAATCCCACAGGGCCGGACGGTCCTCACTCGTCGCACGCCACACTGCTTCCAACGCATTGGTGGTCTTGCCCATGGCAGAAACAACGACCACGGCGGCAGTGCCAGGAAGGAGGGTTTGGGTTAGCAAGGACCCCACGCGCCGAATGGCGTCTGCATCCTTCACGGATGCCCCACCAAACTTGTGGGTCTCCGTACGCAGGAATTCCTGAGAATCGTGAGGTGTGGTGTCTGTCATGGGATCACTCATGGTTGGGAGATCGTCCTCAGGGGATGATTTTTCAATGCCTCGCGTGTCAATCTTCCATTGAGCCAACTGCCGTCGAGGGAAGCCTCGAGATGTCGGTAGAACCCAATGGCTGGTTCATTCCAATCCAACACCTGCCATTCCAAGCGCTGGGCTTCCTCTGCCCATGCGCGCTGTGCCACAGCAGCGAACAAGGCCTTCCCCACACCCTGTCCGCGCCATGCCTCTGTGACCACCAGGTCTTCCACATACCATGTCTTTCCTTTCCAAGTGCTGTAACGTCCATGGTGTAGTACCATGCCAATGATTTGGCCTGTTGCACGCTCTTCAGCCACTGTCCACGCGAAACAACCGGCCTCTGCATCCTTCTCCAATTGGGACAACGTCAAGGACACTTCATGGGCGGCGCGCTCATACGCGGCCAACTCCCGAACCAACGCCAACACCGCTTTCAAATCCTTACGTCTGCCTTCTCGAACGTACCACTTGGAGTCGCCCTCGGGCCCAGACAAAGCAAGATGTCCCATGGCGCGAAGGTACCTTGCGAAAGGGTCCGTGCTCTACCTTGCAGTTCATGAAATGCGCCATCGTTCCATGGAAAACTTGCCCTTGACCCTTCCAGACATTGCCCTTGCGTTGTTGCTCCTGGTGGGAGCATGGCGCGGGTTTGTCAAAGGACTTGTGCTTTCCATTGCGTCCTTGGTGGGTTTGATTGGCGGAATTTGGGCGGCGGCGCGAGGTTCGCACATTGCTGCAGATTCCCTCGCCCCCCACGTCAATTGGTCCGTGAATACCCTGAGCATGGCCTCTCTGGCAATCACGTTTTTGGCCGTGGTTGTGGCCGTCCATCTCCTGGCCAAACTGCTGGAGAAAGTCCTGGACCTCGTGGCTTTGGGCTTGGCCAACAAGTTGGCGGGTGCTTTGTTTGGCCTGGCCAAAATGGCACTCATTGCCTCCTTTGTGATGTATTTCCTCAACAACCTCGTGGGCCATCGAAGCTGGATGCCCGGGCATGGAGAAGGAAGCGTGTTGATGGCACCGATCGAGGGCATTGCACCCTTGATCGCGCCCAAAATCAAAGAATGGGAAACACCCGAGGTCCTTGTGAATCCGGTGCCGTTGGCAACGGCGCCATGAACATGGATCACTCGCTGTGAAGCGGGATGACCAAGAGAAACAAGCCTTTTGACTTCAGACCACGCCCAAAGCCTTGAAGTGCGCTTGGACCTGGTTCTGCAATGCCTGCATGATCTCCTCATGAGACGAAGCTTCTGGATTCCAAGGACGGCACACGCTGGCGTAGCATTTGATTTTGGGCTCCGTGCCTGAAGGCCGAACGGTGACCCGTGAACCTGCATCGGTGACGAATTGAAGCACATTGGAGCGCGCTTGGGACAGGGCACCCACCACCAGGCCTTCTGCATTCTTGATTTCACCCGAAGCATAGTCTCTCAATTCAACCACGCGCTCTCCCGCCAACGTCTGCGGGGTGTCGTTGCGGTAGGCTTCCATCATGGCATCGATTTGGGCTTTTCCCTCCCGGCCTTCCTTGACAAGGGACACCAAGCCCTCTTTGTAGGCCCCGTGACGTGCGTGAAGCGCTGCCAACCGTTGGGTCATGGACTCTCCCTTCAGGGACAACTCATGGGCCAATTCCGCGAGCAAACAACAACTCTGGACCGCGTCTTTGTCACGCACTTCGCTTCCTACAAGGTATCCATAGCTCTCCTCTCCGCCCACCACGTATTGCATCGAACCCTCCTCTTGGCGAATCGCCTCCGCAATGAACTTGAAACCCGTCAATGTTTCGCGCACCGCCACCCCATAATGGTCAGCGATTTTCTCGAGCAATGTGGTTGTGACAACGGTTTTGGCCACAAATGACGGGGTGTCCAAACGTCCCGCCTCAGCCCACTTGGACAACACATGATCCGTCAACAACGCAGCGGTTTCATTGCCATTGAGGAGCACAAAGTCGCCAGCGCCGTCGGGGACAGCAATGCCCACGCGGTCGGAATCAGGGTCGGTGCCCATGACCAATGCCGCACCCACTTCGCGGGCCAGGGCCACTGCCGCAGCCAAGGCCGGCCCTTCTTCCGGGTTGGGACTGGCCACTGTAGGAAAGTTGCCATCGGGAATGGCCTGGGAAGCCACTTCATGGACACAGCGAAATCCAAAATGGGCCAAGGCTGGCGGAACGGCCAATGCACCCGTTCCGTGGAGGCCCGTGAAAACGATGGGCAGGTCAGACCCCTGGGACCGAAGATTCGAAGACAGGCTGAACGATTTCAGCATGTCGCGGTAGCCCTCATCCCATGTGGCGTCCAGTTCATGAATTCCCGACGAATTCCTTTCGATGACGGCATCCACGGGAATGGCCCGAACCGCTTCCACCAGATTCCGATCGTCCGGAGCAACCACTTGACCGCCATCCTCAGCATACACCTTGTAGCCATTGTAGATGGGGGGATTGTGGCTGGCTGTGATCACCACGCCACCCACGGCCCCAAGTTGACGAACCGTCCAAGACAGCTGAGGCGTGGGTCGCAAGGCCGGGTAGAGCCAAGCCTCAAATCCATTGGCCGCAAGAACTTCCGCCGTGATTTGCGCGAACTCCTGGCTCTGGTTGCGACTGTCGCATGCCACGGCCACGCGCAACCCCTTGGCGTCTCCGTGCTTGGCCCTGAGGTGATTGGCCAAACCCTGAGTCGCTCTCGCAATGGTCGTGGCATTGATCCGATTGATGCCCGGCCCCATTTTGCCTCGCATCCCCCCCGTGCCGAAGGACAATTCGGTGTAAAAGGCGTCAATCAGTGCTTCCCGCGCGGCATCGTCGGCATCGCAACGGTCCAACCAATGTTGAACCGTCGCTTGGGTTTTGTCGTCGTGGGGAGGCAACGTCCAACCCTTCGCAAGGGCCTTGACGGTGTTCAGCAGGTCATCGTGATTCATGGCGTCTCAAAGTTCATCATTCCGCGGCCTTCAACCGCAATCTCCAACATATTTCAAGTCCCTCTTTCCAGTGCATGGCGGGCCATCCCATCCGAACACGAAGGGCCTCTCCATCAAGAACACTCCACGAAGGACGTTGGGCCGCAGTCGGAAAAGCCGAGGTCGGAACGGGTTCTACGGGCACATCCAACCCGGCAATCTCCATGATTTCTGATGCAAATCCATGCCAACTCGTGACTCCCTCATGGGCGTAATGCCAAAGCCCCGTGGGCATGTCCTCACCCATCGCAGCCATATCGAGCAGTCCTGAAGCCAAGACGGGAGCTGCCGTCGGGACACCCATCTGGTCATCCACAACGCGCAACGCCCCGCGCTCCTTGGCCAGTCGAAGCATCGTGTTCATGAAATTCTGACCCACACCATCGTACAACCAGCTCACCCTCACCACGGCCACATCCGCGCCAGACGACAGGGCCATTCGCTCTCCATCAGCCTTGGTTTGGGCATACACGCCTTGGGGATGAATGGGGTCTTCGGGACGCAAGGGGCGTCGAGGGGCTTGACCAAACACGTAGTCCGTGCTGATGTGAATCAGGCGAATCCCACGGTCCCTGCAGGCTGAAGCCAAGCTTCCAACAGCCACCACATTCAGGGCGTGAGCCGCCTCTTGATCTTCTTCGGCGCGATCCACCGCGGTGTAGGCAGCGGCATGAATGACCACATGGGGTTGATGACCGTCCAAAGCAGCCGAAATCGACGAAGGGTTGAGGACATCCATCTCGGCTCGGCCCAACCCAACCACCTCCACATCAATGCGCTGGCGGCCCACAGCCACCAATCGGCTTCCCAGTTGACCGTGCCCCCCTGTGACGAGCACCCGAATGGGCGGAACATTCTCTTGAATCAATGCCATAGCGATGGCAAACATGGGACGATTTTGGAGGACTCACACAATGTGAAGCAAGGAAAAGACGTTCAGGGTCCGTAGGGGTCCGAGGATGAAGAAAGACGACGAAATGACTTTTGGCATCACTTTTGTCCTTCAACGCTTCCAACAGATTCCACGTATCTTACCCTCAAGACAAGTCATGAACATGCGCGCTATCGCCTCCCATGTGATCATCTGCTTCCTGCTGATCATGTCCAGCTCCCTGTCGGCGGCACAATCAGTCACCAAGGACAACCCCACTTCCTCCAACCAAGACACAAAATCGGCGGTCGAGGACAAGAAATCTCTGCCCAGCTCATGGAGACATGTGGAGTTCAACCTCATCTCAGATGTGCCCGGGGCGGACATCGCCTCCGTGTTGGACGAGCCGAGATACGGATTTGCCTTGACGACGGTCAAACATGAACGAGGAAGCCTGTTCGACGGCGGTCTCGACGTGGGATTTCAGCCCATCGGACGGTTTGACACCACCGTCACGCTGTACTCGAACAACACCTCTCAGCAGGCCGATGTGAAACTGAGAAATCAATTGGCCCATGCTCATTATCTCCTGCGGGTAACCCTCTTTCAGCGAACCAAAATCCAACCCTACGTGGAAGTTTTCGCAGGGGTGAGAGGGTCCATTCTGGGTACCACAATCAAGTTGGAGGACGACACATGGCGGGATGTCCAAGCAGACGTTCCCACCCGAGATTTTAACTTGAGCTATGGGTATGCCGGGGGTGTGAGGTTGCAAATCGGCGAAAGGACCTTCATTCAAGCACGTTATGCACAGCTGCAGCAGCTCCAAGGAGGAAATGAAGTGCTCGTGGCAGATTTGAACCAGCTGGCTCTCGACAACGAAGGCCGAGTCTCCGCTGTGGCCACCGAAAGCATGCAATTGCCATCGCATGCCGTGCGTGTCGGGCTGGCAATCAATTTGTAGTGCACCCAGGAAACGGGTCGATGCCGATTCAGCCTTAGTGGGCTCGCATGGCCTCCACGGGAGGCATGCGAGAGGCTTGACGGGCCGGGGCGATGCCTGCAATCAACCCCGAGGTCACGGCCACACCCAAAGCCAACAACACCCGGGCAGGTTGAATCTGGAGGGTTAACCCCACATCCACGGCGTTGACAATCCACACGAGGAGTTGGATGGCCACCAACGCCATGAGCGCTCCAAAGACGCACAACGTCACGGCCTCAAACAAGAATTGGATGAGGATGAACAAGTTCTTGGCCCCAATGGCCTTTTGAACTCCGATGATTTTTGTGCGTTCCCGCACGGAGACAAACATGATGTTGGCAATGCTAAAACAGCCCACAAGAATGGCGAAAATGGCAATGAACCATCCTCCCATGGCCAAGCTCGAAAAAATCGAATCAAGGATGCTCGTCAGCATTTCCATGCGGTTGATGGAAAAGTCATCTTCTTGCCCTGGCCTCACGCGACGAACTGCCCGGAGCTGCTGAATGATCTCATCCTCCAAGGCGGCCAACTCGACTCCTGGTCGAGCCTTGATGGCTATCTGGGCATCGTCGCCGTTTCGAATGTCGTAAAGGCGCGGTGCGAATGCTGAAGGGACCAACGCAAATTCATCCAAGCCCGTTGAAACCAGACTTTCGCCTTCTTGGGCCAAGACACCGATGATCTCGATACGCACTCCGCGAATTTTGAAGGTCTCACCCACCGCATCGTGTTTCCCAAACAACTGGTTGGCAATCTCATATCCAACAATGGCCACTGGGCTTCCACCCGCACTTTCCGAGGGCGTGAAATACCGGCCGTGTTCGATGTTCAGGCTGATGACTTGGTCGTATTGATGCGAACCACCACCCACAACCACGCCCGACATCCTGTTGTTGCCAGCTTCAGCGTCGAGGAAGGCCTTGGTTTGGAACATCGCGGCTGAGGCCAAACTCAACCGAGGCACCAGCAGTTCCATGTCCCGCTCTGAGGGAGGTCTCCGCTGCACGTATTTCCACCAAGGGTAATCCCCTCCAGAAGCCCAGGGCCACTTGGTGACAAACAACACATCATCGTCCAACATGTTGAATGTGTCTCTGAGCTCCGATTCCAAGGAATCAACCACCGTAAAGACTGCGCTGATGACAAAAATGCCCACCATCACACCGAGCAGGCTCAGCAACGTGCGAAGGCGGTTGGTCCAAATCGCTTGCCAAGCAAACGACAAACTCTCTCGTAGCAAGCGGAGCCAAAGCATGGAACGAAGCTACTGCGCAACAGGCCTACTCCGGATAGGGCGTTGTAGCTTTGCGGCTTCTTAAAAACCCCTCCTCGTCATTGCCATGTCTGATTCTCGCCAAATCAAATCCGCCCTCATTTCCGTATTTCACAAAGATGGCCTTGAGCCCATCGTTGACGAATTGAAGCGCTTGGGAGTGACCCTGTATTCAACCGGAGGGACCCAAACAGCCTTGGAGGAAATGGGTGCCGAGGTGGTTCCCGTGGAATCCATCACAGACTATCCTTCCATCCTCGGTGGACGCGTCAAAACCCTCCATCCCAAAGTGTTTGGTGGCATCTTGAATCGTCGGTCCCATGAAGGAGACCAAGCGCAGCTGGTGGAATTTGACCTGCCATCGATTGACCTCGTGGTGGTGGATCTTTATCCCTTTGAGGCCACAGTGGCGAGCGGGGCGTCTGAAGAAGACATCGTAGAGAAGATTGACATTGGGGGCATCGCCCTGATTCGAGGAGCAGCCAAGAATTTCAACGACGTGGTCATCGTGCCCTCCATGGAAGACTACGGAACGTTGCTGGACATCCTCCGACGCGATGGGGTCACCAGCCTTGAAGAGCGCAAATCATTGGCCGCTCGAGGATTCCGGGTGAGCTCACACTACGACACCATGATTCACGCCCATTTGAGCGGGGAGAGTTTGGACCGTGGCGACGTATCCACCTTGAATCTCAGTGTTCCCGAAAGCCGCGCCTTGCGCTACGGAGAAAATCCGCACCAGGCGGGCCACTATTTCGGCAACCTCGATGGCTTGCTCAAACCTCTCCACGGCAAGGCCTTGTCCTACAACAACCTCCTCGACGTGGATGCCGCCGTTCAATTGATGGAGGAGTTTGTGGATGACGAGCCGACGTTTGCCATCTTGAAGCACAACAACGCCTGTGGGTGTGCCACGCGTCCGACCTTGGCGCAAGCCTACACGGACGCGTTGGCGGGCGACCCCACCAGCGCCTTCGGAGGGGTCCTCATCGCCAACCGTCGCATGGATTCAGAAACGGCCAAGCTCGTCCACGAATTGTTCTGTGAAGTGGTCATTGCTCCAGGTTTTGAAGCCGACGCGTTGGAGGTGCTTTCCCAAAAGAAGAACCGCATCTTGCTTGAGCGTCAACCCGGCGCATTGCCAGCAGCAACGGTTCGATCCGCCCTGAATGGATATTTGGTTCAGGAACGCGACATGGCCATGGAAGACCCCAAATCGTGGTCTTGCACAACCGAAGTTTCTCGACCAGAATGCGCCTCGGATTTGACCTTCGCATTGAAACTTGTCAAGCATACCAAGTCCAACACCGTGGTGTTTGCCAAACATGGACAACTCCTCGCGAGTGGAACGGGTCAGACCTCCCGCGTGGATGCGTTGAAACAAGCTGTCGACAAAGCGCGTGCCTTTGGGTTTGACCTGCGTGGTTCGAGCATGGCATCCGACGCCTTTTTCCCCTTCCCCGATTGTGTGGAGTTGGCCGCTGACGCGGGTGTGGTGGCCGTCATTCAACCCGGAGGTTCCATCAACGATGCCAAGAGCATTGAGGCGTGTAACCAACGAGGTTTGGCCATGTACACCACCGGAGTCAGACATTTCAGGCATTGACCTGCACCGCGTGTGAACGCCCTCTGAGTTGACGTGTTGTTGGGTTCTGTTGGCGAACGATGGGTACCTTGACGACCGGAAAGTGGGGAAACTGAAACTTTTCAACCATTCACCCACAATCGCCTGAATTGACGCGATGTGTAGGGGGCGGCCCGCTACCTTTAGGGTATGGGATTGTTCGACTTTTTCACGCAGGAGATTGCCATGGATTTAGGCACGGCAAACACCATCATTTACTATCAAGACAAGGTGGTGGTGGACGAGCCTTCCATCGTGGCCAAAGACAGAATGACGGGCAACGTGGTGGCGATTGGCCGTCTGGCCCAGCAAATGCACGGCAAAACCCACAAAAACATCGAGACCATTCGCCCCCTGAAGGACGGTGTGATTGCTGATTTTGAATCGGCAGAGCAGATGATCAAGGGCATGATTAAGCTCATCTCGGGACGCAAGTCCTGGTTCAACCCCTCTCTGCGCATGGTCATTTGCATTCCCTCGGGAATCACAGACGTGGAGAAACGAGCTGTCAAGGACAGCGCGGAGCATGCCGGAGGGAAAGAGGTGTACCTCATCCACGAGCCAATGGCAGCAGCCATCGGCATCGGGATTGACGTCGAAGAACCCATGGGAAACATGATTGTCGACATCGGTGGCGGAACCTCTGAAATTGCGGTTATTGCGTTGGGAGGCATCGTCACAGACACCAACATTCGCGTGGCCGGAGACGAGTTCACTCATGACATCGAGGAATACATGAGGCGTCAGCATAACATTTTGATTGGTGAACGCACCGCTGAACAAATCAAAATTGCCGTGGGCTCTGCCTTGCCCGAATTGGACAACCCACCCGAGGACTACGCCGTGCACGGCAGAGATTTGATGACGGGCATTCCCAAAGAAATTGTGGTCACGTACTCAGAAATTGCCAGCGCCCTGGACAAGAGCATCAGCAAAATCGAAGAAAGCATCCACAGTGCGTTGGAAAACACCCCCCCTGAATTGTCTGCGGACATCTTCAAGACGGGGATTTATCTGGCCGGCGGAGGTGCTTTGTTGCGCGGTTTGGACAAGCGCATCCAGCAAAAGACCAAACTCCCCGTGCACGTGGCCGACGATCCGCTTCATGCCGTGGCCAAAGGGACGGCAATCGCCCTGAAGAACATTCACCGGTTCCCGTTCTTGATGCGAAACTGATTGTTGGGCCGTGCGAAACCTCGTTGCCCTTCTCGCACGTGTGCATCGCTGGATGCTCTTCCTGCTCATGTGGGGACTCTCCTTGGCGTGGATGTCTACAACCTACGGCCACCAACGAACAGCCCTGTCTCAATGGTCGATTCGCATGGCAGGGACCTGGATCGACGCGGGAAGTCAGCTCTCAGAATGGTCCTCTCTGTCAGAGTCCAACCGACAGGTGATGCTTGAAAATGCGCGATTGCGTGCTGAAGTAGAATCCCTCAAATCGCAGCAAAGAGATCGATGGTCTGTGAGAGAAACGGGGATTCTGAGGAGTCCAGGCTGGAACCAAAGCCCTTGGATGGTGCTTGACCGCGGAGGCAGAGATGGCATTTCCCCCGGAACGGCCGTGCTTTCGATGGGACACGCCGCAGGCAAGGTGGTGGACACAACTGCCCATGAAGCCATGGTGCTCACCTTGACACATCCTGGTGCACAATGGAGCGTACGCGTGGGGTCGTTGGGACCTGCCGGTCGTTTGGTCCATGAAAGTGATGATGTCCGACGTGCCCGTGTCCTGGACATCCCCTGGGCCCATTTGGTGCTTCCAGGGGATTCGGTTCTGACCACAGGGTTTGACGGTGTGTTTCCAGCGGACGTTCCTGTCGGGCTTGTGATTGATGTCACAGGAAATGAAGCCGACGAGTTCCAAACCGTCCACATTGAGCTTGGCGCCAACTACCCCTCGTCTCGACACGCATTGTGCCTGTCCAATCCGAGAAAAGACCGCATCGACAGCCTCATACTTCAAGCCTCACCTTCGACCACACCATGAACGCTTTGGCCCCCTACATCTGGCAGCTGTTTTGGGCTTGGATCCTCCAAGTCTTGCTGTTCCGACACGGGGTGTTGTGGGGCGGTGCCGGAATTTTTGTGGTTCACCTGTACGGATTGATGAACATGCCTTCCGGTTGGCCTCCCACGACGTACTTGCTCGTGGCTGGATTCATGGGCGCAAGCTTGGACCTTTTTTGCCTGACGGGCGGCATGCACTTGGCAGCGGCTGCAACCCTTGGCATGGCCTATCCCGCACTCATGGCGGCGGTGGAACCACGTGACGGATTTCGACCCGGACATGCCATCAATCCTCATGAAGACGGATGGATGTCCTACCTCATGTTGGCGGGGTCCTCAACCACATTGTACTTGGTTGTGCTGTTTGGCCTCCAACACGGTTGGACCTTGATGGGCCGCACCTTGTTCCACACACTCGCCTCTGTTTCCCTGAATCTCGTGGTGTTCATGCTCCTTCAGGGCTTGGTGAATCGTCCCAACCGCCACAAAGGAAACGGCCCCAATGCCTACCCATGGAGTTGAAATCGCGAGACCTTGAGGGCAGACAGAAAATCCTGGGAGCCATGGTCCTGGGTGTCGGTTTGATTTTCATTCTTCGGCTTTTTGCCATGCAAGTCACAACCAGCCATTGGAAAAACAAGGCTGAAAGGCTCACCGAAGAACAAGAGACGCTCCAGCCAGCCCGAGGGCTTTGTTTGGACCGTCATGGAGAACTCATGGTCACGAATGCACCGAGTTACGATTTGATGGTTGTTCCGCGGCTGTTGGGAGAAGTTGACACCACATCGCTGGCTGGTATTCTGAATTTGGATCCCGATGAACTCGTGACGCGACTGAACAAGGCCAGCAGATATTCTCGCTACAAGGCTTCACCGCTGGTTCGCCAGCTGAGTTCCCGCGAATATGCCCAGCTCTCTCTCGAGCTTTGGAAGTATCCAGGGCTGTCGATCCGAACACGATCTGTGCGTCAAAACGTCCAAGGGCTGGCCAGCCAAATCATTGGAGAGTACCGCGAGGCTGACCGTGAGGATTTGAACCGGGACGACCGATACCAACTCGGAGACTACCTCGGGAAATCCGGTCTTGAAGCCCGATTTGAACATCAATTGCGCGGCACGCCCGGGGTACGTCACCACCTGGTGGACGTCCGGAACAACGTTCGAAACACCCTGACGGAATTGGATTCGATGCCCGTTCCGGGGTCCGATCTCACGTTGACATTGGACGCGCAGTTGCAGGCCTATGCCGAGGCCCTTCTCGAAGGGAAACGAGGTGCGGTGGTCGCCCTTGAACCGAGCACTGGGGAAGTTTTGGCCTTTGTGTCTGCGCCCTCATACAATGGCAACCTGTTGACGGGAACAGGCAGGGGACAAGCCTATGACAGCTTGGCCAGTCACCCTTGGAAGCCCCTGTACAACAGGGCAGTGCGAGGCACGTACAGGCCGGGCTCCATTTTCAAGATGGTTCAAGGACTCGTGGCGCTCGAAGCCGGCATCATCTCGCCTCGCACCACCATTGTGTGCAACCGGGACATCATTGGCTGCCATGGTGCCCACACGTCCGACGACCTGAAACATGCTGTGGTCCACAGCTGCAACCCCTATTTCTATGAGGTGATGCGGCGCATGCTCAGCCAGCATGACGAGCAGGACAAATTCGACAATGCGCGGTTGGGCATGGGGTGGTGGACGGATCGCATCAAACGTTTTGGCTTTGGAACGGATCTCGGGGGGAATCTTCCGGGCACTCGCTCGGGTTTGGTTCCCGATTCATCGTACTACGACAACATCTACGGACGAAGGCATTGGACCTTTCGAACGATATACTCCATCAGCATCGGAGAAGGTGAATTGCTCACAACACCTCTCCACATGGCCAACTTGGCTGCCATCGTTGCGAACCGCGGATGGTACATTGAACCGCACCTCGTGCGGGACGTTGGAGGAAGGGGCAAGCCAGAGGGGCTGGGTCAACGCAGGGAAGTGGGAATTTCTCCTGAACACTTCGAACCGATTCAAGATGCCATGCAGGCGGTCATCGACGACCCCACGGGAACGGGTCGACGCGCCAAATTGGCCGGGATTGCCTATTGTGGAAAGACCGGAACCGTGCAAGATGGCTCCCGTGCCGACCACAGTGTGTTCATGGCGTTTGCGCCCAGAGACAATCCACAGATTGCCTTGTGCGTCTACGTCGAAAATGCCGGGGCTGGAGGTGAATGGGCCGCACCCATCGCCAGCCTTCTGATTGAACGTTACCTCACAGGAACGGTGAGTCAAGAGATGAGGGAACGTCGAATCTTAGGCGCAACGTATCCCTTGGACCCACAATTTGCCCAGCTCCCATGAGCGCACGAAACCTTCGACTCACTGCCCAGCTCGATTGGACCACCCTGGGATTGGTCCTGCTCTTGGTGATGTTGGGATGGTTGAACGTGGTCAGCGCCACTGCAGAAGCCGAGGTGGTTTGGGACCTGACTGGCAAGGCGGGAAAGCAATTGATTTGGATGGCCGTTTGCGCCGTTTTGCTCGTGGGCTTGCTGGCCGTTGAAGGAGAATTCTTCATCCGCACCTCGGTCATTCACTACGTATTGGTTCTCCTCTTGCTGATGGCCGTGTTGGTGGTCGGCAAAAAGGTGGGAGGCGCCCGATCGTGGTTTGGCGTTGGCAGCTTCGGAATTCAACCGAGTGAATTTGCCAAAACCGCCACGGCGCTTATGATTTCATGGTTTTTGAGCAGGGATGGCAGGCCATGGCACACGTTGGCCACCCGGCTGCAATCACTCATCATCTTGGGTCTTCCCGCGGGATTGATTCTGCTTCAACCAGACGCCGGGACGGTTTTGGTCTTTGGCGGATTTGTGTTTGTCCTGTACCGAGAAGGCCTCAGCGGCAACGTGTTGCTGGTGGGTGTGGGATTGCTTGTAGTGGGCGTGCTGACAGTGTTGATTGGGGCTGGAACAAGTGACTATCCTTGGCTTGGTGAGGCTTCAGGGTATTGGTGGTTTTTGATGGCCTTTGCCAGCCTAGGAACCTTGGTCTTGTGGTTGGTTCACGAGGCAACCCTGCCGCGGAATCGAAAACGGATTCGGCGATGGGGAACAGCCCTTTTGGTCGGTGGTCTGGCCTTTTCGGCAGGTATCCACTGGGGCATGGAGCAGGTGCTTCAACGCCATCAACGGGAGCGCATCCACGTGTTGTTGGGTATTGACGTGGACAATCCAGACGCCGACTACAACATTCGCCACGCCAAAGCGGCCATTGGGTCCGGTGGGCTGGTGGGCAAAGGCTGGGCCTCAGGCCCCATGACTGCCTATGGATTTGTGCCAGAGCAGGAAACGGACTTCATTTTCTGCACGGTGGGCGAAGAGTGGGGATTCCTTGGGAGTGCACTCGTGGTGGGTCTGTTTGTGCTTTTGATTCTGCGGGTCTTGGTTCTCGCTGAACGACAACGTTCCCAATTCACAAGGATCTACGCCTATGCTGTTGCGAGCATCATGTTCATGCATTTCATGGTCAACATCGGGATGGTTCTTGGACTGGCACCAGTGATTGGCATTCCCCTGCCGTTTTTCAGTTATGGAGGCTCATCACTCATGGGATTCACATTGTTGTTTGGCATCCTGCTCCGACTTGATGCCGAGCGGTTTTCCGTGCTGAGATAAAATTTTTGTCGAACTTTTTTGGTGTTTCGTTTGGATTATACGGTGTCTTGTTCCAATTTTGCAACATGACATTCTCCACGAACATGTGTTGTTGCTGCTGCTGCTGTCTGACAGACAGGGGCCGCTTGCGCATGCGTGGATGATCACTCAAAAATCACGTAACCTCAAGAAGCCCTCGTTCGTAACGGGGGCTTCTTTTTTTTGACCCAAACCCAAGATGACGACTCCATTCATCGACCCAAGATTGACAACCCTCGACGAGCTCCGCTGGCATGTCGGGCACACCCCATTGCACCCCATGCTTCACCTGAGTCCCAAGCCCGGTGTGGAGATTTATGCCAAACTCGAATGGCAGCAATTTGGGGGGAGTGTCAAGGCGCGTCCGGCCTTCAACATCCTGCGAAATGCAGTCGCCTCTGGGGCCCTTCGCGGACGTCGACTGTTGGATGCCTCCTCCGGAAACACCGGCATCGCTTACGCTGTTTTTGCTGCCGCGGCAGGCATTCCCGTCACGCTGTGCATTCCAGAAAACGCTTCAAAAGAACGGAAGCACATTTTGAAATCACTGGGTGTGGAGCTCATCTTGACAAGCCCGTTCGAAAGCACAGATGGTTCCCAGGATGTGGCCCGGGAGCTGGCACAGTCCCATCCTGACACCTACCATTACGTCGACCAATACAGCAACGATGCCAACTGGATGGCACATTACCATCACACAGGTGTAGAACTTTGGGAAGAAACCCACCACCGCATCACACACTTCGTGGCTGGATTGGGCACCACGGGAACGTTCACAGGAACGGGGCGTCGACTCAAGGAATTCAACCAAGACATCCAACTTGTGGCTTTGCAGCCGGAAACGGCCTTGCACGGCCTTGAAGGATGGAAGCACCTCGAAACAGCGCGTGTGCCAAAAATCTTTGACGCCACGGTGCCAGATGAGACGCGTTTGGTCACCACCGAGGCGAGCTACACCATGCTTCGCCGGGCGGCCAAGGAAGAAGGTCTCTTGCTCAGCCCTTCATCGGCAGCCAATCTGGCCGGAGCCGTTGAACTCGCACACGAATTGGAAGAGGGGGTGATCGTCACCGTGTTGGCTGATGATGCCACGAAGTACAGTGAAGTTGTCGAACGCATCCTGCCATGAGTTTTCTCCCACTTGACATCGACCACAAAGCCCTGAAGGCCATGACTGACCATGCTGAGGCGGCTTTTCCCAACGAATGCTGCGGGTTCTTTTATGGTGACGAATCAGGGGGTATTCGGCAGGTTACCCTTTCGACGCAGGTCACCAACAGCAAAGAAGGAGACCAGCGCCGCCGGTTTGCCATTTCCGACAAAGACTATTTGCAGGCTGAACGCCATGCTGCGCGAGAGGGCCTCACCTTGCTCGGGGTATACCACAGCCATCCGCTGCACCCTGCCATTCCAAGCGAGCATGACCTCGCCGTGGCCCTCCCCTTCTTCAGTTACATCATCGTAAGCGTTGAGCCAGAAGGAACCTCGCATGTACGCAGTTGGCAGCTCGATGCCGATCGCCAGTTTGCTGAAGAACACATCGTCTCCATGCCCACGACATGGCGCACCACTTGATTTTGACTTTTTGACATTCAACAACAATCCATTTTTCTTGACATGGCCCAATTAATCATCCCTACCCCATTGCGGAAATTCACTGATGGACAAGGCATTTTTACCCAGGAAGCAACATCTGTGAAAGAGCTGCTTCACGCCTTGGCCTCTCAACATCCAGGACTCAAACCCCACCTGTTTGAAGATTCCGGCAGCCTTCGCAGCTTCATTCGCGTGTACGTAGGCGACGAAGACATTCATGCCCTTGACGGCGAAGACACTGCACTCCAACCCAACGACGAGGTGAGCATCATCCCAGCCATTGCAGGAGGAGCATAACCCTGCCAGACATCGCAACCATGGAACAAATTCAATTCAGCAAAGAAGAGCTGGAACGTTACAGCCGGCACCTGATCATCCCTGAATTCAACATCGAGGGACAGCGCAAACTCAAGGCCGCCAGCGTGTTGGTCATTGGTTCAGGGGGATTGGGATCTCCGCTCCTCTTGTACCTCGCAGCCGCCGGGGTCGGCAGAATCGGGGTGGTGGATTTCGATACGGTCGATGCCAGCAACCTCCAGCGTCAGGTGTTGTTTGGGATTCAATCCGTGGGGAAATCAAAAGCCATGGCTGCCAAAGAGCGCTTGGCTTCTCTCAATCCCCACATCACCATTGACGTTCACAACACCAAATTCACAAGCGCCAACGCAAGAGATTTGGTGAGGCAATACGACGTGGTCGCGGACGGAACGGACAATTTTCCGACGCGGTACTTGGTCAATGATGCCTGCGTCCTTGAAGGAAAGGTGAACGTGTATGCAAGCATTTACCGCTTCGAGGGACAAGCTTCCGTGTTCAATGAACTCCTTTCAGATGGCACGCGTGGCCCCAATTACCGCGACCTTTTCCCATCCCCGCCCCCCCCTGGCCTCGTGCCCAGCTGCGCGGAAGGAGGAGTGATTGGTGTGTTGCCAGGAATCCTCGGCTCACTCCAGGCCCTTGAAGTGATCAAGGTGATCACCGGCGTGGGTGACACGCTCAGCGGACGCTTGTTCCTCTTTGACGCCACGGGATTCACCACGCGCACCATGAAGGTTCGCAAAGACCCTCGCAACCCACTCAATGGGGAGAATCCAACCCAAACCCAACTCATCGACTACGACCAGTTTTGTGGAATTGGGGTGCCTGCCTCCCAAGAACGGGAAGTTGAGGCCATCGATGTCCATGAACTTCACTCATGGCGGGAGAGCGGCAAGGAGCATGTCCTGATTGACGTTCGAGAGCCCTATGAATTTGGCATCGCAGAAATGGGTGGAGACCTCATCCCTCTGGCCACGGTGCTCGAAAGCACCACGCGCATTCCCAAGGATGTGCCCGTCGTGGTGCAGTGCCGGTCGGGCGCTCGCAGTGCCAAGGCAATTCGGCAACTCGAAGATGTACACGGTTACACCAACTTGGTGAACCTCACAGGCGGGATCCTCGCCTGGCAAGAACACATCGATCCGTCGCTGGCCCGGTATTGACCGAAGTTGGCACGAATCGTGAAGAAAGAACGGGTGGACGGCTGCCTTTTGGGTTTTGGTCGGTCGTCACAACTTGAACAATCAAACGGGGCTCCGCACAGGCTCCCCGTTTGTCTTTGTCGTCAACCCTGAATGGAGGGTCATCAAAGCCCAAGAAGCACTTCGGTGGGGGTTTTGCCACCGAACAACATCCGCTCAGGGTTTTCAATCATTTCCTTAACCATGTACAAGAAGCCAACGCTTTCCTTGCCATCCACAATCCGGTGGTCGTAGCTCAGTGCCACATACATGATGGGGCGAATCTCCACCTGGCCATTCACAGCCACTGGGCGTTCCACGATGTTGTGCATGCCAAGGATGGCGCTCTGAGGGGGGTTGATGATTGGCGTTGAAAGCATGGAACCAAAAACACCGCCATTGGTGATGGTGAACGTTCCACCCTGCATCTCATCCACCGTCAATTCTCCATCACGGGCGCGAATGGCCAATCGTTTGATTTCAGCTTCGATCTCCGCGACGCTCAACGTCTCAGCGTTTCGAACGACTGGCACCATCAAGCCTTTGGGCGAGCTCACCGCAATGCACACGTCCGCGTAGTCGTGATAGATGAGTTCCTTCCCATCGATTTGGGCGTTGATTGCAGGGAATTCGGCAAGGGCAGTGGTCACGGCCTTGGTGAACAATCCCATGAACCCTAAACTCACCCCAAACTGCTCTTTGAAGGCATCCTTGTGCTTGGCACGCAGGTCCATGACTGGCTTCATGTCGACCTCATTGAACGTGGTGAGCATGGCCGTCTCATTCTTGACCGAGACCAAACGCTCGGCCACCTTCCGACGCAACATGCTCATCTTCTCACGTCTCGTTTCACGGCTGCCATTCCAACCCGAACGCACGTTGCTGGCATCGAATCCAGCAGCGAGTGCCGCGAGGACATCCTGCTTCAACACGCGACCATCCCGGCCAGTTCCCTGGATGGAACCCGAAGGAAGGCCTGCATCGGCCATGGTCTTTCGGGCGGCTGGAGAAGCATGACCTGTTGCATGACTCTCTCCCATCGGTCTCTCAGCGGACGTCGGCGTGGGTGCAGGAGCAGGCACGGGAGCAGGAGCAGGGGGTGCAGCAACCGCCGAAGCGGCAGGAGTCATTGTCGCTGCCTCCACTGCCTTGGGGGCGGGTGCCGCTGAGCCGGCAGGCCGCTTCGCGTCTGTGTCAATCAAACAACACACATCTCCCACTGGGACCACATCCCCCTCGCCCGCCTTCAAGGTGATGATGCCTGCAGCTTCTGCTGGCAATTCCAAGGTGGCTTTGTCCGAATCCACTTCGGCAATGGCTTGGTCTTTTTCAACGTAATCTCCATCAGACACCAGCCATGTCGCAATTTCCACTTCGGAGATGCTCTCTCCGGGGCTGGGAACTTTCATTTCAAGAATTGGCATGATCGTATCGTTGGTTGATCGTGATGGGGTCAAAATTTAGCCATCGCCACCACTTCTGCAAGCAGGGCTTGATGACGTTGGGCATGGACAGCAGGGGATCCCGAAGCCGGACTTGCGCTGGCGGTTCGTCCCACGTACTGTGGAATTCCCAATCCATGCATGCTCATGCTTTCATGGACAAACGTCCAGGCACCCATGTTTCGAGGCTCCTCTTGAAGCCAAACAACGTGGGCGTGTTTGGCGTGTTTGGACAACACCTTGGACAAGGCATCGATGGGGAACGGATGAAGCTGTTCCAATCGAATGACTGCCATGTTGAGAGGTACCCGGTCTTCGAATGCTTCGAGCAAGTCGTAATAGACTTTGCCTGAACAAAGAACCACAGTGTCAGCACCTTTGAGCTTGTTGGGATCGGCGATGACTTCCTGAAAACCGCCCTCGCTGAGCTCCTTCATGGAAGACACTGCCTTTGGATACCGCAACAATTTCTTGGGGGTGAACACCACCAAGGGTTTGCGGAAAGGTCGGTGCACTTGTCTACGAAGCAGATGGAACATGTTGGCTGGGGTCGTGCAATTGGCCACCACCATGTTGTCACCAGAGCCGAGCTGCAGGAATCGCTCCATGCGTCCGCTGCTGTGCTCCGATCCCATGCCTTCGTAGCCGTGGGGCAGCAACAATGTCAAACCATTCATGGTCCGCCATTTGTCCTCCCCTGCACTCAAAAACTGGTCCCACATGATTTGCGCCCCGTTGTTGAAGTCCCCAAACTGGGCCTCCCAAATGGTGAGTCCCGAGGGATTGGCAAATGCATAGCCATATTCAAATCCGCTGACCGCATATTCTGAGAGCAAGCTGTTGTAAATCTCCAGCTTGGCTTGGCCTTCTCTGAGATGATTCAGCAAAATCAATTCCTCTTCGCTGTCCTCCGTTTTGACAACGGCATGGCGGTGAGAAAAAGTCCCGCGCTCCACATCTTGTCCGCTGATGCGTACGGGGTGTCCCTCATCGAGCAACGTGGCGTAGGCCAGTTTTTCTCCCATGGCCCAATCGAGTTCATCCTTGGCAATCATGTGAAGCCGATCCTCCATCAACTTCTTCACCTTTCGGAAAAACTTCGGGCCTTCAGGGAGCGTATTCATTTTGGTTCCCAACTCCACAAGTTTCTTCATCGAAACTCCCGTTTTGGGTGAGGTCGACAACTCTCCGGGTTTGGCAGGTCGGTATCCATCCCACAATTCACTCAAGAAATCATCGACCACCGAACAAGACATCGCTTTGGCCTCCTCGAACCCCGCCTCCATGGCATCGAGCAGGGTCGATTTCATGGACTCCGCCTCCTCCATGGTGAGGGTGCCATCACCCAAGAGCTTGTGCAGGTACGTCTCGTAGGGTGACGGATGAGCCGCAATTGCTTTGTAGAGCTTGGGTTGGGTGAACTTGGGTTCGTCTCCCTCATTGTGGCCGTACTTCCGGTAACCCAAAAGGTCAATGAAAACGTCTTGGTGAAAGGTTTGGCGGTAATCGAGCGCAATGTTCATGACCTGCACAACCGCTTCAACATCGTCTGCATTGACATGGAAGACAAGCGCTTGGGTCACTTTGGCCACATCTGTGCAATACGTGGACGTTCGGGCATCGAGGTAATTGGTGGTGAAGCCGACTTGGTTGTTTACCACAACATGCACCGTACCACCCGTTCTGTATCCATCCAAACCAGCCATTTGGGCTAGTTCGTAGACCACGCCTTGGCCAGCGATGGCCGCGTCACCATGAATCAAAATGGGAAGAACGCTGGATTCATCTCCACCTCTGGCGTCGATCCGCGCCCGGGCAATGCCCTCCACCACCGGGTCCACCGCCTCGAGGTGAGAAGGATTGGGTGCCAGGGTGATGGTCACTTCCTCTCCTGTGTCGGCCTTCTGCTTCCGTGAATATCCCAAATGGTATTTGACATCCCCATCAAACAACCCGTCCCCATCGTAGGCCTTACCCTCAAATTCGCACAGAATGTTGGCATAAGGCTTGCCCAAAATGTGGGCCAGGGTGCTGAGACGTCCACGGTGAGCCATGCCAATCACGACTTCCCGAACCCCCCGGGTCGTACCCGTTTCAATCAACGCATCCAAAGCGGGGATGAGACTCTCACCACCTTCGAGCGAGAACCGCTTTTGGCCAACGAATTTTTTCTGCAGAAATTCCTCGAAAAGCGTCGCCTGGCTGATTTTTTTCAGCACGTGTTTCCTGCCCTTGGCATCGAGTCTCGGGCGATTGGCCAACTCGATGTGCTCTCGAATCCACTGCTGACGCTCGGGCTCGCGTATGAACATGTATTCAATGCCGATGGAGTGGCAGTACGTGGCCTCCAAATGCGCCACAATGTTCCGCAATGTGGCCGGTCCAATGCCCACCTCGTTGCCCGCTTGGAAGACCACGTCGAGGTCCGCCTCGGACAGGTCAAAATTCTCCAAAGCCAGCGTAGGCTTGTAGGTGCGTCGAGCACGAACAGGGTTGGTTTGGGTGAACAAATGTCCTCGGGTTCGGTACCCGTGAATGAGGTCGAGCACCTTGAATTCCTTGAGCGTGGCAGGAGATGCTGCATCTTCACCATAGGTGGCGCGACTGAGGTCAAAACCAGCAAAAAAAAGCCGCCATGAGCGGTCCACAGATGCAGGATCCTTCAGGTAGCGGGCGTAGAGGGCGTCGAGCGCACCAGGCTCGGCGTTGCTCAAAAATGAAAGTGGGTCCATGTGGACAAGGAGCTTTTCGCGGCCGTAAAGATAAGCCTGACGGCTTGGACTGGCCTAAGATTGGGCGCGGAATCAATGGGTTCTGGAGGTGACGTGGGCCGCAAGGTCTCCAAACCACGCCCCATGGTTCTCCGGCAATTCAAGCTGGGCCAAGGCTTCAAGGGCCAAAGCCACATGTTCAGCCATCCGACGACGGGCCTCAGCATCAGCACCAGCTTGAACCATGGCGGATCGAACAGCTTGGATTTTGGCCTCGGCCATGACAGAACCTGTGGCGGGATGAGATCCGACATGGGACATCAGCACTTCCCGTGACGAAGGATGAGCCCAAGCCGCGAGCCACAGAAGTGTTTTTTTGTCCGACAAGATGTCTCCCCCCACCTGCTTCCCAGTGGCCGAACTCTCACCAAACGCGTCGAGATAATCATCTTGTAGTTGAAAGGCCAATCCCACGTTCTCTCCATAGCGATACCAGAGCTGAGCACGTTCCTCCGACGCCCCTGCGCACCGCGCCCCCATGTATGCAGACGCCGCAAGAAGGACTGACGTTTTCAAACGGATCATTTCCACATAGGCTTCCAAGGTGACGTTCTCACGGCGCTCAAAAGCCATGTCGCTCTGCTGGCCCTCGCACACCTCCCGAGCCGTCACATTGAACATGCGCAATACATCCGGCAAAGCCGCGGTGGGCACCTGTTCAAGGGCCGTCAAGGCCAAGGTGTACAAGGCATCCCCTGAAAGGATGGCTGCATGCTCATTCCACTTCTTGTGGACGGTCGGACGCCCCCTGCGCAAGGGTGCTTCATCCATGATGTCATCATGCATCAATGTGAAGTTGTGAAACATCTCGACAGCCAGCGCCGCAGGCATGGCCAACCCGGCGTCACCGCCTTCCGCTTCGCAGGCAGCCAACGCCAACACAGGCCGAATGCGCTTTCCACCCAACCCCAGGAGGTAATGAATCGGATCGTACAAACCGTCTGAACTCCCCTGTGGATGACGACGCAAAAAATTGGCAAGGGCCTGCTCCAAGTCGTTCCTCCAAAGGGCTTCGCGGGTGATTGATGTCATGGGGTTGAAAATGCGTGCCGAGGCGATTTGTTCTCCCTTCCTCTCACATTCAACGCCCACGCTGCAACTGTTCGAGCATGTATTGCCCATATCCGCTCTTCAACAAGGGCTCGGCCAATGCCTCCAACTGCGCGTCATCTATGAATCCCATTCTCCAGGCAATTTCTTCCAAACAACCAATCTTCAGTCCTTGCCGCTCTTCAATCACCTGGACAAATTGAGAGGCCTGCATCAGGGATGCATGGGTGCCGGTGTCAAGCCATGCCATGCCGCGATCCAACACCCCTACGTGCAATTTTCCCGCTTCGAGATAGGCCTTGTTGACATCCGTGATTTCATATTCCCCCCTGGCACTTGGCTTCAAATCACGCGCAATGGCAACGACGTCATTGTCGTAGAAGTACAGACCTGGCACTGCAAAGTTGCTCTTGGGCCGCGTGGGTTTTTCCTCAATGCTCAACACCCTTCCCTCTGCATCAAAATCCACCACCCCGTACCGTTCCGGGTCACTGACGTAATAGGCAAAAACAATGGCGCCATCTGGGTCTGTATGCGCCCTCAGGGTTCGGCCAAAACTTCGGCCGTAAAAAATGTTGTCGCCCAAGACCAAAGCCACCTTGTCAGAACCGATGAACTCCTTGCCAAGCACAAAGGCCTGGGCGAGCCCATTGGGAACCTCTTGCACTGTGTACGTGAAAGAACAACCCAGCGCTGACCCATCCCCCAACAACCGCTGAAAAGAGGCTGAGTCCTCAGGGGTGGTGATGATGAGGATGTCTCGTATGCCCGCAATCATCAACGTCGACAAGGGATGATAGATCATCGGCTTGTCGTAAATGGGCATCAACTGCTTGCTGATTGCTTTGGTCAAGGGCCAAAGGCGCGTGCCGCTGCCTCCTGCCAGGACGATTCCTTTCATGGGGTCAAGATACAATCGCCTCTCAGGGCTCACAACCTCCTAGGGCCGCTTTTGAAGACCCTCGTGGCGCGCTTGGCCCTTGCCTGGACTCAGTCCTGGGGTGATCTTCAATGACTCGAGCGCAAGATCTTCCTCTTCATCCAAGATGTGGATGAATGGCTCGCTGAAGGTTTGGGCGGAGATGTAGCGGGCAAAACTCATCAGCAGCGAAGGCAGGAGCATGAGGTTGGTGAACATGGCGACCAGCAAGGTCACCGAGACCAAAATTCCCAAGGATCGCGTGCCGTCAAATTCGCTCAAGGCAAACATCAAGAATCCAAAAAACAACACAATGGAAGTGTACATCATGCTCACCCCAGTTTCTCGAACCGCCTCGAGAACAGCCGCACGAATGTTCCACCCGTTGCTTCGCAGTTCCTGCCTGTATTTGGCCAAGAAGTGAATGGTGTCGTCCACAGAAATTCCAAACGCCACAGAGAACACCAAGATGGTGGATGGTTTGATGGGAATGCCAGTCCAACCCATCACACCTGCGGTGAAAAGCAGGGGCAAAAGATTGGGAATCAGCGCAATGCCAACCATCCGACCACTCTTGAACAACAAGGCCATCACCAGGGCAATGACCACAATAGCCAGGGCAATCGAAATCAGGAGGTTGTTCACGAGGTAACTCGTTCCCTGCAAAAACACGATGCTCGTGCCCGTGATGGTCACGTCGAAACGATCGGCCGGGAAAATGCTGTCGATGCGCGGTCGCAAATCCCCCATGAGCGCATCCATCTCCAGGGTCCCGACATCGGCCATTTGAGCAGAGACCCTCGTGATTGTGCGCGTAGAATCGACAAAGTTGGCGATCACGACGTTGGCGTCATCGTGCTGAGAAGCCTCCCCTTCGCTGCCTCGAAAGTATGGGCCCATGAAAGAGCGCTCCTGCCGACTTGGGAGCCGGTATCGATCGGGGTCGCCACCGTAAAACGCTTGCACCCCAAATTTCACCGCATCCACTGCGCTCAAACTCCGAGAGAATTCGGGATACTCTGTCAGAAGCGTTTGGAAGCGGTCGATGCGGCTGAGGTTGGACGCGTTGAGGATTTGGCCTGGTTGGTGGCCATCGATCAACACTTCAAACGGCATAACCCCTTTGAAGCGTGATTCTATCCATGTCAAATCAGTCAGCACGCGGTCGTCGTCTGGCAAATCGTCCACAATGTTTCCCGTGCTGACCATCCGCGTCATGCCGGCTGCGCTCCCGAGAAGAACCACAAGAGCGGCCAAATAGACTGGCCTTCTCCCGGACTGAACTGTTCGAACAAAGCTGCCCACCACATTGTCTACCCACACCCTGTCAAGGTGACTCAGATGTCGATCATGGGGTTCGGGGAGCCACGTAAAAAGTGCCGGGATGAGCACGATGCTGATGCCGAAGGCGAGCATGATGTTCAAGGCCGCGACCACCCCAAATTCAATGAGGATGGGGCTGTGGGTGAAAATGAAGGTGGCAAACCCAAAAGCCGTCGTCGCATTGGTCAGAAGGGTGGCATTGCCCACCTTGGTCACCATGCGCTGCAGAGCCATCATCTTGTTCCCATGGCGCTTGAATTCTCCCTGGTATTTGTTGACCAAATAGATGCAATTGGGAACCCCGATGACAATCATCAATGCGGGAATCAACGACATCACAAGCGTGATGCGGTAGTCCAGCAAGGCAATGGTGCCGAGAGACCAAATCACCCCGATGAATACCACAGCCATGCACACACCCACCACGGCCAGGTTTCTGAAAAACAGGAACAGCAGCAGAGCGGTCACGAACATGGCGGCTCCGATGAAATATCCGATTTCTCCCTTGACCTTGTTGGTCATGGCAATCCGAATGAAAGGCAGACCGCTGAGATGGGTCTCGATGCCTTTGTCCTCGGACCATTGATCCGACAAGGCAATGATTTCCTCGACAACTGTGCCACGTCGCGGCGAGTTGAGCATGTCCAAGTTGAACACGACCATCATCAACATGGCATCGTTTTCAGGCGCGTATAGCAAACCGTTGTAGAAAGGCAAAGACCGCACTTTGTTGACGATGTCATTGGCACGTTCATCCGTCAGAGGCGGCGCTGACGGGTCAGGGTGCACGATGTCCGAAGCGATGGGCTCCAACACGAAACGCTTCTCGGTGGGGTGTTTGACCACATCAAAGGCATGGGTCACCGCAAAGACTGAATCAATGATCACCATCGGCTGGCCATCGACCATGACCCGCAATGCGCGGATGTCTTCCGCCAAATCATGCCACGCCTGAAGGCCTTCAGCTGTTCGAATTCGTGAATCCTCCACTCCGATGATGAGCACATTTCCCTCGGCCCCAAACGACTCCAAAAATTTGGCATGGTCCACTTCGGCCGGGTCGTCAAGCGGCAAAATGCCCCCGTACTTGTACTGCATCTTCAGCTCGGGAATCTGCAAGGCCATGAACACCGTTGCACACAACAGCGCAAGGACCGCGGGCAGACGGTGACGAATGAGGAAAGATGCTATTCGAAGCCACATGAGGAGGTGCAAAGAAACGACATGCGGGGCGGCAGACCTTCAACCCCGAACTACCTTTGTGCCATGGAAAACTACGACGTCGTCGTCATCGGAAGCGGTCCTGGAGGCTACGTAGCCGCCATCCGCGCTGCACAACTTGGTTTGAAAACAGCCTTGGTGGAGAAATACCCAACCCTGGGCGGAACCTGCTTGAATGTCGGATGCATTCCATCCAAGGCACTGCTCGATAGTTCTGAGCATTACCACCAGGCCAAAGAGCAATTTTCTGTCCATGGCATCCAAGTGGGGTCTTTGGGACTCGATTTCCCGCAAATGATCTCGCGCAAAGGTGAGGTGGTGGCCCAAACCACAGAAGGCATCAACTTCTTGATGAAGAAGAACAACATCGACGTGATCCATGGAGTCGGCTCCTTTGTTGATGCGCATACGGTCGCCATCACCCCGAGCAAAGGCAAGGCCGTTCACGTCGGGGCAAAGCATGTGATCATCGCCACGGGCTCCAAACCGAGCACGCTGCCATTCATTGAAATCGACAAAAAACGCGTCATCACAAGCACCGAAGCGCTGAACTTGCCCAAACTCCCCAAATCCATGGTGGTCATTGGGGGTGGGGTCATTGGACTCGAACTTGGTTCGGTGTACGCCCGCCTCGGCACCGAAGTGGAAGTGGTGGAATACGCTGATAGCATCATTCCCACCATGGATCGCGCCATGGGCAAGGAGCTCATGCGCTCCATGAAAAAGCTCGGGGTAAAATTTCACCTCAAGCACGGCGTGAAGGAAGTCACCGCCACAGGACGCAGTGTGACCGTCAAAGCCGACACCGCCAAAGGTGAGGAAGTGACCTTCAAGGCTGAATACTGCCTCGTCAGCGTCGGTCGTCGTCCGTACACAGACGGTCTCCACCTCGAAGCGGCTGGACTCAGCACGGACGAGCGCGGTCGCATCGACGTCGACGCGCACATGCGCACCAAGGTGCCGAACATCTACGCCATCGGCGACGTGGTCCGGGGGACGATGCTCGCGCATAAGGCTGAAGAGGAGGGTGTCTTTGCCGCTGAAACCATCGCCGGACAGCACCCGCACATCGATTACAACTTGATTCCCAACGTCGTGTACACCTGGCCGGAAGTGGCCGGGGTTGGCGCGACCGAGGAGCAGTTGAAGGCGGATGGGGTGCCGTTCAAGAGTGGGAGTTTTCCCTTCAAGGCGAGCGGTCGCGCCCGCGCGAGCATGGACACCGACGGGCTCGTGAAGGTGTTGGCGCACGCGGAGACGGACGAGATTCTTGGGGTGCACATGTGCGGCCCTCGCGCGGCCGACATGATTGCCGAGGCTGTGGTGGCCATGGAGTTCCGAGCGAGTGCGGAAGACATTTCTCGGATGAGCCACGCGCACCCGACGTTCACCGAGGCGATCAAGGAGGCGGCCCTGGCAGCCACGGGCGACCGCGCCTTGCACATTTGACCCACTTGGTTGTTGTGAAGGCATGACCCACCCAACCAAGACCTGCATCCTGCTTGTGAACCTGGGCACGCCCGACGCCCCGACAGCGGGTGCTGTCGGTCGGTATTTGCGTGAATTTTTGGGCGACGGACGGGTCATTGACATCCCGTGGTTGCCCCGAAAAATCCTCGTGAACGGAATCATCGCGCCCATCCGCAGGTTCCGCAGCGCCCGGGAATACAAGAAGGTTTGGACCGACGAAGGCTCTCCGTTGTTGCTCTACGGAGAAGCGTTGCAACGGGATCTGCAGGCACGTCTCAGCACGGCTGAAGCACAAGAGGCCTTTGGCGGCGAGGTCGTGGTGGAATTGGCCATGCGCTACCAAAACCCCTCCATGGACCGCGTCATGGCCCGCATGGAGAAAGCACGGTATGACCGCATTTGCATCCTGCCTTTGTACGCCCAGTACGCGTCGGCCACGACGGGTTCGACGCTGGAAAAGGCGTTCAAGATCTTGAGCAAGTGGTACGTCATCCCCGAGGTGGTGGCGGTGAGCCAGTACTGGGATTTCGAGGGGTACTTGAAGGGGTTTGTGGAGCAGGCGGGGGCCTTTGATTTGGACAGCTACGACCACATCTTGTTCAGCTACCACGGGCTTCCGGAGCGGCAGGTGGACAAGATCTACGAAGACCAAAAGTGCGCCAACCACAGCTGCGAGGACGAGATCAATGACGAGAATCGGCAGTGCTACAAGGCCACGTGCTACGCGACGAGCCGGGCCCTGGCCCAGCACTTGGGGCTCGCCGAAGATCGCTACACGGTGTGCTTCCAGAGCCGCTTGGACAGCAAGTGGCTGCGTCCCTTCAGCGACGACGTGATTGTCGAGAGGGGCGAGGCGGGCGACAAGAAGCTTCTCGTGTTCAGCCCGGCGTTTGTGGCCGATTGCCTCGAAACCTTGATTGAAATTGGCGAAGAATACCAGGAGGTGTTCGAGGAGCACGGCGGTGAAAAGGTGGAGCTCGTGCCGAGCTTGAACGCCCACCCTGCCTGGGTGGAAGGGCTCGAGAACCTGGTGCGCCAGCGCATGGGGGTGCCCCCCCGAGACGGAGGTGCTCCGGTTGCCTCCGCCGAAGTCATCGCCTAACTTCCGCGCATGAACGTGCGTTCCTTGCCCGATCTTCAACCTGTGGTCGACCGCCACGAGCACGTGGCATTGCTTTGGGATGAACGTCTTGAAGGACGGGCCCTCTTGGCTGTGGGTGCCAAACGGTCGCTCCAAGTGGACATTGGCAGGGTGGGATGCTGGGAAGCTTGGCAGGCATTCTTGGAGCATGGACGACGTCGCCAAGCCTGGAGCCTGGGGTGGCTGGGGTACGATTTGTACCCAGCCCTGGGGGGCATGCAAGGTCATGTGAAAGCTTCTCCACCCCATCCAAGCCATTGGCCCCTCTTGCACTGGTTTGAACCGGAGGCCGTGCTGGTTTGGGAGGTGGGAGAGGCTCAGCCCAAGGCTGCAACGACGGGCTCCCTTGCGTTGGAGTTGGAATCGTTGCTGACGAACACGTCCCAAGGAACATCCAGCATCGAAAGAACGGTGCCCGAGCCCGCCCAAGATGGTGACTGGCATCCCTTGACGCCGTTGTGGACTCGAGCTCAATACCTCGAGAAATTCGACAAGGTTCACGTGGCCTTGAAGCGCGGCGATCTCTACGAAATGAATCTCTGCATGCCATGGAAAGGCGCCATGCCTGGCTCTGAGAGTTGGAGAGCCTTCGAGCGTTTGGCTCAAGCCACGAGGGCTCCCCACAGCGCATTTTTTCAAGCCGGAAAACATCGAATGTTGAGCGCAAGTCCTGAGCGCTTTGTGTCCAAAAAAGGCCAGGTGATACGCAGCCAGCCCATCAAGGGAACCGTCAGACGAGGAAACAGTCCCGAGGAAGACTTGACATTGCAACAAGGACTTCTCGACAGCGAAAAAGAACGCGCTGAAAATGTGATGATCGTGGATTTGGTGAGAAACGATCTCAGTCAAATCGCTGAACCGCACAGTGTGGAAGTGGAAGAGCTGTTTGGCATTCACAGTTTTGCCACAGTGCATCAAATGATCAGCACGGTACGCTGTAAACTCCGGCCTTCCACCAGCGAACACGACATGATGGAGGCCTTGTTCCCCATGGGCTCCATGACAGGCGCTCCCAAAATCAGCGCCATGAAACACATTGCCTCCCTTGAAGACCATGGACGAGGCGTGTACAGTGGTGCCGTCGGATACGTCAATCCCGAAGGTGATTTGGACTTCAATGTGGTCATTCGCACCCTGCTTCATGATGCAGAGACCCATGAGGTTCACGCCACCGTTGGAGGTGCCATCACCCTGTTGTCCCAAGGAGACCAGGAATACGAGGAGTGCCTGCTCAAAGCGCACGCCCTCAAAACCAGTTTGAGGCCATGACTTCGCAGCGGCCCCTGACTCGCTCCTTGGCCACCCGCAGCGTGGAACTGTTCTTGACTGAGGCGAGATTGAATCGCAGGGATCGGGTGGTTGTAGCCGCCAGTGGAGGGTGTGACTCCATGTGCCTTCTTCATCTGCTCGAGGCCCTTGAATGGCCCTTGGTTGTAGCCCATGTCAACCATGGGTTGCGCCAACAGGAGAGCGAGGCCGATGAGTCTTGGGTGCGTGCCTGGTCTGAGCGCAGGGGTTTGACTTGCGAAGTTTTGAGATTGGACGCCAGCCATTTTCAGGGATCCCAAGGTCTTCAAGGGGAAGCTCGAAAAAAGCGATATGCTTGGTTGGAAGAAATCCAACAAAAGCATCAAGCCAAAGCCGTGTTGACGGGGCATCACGCCGACGATCAAGTGGAAACGCTTCTCATTCATCTCCTGCGCAGCGGGGATCCCTTGGCCATCCATGGAATGGATGCGTGGATGGGACAAGTGGGACGTCCGCTCTTGACGCATTGGCGCAGCGAATTGGAGGCCCTGGCCACCCTTGAAGGTTGGGTGTGGCGGGAAGATGCGAGCAATGCCAGCCGGGCTTACTTGAGAAACCGGTTGCGTCATGACCTGATTCCCTTGCTTGAAGACTTGTTTCCGGGCGCCAAGCACCAATTGAACCTCATGGCCACGCGCGGAAACAACCTCCGACACGCCCTTCTACCCTTGCTCGGAGAAGCCCAACAACTCGCCCAAAAGACAGAGCATTCTTGGGATGTGAATGTGTTGCAACACAATGTTTGGGCCCAGGAATCTTTCTTGCGATATCTCGTTTCATGTGGTTGGTCACGTGCGCTTGGCGAAGAGGCCCTTGGGCTGCTTCACAGCCAGCCCGGAAGGAGAGTTCAGGGAAAGGGGCGGAACCCTGACAGGACCCATCCGCATCATGCATCATCTCCCCCCGCCTGGCTGGAGGTCTTGCGAGAACGTGATCAATTGTGGATCCAACCGTGTGAGACCCCCAAGGACACAAACACAGTGGTGGACCTGGGTTCCACCCATGGTCTGGTGACAAACTCTTCGGGAACCTTGACTTGGAAACAAGATGTGCACGGCGAATTCAGGGCACCGACGGCATTGAATGCAGACGATGAACCCACGCAGGCCCGCGATCTTGAGCCTCGGGAACATCCATCGACTTCCAAGCATCACCAACTCTGGATTCCTGCGTCCTTTTTGCCTGTTGAATGGAGACAATGGCGCCCTGGAGACCGCATCCAACCCCTCGGCATGACGGGAAACAGCCTGGTGAGTGACGTGTTGACCCAGGCCAAAATCCCCAACGCACGTCGCCCATCGGTGAAGGTGCTCACACGGATGAACGACGATTGCATTCTGTGGGTGCCCGGCTGCAAAATTTCTGAAGAAGCTCGTTTGCCCATGCCCGACATTGCATCTGCTGACGAACCTTCCAACCCCGTCGGTTGGCTGTTTCAATTCATCCCCCACCCATGAGTGTTCATTCAGTCCTTCCACCCCTTCAACTTCAAGGCCGCGAAAGAGATCGTGCTCTGGGTTTGTTTTTGGGCTTGGCCGGCATGTTCGTGGCAAGTTTGGTGACATGCAACCTGATCTTCCGAAAATTCTTTGAATGGGACCTTGGAGGGGTCACGTTTGAACAAAGTGTTGGACTGCTCCCATACCCCATCACTTTTCTCGTCACGGACCTCATCAGTGAGATTTATGGCAAGAAGAAGGCCAATCAAGTGGTGGTCGCTGGGCTGGTCGCCTCTGTGATGACGCTTGGCATCATTGCGTTGGCTGGTCACGCCTCAGCGACGTCTTGGTCACCGGTGACTGATGGGGAATTTGACCATGTGTTTGGCCAAACTGCCCTCGCGGTGGGCGCATCCATGGCCGCCTATTTGCTCGCTCAATCCTTGGATGTCCAGTTGTTTCACCATTGGAAGCGTTTGACCCAAGGTCGGCACCTGTGGCTGAGAAACAACCTGTCCACCATCCCCTCCCAAATCATCGACACCCTGACTGTGCTTGTGCTCCTGTGCGCCGTTGGAGAAATTGGGTGGAATCGGTTCGGGGACCTTCTTCTGAATGGGGTGCTGTTCAAAGCCTGTGTGGCTGCGCTCGACACCCCTCTTGTCTATCTCGGGGTGGGCGTGATGAGAAAACAATTTGGTTTGAAGCCAGCCCAGGAGATTGCCTTGTGATGGATTGGCAACCCAGGGTGCCCAAGGATGACTTTCCGAGCGGTATCTTTACGGCCAACACAGAAAATTGCATCATGATGACCAAGGTCTTCCCTTCGACTGTCGCCTCGTTCGCCCGATGGGTCCTGATTCTCTCCTTAGGTTGGGTCATGTCTGGCATCAACGTTTGGGGCCAAATCGAAGACCCCGTTCAATGGTCCTTCGGACTGTATGAAGGTGAAGAACCCGGCACGCATGACCTCGTGTTTCACGCTTCCGTGGATGCTTGCTGGCATGTCTACAGCCAAGACAACGATCCCTATGATGGCCCTGTACCTACGTCCTTCACTTTGGATTTGCCGGACGGTGCCACAGCGAAGGGTCCGGTGCGGGAATGTGTGCCGCTCGAAGCCTACGACCCCAACTTCATGATGAACCTGAAATACTTCGAGGAGGAAGTGTACTGGCGCCAGGCCTTGGTGTTGGGGTCTCTCTCATCAGGGGACTCTCTGAAGGGGTTCCTGACTTTCATGGTGTGCGACGACACCATGTGTTTGCCCCCTGAAGACGTGGATTTTTCTGTGGCTGTGACCAACATTCAACCCGCCTCAGAGCGCCCTGATTACTGCCCTCCATCCCAGCACCTCTGCAATCATGGACAAGCGAAAGAAGGTGAATCTTCGGAAGGAGGTCACGGACACGACGGTCTGTTCAGCGAAGAAACCCCAGACACCCAAGAAGGTGCGGCTTCTGGCGAAGAGAGTGAATCAGAAGAAGAAGATGGCCTGTTGTGGACGTTTTTGTTGGGTTTTGGACTTGGCCTTGCAGCGTTGTTCACACCGTGCGTTTTTCCGATGATTCCGATGACGGTGTCCTTCTTCACCAAACAGTCCAAAACGAGGGCTGAAGGCATCCGAAACGCACTGATTTACGGGTTCTTCATCATTTTCATTTACACGGCTTTGGGGTTGGCGTTGACGGCTGTGTTTGGGGTGGATGTGTTGAATGTGATCTCCACGGACCCCATCTTCAACATCTTTTTGTTTTTGCTCTTGGTGGTGTTTGGAGCCAGCTTCTTGGGCGCCTTTGAAATTCAGTTGCCTTCGAGCTGGGCCAACCGGGCAGACGCTGCTTCTGACCGCGGGGGTATCGTGGGAATTTTCTTTATGGCAGCCACTTTGGCCATCGTGTCATTCTCGTGCACCGGTCCCTTGGTGGGATCTGCCTTGGCCGGAGCGGCCACGGGTTCATTTGCTGCCCCCACGGCGGTGATGCTCGGTTTTTCTTCCGCATTGGCCTTGCCTTTTGGTTTGTTTTCTGCCTTCCCCGGGTGGCTCAACAGCATGCCTTCAAGCGGAGGATGGCTCAACAGCGTGAAGGTGGTGTTGGGTTTGTTGGAAATCGGATTTGCCTTCAAATTCCTGAGCAATGCGGATTTGGTGCTGCAATTGGGGCTCCTTCAACGCGAGTTGTTCATTGCCATTTGGGTCACTGTAAGCCTGGCCATTGCCTTTTACCTCTTCGGCTGGTACACCCTCCCCCATGACAGCAAATTGGACCGCATCGGTGTGTTCCGCTTTTCACTGGGCCTTGGTTTCATGATGCTGGGAGTGTACATGCTGCCTGGCATGTGGGGCGCGCCTGTGAATTTGATCAGCGGATTCCCTCCTCCTACGTTTTACAGCGAATGGCAACATGGAACAGCAGGGGATGAACCCGGGTCTCACGGAGGTCATGTGGAAGCGCGCTTCGACGACTACGACGAGGGGTTGGCTGCAGCCAAAGCCGAAGGCAAACCCATGTTGCTCGACTTCACAGGGTGGGCATGTGTGAATTGTCGCAAAATGGAGGAGCAGGTTTGGTCCAGTTCAGAAGTGGCCAGCATCCTCACCCAGGACGTGGTGTTGGTTTCCCTGTATGTAGACGACAGAAAGGCCCTCCCTGAGTCCGAACATCGCATCGAGCAATATGGCGGCAAGGACTTTCGAATCCGTTCGGTGGGGAACAAATGGTCCTACCTTCAAGCATCTCGTTTCAACCGCAATGCGCAACCTTTTTATGTGATGATTGACCACGACGGCAATCACATTGGAGGCAGCGCTGGGTACGATCCCGACCCGGAAGTGTTCGTGGATTTCCTCCGAGATGGCCTGGCCAAATTCAATCCTTGATTTTCGTCCATCGATGACAAACTCTGCGCAAATCGCCTTCGAACGTGGTGCAGGTTTGGGGCATGAACATCATCTTTGAAACCATGACGCGCATCCGAGGACATTTTGAGGAAAGTGCACAACTCGCTCGAGAGTTGCTCGACAACGAGTCGTTCCTGTCAGCCATGGATGCGGGAGCTGAAATGATCATCGACACCCTGCAACTTGGGGGAAAGGTGCTTTCGTGTGGCAATGGAGGGTCCATGTGCGACGCCATGCATTTTGCGGAGGAACTCAGTGGTCGGTACAGGGGCGACAGGCGGCCGTTTGCGGCCATGGCCTTGTCGGACTCATCCGCCATGACGTGCATTGCCAACGACTATGGATTCGAGCAGGTGTTTGCCCGACAAACGGCCGCGCTTGGCCAGCCTGGCGATTTGTTGCTGGCCATCAGCACCAGTGGCAACTCTCCCAACATCTTGGCGGCCGCAGAAGAGGCCAAGCGACGCGGCATGCGCGTCCTGTCGCTCACCGGCAACGGTGGCGGCCAGCTTTCGCGTCGGGCTGACATGGACGTCTGTGTGCCATGGCAGGGCTTTGCCGACCGAATCCAAGAGGTCCACATCCGGTGCATCCACGCATGGATTGACGCAGTCGAACAGGCACTGACCTGACCTCGTATTCATGTACGTCACAACGTGGGGCCTCATGTCAGTGGGGCCTGCCATCCAATGGGTGAAAATGGAGGTCCAGGCCGAACAGGGTGCATTGATGCGGGTGTCGGGCATGACCTTTTCCGAGGCCCAAGCTTGCCATGCTCGAATACGCGCCGCCCTGACAACCATGGGGCTTCGCTGGCCTGGCAAGGCCCTGACCTTGCACGTCCATCCCTCGCCACAAGGTGAAACAACGGAACTGGATTTGCCCCTTGCCCTGTGCGTCCTGGCCGTCTTGGGGGAACTGGACGCTGCAACAATCGCTCAATGCGGTTCCGCAGGTATGATTGGACTCAATGGTGAAGTGAGTTGGGCAGCCAACCATCATGGATTTGCTCCTTGGTTGTCCGACACTGCCTGGTTGAATGGTGCCGATCAGGCATCGCATGGGGCCGGCGCAGATGGCCAAACCCCTGAATGCTGGCCACACATGCAGGCAGAAGAAGCCCTGCGTCCAACATCCCTTCGATCAATCCTCACCCCTGCACCTCGTGACATGGGTTCCCAGGGTTCTTTGGTCCCATCAGGGGCTGATCCCGAGATTCGGATTCTCCATCCTTGCCATTCGCTCTCCGAGGCTTTGCGAGAAATCAAACGACTCGAATGGAATCTTCGGCAACGAGAAGACCCAGCGTGGAACGCTTCGGCAACACCCAAACAAGCACGGGTTTCATCGACACAAACCTCCGAAACCATCCGGGCCAAAGAGGAATCGATCCGCAATCCCCCAGGGTGGGACGCCCTGCATGGTGAAGGACATGCCAAGAGGTGGCTCGCGATTGGCGCTGCGCTTCACATCCCTTGTTTGCTCGTGGGACCACCAGGAGTGGGCAAAACCTCCCTGGCCCATGCCGCACACGCCTTGCTTCCGGCCCTTTCACCCCAGGACCAACTCCTTGTTCGGCATCGCCAACAACTCGCCTCGATGCAGCCATTCGCCAACGAACAAGGCATGTCGCGCTTCCCAGTGGTGCCGATGGTGGCGCCTCACCCAGCAGGAGGAGCTGCTGGGTTGATGGGGGCATGGCGGAAAGGACTTCCCATTCCAGGTGCTTGGGCCTTGGCCCACAAAGGCATGCTCTTCTTGGACGAATTCACCGAATGGCCAAGACCCGCACGTGAGGCCCTTCGTCACGTCATGGAAGCCAAGGTGCTTCACCTGCACCGGGCGGATGGTGCACATCGCTGGCAATCTGACCCCTGGATTGTGGCAGCGACCAATCCATGCGGTTGTGGCATGGCATCTGAGCAATGCGTTTGCCCCGCCCCTGAGGTGGATCGGTTTCGACGCAAGTTATCGGCTCCCTTGCTTGAACGATTTCCCATCCAATTGGAGGTAGGTGACCACATCGAGCCTTGTGACAAGACCTGGGAAGCTTGCCAGGCATGGGTTCAAAAGATGCAAAAACATCCCGGATCTGGGACTGGTCTGTCCCAGTCCAAGGATGGCCAAGCGTTGATGCATCATTTGCGGAACACCCAACACGTTTCTCCACGACTCAGCAAAAATCTCCATCGTTTGGCCGAGGGACATGCATTGTGGAGAGGAGAGGACTGTGTTCAAACACAAGATGTCCAGGCAGCATGGAACGTGACCTGGATGGTTCGAGGAGGATGGTGGGAGCATGCCATGAGGTCCAACGGTGATTACCTTTGAGCATGGCTTGTGTGATGGCGCTCAGGGGCTTCACCCCAAAAATCGATGAAGACGTCTGGTTGGCGCCCAACGCCACAGTCGTTGGTGACGTGGAGTTAGGATCCCAAAGCACAGTCTGGTTTCAGGCCGTGGTTCGAGGGGACGTCGCGCCCATTCGGGTTGGCAAACGCGTCAACATTCAGGACGGAGCGGTCATTCACGGCACCTTTGAATCGAGCCAAACAGTCCTTGACGACGATGCAAGCATTGGTCACAACGCCATCGTGCATGGAGCCCATGTGGGTCAAGGCGCATTGATTGGGATGGGTGCCATTGTAATGGACCACGCGGTTGTGGGACCAGGCGCCGTGGTTGCTGCCGGCGCCGTGGTCCTCGCAGGCACCATCATTGGACCGGGTGAGTTGTGGACAGGAGTGCCTGCCGTGTGCAAAGGAGCTGTCAGCCCCAAGTTGACCAAGCACGTTTCTGCCACGGCCGAGCGATACGTCACCTATGCAAGTTGGTTCCAGAAGGACTGACTTGTGGGGTGAGATGTGAACATGGTCGCATCACTGGCCTTCAGGCCAAGGAACTTCATGCAAGTCCACTGGACGTCCCACAATGTGCGAAGCCCCTGCAGCAAACGACGAAGTCCAGTCAGTCACTTCAAAACGATGCTTGGCGGGACCCTCATGAGCGCGTAGCTCTTGTTGCTCGAGAAGTGTGGCCACATGTTCGGACACAATGCGTGGGGCATCCAATATGGCCATTCCCTCGGGCAACTGCGCACGGATTTCATCCATCACCAAGGGGTAATGTGTGCAGGCCAGAACCAAAGCTTCCTTGTCCGATGCCCATCCATCCGCGAAATACGCCTCCACCACAGCTCGCGACAACGTTCCGTTGTGAAAACCCTCTTCAATGGCACTGGCGAGAAGGGGTGTCGCCATGGAGTGGACGCGCAACCCATGGGATGTCATCAACGCATCGTACACCCTACTCTGAACGGTTGCCCTCGTCCCAATCAATGCCAAGTGCCCTTGCGGATGGTGCTCAACCGCCCAGTCAACAACGGGATGAACGACATCCACCACTGGAATGTCACCAGCCGTTCGGCGGATCTCTTCCAAGGCATTGCTCGAAGCGGAGTTGCAGGCCACCACAATCAACTTGCAGCCAGAGTCACACAACCGCTCTGTGATGCCAGTGGCATATTCACGGAGTCGTTCTGGACTTTTGTCGCCGTATGGCATGTGGGCCGTGTCTCCCACATAGTGCAGTGACTCCAAGGGAAGCCTCTCCATCAAGGACTTGGCCACCGTCAGGCCACCAATGCCCGAGTCAAACATGCCGATGGGCGCGTGGGCCCGGGAGGCGTACTTCATGCGCGAGGGGATATCCTCACATGCCGAGTTTGGTCCTCACCAAATCGCCCACATCCGTTCCGCCGTTGTACAACGTCACCCCCGTGCTCGCATCAAAAATGTAGGTGAAGCCCTGTTCTTTGCCCACCGCCTCTATGGCATTGCTCACACGCTCAATCATGGGGGCCAACAAGTTTTGTTCCATGACCGCAAGATCATTTTGAACGGTCATGCCAAATTCTTGGAGACCCTGATCGAGCTGTTGCAATTCCCGCTCTTTTTGCTGGCGAATGGCATCTGGCCAAGTGGCTGCCTTGGCTTGGTACTCCCCGAATTTGGTTTCCAACTCGGACTGCATCCGAGTGAGTTCCCCTTCGTATTCAGCAGCCGCAGATTCTATCTTCTGTTGAGCGTCTGCCCGCTCGGGCAAGGACAACAGAATTTCCTGCGCGTTGACGTGGCCAAACTTCTGGGCCCAACCCTGATTCCATCCCGCCACACTCAGGATGGCAAACAATGCAATATGCTTCATGATGTTCATGTCAATGTTCAAATTTCTTGGATTCAAGCCCTCACTTCACGGGAGGTTGGAAAAGAGGGCATGTTTGTTCAATTCTTGCCCCCAGGTTTGGTGACCCCTCCCCCACGAGCATCGTCCAATCGATCACGGACGTTGTCCTTCGCACCGTCGATTGCTTCCCTTCCGCGCTCCTCCATACCCTTGCCCCCTCCTTGCTTGTTCTCAGGTTCCACCATTTCTCCCGGCACGTAACCCAATTTCTTGATGAGACGCTCGGAAATGTCGTATTTGGGGTTGGTGTAAAGCATGTTGCTTTGGTGACTCTTGTCGAAGATGACCATGTAACCACTTCCAGTTGCAATGTCCTTGAGAGCCTCAAAAATTTGTTGCTGGATCGGTTCAATCAACTCCTGTCTCTTTTGAAAGAGCTCCCCTTCCACACCAAATTTTTGCTTTTGCATCTCCTTGGCTTCAGCGCGCTTCTTGGCAATTTCATCCTCTCGTTTCACGCGCATCTCTGCCGTCAACAGAACCCGCTCCGCGCGGTACGCCACCTCCAACCGGTCCGCCGCCTCGAGTTTGGCCTCAATGTCACCCTGCCACTCAATGGCGTAATTGTTCAGCTCGGCTTGGGCCTCCGCGTATTCCGGCATGTGAAGCAAGACATACTCCGAGTCGATGTAAGCAAACTTTTGGGCGTGGACTGAACCTGCAAGGAACAAGGCAGCGCACAAGGTCATCAATCGCGTCATGGTGTTCAGGATGTGGTGCATGGTTGTCAATTCAAATGTGAGGCCAAATCATTCAATTCCGTCAAAGCTCTCCCATGTTCATGCCCATGGAGAAGTGGAATTGGCCACGGGCCATGTTTGGAACACTTGGAATGTCATCCAAACGCCAGCCGTAATCCAATCCGAGCAGACCAAACATGGGCAAGAAGATGCGCAGACCCACGCCCGCCGAACGATAGACTTGGAATGGATTTAACGCACGAGGGTCCTCCCAAGTATTTCCTCCCTCCACAAAAGCCAGGGTGTAAATGGTGGCGCTTGGATTGGTACTCAAGGGGTACCTCAACTCCGCGCTGTACTTCGCAACCACAGGAGCTCCCGTGTTGCGGTCAGGAGCTGTCAAACTCAAGTCATCGTAGCCACGGAGATTCAGAATTTCCCGACCGTCCAAGACAAATCCACTCAAAAAGACGCCGCCGAGGTAGAAGCGCTCAAATGGGGACAATCCCGCCACCCGGTTGTACTGCCCAATCATGCCCAATCCTGCAGCCGTTCGCAACACCAAACTCTTCGGATTTTCGCCTCCGCTTTGGGTCAATGGCGTGAACCACTCGGCCTTGACCTTCCATTTGTGGTATTCCACCCAACGGTATCGGGTTTGGTCATCGACGGATGTGCCATCCTCGTTTTGGTAGAAATCATCCGGTCGGAAAGCACTGTAAGGGGGCGTGGCCTTGACGCTGACTTCGACGTTGGAGCCCCACACTGGGAAAATGGGGTCACTCACCGAATTCCTCCCAACCACCGCGGTCAGCGCCAAGTTGTTGGCCCGCCCGTTGCTGAAACTGAAAAAGGACCCAAAGTCGTTGAGATTGAAGTGTTGGTAGGACAGCGCGGTTTGGAAGACAAACCAATCATCTGGCTTTTTCCATCGCTGGCCCAATCCCAACTGGGCCCCTGTGATCTGGAGGGATTGGCGGGCCTCATTGATTTCCCCTTCCACCAGCCGGGGCTGACCGTTGGACTGGATGGAACGCCACACGCTGAAGCTCAATGAATTGGGCTTCTTGCCTCCCAACCAAGGCTCGGTGAAACTGAAGTTGTAACTCTGGAAATAGAGGCCGTTGGACTGCGCCCGAAGCGACAATCGTTGTCCATCTCCAGTGGGGATGGGTCTCCATGTTCCTTTCTTGAACATCCGGGATGCAGCAAAATTGGTGAAGCTGATGCCCAAGGTGCCGACCACGCGGCCTCCACCCAATCCACCGCTTAGCTCGATTTGATCCGATGGCTTTTCCTCCACGGTGTATTCAATATCCACCGTGCCGTCTTCGGGGTGTTGAATGGGATTCACGCCAAACGCCTCGGGGTTGAAGTACCCCAATTGAGAGAGCTCACGTTGGGTGCGGATGATGTCTGTTCGACTGAACAAATCACCAGGTCGGGTCCGAATTTCCCGGTAGATCACATGATCGTTGGTCTTGCTGTTTCCCTGCACGGACACACGGCCGATGCGAAATTGCTGGCCTTCCATCATTCGAATCTCAATGTCGATGGTGTCTCCCACCACTCGCTTTTCCAAGGGACGGGCCTGGAAGGTCAAATACCCATCGTCTTGGTACAGCGAACTCAAGTCCATCCCCTTGGGGTCCATGAACACCCTTGTTTCAAGGCGAGACAAGCTGAACACTTCCCCGCGCCTGATGTCCAGCAAACTGTCAAGTTGGGTCGTTCTGTACTTTGTGTTCCCCGTGAAGGTGATGTCTCCAAAGTAGAAGGGACTGCCCTCCTCCATGTACACGTCCAATTGGACTTGTCCCTCATCATCACGACTCAAGCTGTCCGCCAGAATCCGGGCATTCCTGTAACCCTCTGCATGATAATGGTTCACCACCTTGTCCAAATCGGACAAAAAGGAGTTCTCCAGGTATTTGGAGGGTTTGTAGAATCGCCACCACCGGCGCTCCTTGGTGTCCTTCATCTTTCGAGCCAACACCTCAGGTTCAAACGCCTCCACTCCATGAAAGACAATCTGGTTGACTTTGACTTTGTCGCCTTTGTCAATGTCAATGCGAAGCTTTGAACCATTGGCAAACAACGTATCTGTCAATTCTTCGATGTTGATTTGCACATCCAAGAACCCCTTGTCGATGTAGTGATCACGAATGCGCTTGGTCGCCACAGCCTTCACGTTGTCGTCCACAATTCGTCCCGTCAACAGTTCAATTTTCCCCTTGACCGTTTCTTGCTCTGAACGACCTACACCGGTGATGGTGTAGCGAGTCAATCGGGGCAACTCGCGAACGCGAATCACCAGATACGCATCTCGGCCGCGCACCTCGGCCACTTCAATTTGAATGTCGGCAAACAAATCTTGATCCCACAAATTGGTGATGGCCCGGCGAATGGCCTCTCCAGGGATTTCTATGCTTTGACCAACCTGAAGGGCGCTGAACAATTTGACGGCTTGAACGTCGGTATGTTCCGCACCGATCACACTCAAACCAGCCACGTTGTAAGTGGTCGGAGCGGCAAGGTTGATCCACTCGGGGGGCTCGTTTTGGCCCCATGCAACGCCTCCCACATGCCAGCAAACAGGGCCCATCCATCCGGCCGCCATACACATCGCCCCAACGAACCAATGCCAGGCCCGAGATGCGACCTTTGTTCCTCCTCCGCCTGCGTCAATCATCGTCCATGGTTGGGGTTGGGCAAGGCACCAAAACGGCGCTCGCGGTGCTGAAAATCTCGGATGGCGTCCATGAAATGCTTCTTCCTGAAGTCGGGCCACAACACGGAGGTGAAATGAAACTCGGCATAGGCCAATTGCCAGAGCATAAAATTGCTGATTCTGTGCTCTCCTGAGGTCCGAATCATCAATTCTGGGTCGGGAAGATCCGCGGTTTGGAGGTGTTTGTCGATGGTGGAAGGAAGCACCTGTTCAGGGCTTAAACCTTCACGCATGATTTGGCGTATGGCTTCCACCATTTCCCACTTCGCACTGTAGCTCAAAGCCAACACCACATCGAGAAGCACCTCCCCCTCGGGACCCTTTTTCGCCCGCTCCAATTCCTCTTGACACGCTTGGGGAAGTGAGGTCAAATCTCCAATGGCCCGCAACCGCACACCCTTGCTTCCCAGCTCCACGGCTTCATCCACCAGGGTTTTCACCAAAAGGTCCATCAAGGCATCGACCTCCTCCTTGGGACGATTCCAATTCTCTGTGCTGAATGCGTAGAGCGTGACTACGCGAACACCACATTCGAGCGCCGCTTCGACCACGTTGCGCACAGACTCCACGCCATGGGCATGACCAAACACGCGAGCCTCTCCTCGACGTTTGGCCCAACGACCGTTTCCATCCATGATGATGGCCACATGCTCGGGAATCCGATGGGGATCAATCCCAGCTGCACGAAGCAAGCGCTCACGTTCTTTCAATGAAATTCGAGGGGTCGTCATTGCTCCCAGCAAGTTGTGGCTTTTTTGGAGACCCGAAATCCCAAAGAGAACAAAAAATACCCGTAGCGGTCGTTTCTTCCAGGGTCTCCGCGTTGCAACCCTTCGATGGGCGCTCCTTGGGGAAGGTTGTGCGACAGGGCCCTGTCCGCGAAATCCACCGCAATTTGGCCCCGCGCTTCACGAAGCAATGATGGGTTCATGTAGACTGTGCTCACATCATCGAGGTAATCGGTCCACACTTTCCTCCAAGCATATTCGACTTGGAATGACATGGCTGAACCCAAAGTCCCCTTCCACCCCACGCCAAAGGGCAAGGCGACACCGCCGAGGAGATACGGATCCACATCTTGAAACCATCCCTGCCCTTCGGTGCCTAGAGGCTGAAGTGGCTGCCAGTTCCCAAAGTCATCTTGTCCTTCGGGGTCGTGGGTATACACCGCTAGACCGGTGTAGATGAAAGGAACCACACGGCTGGTGGGTTGTCCCACCACGTGGTTCCTGTAATTTAATTCGACAAACAGGGCATACTCCGAAATCTCGTTGCGAAAATGCAAGTTGCGCTGTTGTTGCCAGAGGTTGGGGTGATCGGCATCCCACATCTCAATGGTTCCCTGCATGTACTGCCCACGCACACAAACCCTCGCGTTGATGTTTTGTCGGTAATACAGGCCTTGAGCAACATGGTGCGTTCCTCGCAGAGCATTGGTCGGGTTCAAATCCCCGGTGTACCACATGGTGCCGAGCTGGTATCCCATCTCTTTGCTTTCACCCCTGCGACTCATTTGAGCCAAGGTCTCCGTGGGTTGAAAGGCCAACATCAAACCCAAGGCACAAAGTCCTATGGGCTGGAGAATCATGAGTGGCAAAGAGAACAAACGCATGGGAAGTACAACGCACGAAATTAGGCCTCCTTGCCCGGAGTTCAGCGCTCCCTCGGGTCAAGTCCCCAATGCATTTTTTGACGAACGGTGGAAAAAAAGTCTTGATGCTCCAAGTTCACCAACTTGATTCGAAAATCTGCCGGGCGAATGACGACTTCGCGACCCGGCTCAAGCGGAAAGGAGCGGCTGTCCATGCTCAACAAAAACTGGGCGTCTCTGCCCCCAGCCACAAGAGTGATTTCACCTTCCAAGGGAACAACGAGCGGTCTGTCGTTGAGATTGTGAGGAGCAACAGGCGTGACGACAACCACCTCCGAACCCGGGAGCACGATGGGCCCTCCCGCGCTCAATGAATAGGCCGTAGAACCCGTCGGGGTGCTGACCAGCAGTCCATCCGCCCAATATGTATTGACAAACTTCTCATCACGGTGCACATCCACAACGACCATGCTGGCCGTGTCTCGCTTGTGAATCACAACTTCATTCAGCGCGTAGGGAAAGTCTCCCAAATCCGAATCGGACACCTCCACATGCAACAAAGCCCGCTCCTCAATCCATGTGGTTCCGGCAGTCAACGCATCCATGGCCAGATCAAAAGCCTCCATGCTCACGTTGCTTAGAAAGCCCAAACGACCCGTATTCACGCCCAATATCGGGACTTCTCCGCGCCTCACCATGGTGGCCGACTCCAACACAGTCCCATCCCCACCAAATGCCAAAAGCAAGTCGACCTCCAAGGGAACTTCCCCCTCAAAAGGCCGGAGGCCAGAAGGGACTTCCATGTGGTCTGACAACTCGTCGAGGTATCCCTGTGCGATGTGCGCGGTAGGATCCATGGATAGTACGCGAGCGAGCGCATTTCTCAACGCCTCCGCGTCGTCCGGCGATACCGCCTTGCCAAAGATTGCAATTCTCATGGGGCCAATCAGGGATTGAGAAAACGCATGAAAGCATCAAATCGCGCTCTCATTTCATCTTCCACTTCTGGGGCATTGTAAAAACTTTGCACGTGGTAATCGTGACGACGCAACGTCGCGAGCAGCGACTCGATTTCTTCGGTGTTGACTTTGAATGTGACTTCAAGCAATTCACTGTTCTCGAGAGGAGCCACGTTGAAACTGGTGACCTGAGCCCCGTCTGCCTCTACAATGCGCATCAACGCTGTTGGACTCAAATCCTTGGGCAGAATCTCCAAGACGATCGCGCTGCCGGGAAAGCCCCAGCCCGCGCGTTTGGCCAAAAATTTCAACACCCCCGAACGATCCACCGCCCCCAGATACAAGCCTTCCTGGACCACGGGCAACATGTCTACCTCGGACCAGGCCATGCGAGCCACAATGTCATAAATGTGGACATCCGGGGACAAAGACTCCTGAGAAAACGGCACCTCCGCGATGAGCGCGTCATCATCATGCTCGAGCAAAGACGACTCAGACACCGTCCCCTTGAAGACATCCTCCTCGACCACAGCCAAGTGGGCGAGCTTGAGTTCATCCATCAGCGCAAGCGCCCGATGGACTGGGTCGGTCAACATCAGGACTGGAAGGTCCATCGACAGAATTCTCTGAGCGCGCATGACGTATTTTCGCGTGAATACCCAAAGGTAGGGATGACAAGGCTCAGCGTCAACGTAAACAAAATTGCCACCCTGCGCAATGCGAGGGGCGGAGACGAACCCAACGTCGTGCGTTCTGCGGTTCGAATTCAGGGATTTGGCGCCGATGGCATCACAGTGCATCCAAGGCCCGATGCTCGACACATCACCTATCAAGATGTTCGTGATTTGAAGGAAGTCGTTCACACCGAATTCAATGTTGAAGGCTATCCCACGGCTGATTTCATCGATTTGGTCTGTGACGTTCAACCCGACCAAGTCACCCTCGTTCCAGACGCTCCGGAGGTGCTTACGAGCCAAGCGGGTTGGAAGGTCACCCACCATCGAGATTGGCTCGCTGACATCTTGAAAACGTTCACCGACCGAGGCATTCGAACCTCTCTCTTCATTGAAACAGACCGCGCCCAGATCGAAGCTGCCGCCCACGTTGGAGCCCATCGCATCGAGCTTTACACAGAACCCTACGCCCAATCCTATGTTCGTTTGGGGGCAGGAGCCGCCCACCCTTTTGCCGAGGCCGCATTGTGGGCTCACGAAGCCGGATTGGGTGTCAACGCCGGTCACGATTTGAACCTCCAAAACCTGCGAGACTTTGCCATGAATGTGCCTCACCTGCAGGAGGTGAGCATTGGCCACGCATTGATCAGTGATGCCCTTGAACTGGGCATGGCCAATGCTGTGGCGCAGTACAAAGGCTGCCTCATCCCTTGGGATTGACTCCTCCAAGCCCATGTCGTCAGTTTCCCTTCACGCGCGTCACCTTCCCGCAGAATCCGGACCTTCTGCCTCTCATTTGGTGATTCTGCATGGCCTGTTGGGGAGTTCGGACAATTGGCAAACCCTCGGAAAGCGCTACGCGGCCACCCATCACGTTTGGATGCTAGACGCCCGAAACCATGGGAAAAGTCCGCACCACCCCGTCCACTCCTATTCTGCCATGGCAGAGGATGTACTGGCTTTTTTGGATGCTCATGGGTTGGACAAAGTCAGCCTCCTCGGTCACAGCATGGGGGGGAAAACAACCCTGCTCATGGCCGAGAATCATCCCGATCGGTTGGACAAAATTGTGGTTGCGGACATTGCCTCACGTGCCTACACCCCTCATCACGGACCCATCTTTGACGCATTGATTGCCACCCATCCCACCCGAGCTCAGAGCCGCCAAGAAGTCGAGGGGATTCTCAGAAGTCATCTCGGTGCCGAAGGCGACGTCATCGTGCCCTTTCTCATGAAAGGATTGCACAGAGAGAAAGCAGGTGGTTTTGCTTGGAGGTTCAACGTCCCTGTTCTGCAGGCTGCTTTGGCAGACATTGTCGGGGCCATTGAAGGAGGAATGAACACACTTCCTGCCATGTTCATTCGCGGTGGCAAAAGCACCTACGTGAGTGATGAAGACTTGAATCTGTTTGAAGCGCAGTTTGTGCAAATGGACCATCACACCATCCAAGGTGCCGGTCATTGGCTTCACGCCGAGGCGCCCGACGAATTCTTCGAGGTCACTGCCGACTTCTTGGGATAGGTCCCGACGTGGAGCCCAAACCCTTGGCGCCTCGCATGAACCCACCACGTGCCTTTGTGCCTTTCCGACGTTCCCGCTGCTCTTCCTCCGGCAACATCACGAATTCCAAGCACACCGGTGAACACGTTCCTTTGGATGTGGTTTGGCATGATTCGCATTGAATCATCAAGATGTTGCACGTCGGGTTGCCACAATTGACATGCGTGTCGCAAGACTCCCCGCACGTATGGCAATGGGCAATGACGTCGTCGGAAATGCGTTCCGCCATCCGCTCGTCAAACACGAAGTTCTTCCCGATGAATTTGTTGCGCAGTCCTGCTTCCTTGGCTTGACGCGTGTATTCGATGATGCCGCCTTCGAGCTGGTGGACGTTTTTGAAGCCTTTGTGCTTGAGGTAAGCGCTGGCCTTTTCACACCGAATTCCTCCGGTGCAGTACATGACGATGTTGGTGTCTTTTTGGTCTTGGAACATCTCCTCCACCATGTCAATCTCCTCGCGAAAGGTGTTGACGTCAGGACAAAACGCACCCTCGAAATGCCCCACCTCACTTTCGTAGGAATTCCGCATGTCGACGAGCACCGTCTCCTCTCGGTCGGTGAGGGCGTTGAATTCCTCGGCCTTGAGGTGCTTGCCGCAGTCGGTGACGTCGAATGTGCCGTCCGCCAAGCCGTCCGCCACAATCTTTTCCCGAACGCGCACGATGAGTTTGAAGAAGCTCTTCCCCTGCTCCACGGCCACGTTCAGCCGAAGGTTGGGAAGCCAACCCAGTGAATCAATGTGCGCTTTGAACTCCTCGAAGCGTTCCGTAGGGAGGGAGATTTGGGCGTTGATTCCCTCCTTGGCGACGTACGTGCGCCCCAACACCTCAAGCCCCTCCCACGCCTCGTACAATTCGTTCCGCGTTCGCTTGGGATCGTCGAGGTGAACGTAACGGTAAAAACTTAACGTGGTCCGTGGGCGGGTGTCCGCCTTCATGCGTTCGAGCAGAACGCGGCGGTCTTCGATGTTGTGCAGACGTTTCATACCTCCCCAAAGGTACGTCACGCCTTGTGGGAACGTTTTGAGATTTGTTGGGTCTATGGACACGAAAGCGAGCCGGCTTGCGTTGCATCTTGGCTACATCTTATGAGAATCGTCATGCTGGAATTCTGTCAAACCGTCTTGGCCCGCGTCAGCTTTGATCGCCGGCTTTTTGCCAAGGAACTGAAAAAGAGCTACGCTTGGCTGTCATTGGAAGATGCTGAAGCCCTCAAGAGGTGGGCGTTGAAAACGTATTCGCACAAATACAGTCAACTCATCGTGACCACGTTTTCCGCGGTGTACGGTATGAAATCATGAGGCGGGAGCACCCGTTCAGCTCCTGGAGGCTGTGAAGGCTCACTCACTCAAAGAGTGATCGTCTGTTCAAGGTTCACTTCGAGGTTGGCGCAAAAACTCCATGTTTCGCTTCAAGCCTTGGTAACCGGTGCGCTTCACAGCGCTGTCCCGGAACACTTCGCGAAAGACTTCCTCGGTCAAGTCCTGCCAGTCTGAATAAGACATATCCAACAGCCGAGGGTGGGGCGCAAACCGAGGTTCGGTCGTCGGCGTGGAATGGCGGTTCCACGGGCACACCTCTTGACAGATGTCGCAACCAAACATCCAGTTCTCCATATGCCCCTTTACGGGCTCTGGAATCGCCCCTTTGAGTTCAATGGTAAAATAGCTGATGCACTTGCTGCCATCCACCACGTGGGGTCGAATGATGGCTTCTGTTGGGCATGCGTCGATGCAACGGGTGCAGGTCCCGCAGTGGTCGGTCGTGGGTGCGTCGGGCTCCAATTCCACGTCCAGCAGCATCTCCGCCAAAAAGAAATAGCTCCCGCGGTTTTTGTTCAGGAGCAAACTGTGCTTTCCAATCCATCCGAGCCCGGATCGCTCCGCCCAAGCGCGTTCCAAAATGGGTGCAGAATCCACGTAGACTCGTCCACCCACATCACCCCATTCCGCCCGCATCCATTTCAGCAACTCTTTGAGCTTCCACTTGAGGACAAAGTGGTAATCTTCCCCCAACGCATATTGAGCAATGCGCGGCGCCTCAGGGTCTTGAGGAGAGGTGGGGTTGTGATGGTTGAACATCAAACTCACCACCGAACGTGTGCCAGGGAGAAGCTTGCGGGGATCGAGTCTCTTGTCGAAGTGGCCCTCCATGTAGGCCATCTCCCCGTGCATGCCTTGCTTCAACCATTCTTCCAAACGCGGAGCTTCCTCGGTCAACTCCCGAGCGACTGAGATCCCCACGGCGCTGAACCCCAATTCACGAGCCTTCTCTTTAATCCAGGCAGCTCGAACTGAGGCTTGAAAGGATGTCTTGCCCATCTCAACCGTCAAACAAACTTCCAGACCCCGCGGCGCGCGTTCTCCCCAAATGCTCATAGGCCTGTGGCGTGGCCTGTCGACCACGCGGCGTCCTCACCAACAATCCCTCTTGAATCAAATAAGGCTCGTACACCTCCTCAAGCGTTCCGGCATTTTCACCGATGGCTGTCGCCAGGGTATTGGCACCCACAGGGCCTCCTCCAAATTTGTCAATGATCGCCGTCAGGATTCGGTTGTCCATGTCATCCAACCCCAACGTATCCACCTGCAAAGCATCCAAGGCATACGCAGTCACCTCCGGGGTCACTCTTCCATCACCCTTGACTTGTGCAAAATCGCGAATCCTGCGCAACAAGGCATTGCTAATTCTCGGTGTCCCTCTGCTTCGAGAAGCGATTTCAAAAGCAGCGGCATGCTCAATGTCAAGGTTGAGAATGCCTGAAGATCGCTCCACGATGTCAGTCAACGTTTGGGCATCGTAGTAGTGAAGCCTCAAATTGATGCCAAAACGAGCCCGTAAGGGTGCCGTCAACAGTCCCGAACGCGTCGTGGCCCCCACCAACGTGAAGGGATGAAGATCAATTTGAACCGTTCGCGCATTGGGTCCAGTGTCAATCACCAAATCAATGCGATAATCCTCCATAGCACTGTAGAGGTACTCCTCGACAACCGGAGACAGACGGTGAATCTCATCAATGAACAACACGTCATTTTCTTCCAGACTCGTCAACAGGCCAGCCAAATCTCCAGGCTTGTCCAAGACAGGACCTGACGTGGTTCGAATGGCGACGCCCATTTCATTCGCAACAATGTTCGCCAAGGTTGTCTTCCCCAAGCCCGGAGGGCCGTGCAACAAGACATGGTCCAAAGCCTCTCCCCTCTGGCGCGCTGCCTTGACAAAGACCCGAAGGTTGTCCATGGCCGCGCGTTGACCTGTGAAGTCCTCAAAGCGCGCAGGACGCAACACGCGGTCCAAATCGCCGTCAGAAGCCTGTTCGGCCTCCCTTCTCACGTCAAATTCATCATCGTGGAGCATCTTGACGAAGGTAGCACCTGCGCACACAAAAAAGCCCCGACCGTGGTCGGGGCTTTCTTCACCGACCATTCACAGGGTCGATGTCACATGGGGGTTCTCAGTGCGCAGACTCGCCAGCCTTGACAGGGACGGTTTGAGGAACAAAATCATCCTCAAAGTCGGGATTGCTGTAATCATACGCCCAACGATGAACTTCAGGCAACGCCCCAGGCCAGTTACCGTGCATATGCTTCACAGGTGTGGTCCACTCCAAGGTGTTGGACTTCCATGGATTCTCAGTGGCGACTTGGCCTCGGAAAATGCTGTAGAAGAAGTTGAACAAGAAAGGCAATTGACCCAAGGCACCTACGATGGCAAACGTGGAGATGATCGGCTGGAGGTCCATCACAAAGTCCAAATATTCGAACGCACTGTAATCGTAGTAACGACGAGGTGCCCCTGCCATACCCACAAAGTGCATTGGGAAGAACACGCCGTAACCACACACGAGCGTGATCCAGAAATGGGCATATCCCAACTTCGTGTTCATCATTCGCCCAAACATCTTGGGGTACCAATGATACACTCCCGCGAGCATACCGAAGATGGCACTCATGCCCATCACAATGTGGAAGTGCGCCACAACAAAATACGTGTCGTGCACATTCACGTCCAAGGCAGAGTCAGCCAAGATGATGCCCGTCAAGCCGCCAGTCACAAACGTGCTCACGAGGCCAATCGAAAACAACATCGCCGGAGTGAAACGCAAGTTGCCCTGCCACAACGTTGTGATGTAGTTGAAGGCCTTCACTGCCGAAGGAATGGCAATCAACAAGGTGGTGAAGACAAACACCGAACCAAGGAAAGGATTCATACCAGTCACAAACATGTGGTGACCCCACACAATGAAGCTCAAGAACCCAATTCCCAAGATGGAACCGACCATCGCCTTGTACCCAAAGATGGGTTTGCGCGAATTGGTCGCTATGACCTCAGAACTGATGCCGAGCGCTGGCAAAAGCACGATGTACACCTCAGGGTGTCCCAAGAACCAAAACAAGTGTTGGTACAAAATGGGGCTACCACCAGTCACATCCAAAGCCTCGCCTCCAATGAAAATGTCGCTGAGATAAAACGCCGTGCCCATGGAGCGGTCCATCAGCAACAACACCACAGCCGACACAAGCACAGGGAAAGACAATACCCCGAGAATCGCAGTAACCAAGAACGCCCAAATCGTCAGGGGAAGACGCGTCATGCTCATGCCTTTGGTGCGCAAGTTGACCACCGTTACGATGTAATTCAGTCCGCCCAGCAGCGAACTCACCACGAACAGCGTCATTGAAATCAACCACAACGTCATCCCCATTCCTGAACCAGGCATGGCCTGTGGAAGGGCACTGAGCGGCGGGTAGACCGTCCATCCTCCAGAGGCAGCACCTCCTTCCACAAACAGGGAGAAAATCATGATCACGCTTGACACGGCGAAGAACCAGTAGCTGAGCATGTTCAAGAATCCCGAAGCCATGTCCCTTGCTCCGATTTGGAGCGGAATGAGCAAGTTGCTGAACGTACCAGACAGGCCTCCCGTTAACACGAAGAACACCATGATGGTGCCGTGGATGGTGACCAACGCCAAATACGCGTTTCGGTCCAAAACTCCCCCAGGGGCCCACTTGCCCAAGAAAGTTTCAAGAATGGCAAAACCCTCCCCGGGCCATCCCAACTGCAATCGAAAGAAAACGGAGAGCATCACAGCAATGACCCCCATGACCACTGCAGTCATCAGGAATTGCTTGGAGATCATCTTGTGATCTTGAGAGAAGATGTACTTCGAGATGAAGCTTTCTTCGTGGTGTGCGTGTCCAGCCATGTTCAAAGGGTTGCTGATTCTTCGTTGTCATTGGTGGTCACCTCTGCGCGAGCGTCAGGGTTGACCATGTTGGGCTTCTCTGCCAAGAACTCCTCTTGAGACTCAAGCCATGCATTGTATTCCTCTTCACTTTCGACGACAACCTTCATTTGCATGTTGAAGTGTGCCGCTCCACACACCTTGTTGCACAGCAAAATGTAGTCAAAGTCCGGATTGTTCAGAATGGTCCGCATGCTGTCCGTGGTGATGGTCGGTGTCATCTTGAATCGCGTTGGCACACCAGGGACGGTGTTCATCTGCGCACGGAAATGCGGCATGTACGCGCTGTGAATCACGTCACGAGAACGAAACACAAACTCCACTTCGCGGCCCACAGGCAGGTGAAACTCACCCTTCATGATTTTGTCATCCATCCCAGCCTCCCAAGCCGACAATCCACCATCAAAATCAAACGGCTTCACCTCCATGATTCGTTGGCGATGTCTTTTGAGGCGGTGAAGCTTGTCCTCCTTCGCCTCGAAAGCAGCTTCGGACAAAATCACGACGTCATCGCTTTCCAACATATGCTCCAACTCATGCAGTCGAGCCTCCAGAAGCGCGGTGCGTTCCTCAGACATGCCGTGGTCGCCATGACCGTGGTCCTCTGCATGACCATGCCCTGCGTGATGATTGTGGTGCAACACTGCCTGGATCTCCTCGATCTCTGCCAACATTCGACCGCGCTCATGCGACAGCTCAGACTCAATCTTGGCGATTTGGACTTCAATCTCCTCAAGGGCCTCCTCCACGCCATCGGCAGTCACGATGCCCAATGGGTTGGTTGGGGTGATCAAGTTGTAATTGGCCAAACCAAATTCCCCGTCCGCCCCTGGGTAGCGGGCGGTCCAGTCAAATTGTTTGGAATACACTTCCACCCGCAACGCATCTTCCGCGGGGGCACCTGTCATGTCATTCCATGTTCTCAACCCGTAAATGATGATGACCGCCAACACAATCGATGGAATCACGGTCCACACCAATTCAAGCCGATTGTCGTGGGCGAAGAACTTGGCCTTACGTCCCTTTTCGTAACGGTATTTGTTGGCGAACAAGAACAATGCTGTGTTCACCAGGAAGAACACGGCCGTGATGATGTACATGTTGAAGGACATCAAGGTGTCTACAGCCTCCCCGTGAGCCGAAGCAGACGGAGGCGCGTAATCTCCATAACGCACCAACAACCAAACGAATGACGCGTAAAAAAGCACCATGAAGACGACAAACAAACTTCCGTTGAGGCGAGAATCTGCCTCGCTGATGTCTTCCTCTTTCTTGTTCCGAATGAGAGCCGTCAACTGGCCTACCTTGGCCAATTGCGCCAAGGCAATGACCCCAGCAATGACGACGAGCAGCGTGATGAGTTTCATGAGGTAGTCTGTTGTCTAAATCAGTAATGGAGTTCCATGCTCTCCTGAAGCATTGGGTGGTTTTTGCTGATGAGGGGTGCCTTTGCCAAGGTGGAGAAGGTCCGGTTCATGAACAGCCCCAAGAAGCCCAAGAACAATCCGACTTCAAAGAAACCAAAATGGTTGTGATCAAACATGGTTCCTGGGATGACGAGCAAGTAGACGTCCACAAAGTGAGCAATGAAGATGAGCAAACCGACTGGCACCACAAATCGTGGATTGCGCTTGGCATCCCGTGCGATCAACGTGTAGAAGGGGACCGCAAAATTGATGAAGAACATCACCAAGAATGGCACCTTGTAATCCCCCAGAATTCGACCCATGTAGTACGTCACTTCCTCGGGAATGTTGGAGTACCAAATCAGAAGGAATTGGCTCACCCACAGGTAACTCCAAAGCATGGAGATTGCGAACATCCACTTGCCCAAGTCGTGCATGTGGCTTTCGTTCACCTCTTGGAAGTAGCCCTTGCTGCGCAACCACAGCATCGACAGGTTGGTGAAAATGATGAAACTCACCCACATGCCACTGAATACATACCAACCAAACAGTGTGCTGAACCAGTGCGTGTCGATGGACATGATCCAATCCCACGCCAAGGTTGAACTGAACACGGCAAAGAAAACCAAGAACAAGGCCCCACGGCGGTATTGCTTGTAGTGCAAGTCCAAGTTAGGGGCCTCGTCTTCCTGCAATGACCATTTGCGGAACAAACGGGCAAAAATCAAGAACGTTCCGAGGTACACAACCGTACGGAGCCAAAAGAACCAATCCGCGAAATAGGCAGCCTTTCCAGCAATGACATGATCATAATTGGGGTTCAAAACCGCACCTTCAACCATCTCATCCACGTAATCCACGTGATCTCCGTGGTCCACCATGAATTCATGGTAGAGGGTGTGATCCATCCAATGGTACAAATGATGGGCATGGAACTTCCCTGCCAACAACACAACCACTATGACACCAGCGCCCCAAGGGAGGTATCCCCAGAAGGCCTCAAACCAACGCTTCAACACCGCCGACCAACCACTTTCGGTGGCATATTGCAAGGCGTAGAAAAACAGGGCCGCCAAGGCGATGCTGAAAAAGAAAAATCCATTGATCAGCAAGTTGGCCCACCAACGTTGGTGATGATCGCTGTGGTCGGTCAAAAATCCGCCCACGAGTGCCACAATCCCAATCCCCATCAGGACTTGGGTCAGCAGCTTCAAACGTCCTTCAAACTTGAATTCCATGATCAGTTGTTCATTGCCATGGCGCCTTCAGTCGCCGGTTCAACCACGTTGCCCGCTTCATCAAACTCAGGCATCTCGCCTCCGTTTTGAAGCACCTTGATGTATTCAATCACCAGCCAGCGATCCTTTTGGGACAGCTGGGACGCATGGGAGCCCATCAGGCCCTTGCCATAAGTCAAGGTGTGGTACATCTTCCCCACAGGGAGATCTTTCAATTTGTCAGCGTAGGACGGAATGCCCGCAATGTGGCCGTTCTTGGACAATGCCCCGTCGCCCTTGCCTTCCGCTCCGTGACATTGGCTGCACATCTTCTCGTAAATCTCCATGCCCGACTCGATGTGAGCCTTCGATGCGCTCAAGGGGCTGACGAGTTCTGCTCCTGCCGCCTCGTAGCCTTCAGGCGTGTTTGGGTAGGCGTAGGGAAGGCCAAACGCTTTGTTCTCCCCCACAAATGCAATGGTGCCTGCCACAGGAACGCGCGCACTGGGCGTGTTCCGTTGTGCAGAAGCAACCTCTTCGGTCACGTAATAAGGATCCATGCCGTAATCGACGTACGCCTCCACGGCAGGAGAACGGTACATGTCGGGCATGTATTCAAGTCCCGGACTGTTTGGGTCCGTGGCACAACCCGTCATGACGGCCATCACGGCAGTCACTGGGGCGACAAGGTTCCAACGCTTTGACATGGCTTAGGCGTCTTTGATGCTGAGTTCAAGCAAGTCAGTGGCGCGAATCGCAGATTCGATTTCGTCAGCGGACATGCTGTTGTTGTCGGTGGAGATTTCAACCACAAACTTGTCATCCGTGGTTCGCGGGTCAGGGTTGGTCGCGGGCATACCGGGCAACGTTCCATTCCGCAACAAGTACGTCAGGGCCATGCCGTGCGCGCCACACAACACCGAAAATTCAAAAGTCACAGGAATGAAGGCCGTGATGTTCTCGATCAACGAGAAGCTCGGCTTGCCCCCGATGTTCATCGGCCAGTCGTTGATCATGAAGTACCACATGCCGAGCAACGCCAAAGACGTGCCGGTCATGGCATACATGAAGGAGCAGATGGCCAACCGCGTGCGCTTCACCCCAATGATGGGGTCAATGCCGTGGATGGGGAATGGCGAAAACACATCCTTGACTCGGATGCCTTGCCCCACCAGGGTGGAGGCTGCAGCCAACACCTTGGCGTCGTCGTCGTACATGACGTGGAAGATCTTGCTCATTGGGCCTGCTCTTTTTTGTAGGACTCACCGCTGGACTTCAGGATGGTCTTCAATTCGTTCAACGCCAGCACGGGGAAGAAGCGGGCAAACGCCAAAAACAGCGTCAAGAAAATGCCCAATGTGCCGATGAAAATGCCGATGTCGATACTCGTGGCGTGGAATTCCCCCCAACTCGATGGAAGGTAGTCTCGGTGCAGGGACGTCACGATGATCACGTACCGCTCAAACCACATGCCGATGTTCACGACAATGGACAGAGCGAACGTGGCCACCAAGCTGCGACGGATTTTCTTGATCCAAAACAGCTGCGGGCTGATCACGTTGCACGTCATCATCATCCAGTAAGCCCAGCTGTAGGGACCGCTGAAACGGTTGATGAACGCGTAACTCTCGTACTCCACGCCGCTGTACCATGAAATGAACAACTCCGTGAGGTACGCGACACCCACGATGGAGCCCGTCACAATGATGACGATGTTCATGTACTCGACGTGCTTGACGTGGATGTAATTCTCAAGCTTCATGCCCTTGCGCATGATCAGCAACAAGGTTTGCACCATGGCAAAACCCGAGAACACAGCTCCCGATACAAAGTATGGCGGGAAGATGGTCGTGTGCCAACCTGGAATGACCGAGGTGGCGAAGTCCATCGAGACGATTGAGTGCACCGAGAACACAAGAGGCGTCGCGATGCCGGCGAGCACCAAGCTGACCTCTTCAAAACGCGTCCAATGCTTGGCGCGTCCACTCCATCCAAAACTCAGAATGCCATAGATCTTCTTGGACAGAGGTTTGGTCATGCGGTCGCGAATGGTCGCAAAATCCGGAATCAAACCGATGTACCAGAAGACAAGCGAAACCGAGAAGTAGGTTGAAATAGCGAACACGTCCCACAAAAGCGGGCTGTTGAAATTCACCCACAACGACCCAAACTGGTTGGGAAGCGGCAACACCCAGTAGCTCACCCAAATCCGTCCCATGTGAATGCCGGGGAAGACCGCGGCCATGATGACGGCGAAGATGGTCATGGCTTCCGCAGAGCGGTTGATCGCCATCCGCCACTTTTGACGGAACAGCAGAAGCACTGCTGAAATCAGCGTTCCGGCGTGACCAATCCCTACCCACCACACGAAATTGGTGATGTCCCAGGCCCAGTCGACCGTCTTGTTCAATCCCCACACTCCAATTCCTGTGCCGAGCAGGTACAGGATGCATCCTACGCCGTAAAGAGCGATGATGCTGGAGATGGTGATCATGATTTTCCACCCGAGCGGGGCGGGTCCCATGATCGGTCCCACAACGTCATCGGTGATGTCCTTGTAGGTCTTGTGCCCCAGAATCAGGGGTTCGCGAATGGCTGCTTCTCTCTGCATGACGAGGGGATCAGGCTTCGTTGGATTCAGTGTTCCGCACCTTCGTCATGTAGAAGATGTTGGGCTGGATGCCCACCTCTTCCAAGGCGTGGTAGGAACGGTTGTTCTTGGAGTTGGTCTTGACCTCCGACGCGTTGTCGTTGAGGTCCCCAAACGTGATGGCGTTCGTTGGGCACGCTTCCGCGCAAGCCGTCTTGATGGCGCCGTCCACCACGGGCGCGCCATTCTTCTTGGCTTCGAGCTTGCCGTCTTGGATGCGCTGCACGCACATGCTGCACTTCTCGATGACCCCACGTGCACGAACCGTGACGTCAGGGTTCAACACGAGACGCGTCAAGCTGTCCTGCGACGGGTTCATGTGCTGGAACTTGGCGTAACCCTGGTAGTTGAACCAGTTGAAACGACGCACCTTGTAAGGGCAGTTGTTCGCACAGTAGCGCGTGCCGATGCAACGGTTGTAAGTCATTTGGTTGAGGCCCTCGTTGCTGTGCGTGGTCGCTGCCACGGGACACACCGTTTCGCACGGAGCGTGGTTGCAGTGCTGGCACATCATCGGCATGTGAACCGTCTGAGGGTTCGCCGAGGGGTCTTCCATCTTCGTGTACGATGCAATCACGCCCACGCCTTCTTCTGCGCCGCGCTCTTGCGACCAATCCGAAGCGTAGTAGCGGTCAATCCGCATCCAGTGCATGTCCCGGTGGCGACGGACTTCGTCCTTGCCGACCACGGGCACGTTGTTTTCAATGTGGCATGCCGTCACGCAGGCGCTGCATCCCGTGCAGGTGGTGAGGTCGATGGTCATGCCCCAACGGTGCCCCACCCCTTCCACGGGATGGCTCTTCCAGAGGTCAAACGCTGACGTGTTCTTGGCGTCGCTGGCGTTGATGACGCCGTCGCCGTTCACATCCGCATGGACGTTCAAGGTGTGGCTCTTGTTCCAAGACGCCTTGCCTTTCGGCTTGCTCGCCTCCGCGAGGTAGCTGCCAAACGTCGTCTCTTTCACCACGCTGTCGCGGTCCATGACCGTGTTGTGGATCTGCGTTGCCGCCAAGGCGTACTCGGCTCCTGTGGCTTCCACCGCCACGTCGTAGGCGTCGTAACGAGGCACGCCGCCGTTGACGGTGGCGAAGCCAAAAACGTTCGCACCAATCGGCATCGGCTTTCCGTCTGCCGTGAGAAGGTGCTCTCCGTTTTCGCCCGTGGCGAATGCCGCACGGCCAATGTTCTCGCCCGAGTCACCCCGTCCGTAACCGAGGGCGATGCCGACGGTGCCGGGGGTTTGACCAGGCTGCATGAAGGCGGGGAGTTCGACCGACTGGCCGTTCGCCGTCACTTTCACCACAGAAGCCTTGTCGCGTTGAGCGATGTAGGTGTTGAGGCCCATCGCTTCCATGTCCGCACGGGCCATGGTCACGTAGTTGTCCCACGTCACTTTGGAAATCGGGTCTGGCGTTTCCTGCAACATGGGGTTGCCGGCTTGATCGCCTGAGCCGATGGCTTGCTTTTGGTAGAGGGCCAATTCCATGGCGCCTCCTTTGGCGGCGTTCAAACGACGCACCGAGGCAGAAGCATCGGACGCCAAGGCTGCGGCAGATGCAGGCATTTCTTCGCCTGTCATGTAGAAGCCGTCGTGCAACGATCCGTTCCAAGCCGCGTCGTTGTACATCGCGTCGCTGGTGTAGCCCGCGTTGTGTGTCGTGCGAATCACGTCGTACCACGCCATGGGTTGACCGGCCCACGCCATGAAGCTTTCGCCAGCGGCACGGGTGTCAAACAACGGCTGGATGGTCGGCTGAGCCAAATCCACCCGAGTGCCGCCAATGCGGAGGTCCATCCAGTTCTCCAACCAGTGGTGGTCGGGGGCCATGGCCGTGCAACGCGAAGCGCTTTCATCGGCCAAGCCAGACGTGCTCACGCTGAACTTCACCTTGCCGAGACCCGCTCGGAAAGCTTCCTTGTCCGCAGCGTGGTAGGCGGGGTTGGTGCCGTGCATGATCAACGCAGACACGCGGCCTGCATTCATGTCCGTCACGAGCTGCCCAAACGCCGCATCGTCTCCGGCAAACAGGCCTTCGCCCGTGTACTTGACCGTCGTACCGTCGGCGCCAAGGGCTGTGTTGATGGCCGCTGCCACGAGTTGCGCGTCGAGATCGTTGGATCCAGCAACCACCAAGCCCGCAGAACCAGCCTTCTTCAAGTCGGCCGCTGCGGCTTGTACAGCAGAGGCCACACCTTCACCGAGGCCTGAGGCGTTGCCCGTGCCCGTGATGATTCCGTGCAACGCGGCGAGAACCTTGCCTTGCTCAGAAGGCTTCACCATGGTGCGCGTGTCGGCGTTGGAACCGGTCAAGCTCATGGTCGTTTCGAACGCGTGGAGCTTAGACATTTGACCGTTTTCTGGACGGCGGCTCTTCGCCCACTCCGGAGCGTAGTACACCGCGTCTCCCCAAGTTCCGAGGAAATCCGCACCCACGGTCACCACCGCCTTTGCCGCGGCAAAGTCAAACGCTGGAATCCCGTCGACTCCGGTGTGCTGCTTGGCAGCGTTGCGCAAGGCGCTGTGGCTTACCGCATCCACCTGAATGTGCTCCGCACCGCGAGCCTCGCAGAACGCATCAATGGATCGCTGCAGGGACGGGCTCAAGACCGTGTTGGTCAAGACAACTTTCCGTCCAGCACCAGCAAATCCCTTCGCCACTTCAGCGTCAAGCGCTTCCCATGTGGAACCGGCACCGCTGAGGTGAGGTCCTTGAAGACGAGCGCTGTCGTACAGACCCATCACGGAGGCGTTCACGCGAACGTTGGCGCGTCCGACGCCTGTGGCGGTGTTGCTCTTGATGAAAATGGGGCGACCCTCGCGGGTCTTCACCAACACGTTCATGTAGTCGTGACCGTTGTAGTAGGTCGACGCGTAGTGGTTGGCCACCCCGGGGGTCAAGCCTTCAGGCTTGTTGACGTAG
>JAQBVN010000029.1 GCA_027622975.1 Bacteroidota bacterium | reverse complement strand
GAAGATGTTGGGCTGGATGCCCACCTCTTCCAAGGCGTGGTAGGAACGGTTGTTCTTGGAGTTGGTCTTAACCTGAGACGCACTGTCATTCAAGTCACCAAACGTGATGGCGTTTGTCGGGCACGCTTCTGCACAGGCCGTCTTGATGGCGCCGTCCACCACGGGCGCGCCGTTCTTCTTGGCCTCGAGCTTGCCGTCCTGGATTCGTTGCACGCACATGCTGCACTTCTCGATGACCCCACGCGCACGAACCGTGACGTCGGGGTTCAACACGAGACGCGTCAGGCTGTCTTGTGACGGGTTCATGTGCTGGAACTTGGCGTAACCCTGGTAGTTGAACCAGTTGAAACGACGGACCTTGTAGGGGCAGTTGTTTGCGCAGTAACGCGTTCCAATGCAACGGTTGTAAGTCATTTGGTTGAGGCCCTCGTTGCTGTGCGTCGTTGCAGCCACTGGACACACCGTTTCGCACGGAGCGTGGTTGCAGTGCTGACACATCATCGGCATGTGAACCGTCTGGGGGTTCTCCGAGGGGTCTTCCATCTTGGTGTACGAAGCAATCACGCCCACGCCTTCTTCCGCGCCGCGCTCCTGAGACCAATCTGATGCGTAGTAGCGGTCAATCCGCATCCAATGCATGTCGCGGTGGCGACGAACCTCGTCCTTGCCCACCACAGGCACGTTGTTTTCAATGTGGCACGCCGTCACACACGCGCTGCAACCCGTGCAGGTCGTCAGATCGATGGTCATGCCCCAACGGTGGCCTACCCCTTCCACGGGATGACTGTGCCACAAGTCAAAGGCTGATGTCTTTTGACCATCGCTGGCGTTGATGACCCCGTCTCCGTTCACATCCGCGTGAACGTTCAGCGTGTGATTCTTGTTCCACGAGGCCTGACCCTTGGGCTTGCTAGCCTCTGCGAGGTAGCTGCCAAACGTCGTCTCCTTCACCACACTGTCTCGGTCCATGACCGTGTTGTGGATTTGGGTAGCCGCCAAGGCGTATTCCGCACCCGTCGCTTCCACCGTCACGTCGTAGGCGTCGTAGCGTGGAATCCCACCATTGACCGACGCGAAACCAAAGACGTTGGCGCCAATTGGCATGGGCTTGCCGTCCGCGGTCTGGAGGTGGTCGCCGTCTTCACCTGTGGCAAAGGCTGCCCGACCGATGTTCTCGCCACCGTCACCGCGGCCGTAACCGAGGGCGATGCCGACCGTGCCCGGAGTTTGGCCGGGCTGCATGAAGGCGGGGAGTTCGACCGACTGGCCGTTCACCGTCACTTTCACCACCGAAGCCTTGTCGCGCTGGGCGATGTAGGTGTTGAGGCCCATGGCTTCCATGTCCGCACGGGCCATGGTCACGTAGTTGTCCCAAGTCACCTTCGAGATGGGGTCCGGCGTTTCCTGCAACATGGGGTTGCCCGCTTGATCTCCTGATCCGATGGCTTGCTTTTGGTAGAGCGCCAATTCCATGGCGCCACTTGAGGCAGATGCCAAACGGCGCACAGAAGCACTCACGTCGTTGCCCAAAGCAGGTGCCGAGACGGGCATTTCCTCGCCGGTCATGTAGAAGCCGTCGTGCAGAGAGCCGTTCCATGCATTGTCGTTGTACATCGCATCGCTGGTGTAACCAGCGTTGTGTGTCGTGCGAATCGCGTCGTACCAAGCCATGGGCTGACCCGCCCAGGCCAGGAAGCTTTCGCCAGCGGCACGCGTGTCAAACAACGGTTGGATGGTCGGCTGAGCCAAGTCCACCCGGGTGCCTCCAATGCGGAGGTCCATCCAATTTTCCAACCAGTGGTGGTCCGGCGCCATCGCCGTGCAGCGAGAGGAGGTTTCGTCGGCAAAGCCAGCCGTGCTCAAGCTGAACTTGACCTTGCCAAGGCCCGAACGGAACGCCTCTTTGTCCACCGCGTGGTAAGCTGGGTTCGTGCCGTGAAGGATCAACGCAGAAACCCGGCCCGAGTTCATGTCGGCCACGAGCTGCGCAAACGCTGCATCGTCCCCGGCAAACAGGCCTTCGCCGTTGTATTTGACCGTCGTGCCGTCCGCCCCAATCGCAGTGTTGATCGCTGCCGCCACCAATTGCGCGTCGAGGTCGTTGGAACCGGCCACCACCAATCCGGCAGAGCCAGCTGTTTTCAAATCTGCTGCTGCCGTGCGAACCGCATTTGCAACGCTTTCACTCAACCCAGACACGTTGCCCGTGCCAGTGAGGATTCCGTGCAACGCCGCCAACACCTTTCCGCTTTCGGAAGGTTTGACCATCGTGCGCGTGTCGGCGTTGGAACCGGTCAAACTCATCGTCGTCTCGAAAGCGTGAAGCTTGGACATCTCGCCGTTCTCTGGACGGCGGCTCTTCGCCCACTCCGGAGCGTAGTACACCGCGTCTCCCCAAGTTCCGAGGAAATCTGCACCCACCGCCACCACAGCCTTGGCTGCAGCAAAATCAAAGGCTGGGAAACCATCCACGCCTGTGTGCTGCTTGGCCGCCGCGCGCAACGCGTTGTGGCTGACCGCATCCAGCTGAAGATGCTCGGCGCCGTGAGCCCCGCAGAAAGCATCAATGGAACGTTGCAGGGACGGGCTCAGCACCGTGTTGGTCAACACCACCTTGCGTCCTGAACTGGCAAATCCCTTCGCCACTTCAGCGTCCAATTCGGCCCACGTAGAGCCTGCTCCGCCGAGGTGGGGGCCCTGGAGGCGAGCGCTGTCGTAGAGGCCCATGACCGAAGCGTTGACACGCACGTTGGCTCGTCCGACGCCTGTGGCTGTGTTGCTCTTGATGAAGATGGGGCGACCTTCACGGGTCTTGACCAACACGTTCATGTAGTCGTGGCCGTTGTAGTAGGTCGACGCATAGTGGTTCGCCACCCCAGGGGTCAAGCCCTCAGGCTTGTTCACGTAAGGGATCGACTTGACCACAGGCGTCTCGCATGCCGCCAACGTGGCCGCTGCAAGCGAAAAGCCCATGAACTTCAAGAAGTCACGACGTCCAGTCGTGGCAGAAGTGAGGTTGTCGTTGCCGAGCATCTCGTCAACGGCCTCGTGTTGGGGAAACTCCTGACCTTGCAGCGTTTGAAACGCCTCCGTTTGGTGGAGGTCATCGAGTCCTGTCCAGTAGCGTTTGGTGTTCGCCATAGTGAATCGAATCAGTCGGGTTCTGGGTCTTGGGGATCAGTAGTGGCACTTGGAGCATTCCCAGCCCCCGAGTTCCTTGACCGTGATTTTGTCGTCTTCGAGAATGCGACGCAGCTCTTCGTTGCCGCGCACGTCGTCTTTCATGCGGTTGTGCATCTCCTCGTAGTACTCGCTGCTTGCGAGGTCGATGGAGGCTTTGTTGTGGCACTCAATGCACCATCCCATGGTCAGGGTCGGCTTGCTCAGTTGAATGAGCCCAGGGTACTTGTCCACCAAGGTGTTGATGTGGTCCACCGAAGCAATGCGGCCTGCACTCCACGTTTCTACGTCGCCGTGGCAATTTTGGCACTGGAGGCCGCCAACGACCACGTGCTGCTGGTGGCTGAAGTACACGTGGTCAGGCAAGTTGTGCACCTTGTTCCACTTGATGGGCTCCCCTCCAAAGCTCGTTTGAGGTGCCGCGTAACCATTGTTTCCATCACCGTCGAGGTAGGTTCCGCTTTCGGGGTCAAACCCAATCGCAGCGTAAATCTTACCGATTTCAACCTCGCCGTAGCGCTTGCCCTTCTTCACAGCTTTGTGGCAGTTCATGCATACGTTGGTGCTCGGAATGCCCGCGTGCTTGGATTCATAAGCGCTGTGGTGACAGTACTTGCAATCCACCTCATTCTCGCACACGTGGACCGAGTGAATGAACTTCACAGGTTGTTCTGGGAGGTACCCTTCGTACACACCAACACCCATCAGAGCGCTGTACCCCTGAACCACCGCGTAGGCCACAACAAACAATCCCAACACAGACACAAAGACCATGTTGTTCCAAGCCCAACCCTTGAGACGAGCCAAGTAGCCAAGATCTTCAAGTGGTTCTTGGCCTTGGCCTTCACGCAAAGTATTGGTCAGCGACCGGTTGACACCAGAAGCGCTGAGGGCAATCACCAAGAACAGCACAAGGAGGGTGAGGAACCACAGGGTGCTACCGTCTTTGGTTTCCGACACAGGGACTTCGTCAATGTTGACGCAGCCATTGCCCGCCGTCGCCACATCAGCCGCCACATCGGGTGGGTTTTGGACATACGCCATGATGTCGCGGACGTCGTCAGCTGAAACCGCTTGCGCACTCATCCAACCGTACGTGCCTACGTAACGCTCCACCAGAGACTTCACGTAAGCATCTCCTGTGGCCGCAGCTCCTTGGGGATTCTGAATCCACTGGACCAAAATCTCATCACTCGAAGACCAGCGGTCCTTGATCCCCGCCAATCCAGGCGCGGCCAGCACTTCATTGGTGACCTTGTGACAAGAGCCGCAGTTTTCGTCGAACAACGACTGGCCATTTTCCACGTCGCCTCCCTCCCAAATGGACTGCCCCGACAAGGTCTGAGCTCCCATGAAAGTGGCGAAAGTGAGGATGCGCAAAGCCCCGCGAAGGAGGTCTGTGCACTGTGTTTTCTTGTTTCGCATGTCGATTGAGTACCCTCTCAATTTGTGCGCGAAAATAAGCCAAACCCTAGGGCTCTCACTAACATGTCACAGGAATGTCATGAACAACGAGCATTTAGAATCATTCCAAACCACCACGCGCATCCCCAAAAGCCTCATCCCCAATACTTTGAAAAATTGGACGAAAACCTCGGTATCCGCCCGGTGAGCATCCCGCCGTCCGGGATACCTTTGCTTGCGAACCTCACACCGTACCCCATGACGAGCCATTCCCTGTTTGTGACCCTGATGACGATTGGCTTAATCGGTGGAGGGTGCTCGTCCTCCCTGCAGGCACAAACAGACTCCACGGCCACCTCCCCGACGGATGCCCAATGGTGGAGAAGTTTGTTTCGATCCCAGGGGGATGATTCGACCCCCTGTGCCACCGACGCATCAGCCAAGCCACATCCTCAGACAAGCACCAGTGTGGATTCCGATTCGACAGAAGGGTCAGCCACGTCTCCAGAAGCTCCTGTGCTTGACGCCACTCCCTGGCGTCCCGTCCATTCTCCGGGAACCCTTGAATGGGTGATGCCCCAAGCCGTTGCAACCTTGGATTCCATCGATCGTTCATCCCCTGCTGTGATGCAGGGATATCGCATCCAAATCTATTTCGGCAGCCTGCCTGAGGCTCGTTCCGTCCGGGCTTCATTCCGCCGAGACCACGTGGACTTTGCCTGCCAACTCGTTCCCGTCACCCCCAACTACGCAGTCACCGTGGGCAACTACCGAGACAAATGGGAGGCCATGAGAGATTTGCAGAACCATGGAATCATGGACACCTACCCCCAAGCTTTGGTGGTTCCAAGTGAGATCGACTTGCCATCAATCCATCATTGAGCCCAGCATTGAGCCTAGCATTGAGCCCAGCATTCTCAATGCCGGTCGACTGGTCCTGCTCCGCACGGAGCGATGTCCTCAGTCGTCGAGGGTTTGCTTCACCTCCACCTCTTCGTACGCTTCCACCACGTCCCCGACTTTGATGTCGTTGAATCGATCGATGTTCAAGCCGCATTCGAATCCCTTGGTGACTTCCTTGGCATCATCCTTGAATCGCTTCAAGGACCCAAGTTCACCCGTGTAAACGACAACACCGTCCCGAACGACCCTGACCTTGCTCGAACGGAAAATCTTACCGTCCGTGACAAAGCAGCCCGCGATGGTTCCCACCTTGGAAATCTTGAAGGTTTCTCGAATCTCAGCAGTTCCCACAATGTTCTCCTCGATTTTGGCGGAAAGCAGACCCTCCATGGCGTCACGCATTTCCTCAATCGCCTGATAAATGATCGAGTACAACTTGATTTGGACTTCCTCGTTTTCAGCAAGCTTGCGCGCTGAACCTGAAGGACGCACCTGGAAACCGATGATGATTGCACTGGAAGCCGAGGCCAACAACACGTCCGAATCTGAAATTTGACCCACAGCCTTGTGAATGATGTTCACTTGAACCTTCTCCGTGCTCAGCTTCTGCAATGAATCGCTCAATGCCTCGATCGAACCATCCACATCCCCCTTGATGATCAAGTTGAGCTCTTTGAATTCGCCCACCTCGATTCGACGACCCAACTCCTCGAGTGTCACTGTCTTTTGCGTCCGCACACCCTGTTCGCGCTGAAGTTGCTGGCGTTTGGTGGCAATGGCACGGGCATCTTTTTCATCTTCGAAGACATTGAATTTGTCTCCTGCGCTTGGCGCACCGTCAAACCCAAGCACTGACACTGGGGTCGCAGGACCAGCCTCCTCAACGCGCTGACCGCGTTCGTTGAACATGGCCTTCACCCGACCACTTTGCTGTCCAGCAAGCATGGCATCTCCAATGCGGAGCGTCCCGGCCTCTACCAACACGTTGGTGACATAGCCTCGTCCCTTGTCCAAACTGCTTTCAATCACCGTACCCACAGCGCGCTTGTCTGGGTTGGCCTTCAAATCGAGCATTTCCGCCTCGAGCAGCACCTTTTCGAGGAGCTCTTCGACGTTGGTGCCCATTTTGGCAGAAATCTCTTGGCACTGGTACTTCCCGCCCCAATCCTCCACGAGGATGTTCATTTCAGCCAGTTCTTGCTTGATGCGGTCAGGGTTGGCAGTCTCCCTGTCCATTTTGTTCAGCGCGAAAATCATCGGAATCTCCGCCGCCTGGGCGTGATTGATGGCTTCCTTGGTTTGAGGCATCACACGGTCGTCTGCAGCGATGACAATGATGGCCAAATCTGTGACCTGTGCACCCCTTGCACGCATGGCCGTGAACGCCTCGTGACCTGGTGTGTCGAGGAATGTGATTTTCTTTCCGCTGTCGAGTTCAACAGCATAGGCACCAATGTGCTGGGTAATGCCCCCAGCCTCTCCTGCGATGACGTTGGCCTTGCGAACGAAATCGAGCAGCGATGTCTTCCCGTGGTCGACGTGTCCCATCACGGTCACAATGGGTGACCGCGACTTCAAATCGTTCTCATCGTCCTCTTCCAACACGATGCTTTCCTCAACTTCTGCCCCGACAAACTCAACTTCAAAGCCAAATTCCTCGGCGATTACCGTGATTGTGTCCGAATCCAATCGCTGGTTGATGGACACCATGATGCCCAACGTCATGCACGCCGAAATCACTTCGTTCACATTTCGGTCCATCATCGTTGCGAGTTCTGCCACAGTGACGAACTCGGTGATCTTGATGATGCTTTCCTCAATCTGAGATTGCAAGCTGCTCTCTTCGTGACGCTGCTGAATGGCGTCACGCTTTTGGCGACGCAACTTGGAGGACTTGGATTTCTTACCACCTGACAACCGAGCCAGCGTGGCGCGAATTTCCTTTTGGATGTCCCCTTGACTAACTTCTTTTTTCGGCTCGTTTCTCTTGCCACGCGTGGAACCTGGACCGGCCTTGGCGCCTGCACCCGCACCGGCCTTGGCCACGTCAACCTTCTTCACGCGCACTCTCTTCCGTTTTCCGTCTTCACTGGGCTTGGAGGAGGTTTTTTTGCGCTCGACAGGCAATTCAATTTTGCCGACGACGGTGGGTCCGCTCAGCTTTTCAGCCTTCGCGCGAACCACTTCAGGCTCTGGCGCAGGCTTGGCTTCCTTGGCGGGAGCCTCCACGTCCACCGGCTTCGGCGCGGCCTCAACCTTGGCAGGTGAGACCTCCTTCTTCGCTTCGGTCTTCGCTGGTTTGACGGATTTTTTGGGCTTTAACGCCTCCAAATCCACCTTTCCAACCACTTTGGGGCCTGTGCTGACTTCAGCAGCCACAGGTTGAGACTCGACCTCCTCCTTGCTGGAGGCCACAGGAACTTCCTCCGCGGCTTTCTTGGGAGGTTCAGGGGGTTCTGGAGCAGCTGCTTGAGGGGGTGCAACTTCCTTGGAAGGCTTGTCCTCAGCGGCCGTGGACTTGGTGGCTGTAGAGCGCTTGACGACCGGTGCCGCTTCGCTCTTGCGGAATTGGCTGAGGTCAATCTCTGGCTCTTCCTCTTCTGTTTTAGACTGAGCGCGCTTCTTGGCACTCGCCAGCGTGATGCTTTCTCTCTCCTGAATGGCCGAAGCACTCCTTTGTGCCTTCTCCTTGATTTCCTTGTCCCCCTGGAAATTCGAGAGGACCAAACCGTAAGTCGCCGGATCCAATTTGGTGTTGGGGTTGGCCTCGACCTCGATGCCCTTGGACGCCAAGAACTCGACCACGGTGGAAATGCCGAGGTTGAATTCACGGGCGACTTTGCTCAGACGGACAGGTTTGGTTGCTTCGGCCATGGAAGGGATTTTCAGTGTGAAATTAGGGAGAATTGTTGGGGGTCGGGGAAAGTCTGGTGTCGAGGATCTGCTTCACATTCACATCAGGCGTCCAATTCTGCCTTCAAAATGGAAATGACTTCGCGAATGGTTTCAGCCTCCAAATCTGTGCGAGCCACGAGATCTTGCTCCTCGAGTTTGAGCACTGAGCGGGCCGTGTCGCAACCAATCTTGATGAACTCGTCGAGAATCCACTCGTCGATTTCATCCGCAAATTCCTTGAGTTCCACATCATCCGCGATTTCATCATCCTCACGGTAGACATCAATGTCGTAGCCTGTCAACAAGCCTGCAAGTTTGATGTTGTTTCCACCCTTACCGATGGCCAAGCTGACCTGGTCCGGCTTGAGGTAAACCTCTGCCTTGCCGGTGTCTGGGTGAAGGGCCATGGACGTAATTTTCGCAGGGCTGAGGGCGCGCTGAACAAGCAATTCCTCGTTAGACGTGAAATTGATGACGTCGATGTTCTCGTTGCGCAATTCGCGCACGATGCTGTGGATTCGAGACCCTTTCATCCCGACGCATGCGCCCACGGGATCCACCCGGTCGTCGTATGATTCCACAGCCACTTTGGCTCGCTCGCCGGGGGCTCGAACGATTTTCTTGATCGTGATCAAGCCATCGTAAATCTCGGGCACTTCCATTTCAAACAGACGTTCCAAGAATTCTGGGGCTGTGCGACTCAAAATGATTCTCGGCGTGTTGTTTCGCATTTCCACTGCCGCAACCACTGCACGCACGGTGTCTCCTTTCTTGAAGAAATCGCCTGGGATTTGATGCTCTCTCGGCATCACCACCTCGTTGTCCTCGTCGTCCACGAGCAAAATCTCGCGCTTCCAAATCTGATATACCTCCGCGGTCACAACTTCTCCCACACGCTCCTTGTACGTCTGGTACAAGGAATCCTTCTCCATATCCAAGATGCGACCCGCGAGGTTTTGGCGCAGTGACAAAACATTCCGACGACCAAAACTCTCCAATTTGATTTCCTCAGAGAGCTCCTCTCCCACCTCGAAGTCATCTTCAACGCGAAGGGCTTCACTCAAGGCCACTTGGGTGTTCTCGTCCTCCACGGCACCATCTTCCACGATTTCGCGGTTGCGCCAAATCTCCAAATCCCCTTTTTCAGGGTTCAAAATGAAATCGAAGTTCTCATCCGAGCCATATCTCTTGATGATCATGTTTCGGAAAACTTCTTCGAGGATGCCCATCAAGGTCTCCTTGTCGATGTTCTTGAATTCCTTGAATTCTGCAAACGATTCCAAAAGGTTCAACTGCATGGTTGACAGAGAATGTGCGGCTTAAGCCCGCGGGTTGTTATTGAATGATATCATCACTTTGGTCCAATGCACGTCGGCAAAGGCAAACACATGGTTCTCCTCCACCCATTCCTTGGCCTTTCGACCTTCGATGCGTCGCTTCTCTCTGGTTTGAACGACAAAATGATCGTCCTCCACCGAGGTCAACACACCTTCCAGTTTGGCCCCTTCCACTGGCATGACGGCGACCTCACGACCGATGTTCTTGACAAATTGTCGATGCAACTTCAGGGGTTGATCCAATCCGGGCGAACTGACGTCCAAAGAAAAATCCTGAATCTCGCGATCCAGGGACGATTCAATGTGACGGCTGAGCGCCATGCAGAACTCGATCGACGTGTTCTCGTCATGGTCGACAAGCACGCGAATGTTGCTCCCGTCGGACACGGTCACGTCCACCAGGAACCCTGGCGTTCCCAGCAAATGCTCCTCGGCGAGGGCTCGGATGTCTTCTGCGCGAATCAAAACGTGGCAATACGTGGCAATGGTCGGTTCAACATCCAGAGTGGCTTGACGTGATGCAGTTGCATTTTGAGGTTTGAGAAATCCCCTAGCCGCATCTGCTCACGTAATGTTCAGAGACAAAAAAGAGGCCTCGGGGCCCCTCTCAAGCTTCTTCTGTTGTCTTCACCGCGGCAAAAGTACACAATTTCATCCTTCCGTCCTACCTTCACTCCCATGTCTTTCATCCTGCGCATGATTGAAGAGGGAGAGCACCAACAGCAGGACTTCAAGCTGAGGGTCGACGACGCCCACAAAATTGCCAAAACCCTCAGCGCATTCGCCAACACCGAGGGAGGCCGCATGCTCATTGGGGTGCGAGACAATGGTGACATCGAAGGTTGCCGTGTCGACGAGGAGTTTCACATGGTTCAATGTGCCTCCGACATGCATTGTGTGCCTCCGGTGCCCTTTGAAACCCAGGTTTGGAAACACCAGTACCATTCGGTTCTCGAAATCAAGGTGCCCAAAAGTGCGCAGCGGCCCCATTTTGTGAAGCACCCCGACCTCGACGGACCCGACGCTTGGCAGGCCTACCTCCGAATAGACGACCGCATCCACAAAGCGAGTCCTGTCATGGTCAAGGTTTGGCAATACCAAATGCGCATGGACCGTTCCGAATTCAGGTATGACGAATTCGTGGGTAGACTGTTCAAACGATGGCGTGAAGGCCAAACATTGCGCTTCCCCCAAGTAGCGCGCACCGCGCGCATCACGTTTGTCGAAGCCGAGGACCTTCTGGCCTTGCTCACGGTTTGGGGGATTGTCGAAAGCGTGCATGACAAATCGGGCTTGCGATATGGGCTTGCTTCTGAAGAAGCATTGAATCAACTCGAAACCCAAGGGGCGGATTCTTTTCGTTGGAAACACACAGGATGACCCTGCGCGTCAAGGGGTGTGTCAAGGCACATTTTGAGCCAAGAACTGAATGAAGCGGACAATATCCCGACCTTCGTGACGTACTGTGCCCAACTGATTCATACAACGCACCCGCAGTCAAGCCATGACCTCCCGACAAAGCATGTCCAAGCCTCCAATCCGTCCCGAGAGACTGGCCTCGTTCATTCCTGAAGGCCTCGTGACATTGATCGGTTGCTTGGCCCTCGGTGGTGCATGGGGACAGTATGAAGTTTCGAGCTGGCGTGATCACTTTCCCTACGGAGTGGCCGAGGAAGTGGTGATTGCTGGAGACCAGGTGGTGGCCCGAACCCCGTATGCCTTGTTTGCCATCGACACCGCGACCGCACAAGTTCAGCGATGGGTCAAAGGGACACATCTCAATCAAGGCAACCCTTCCGCGCTGGCCTGGGATGAAGCGCGATTGCAATTGATCATTGGATATGACGATGGTGGCATCGACATCCGCAGCGGCGAAGAAGCGCTGAACATCCCCGATTTGCGCATCGCCCAAGTCATTGGCAGCAAACGCATTCACCACGTGGATGTTGTGGATGACCACGCCTACCTGTCCTGTTCCTTTGGTGTGGTTGTGCTTGACCTCGAGCGGCTCGAAATCGCGGATACGTGGTCCTTGTCCAATGAATCGAACGCCATTGAAGCACGATGCGTAATCCTTCAAGATGGCCATTGGTTGGTCGGCACTTCGAGCGGGGTGCTCACGGCGTCTGCCGACGATCCATTTTTGGCCAATCCCGACCGGTGGACTTCGTGGGATGGCATGCCCTTCTTGGGGGCCGTCCTGGACCTTCACCGTTTTGGTGAATCGTGGTGGGCAGCCGTGGGCAACGCCGATGCCGACAACGTTGTTGTTTGGAGACAAGAGGCTGGAGGCGCTTGGGAGGTCATGCCTGGGTGGGATGCTGAAGGCTCGAGTTTCGGCGGCATGACCTCTGGCCTGTGGGTGCTGACCAACGGGGGGGACGGGACGCGACAGCCTGGCCTGATCGTCTCAAGTTGCTGCGAGACGTGGGGTTGGGATGCCATGGGCGCACCTGTGCTCTTGGAACGGCCATTCCCGGAATGGGCCCGCGCGAAAGACCTCGCTTCAGGCTCCGACGCGTCCGGAAAAATCTGGGTGGCCAGCGAGGTGGGCGGCGTCGTGAATTGGACCCCGATGCCCTCGGCCTCGAGCATTCCCGATCGCCCCAACCGGCCCGACGGCCCTCCCAATGGGAGCGTGAGACGCTTGGACTGTTGGAACGACAATATGTGGGTGGCAACAGGGGGCGTCGATGCTTCCTGGACTCCTTTGTACAGGCCAGACGGGCTGTTTGGCTTCAGCGATGACAACTGGCATGTGCCTTTGTTGCCTGAAAGTGCCAACAACATCGAGGGCATCCGAGACATCATGGATGTCAGCATCGACCCCAAGGACCCCACGCACGTGGTCTTTTCCTCCTACGAAGAAGGCCTGATTGAACTCCGAAATGGCGAGGTTGTGCGAGTCTTGAACACAGAAAATTCGAGCATCGAGCCTTCTTTGGTGGGGGGATCCGCCCGCGCGGCAGTCAGTGGTCTAGACTTCGACGCCAATGGCAACTTGTGGTTCACATGTCCCCTCGTCCGCAAGGCTCTTCACGTCATGACACCCGATGGCACGACAACCGCCTTGGATTTGGGAGATGCTGGGCTGTCCCTTCTACCGGGGGATGTGGAAGTCACCCGCGATGGATATGTATGGATCGCCCTTCCCAAAGGAGGTGGGGTCTTGGTGTACGACCCTGCCGGGACGCCGACCAACCCGTCGGACGATGATTGGACCATTCTGACCACAGCCACAGGACAAGGTGGATTGACCTCCAACGACGTCCTGTGCATTGAGGAAGACTTGGACAACGAAATTTGGTTGGGCACCACGGAGGGCCCGGTGGTGTTTTACCAAAGTTCATCCGTGTTTGATGACGATGTCAATGCAAGCCAAATCTTGATCTCCCAAGATGGCAATTTGCAATACCTGCTAGAAACAGACGTAGTCCAGTCCCTGATCATCGATGCTGGAAATCGAAAGTGGGTCGGGACGCAAGGATCTGGCATCTACGTGTTGGCGGCTGACGGCTTGACCACCGATCATCATTTCACAGTCTCCAACAGCCCCCTTCCCTCCAACGACATCTTGGACATCGCCATGGATTATGGCTCGGGCGAGGTGTACATAGGCACGTCAAAAGGCATCGTCTCCTACCGAGGAGAAGCCACCAATTGGGACCGAGAAATGTCCAATTTTCACGTCATGCCCAATCCCGTCCGTGCGGACCATGCCGGGCCCATTGTTTTTGATGGCTTGGCCTATGGAAGCACAGTCCACCTGACCGATGCAGCGGGAAATCGCATTGCTGTGTTGCGAAGCAACGGAGGACGTGCCACATGGGATGGAAACATGGAAAATGGGACCCCCGCGCCTTATGGAGTCTACGTGGCATTCGCAACGGACAGCCAAGGCAAGCAGGGGGCCGTGACCAAATTGGCCGTCATCCGATGAACAACCATCCCGCCTTGCCGCCCTCCAAACTCCCCAAGGTGGGAACGACCATCTTCACAGAAATGTCGGCTTTGGCCTTGGAATGTGGCGCTTTGAACATTGCCCAGGGATTTCCGGATCTCAGCACACCCTCCGAACTTCGCCATGCAGTATCCCAGGCGCTCGAAGAGGGGCATAATCAATATGCTCCCATGGCGGGAAACCGAGACCTGCGCCGTTGGATTGCGGACTCCTACCATGCAGGTGCAGGATACGATCCGGACACAGAAATCACGGTGGGTGCAGGCGCTTCGAGCGTGCTTTACGCGGCCATGACAGCGCTGTTGCAACCCGGTGACGAAGTCGTGGTACAAGACCCCGGCTACGACCTATACATCCCAGTTGCGGAATTGAACCAAGCCCATGTGGTGCGCGTTCCGTTGCTCGATTCAGACGGCAACATGAATGCCTCTGGATTTGCCAACGCCATAGGGCCCCGTACCAGGTTGGTCATCCTCAACAGCCCCCACAACCCCACGGGCCGAGTAACGACGAAAAGGTTACTCGACACCCTGGCCGACTCCATGGAAGGCACCGACGTTTGGCTCTTGAGCGATGAGGTGTATGGCCCCATGGTGCATGACGGCCGTGAATCTCCCGTTCCGTGGAGGCACGACAAGCTTCGCCACCGGACATTGGTGGCGGGCAGTTTTGGAAAGCTTTTCCATTGCACGGGCTGGAAAGTGGGGTGGATTGCCGCCCCGGCCAAACTCACGACCGAACTCCGAAAGGTTCACCAATACGATGTCTTCAGCACAGGGGCTCCCATTCAGGCCGGATTGGTCAAGTACCTGCCCACCCCACAAGCCCAAAAGCACTTGCAGACGGTGGGGCCCATCTACGAGGCCAAACGCGACCGTCTTCTGCGAGGCCTTGAAGGGACGTCGTTCACATGGACCCCCGCAGAAGGAGGGTACTTCCAGGTCATAGGGGTTGGGGCGTATTTGAAAGCTGGTGAAACCGATGGAGACTTGGCGCGTCGTTGGACGCGTGAATACGGCATTGCCACCATTCCCATGGAATCGTTTGGCGAATCATGGGAACCCGCGGTTCGCCTGTGTTTCGCCAAAGAGGATGAGACCCTCGATCGCGCCATCCAACTGCTGCGCGGCATTCCCGTGGAGAGACAACACGCAGAGAGACAACACGCAGAGAGACAACACGCAGAGAAACAACACGCAGAGAGACAACCCACACCCTTGCAGCCGACATCTCCAGGTGCACACATGAACTCCAACCTCCCTCGGCTCCGGGTGCTCGCGTTGCAATCGGCCTTGGTGTGGCGGGATCCTGAGGCCAATCGCAATCAGTTCGCGTCCCTCATGGAGCGCACACTTCAACAACATCCTTCCCACCTCGTGGTCTTGCCTGAGATGTTCACCACTGGGTTTGACATGAACGGAGAGGCTGCGGACACCCTCGATGCCACCGGTGCATCCGAAACATCGCGGTGGATGTTGGCCCTGGCCCGACGTCATGATGTATCGATTGCAGGGAGTGTGGCCGTGCGCACCATCACGGGCCAATCCTTCAACCGCTTGTGGTTCGCCACGCCGGAAGGTGACTTGCATCATTACGACAAGCGACACCTCTTCACCCTCGCAGGCGAGGACCAGGCGTACGAAGCGGGTACCTCACGGGTGGAAATCACATGGAGGGGATGGCGTATCCTGCTGCAAATCTGCTACGACTTGCGCTTCCCAGGCTTCGTCCGGAACCATGGCCCCCAACCCTATGACCTAGCCCTTTACGTGGCCAATTGGCCGGAGACTCGGCGTGGAGCATGGCGCACGTTGCTGCAAGCTCGGGCCATCGAAAACCAGTGTTTTGTGGTGGGCGTCAACCGGTCAGGCACCGACGCCAACAACCACCGCTACGCCGGAGACAGCCTGGTGCTCGACCATGCCGGCGACGTGCTGGCGGATGCAGGGGGGGAAGGCCAACCCAATGCATTGCACGCCACGTTGGTGAAGGAGGAACTGTTGGCCTTTCGTCGCAAACTGCCATTCTTGGCTGACGCCGATCGGTTTGGGATTCGCTAAGTCAGCGCAGAATTTTCTCCATTGCCCGCCCCTTGGCGAGCTCATCCACAAGCTTGTCGAGCACACGCACTTGACGCGTAAGTGCGTTGTCCAACTCTTCAATGCGGTAGCCACAAATGACACCTGTGACCAACTCAGCTCGCGGGTTGAGCTCGGCCTCCGCGAAGAACTCCACAAACGTGGTCTTGCGATCCAGATGCCCTTCAATGTCCTGTTCGGTGTACCCCGTGAGCCAAGTCAACACTTCCTGCAGTTCAGCTTGGGTGCGGCCCTTCTTCTCGACTTTGGCGACGTAAAGAGGGTGAACCGAGGCGTAGGTCATCTCCGCAATGCGGCGATGGTGCGCTTCGGTCGCCGCTGGCATGATGGTCGAGGTTGCGATGGGCTTACTTGAACGCGTTCTCGCCCGTGATGTCGAGACCCGTAATGAGCAAGTGGATGTCGTGCGTGCCCTCGTAGGTGATGACCGACTCGAGGTTGGCCATGTGCCGCATGATGGGGTATTCGTTCATGATGCCCATGCCGCCGAGAATTTGGCGCATCTCACGCGCGATGTGAATCGCCATGTCCACGTTGTTCCGCTTGGCCATGGAGATTTGGGCTGACGTCGCGCGGCCTTCGTTGCGCAGCACGCCGAGGCGGTGCGTGAGCAACTGCGCCTTCGTGATTTCCGTGATCGCCTCGGCGAGTTTTTTCTGTTGCAACTGGAATCCCCCAATCGGACGGCCAAACTGCGTGCGCTCCTTCGCGTAGCGCAACGCCACGTCGTAGCAATCAAGAGCCGCACCAATGGCGCCCCACGCAATGCCGTAACGCGCGCTGTCCAAGCAGCTCAATGGCGCGCCGAGGCCGGAACGACCAGGCAAGATGTTGGACTTGGGCACACGGACGTTGTCGAAGATGAGTTCGCCGGTGTCCGAGGCGCGCAAGCTCCACTTGCCCTTCATCGTCGGCGTGCTGAAGCCCTCCATGCCGCGCTCGACGATGACGCCGTGGATTCGGCCTTCCTCGTTCTTGGCCCACACCACCGCAACTTGGGCGAAGGGGGCATTGGAGATCCACATCTTGGCGCCGTTGAGGATGATGTCGTCGCCGTCTTCCTTGTAGTTGGTGACCATGCCTCCGGGGTTGGAGCCGTGGTCAGGCTCGGTCAGTCCGAAACAGCCCATCCACTCGCCGGTCGCGAGTTTGGGCAGGAACTTCTGCTTCTGCTCTTCTGAACCGTACTTCCAAATGGGGTACATCACCAGCGAACTCTGCACCGACGCCGTCGAGCGCAATCCGCTGTCGCAGCGCTCGAGCTCCTGCATGATGAGGCCGTAGGCGATTTGGTCGAGACCCGCACCGCCGTACTCCTCTGGGATGTAAGGCCCAAAGGCCCCAATCTCACCCAACCCCGGCAACAAATGCTTCGGGAATTCGCAGCGCTCGGCCGCGTCTTCGATGATGGGGCTGACTTCCTGCTTCACCCACGCACGCGCGGTGTCGCGGATCAACTTGTGCTCCTCGGTAAGGAGCTCGTCCATGTTGTAGTAGTCGTGGCCTTGGTAGAGGTCTGTACGCATGATCATTGAATTGCGCCCCAAAGATAACCCCTCCGCACTCGTCGGCGCTTACGCCTCGTTCTGTTCGTACCAAGTATCGGTCAACAGGTTCCCGGTTTGGTACGCAGCCACCGCCATGGCGTCCACGCGCTCGTTCAATGGGTTGCCTGCGTGTCCCTTGACCCAATGAAATGTGACCTTGTGCTTTCGGTAGATGCGCAAAAAGCGTTCCCACAAGTCGGGGTTCTTTTTGTCCTTGTAGCCCTTCTTCTCCCACCCAAACACCCAGCGCTTCGTCACCGCATCCACCACGTACTTGGAGTCCGAGTACACCTCCACTTCGACCCCATCTCGGGTCAATGCCTCCAACCCCACGATCACGGCAAGCAATTCCATGCGGTTGTTCGTCGTCAGCCGGAACCCCTCGCTCATCTCCTTCACGTGCTGACCGTACATCAACAGGGTGCCGTAGCCCCCTGGACCCGGATTTCCCGAAGCGCCCCCGTCGGTGTACATCGTGACTTTGGCCATCAGGATTGATGCGATTGGGTGTGCGTCCCATCTCGAACATCTGTGCCTTGGGCAATTCGAATCAACCCCTCCAGCACAGTCGGGTAATGCCTGTGTTCCAATTCAAGCACTTTCGCAGCGATCTCTTCTGGGCTGTCTTCAGCCGTGAGGTCTACCTCCCCCTGAAAGACAATGTCCCCTTCGTCGTACGCCTCATTCACCCAATGGATGGTCATCCCCGAACGAAGCTCTCCAGCGGCATGAACGGCGCGATGGACATGGAGCCCATACATGCCCTCACCCCCGAAATTGGGCAACAACGCAGGATGGATGTTCACCATCCGACCCTCGTAGGTTTGGCATACAGACCCAGGAACGCGAAGCAAGAATCCAGCCAATGCAATCCATTCAATGTCCCGGGCCTGGAGCTCTTCATCCAACCGCCCAGATTGAATGTCTTCACGGGAGACATGGCTGTGAGCAATGCCAAACTCATCAGCCCTTGTCCTCACGCCCGCTTCCTTTCGATTGGTGCAGACCCATGCAATTCGACCCACCTTGGCTGCTTCCTCTTGAGAAAAATGAGCCATCAAGGCCGCTGCGTTGGATCCCGATCCTGACGCCAGCACCGCAATGTTCACGGGTCGTTCCTTCACGAGATTCTTAGAATGCGGCATCGCTGTCGCCCATCATGCTGAGTTCGTATTGCTCCACCATGGCCTCCATGTCTGTCATTCTCCGCTCCAAATCATTCGCGAACTCTGTGCCGGCATGGAAATATTTCGCCACACGTGTCAAACGATCACCAATCTGCATGCTCAACTTCAACTCTTGGTCAGCTGCGAGATAATACCCCGGTTCCAACGATGTGAAATAACCCACCCTCTCTTCCTGCATACCCATCAAAAAATCCGACAGCTCTTGGGCTTTGAGCCAGACCGCTTCGCGTCGAGATGGAGAGAGTTTGGCAGCCAAGGGGGCCACCGACTCATCTGCTGACAGCTGAAGATAACTTTCAGCCACGGGCATGGTGACCCTGCCAAAAGGCACGTTTTCGTGGGGCATGGCGCGCAGCAACTCATCCAACACATCGACTGCCTTGTCCGCCTCACCCTCTGCCATCAAGGTCTCTGCCAAATTGGACATCTGCAACCGAATGTTGGTCACCATGCGACGGTTGTTCTCGTCCATGTAAATCCCATGTTCAAGGTCATCCATGTTCCCCCAGACCCATTGATTCATCACGTTGTCGTACATGATGTCTGTGCCAATTGAACCCAAAATGTTGGGGTTTTCATTTTTGGGATACTTCATCGGGACCAAACGGTATGCAAGACCCTCCAAACGGAAGTGATCCTGAAGCCCCAAATAACTCTCTGGCCCTGTGGTGACTGCAAAATAAATCGGCCTTTCCCAGTTGTTGTTGGCAATCATGTTGAGTGCCGCGTAGTGGTTCTTGGTGATGTAAGTCGGCGTTCCGCTGCCATTGCTCAATGTCCATTCCACAGCGTCGACCAAAAGATTGGCCTCCCAGGGCCGCACCAAGCCAGAAGCCATCACGGCCGCAGAGTCCACTGGAATTCGGAACACACTCGATGGGAGAGAGGCATATCCCCTCTGGCCGGGATAAGAAAGGATGTTGTCATCATCCAACGAGTAAGAGATGGCCTCCTTCAAGTTCATGGGCTCTTTGCTTCGATCAATGATCACGACGTCCCGGGTTCCTTGGCGATATTTCTCCTCATCCATCATGATTGGGAGGGGTGCGCTCTCATAGGCCCGACGCCTCATTTGATCGATGTACCAATCGGTGTTCAACAAACTCAAGTTGCACACGCGAACATCTGTTCGAATCCCTTCAACTTCTTGGGCATACCAGAGCGGGAAGGTGTCGTTGTCACCGTTGGTGAAAATGATGGCGTTGGGAGCGAGAGAATTCAAATAGTTTTTGGCCATGTCCACTCCGGTACGCCGACGTGCGCGGCTGTGATCATCCCATCCCTCAGAAGCCATCAACATCGGAACAGCCAATGACATCGCTAGAACGACACTCGTCTTGACCATGTCAGACATCGACACGCGACCAAGCATCCACATCACAGCGAAGGCCAAAGACGCCACCACACCCATGAACAACACGCTGTACGAGAGAGAATGGCTCCCCCCCGACAAACTCTCCATGACAAAGAACACCACACCCGCGACCAATGGCAACGCGAGTGCCTGCATATGCGCCTTCACATTCGGCCGCGCCATCGCTTGATACAACGCCATGACTCCCAACCCAATCCACATCGCAAAAGCATAAAAAGAGCCGACATAGGCGTAGTCCCTTTCCCGTGGTTGCAAAGGTGTTTGGTTCAAATACACCACAATGGCCAAGCCCGTCATGAGAAACAACATGGCCACCACAGACGCCCCCTTTGGATCGCGGAATGCCTGAAAAGCTAGGCCTAGCAACCCCAAGATCAGGGGCAAATAGTACAAGCGGTTCCACCCACGGTTGGCCTTCATTTCCTGGGTCAATTCCGCACGGTTTCCAAGGCGTTCTTCGTCGATGAAGTCCACCCCGCTCAACCAGTTCCCATCCATGAAGTCACCATGGCCTTGGTTGTCGTTTTGCTTGCCAATGAAATTCCAAAAGAAGTATCGGAAATACATCCACCCCATTTGATATCTCGTGAAGAAGCGAATGTTCTCGCCTTGCGTGGGCATCAATTCCTTCAACACTCCATTCAGTCGAGCCTCAATCTGCAACGCCTTTCGCGCATCTTCTTGGCTTCGGCTTTGATTGGCCACCTGAATTGCCCGTCGCAATTCGTCGTCCAAAGCTGCCTTTTGCCGCTCCAATTGCCTCACAAAGGCGGGTCCGCTGTCCAACCCTTGTTCCAACATGTCCACCATGTAGGTTGCCAACGTCGAGCGAATGCGTGCGTCGTTGAGCGGTGCCGAATTCATTTGGCCAGTCTCCGGATTGCGGACGTTGAGCACACCGGCCGATTGAACGCCAAAATTGCTGTCGAACCTCAAGCCATAGCTGCCAAACAAAGACCTCAACATTCTCTCCAATTCAGCCTTGTCCAAGGACCCGCCCAAGATGTCATTCTCGAGGTGGGCCAAAAATTCGCTCCTGCTCATGGCCATGTTCAGCATGGGGCTGACGTAGGACGAGGACGCATTGAAACCTTTGTAATCGCTCCATTGCTTGTACTCCCTCACATGGGAACCTGTGCTCGAGTACATCCTCGGAAACATCATGGTAAAATCGGGGTTGTAGTTGGGCTTGGTCCCGCGTTTCTCACCACTGTCTACATACTCCTCCACAATGAAATAGGGCTCAGTTCCGTTGGCGTCGACAAACTGTTGAGCAGCAAATTCCCCCTTGAAGCTCTTGACCCGTCGGTTGGTTGCGCCCCGCTTCTGCATGACACTGTAGCTCTTGACCCACGCTGGTTTCCCATCGCTGTAGGGCTTGTCCAAATCGGTGGGGCTGTCCCAAAACTGACCCGACAGCAATGGCCTGTCGCCATATTGCTCACGGCTCAAGTAACTCAACAACGCAAACAAGTTCTCAGGATCGTTTTCATCCATGGGTGTATCCGCGGCGGAGCGGATCATGATGGTGGCAAACGAACTGTAACCCAAAAGCACCATGGCCATGCCAAGCGTCAACGTATTGACAGCCCACCATCCTTTGGCGCGCGTGACCATGAGCAACGCCACAATCACGCCCACAACCAGGAGCAAATACAGCACAGCGCCCGTATTGAAAGGCAAACCCAAAGCATTGACGAAAAACAGCTCGAAACTTCCCGCGAGTTGAACCGCTCCCTTGATCAATCCCTCTTGGACGAAACCCAACAGAACGACAGCCACAACCCCTGTAATCACCAATCCCTTCCAAGAGAATTCGTAGTTGCGGTAGTAGTACACCATGGCAATGGCAGGAATGGCCAACAGGTTCAACAGGTGAACTCCGATGGACAATCCCATCAAATAAGCGATGAGGATGATCCATTTGGTGGCGTCGGCCTGATTCGCCTCGTTTTCCCATTTGAGGATGGCCCAAAACACAAGGGCCGTAAATAGGCTTGACAGCGCATACACCTCACCTTCGACAGCGCTGAACCAAAATGAATCGCTGAACGTGTAGGCCAGCGCTCCCACAGCACCTGCACCCAAAACCGCCAAAGCTGTCGATCCTTGAGGATTGGCTTCCCCCGTGAGGCGCTTGGCGAGATGTGTGATGCTCCAGAAAAGAAACAAAATGGTGAACGAACTACTCAAGACGGACAACGTATTGGCCGCCAGTGCCGCCGTTTCAGAGCCCATGGGAATCATAAACAAACGTGCCAAGAGCATGAAGAAAGGCGCCCCTGGAGGGTGCCCGACTTCAAGTTTGTAGGCAGAGGCAATGAATTCACCGCAGTCCCAAAAACTCGCGGTGGGTTCCACTGTCAAGAAGTACACAAGTGTGGCCAATGCCCAAACGGCCCAGCCTGTCACATTGTTGAGGCGATCAAAGCGCATGCAGATTCAAATCTTCGTGAGTCGCAGCCCACATCGGCCGCGTCTCTGCGAAGTTAGGGTACGCTTTGCGAAGCAAGACCTCAATTCACAACCAAGGACGTCCGTGAAGTTCTCCCATTTGCTGAGACCTCCACGATCACGATACCGCACCAAGTCGGATCAAGCGAAACCGACTCGCCGGGCAGGAAGGACGGGAGGTCGGCGAGGGTTTGGCCCAAAGCATTTCGGAGAACCACCCTTGCGGCACCTCCATCCCAACCCGTCAAGGCAACACGGTCCGAAGCAGGACTGGGGAATACTTTCAGTTGAAACGAAGAAGCGTCGACAGCACTAACAGCAGACGAATCGTCGCAGCCGTCCAACACGTCCACGCCTAGAGAAACAGACCAAGACGCATCGGGCCCGACCAACGAGGCGAGAACATCCTGCCACGCGGGCAATTCCTGGCCAATGCCGGCCGCGATCTGGAAGACATCGACCTCCGACAAGTCCACATTTCCGAGGGCTGCTTCAAGCTCAAAGCAGAAACCGACCGGCAAACAAAACGACAGCGTTTCATTGAATGTGCCTCCCTCGAGGATTTGGCCCAAATCAAGATCCACATCAACATCCATCATGCTCAACACAAGTTCAAGAGCCAAAGGATCCACTCCCGTCGGTGTTCCCCACAGAACGTCTACGGCGATAACGACGTTTTCACACTCCACTCCTGCGTTGGGATTCTCAAACTCCAAGCAGGTCTCTACAACGGCTCCTTGACACATCACCTCCACGCAAGCCCAACCCACCTCATCCACGCCCCAAAAAGGAATTTGGATCGGATCCTCCGACCCTCCCTCCACAGTTTCACCCGTGCTGAACGTCCATGAAAGCACGGCCTCTGACAAGGGGGCCCCTGAGGGATTGGCCGCATCGTACACCAAGAAATTCCACACCCCGGGGATGTCACTTGGCCAAGCTTCAATCACGGGATCGCATCCCCCGGTGTTGGAGCAATTGAACACCTGAATCACCGAAGTCAGTGTTGTTCCTTCTGGACATGTTGACGAAGCATACGTCACGGTGATTTCATAGACACCATTTTCTGGGAAAACGTGCAACACCTCGATGCCTCCTTCCTGGCTCGTGCCATCACCAAATTCCCAAACGACATCAGCAGCCGCATTGGTAGCTCCAGATAACCACAACATGTAGGCACAGGGCTGGTTGGCAGGAGCCGCCGAAATGCCAGTTGGGCATTGGACTTCAAAGCCGCATTCCCCTTCCGTCCAAGAGGTCACACCCCCATAATACGTGGCATGACAAGCATTGCTGTAAGTCACCCCATCGCAACCGCAAACAGGGTTGTATTCTTCCGTGCATGCCATGTCGGGATTGATCAATTCCGGATCAACACAGCCGTTGGGTTCGATGACTTCGCAAGCCCACACCCCCTCGGGGCATGCCGGGCTTTCATAGAACACACACACCTCGGTCACCACTTGCAAGAAATCATCCGCGATTTCCAACACATTCGAACCCATGTTCATCCATTGGCCATTGACCTGCCAATTAAGCACAACACCCTCTGGGAAGTTGCTGGCTTCAAACACCGCAGTACCCGATCCATTCCAGCCTCCCTCGAGATCCAAGGTGCATTCCGTGGCGAGGTCTCCAGGTCCAACACAACTTTCGGCCACGCAACCCTCAGGAGTATCCATCACCACACAGACCTGCCATGTAGGTGCTCCAAGATTGTCATACCAATCAAAAAGCGTGTTTTCGCTTGACTGGAGCATGCCACCATTGACAAACCACGAATAGGTGGCCCCCTCAGGTCCACCCAATGCCTCAAACAGATAGGCCCCATTGGGAGTCATCCCCACCTCAACCTCAACATCGCACCCCCCTAGAACCCCAGGCAGGATGCAAAATGTATAGCCTGTGATTTGTTCGCCATTGAATTGTGGTTCCAAGTCCGTCATCTCCCACTCCAATCCATCGGTCACAAAATCCGCATTCGCCTCCCATGATGCTCCCAGAGGCACCTCGAGCCCCACGAAATAACATCCCTCTGGCAAACAAATTTGAGCTTCCGACGTTGAAGACCCTCCGTTCCAAAAGCCCAATTCACCTTCTGCCACCACAACCGTCAATCCATTCAATGGTGTCACCCAATAGTACACGGACTCGAGTGCCGTTCCCTCGGGCGCTTCAACATCAAACCACAACCACGTCGGAGCACAAAGAGGCTGGGCCCCAACGGCACCCGTGACTGCAAGAAGTACCGGAGTGAAAAAGGCAAGTAGGAGCGATTTCATAAGTTGATTTTTTCCAAAAGACATTCTCGACAATCAAAAGGTTGCGTGCATCTCCTCGACATGTCAATCCACAAACCTCGGGTCGGTCTCCATCACGTGGCCGCACGAATCGCAGGTACGCAAGTCCTCGCTGCCGTAGAATTCGCGGAAACGCGGCAAGAAGTCCTTCTCGATGTTGGTGAGTTCGAAGTAGGTGTCGTGCAGCTTGTGGTTGCACGCGTCGCAGAACCACATGAGGCCGTCCTTCATGGGCGTGCCTTTGCGCTTGCGTTCGATGACCAGCCCGAGGGAGCCCGCCTCGCGCATCGGGCTGTGGGGCACGCCCGCCGGGTGCAGGTACATGTCGCCCGGGCCGAGCTTCATGTCGACCGCTTGGCCGTCTTCTTGGATTCGGACGGTGATTTGGCCTTCAAGCTGGTAGAACAGCTCCTCCGTCTCGTTGTAGTGGTAGTCCTTTCGCGCGTTGGGCCCAGCCACAATCATCACGATGTAATCGCCGCTGTCCACGTAGAGGTTCTTGTTCCCCACGGGCGGCTTGAGCAGGTCGCGGTTCTCTTCGATCCACGCCGTCAGGTTGAAGGGTTTGCGTATCGCCATGGCACCCAAGGTACGCTGAACGCAGCCCAAACCCTCTGACTACCCCCGCCTCCTTGCCCACCCACCAGGAGGCACGCTCACCAGCCACACCCCCGTGGCAATCACCGCTGCACAGCACGCCTGCAACCACCCCATGTCCGCCATGTAGTCCGCCCCGCCCACCTGTGCGGCCAGCCAGACCATGACCCCAACCAACAGGGGCTGGAGGTAGATGTAGATGCTGACCACCGTGGGCTGCACCTTT
>JAQBVN010000028.1 GCA_027622975.1 Bacteroidota bacterium | reverse complement strand
CGCCCCGACACCCAAAGCCGCTCACATGGTGAGCGGCTTTTTTGTGCGCGAGAGCGAAAGCTTGCTTTCGAGCGAATCGCAAACAAAAAAGGAGCACGCCTGCGCAGCAGGCAGCGGCTTTGGGTGAATCACCCCCCACCCCAGGTTCTTGAGCCCGAGCACAGCGAGCGGCGAAAACTCCTCGCCACCATTTCACAAGTTGACCTACATTGCCGCATCTCATTTCTCAAACCTAACCCATTCCACATGAGAAACTTCATCACCATCATGGCCGCAGTTGCACTGATCTTGACAGGCTGCGCAACAGAAGGCTGCATCGATTCAGATGCCTTGAACTATGACATCACCGCTGATTTGGACGACGGCTCGTGCGTCTACGAAGGAGAAGCTGTGTTTTGGTATGGCCAAGAAGTTGCAGAGACCAAAGGCGAATTTGCAACGGCCTATTCATTCTACGTCGATGGCATCCTCGTCGGCTCTCAGGCCGTTTCCACCTACTGGACCGCAGCACCCGATTGTGGACAAAATGGTTCGATCACAGTGACGTGGGATTTGGGCTCGAGCACCGCGTACATGGCGGAATACGAAGTCATCGATGACGCAGGCTACACGGTTTGGTGGGGCAACTTGTTGATCGAAGCCAACACGTGCACTGCACTCGAACTCACCCTCTGAAGCTGAATCCCAACCCCCGTGACTTCATCAGGCGCACCTCAACAGGGTGCGCTTTTTTTCTGAAAACAACCTCCCCAACGAAACCTTTCTCCCAACCATCCGTACCACCTCATGCAATTCTTCATGGATACCAACCGAAATTGTTGGTGGAATTGGTTTTTGGTTTCTGAAAAGGTCGCCCCTGGGCGGCCTTTTTTGATTCCCCAATTAGGGCGCGTCTCGAATGCATCTTACATGACCAGAATACACCTGATCCAGGATTGCTTCGTTGGCGTAGGTGTAGAGCTGCAGACCCTGCGAGGAGTAAGAACCAAAAGGCTCAGCCCCCCAAAACCATGCGTTGCTTCCATCGAAGAGGAATCCCACTGCACTGCTCCTCGCCCCGCCTGGCAGAGCCCCAAATCCGCTCGAATTGGTTCCATTCCATCCAATGTCAGACTTCAAGGCAGGGCCAGCCAATTCCTGTCCTCCAACCGTCTCAAGCAAGTCCAACCACTCTGAGGAAGTCGGCAAATGCCATCCTGAAGGACACAACGTCCACTGCTGCACCGCTGGGCCATCGTAGATGACCCCGAAGGTTTGGTACCCTGATGTGGTCATTGCATCCGCAACACTGCTGCCGTAGTAATCCAGTACATAGGCATGGGCTCCGCTGTCATCCTCCCATCCCTGAGAAGGAGGATACACAACCGGCAGATACCTCACATTTTCGGCAAACCAGCATTGATTTCCGATTTGGACTGTGCCATACGTGAATCCCGCAAAACTCACCTCTCCGCCACAATCCAGTTCCACTTCGGGCGGCCAAGTCATTCCGTAATGGGTCAAGAACTCCATCAAATCCATCATACCCACCAAGCCATTCCCATCGCTATCTGGATTGAAATCCGCTTGGGCCCACCCATGCCATCCTGGAATCCAAAGACCCAAGGCTACCCAACAAACAATGGTCCGCATGTTACCCTGCTTCATCAACAAAAGATACGCAGGACAAAGCAGTCTTTCAAGAAAGGTCATCTCCCTTCCCTCAACCTTGCCTTGGGACAATGCCCACAAGCAATCAACCAAAACGTTCCTGAAAACGGTCGGCGACGTAGTCACCAATGGCCAAAGAGGCGGTCGCCGCAGGCGATGGGGCGTTGAGAACATGGATGGACCGGTCCGTTGCTTCGATTCTGAAATCATCGCGCGTGTCGCCATCCCGACTGAGTAGCAAAGCCCGAACACCCGCCCTTCCGGGCCGAATGTCCTCCATGGTCAGCGATGGAACAAGCCGTTGAAGGGTCTTCAAGAACAAACGCTTCGAAAAGGCCCGGCGGTATTCGTTGATGCCAAACGCCATGTTGTTGAAGAAGAGCTTCCAAGTGCCCCCATAGCCCAAGGCCTCAGCTGTGTCTCGCAGGTCAAAATCGGTTTTCCCGTACCCCTCACGCTTGAAGGTGAAGACCGCGTTGGGACCGCATTCAATCTCACCATTGGTCATGCGCGTGAAGTGAACGCCAAGGAATGGGAAATCTGGGTTGGGCACGGGGTAAATGAGGTTGCGGACCTTGTGTTTGGCATGGTCCTCCAACTCGTAGTAATCACCGCGAAATCCCACCACACGCTCCTTGAGGTCGACCCCATCCTTCCGCGCGAGACGGTCGGCTTGCAGGCCTGCACACACCACGACCTTGTCGGCGTGATAGGTGCGCGCTTCGCCTGCAATGGTTGTTCGGATGACCGACCCTGCCCCGTCGGGTCCGAGATCCACGACTTCCTCTCCGAGCCGGACTTCACTCCGCTCCTGAATGGCCAAGGCTGCTGCGGCCATTTTCTCAGTGGCGTCTCGAAAATCCACAATGCCCGTACAGCCCACCCACAGTGCAGCGACGCCTTGACAATGCGGTTCAATCTCGCGCAATTGGTGGGCGTCGATTCGCTCGAGGTCCTCAATGCCGTTTTGTTGTCCAATGCCATGAATCTTCTCCAACATGGGCAATTCCGAGGCATCAGCGGCCACCACAACCTTGCCACAGACATCGTGCGGAACGTCATGATCCTTGCAAAACTGGACCAGTTCTCGCCTGCCTTGAACGCAATTGGTCGCTTTCAACGAACCTGGCTTGTAGTACAAACCCGAGTGAATGACCCCTGAGTTGTTGCCGGTTTGGTGGTCGGCAAGGCGCGGCATTTTGTCAATCAAAAGCATGCGCCGCTCTGGAAATCGCTTTTGGAGCTTGTACAAGGTGGCCGCGCCGACAATGCCGCCGCCCACCACCACCACATCAAACCGTCCTGAAGAGGAACCTTGTTGGGAACCGTCGTTGTGCATCCAGACAAAGGTACGTCAGCCCCCTGCGTTGACATTGCGCCTGTGGCACAGGAGATCCGAGGTGCTCTTCAAGGGTCCTCGTTTCTCTTGCCAATCGAGCCAAAAATCGGAAGCCACCCAGGGTCGTAGCGGTTGGTCAACCTTGTCAAAGGCACGCATGGCCCCTTCGATTTGCCTGTCCCATTGACGGGCGCATCGCACAGGATCGTCGGGGTGAACCCATTTGCGGCGGGTCCCCTCATCCATGGGGCGCCACGGGGAATCCAAGTTCAGGTACCCGTAATCATCCGTCAACTGCTCACCGGGTTGGATGTCGCGAACAGCCACCTCAAAATCGTAGGCCGTGCTGAGACAGTTGCTCTTGAAACTGTGGTTGACGTAGCGCGCATGATCCCAACAAAGAATCATCTCGTCTCGTGCGTTCTTGAACGCAAAATATTCCAACAATGCCTGAAAATGGGCGGGCAATTCTGCGCGCCGATGAACTGAAAACACCTGGTCCAAGGGGTCTTGAACCCAGGTGATGGTTCCCTTGGGAATGAACGCCGTAGCGACCACTCCGTGGCCCACCTCATCACTGATGAACTGGACCCTTGTGTCGGGGTGCATCATGGGGTAGGTGCGAATGTGCAGCAGAGACCTCCCACTTGGTGCTGCCTCACATGAAATTCTTTTTGACCTCATCTTGTCCTATCTTGACCGCCATGTCTGCAAGAAATGATGCAGCCCTTGGGTTCTCCAAAAAGGTTCAGAACGCATGGGCCATGTACGATTGGGCCAACAGCGTCTATTCGTTGGTCATCACGACTACCATCTTCCCCATCTTCTACAACGCCCTGACCATGGTCAAGGATGACCAAGGCAACGTCTTGAACGATGTGGTGACGTTCTGGGGGATGGAGTTCTTGAACACCCAGCTGTACAGTTACGTGCTCGCCTGCAGCTTCTTGGTGATCATTTTCATGTCTCCTTTGCTCAGTGGGATGGCGGATTATGCCGGCAAGAAGCTCTCTTTCATGAAGATCTTCTGTTACGCAGGCGCAGCGGGTTGTGCGAGCATGTACTTCTTCAATCCCAGCCACTTGGAATGGAGCATGGGGTCACTTTTCCTCGCCAATCTCGGTTTTTGGGGGAGTTTGGGATTTTACAATGCCTATTTGCCGGAAATCGCCCCGCCCGAAGAACATGACAAACTCGGAGCACGGGGATATGTCATGGGATACATTGGGTCGGTGCTGCTGCTGCTCGTGTGTTTGGGCTTCATCATGGGCATTGGCAGTCACCTGACCAAATGGGCTTTCGTCCTTGTGGGCGTGTGGTGGGTTACTTGGGCTCAGCCGGCCTTTCGCAACCTCCCTTCCAACCCTTTTGGACACCGCCCTGAAGGCAATCTACTCACCCAAGGATTTCGAGAACTTCGGGGTGTGGCCAGAGAGTTGAAGGGACAACACCACTTGACGCGGTATTTGGGTTCTTTCTTCGTGATGAGCATGGCCATCCAAACCATCATGCTCATGGCCACCAGCTTCGGCATCAAGGAAGTGCAATTGACAACCCCAGAGTTGATCGTGGCCACGCTGCTCGTTCAGCTTGTGGCCATTCCAGGAGCGTTTTTCGTTGCTTGGCTGAGTGGGAAAGTAGGCAACGTCAAAGCACTAGGCACATGTGTTTTGGCCTGGTGCGCAGTGTGCGCCTACGCTTACTACTTCGCCACCTCCAAAGAGGGCTTCTACGTCGCCGCCGGAGTGATCGGCTTCATGATGGGAGGCACCCAATCTCTCAACAGGTCCACCTACTCCAAGCTCCTCCCCAAGACGGAGGACCACGCTTCGTATTTCAGCTTTTATGAGGTCCTCGAGAAAAGCGGGCTGGTCGTTGGCATGTTTGGATGGGGCTACATCGAAGGTTTCACAGGATCCATGCGCAACAGCATCTTGGCCTTGGTCGTGCTGTTTTTGATTGCATTCGTCGTGCTGCGAATGATGCCTGCATCACACCGAGGCCACCTTGCCGTCAGCTGACTGGTGCCTTACTTCACCACGAAAGTGACTCGACGGTTTTGAGCCCGCGCAATCTCTGAATCACGCGTGCTTGCAGGGTCCGTGTTTTCTCGACCTGACACCATCAAACGATCAGCAGCAATGCCTTCAGCCTCGAGCAATCGCTTGACCTGCTCTGCGCGCTTTTCTCCGACATTCTTGTACCGAACGTTGATTTTGCCTTCGTTGAATTCGTCGTCGTCGCAATGCCCGAAGATGTCCAAACGCATCCCAGCATTGGCTTTCAACAAATTCGCCACCTCACTGATTGTGGCCTTGCCCGCTGCTGTAGGCATGCGCTTGAGGAAGGCGTAGTAAACCGCGGCATCTTCCACGCGTTGTTTGGGCGTGGCATCGTCAGGCAAGTTGCTTGAAGAACCAAACACCAAGTCCATGTCGCGTTCATCGGCTGCACCACACTTGCATTGGCTGTTGGCTGTGATGGCAGTCACTGACACGTTGTCCACGAAATAATAAGCCTCGCTCTGGGGAACCTTGCCCGAGAAGCAGCCCTTGCAATCCGAGGGATCGACGGGGCGACTTGAGACCTTCTCGACCTCCAAATCCACATCTGCTCCAAAACAGCCGATGATGATGAACTCCTCTTCACCCGAGCCATAAAAGGTCCCACAAATGGTCTCCCATCCTTCGGAGTATTGCATCAATTTGTTGGACTTGTGCAACACACTTGGTTCCATGTCCAAGGGGTAATCCTTTTCCGTGGAAATCTTGCGATCGCTTAACACGGCCCCCACATTGTTGACAGCATAGCGGCTCAATTCGCCCAAGCTCACATCAAACGAGACACAGTACATCTGGTCTTTTTCCAACTTCTCGGTCAATTGCACTTGAAGGTAGGAACGCTTCAGTTTAGGGTTGCTTTTGGCGTAGGCACGGAATCCGGCATAGAATTCTCCGTCTGATGGCGTTTGGTACCCGCGAAAGTTGCAAGGCGCAGAGGCCTTGGTTGACTTGGTGGTGGTTCCCTTCTCTTCGCAAGCCTCGCCGGTGGTGTAATACAAATCTGGCGCAATGGCAGTGGCCCCTTGCCATTCGAGGCTGTGGGTGGTGATCATGCCCTCGAGTTTGAAGTCTTTGGCCTTGGCCTCTTCAATGATTTGCTCAAAACTGGCATTGGGCACGAGGTTTTGGGCTTGCAGGGTTCCTGTGGAGACGATGGCCATCAAGGCCAAACCGAGCAGGGCGGAGGATTTCAAATTCATGCAGTTGTTGTTGTTTCTCTTGTGTTGGTTGGGTAGGATTTGACAGCCTCGACAAAAGCCCTGCCGTGATCAGCTGGGATGTCGGGGTACAAACCGTGGCCCAAGTTAGCGATGGTGCGCGTCATGCCAAATTCATCGAGCATGCGATGTGTCTCTGCACGAATGATGCCAGGTTGTGCATAGAGAACGCTCGGATCGAGATTGCCCTGGAGGACCTTGGGGCCACCGGGAGCCGATTCTGCCAAAGACCGAGCCATCGAACGGTCCGTTTGCCAGTCCAAACCCAGAGCCGTGCAAGGCAAAGTCATGAGATCCTGCAAAAAATGTCCGCCACCCTTGGCAAACACCGTCACGGGCACACGACCGCCAAGCCCTTCTAGGATGGAATGCAGATGAGGCAAAATGCGAGTCACGTAGAGGGAGTGGCTCAGAGAGCCTGCCCAACTGTCAAAGAGCTGAACAACGTGAACGCCCGCCTCAATCTGCGCACGCAGGTAGGCCGTGGTCGCAGCAGCAATTTGGCCGAGCAAGGCGTCGGCGAGCGCCGGTTCTTCCCAAAGCATCCGGCGCGCAAGAGTCCAGTCTTTGCTCCCCTTGCCTTCGACCATGTAACAGAAGATTGTCCAAGGTGCACCCGCGAACCCAATCAAGGGCACCCTGCCATGGAGCGCACCAAGAATGTGCTCAATGGCCGACATCACGTAATCCAAATCTTTGTGGGGATCAATGGGATGCAGAGATGCCAAATCCGAGGCCGAGCGAATGGTCCGGCCAAAGCGAGGCCCCACCTTTTCGACCAATTCGTATGACAGGCCCATCGCCTCAGGCACGACCAAAATGTCACTGAACAAAATCGCTGCGTCCACGCCATAGGCGTCCACGGGCTGCACCGTCACCTCGGCTGCCCATTCCGGGTGAAAGAGCAAGTCTTTGAATCCCCCGGCCCTTTCCCGGACTTCCCGGTACTCGGGCAAGGTTCGGCCAGCCTGACGCATCATCCACACGGGAACACGTTCCACAGACTCTCCCCTGAGTGCCCTCAGCATGAGATCGTTTTCAAGCTTCACGGGATGTGTGACCGCGCGGTCCGGAGAGGATGGCATCATGCCGGCAAAGGTCAGTGCAAAATCTTGAACACCGCCTCACGAAGAAGCATACCATCGGATGTGGTGACATTGTCTCGCCCTTTCGAGCGCTTGTCTGCCTCCCTCAAATACCCAAATATTCGTTCCAACTTGGCCGGAGGAAAAGTCCCTGCCGCCCTTGCATAATCCCGAACTGCATAGGGACTGCATTTCATGGCCTTGGCGGCTGCCCCTTCGCTCCTGTCCTTCAAACTTTGGTACACCAACACCCTGGCAAAAAATGCATGTAGAACAGGCACGACCATGGCCAAAGGCGCAGATTTGGGATTGGCCTCAAAATAATGGACGATTCTGTTGGCGCGACCGATGTCTTTGTCAGCCAAGGCCCGTTGCAGCTCAAAGACATTGTAATCCTTGCTGATGCCGATGTGTTCTTCGACGAGCTGTGAGGTGACGTGCGTTCCAGGAGGAAGGAGAATCTTGAGTTTGGACACTTCGTTGGCCACCTTCTGAAGGTCCGTGCCCAAACTCTCAGCCAGCAGCTGCGCCACGTCCGGCTGGACCTTGAGTCCGGCCTCTTGCACAGCGTTGGTAATCCACTGGGGCAGCTTGTGATCACGCACCTTCTCGCTGAGGAACAGCGTCCCCATGCGTGACATGGTCTTGACCGCCTTCAAACGACTGTCCACCTTTTTGTGGGGATGGGCAAACACCAACACAGTCGAGGGAACGGGAGCGTCGGCGTATGCTTCGAGTTTGGCCATGTCGTCCTTTCGCTTCCACATGCGTAAATCCTGAGCCTCCTTGATCAGCACCAACTGACGGTCAGCCATCATCGGGAACCTTCGCGCCGCCCCCAAGATGTCATCCACATCGGCATCTCTCCCGTAGAGCACCGTTTCATTGAAATCCTTCATGCCCTCTTCCACCACATGGTTCTGCAATGACTTGACAATTTCCGCAATGAAATAGGGTTCCTCGCCGTGCAAGACATAGATCGGAGACCATTGTCCCGCTTCGATGTTTCGAAGGATCTGGCGATGTGGCATGATGCGAAGTTACTCCGACCGTAGCTTCGTACCATGGGATGGAATCGTCCACAGCTCGATTGGCCAGAGGCTCCTCTGAGAATGCGTACATCGGACCAAGGCAGGGATCAGGTGCTGTGTTTGGCCAGGCGAAAGTGGATTGCCCTGGAGCCCGAAGAATGGGTTCGTCAGCACGTCATCCATCACCTCCATACCTTTCTGAAATATCCCTTGGGATGCATGGCTGTGGAGCATCGACTGGTGTTGAATGGGACGGCGAGGAGGGCGGATCTCGTGGCCTTCACCCAAGACCAAACCCCCCGACTGCTCGTCGAATGCAAGGCCCCGAATGTTCCGCTCAACCAGGAAGTGCTAGACCAAGCTGCGCGTTACAATTTGGTGCTAGGCGTGCCAGAGTTGTTGGTCACCAACGGCCTCCATCACATGGCCTATCAGATCCACGCCGATGGAACGGCCACCGCGCTTGAAGCGCTCTCGAGATGTCCATGAACAACCTCTCCTGCTTACTTTCGCACCGCAATGAACATTCAAGAAATCCTCGCCATCGCCGGCAAGCCCGGTCTCTTCAAGGTGATTGCCTCAGGCACAGTCAGCATCGTGGTTGAAAGTTTGATGGATGGCAAACGCACGAGCGTACCGGGTGCATCCCGGGTCAGCAACCTCGCCGACATCACCATGTACACCATGACTGATGACCTCCCATTGAAAGACGTGCTCAATCGACTCGCTGAAGCCCAACAAGGCAAAGAGGGTCCTTCGCACAAGGACAACCCCCAAACCATTCGGGATTTTATCGATGGCATTGTGCCTGAACTCGACCACAACCGCGTCTACCAAAGCGATTTGAAGAAGTTGGTGCAGTGGTACAACATGTTGACCCAACACCAAGCCTTTCCATTGACGTCACCCGAGGCGAGCGACGAAGGATCTGGAAAGGAAGCCAGTGGAGAGGGTTCGAGTGACACCAAAACCAAGACCGCCAAGGCCACCAAATCGGCCGCAACAAAGCCCAAAGCTTCGGCTGGCGCCAAGTCGGTCAAATCTGGATCGGCCAAACCCGCTGCAGCCAAGAAGCCGGCCACCAAGGCGAACTCCAAAAAAGGATCCTGACATGAATGTGACCGTCATCGGGGCCGGAACCATGGGCAATGGCATTGCCCATGTTTTTGCCCAGTCGGGACATGATGTTGTCTTGATGGATCGTTCGGCTGAAGCACTTGAAAGGGCCCTTTCCACGATCGAAAAAAACTTGGACCGCATGGTCGCCAAGGAAAAAATTTCCGAGGCCGACAAGCTTGGGACAATCAGTCGCTTGAACACATCCACCGACCTGTCCGCGGCTGTGGCGAATGCGGCCTTGGTCGTGGAAGCGGCAACCGAGAACGTCGACCTCAAACTGAAGATTTTCGCCGACCTCGATTCGGCCTCCCCGGAAGGGTGCATTCTTGCCACCAACACGAGTTCCATTTCCATCACCCGGATTGCTGCAGTCACGTCTAGACCCGACAAGGTCATTGGCATGCATTTCATGAACCCTGTTCCGGTGATGAAGTTGGTGGAAGTCATCCGTGGCTATGCCACGAGCGACGTGACGTGTTCTGAAGTGATGTCCCTGAGCACCCAGTTGGGTAAGGTTCCTGTGGAAGTGAACGATTACCCCGGTTTTGTGGCCAACCGCATCCTGATGCCCATGATCAATGAGGCCATCCTCACCTTGCACGAGGGGGTCGCGGGGGTCGAAGAAATCGACACCGTGATGAAGCTTGGCATGGCACACCCCATGGGTCCCCTGCAACTGGCGGACTTCATCGGATTGGACGTTTGCCTGAGCATTTTGCGCGTTCTACACGAAGGTTTGGGCATGGACAAGTACGCACCCTGTCCTCTCCTGGTCAACATGGTCACAGCTGGCAAACTCGGGGTGAAGAGCGGGGAAGGATTTTACACGCACACCCGCGGTTCAAAGGACCTCGTGGTCGCTCCCACCTTTGCCAAATAACCCCATTCCCGAGGCTCCCCGATGCCAGATGTCCACCCTACCAGACGAGACACGTCCTTCGGGTGGCTAGAAGTTCTTGCGGCCTCTCCAAGTGGCGAACCGTTGGTGGAAAGGCTGTGGTTTGTGAGAAAAGGCCGAGCCCACCAGCACGATCTTGTCGAGCATTGCCGGATCATGTCGGGGTCTGGTGTGATTGTCTGCGGGGACCAGCGGATCGCCGTTCAAGAAGGTGATTCCTGCAGCATTCCTGCCCTCACGGACCATTGGATGGAGCCGGGAACTCAAGGGCTCGAAATCGTGTTGATGTACGTTGCGCCCCTATCTTGACCGTCATGAACGACTCCAGCGACATGCCGAGGTGGCGTCACAGGCTGCACACCATCATCTTTGAAGCCGACACGCCCGCGGGCAAGCGGTTTGATGTAGCCCTTTTGTGGGCCATCCTGTTGAGTGTGGCGGTGGTCTTGGCTGAAAGCGTGGAATCGGTCAAGGACTCCCATGGGACCCTGCTCGTCATCCTCGAATATACCTTCACGGCAGTCTTCACATTGGAATACGTCTTGCGACTCCTTGCGGTGCGACGTCGTTGGAAGTATGCCGTGAGTTTTTATGGTGTGGTGGACCTTTTGAGCATCCTGCCCACATTGGTGGAGCTGCTTCTTCCTGGCGCTGCAAGCTTGAGAGTCGTTCGGATGCTCCGTCTGCTGAGAATTTTCAGGGTTCTCAAATTGGTGGGATTTTTACGAGAAGCACAAACTTTGAAAGCCGCCCTCTGGGCCAGCCGCCGAAAAATCACCGTGTTTCTCTCCGCTGTGCTCGTGCTTACGACCTTGCTCGGCACTATCGTTTACATGGTCGAAGATGCCGAGGCCGGATTCACCAGCATTCCCAGAAGCATCTATTGGGCCATCGTCACGGTGACCACTGTGGGGTACGGTGACATTGCACCTCACACAGTTCCTGGTCAAATCGTCGCTTCTCTCATGATGATTCTCGGCTACGCAATCATCGCTGTACCCACAGGCATCGTCGGGGCGGAGCTGGCCAGAACCACCATCGTTGACACCAACACCCAATCATGTCCATCGTGCAGCGCGGAAGGTCACGACGACGATGCTGACTTCTGCAAACGTTGCGGGTCGGCCCTTTGAGTCTTTCGAAACCCTGAAGGGATGACCCTTCGGTGATTCACGGGGCTGTGTGTATTTTGGACCCCAAACATGACAGCCCAGCATCGCATTGGGCTCACAACTCTCTCCCATGAAACAACCCACTCGCCTGTTTGACTTCCCACGTTACCAGCTGGCCAACAACCCGCAAAACGTGATGATGACCATGCCCAACTACGGAAACCGCGTCACCTACTCCACCGCACAATTTGTGAATGAAATGGATGCGGTCTCACGCGGTTTGATTGCTCTTGGGATGCAAGCTGAAGACAAGGTGGCGCTGATCAGCCACAACAACCGATGCGAGTGGAACGTCATGGACCACGCCATCATGCAGGCTGGTGGAATCGACATTCCGATCTACCCGACGATGACGGAAGAGGACTACAAGTACATCCTCAACCACAGCGAATCGAAGTATTGCTTCGTCAGCAACGAGGAGCTGTACAACAAGGTGATGTCGGTCAAGGCCGAGTGCCCCGCCCTCGAGGAGGTGTTCACCTTCGAAGACGTGAACGGTGCGCGCCACTGGACGGACGTGGCCAAGGCCGGTTCAGACGCGCAACAGGCTGAACTCGAAGCCCGTCGTGACGCAGTGGATCCTGCCCAACTCGCGACCATCATCTACACGTCTGGAACCACGGGCCTTCCCAAGGGCGTCATGCTGTCTCACGACAATGTGTCGAGCAACGTCCTCGTCGCCAAGCCCCGCGTTCCGGCGGTCGACCCCAACCTCGATTACCGCGTGCTGAGCTTCTTGCCGGTGTGCCACATTTTTGAGCGGATGCTCCACTACCTGTACATCTACATGGGAGCCCAAATCCACTTCGGCGAGAGCCTCGAAACCATCAAGGAGGACCTCAACCACACCCAGCCCATCATGTTCACGGCGGTGCCACGCCTGTTGGAGAAATTCTACGACGGCATCGTCGCGAAAGGACGCTCGGCAGGTGGTGCCAAGGCGGCCATCTTCAACTGGGCGGTCGGCGTGGCCCTCGATTGGGACCCCAACAAGGGCGGCCTGTACAACATCAAGCTCAAGATTGCCCGCAAGCTCGTGTTCAGCAAAGTCAAAGAAGCCCTCGGGCTCAGTGGCATCCAAGCTGTGGCCTCGGGCTCGGCGGCCCTCCAGCCTCGTCTCGCGCGCTTCTTCAACGGCGCCGGCATCACGGTGCTCGAAGGATACGGCCTCACCGAAACCTCCCCTCTGGTCACCGTGAACACGACCAACGGCGAGGGCATGCTGAAGATTGGCAGCGTGGGCAAGATGGCCGACGGCGTGGACGTCAAGATTGCGGACGACGGAGAGATTTTGGTCCAAGGACCCAACGTCATGATGGGGTATTACAAAGACCCCGAGAAGACGGCGGAAGTCCTCAAGGACGGTTGGTTCCACACGGGCGACATCGGCGTGATTGAAGACGGATTCCTCCGCATCACCGACCGCAAGAAGGAAATCTTCAAGACGTCGGGAGGCAAGTACGTCGCACCGACCCTGCTCGAGAATGCGCTCAAGGCGTCGCTCTTCATTGAGCAGGTCATTGTCGTCGGAGAAAATCAAAAGCACCCCGCCGCGTTGGTGGTGCCGGATGCCGTGGTGGTCGAAGAGTGGTGCAAACGCCACAACCACCCCTTCCCTGGCATGGCAGGCATTGCTGGTGACGACCGTCTTCGCGAACGAATCGAGCGTGAAGTCAATGAGCTGATGGCGTCGTTTGCCAAGTGGGAGCAGGTCAAGAAAATCACGATTCTCCCTGCGGTGTTCACCATCGACGGAGGCGAGTTGACGCCCACACTGAAGCTCAAGCGCAAGCCCATCATGGCGAAGTACGCCGACGCCATTGAGGCGATGTACGCTTAATTTCTCGAAGCACCCATGCTGGAAATACTGAATGACTTCGACACCGCGTTGTTTCTCGCACTCAACGGGACCCTTCCCTTCTTGGATCGGGCAATGTGGTGGGTCAGCCAACCCCTTTTTTGGATTCCGCTGTATGCGGCCATGGTTTGGTCATGCAAGACCGTCTTGGGCACGTGGAAGCAACGCGCATGGATTGCAGCTTGCTTGGTCTTGTGTGTGGCGGGAACAGATGCGGTCTCCGCGCGTGTTCTCAAGCCCAGTGTGGAACGCCTTCGACCTTCTCATGAACCGGCCTTGGCTGGAGAGGTGCATTTGGTGGAAGAACGCCCAGGAGAGCTGTATCGTGGAGGACGCTACGGATTTGTGTCTTCCCATGCCGCCAACCACATGGGCGTGGCTGTGCTGTTTGGGGGATTGCTTGGTGCTGCGTGGAGCTGGGGGTTGCTGGCCTGGGCGTTGTTGATTGGATACAGCCGCATTCATTTGGGGGTGCACTATCCCGGTGACGTGCTTGGAGGGTTTGTGGTGGGATGGGGGATTGGAGCGCTTGCCTGGGTCTTGGCGCGTCGAGGTCAAAAATTGTTTGAACCTACCCCCCTTGAAAGCAATGTTTGAGGGCGTCACAGCGATGACTTGGCTGGCTGTCTTTGCAGGCGGTGGCGTGGGAAGCGTGATGCGGTTTGGAACAGGTCTTGCCTTGAAGTCCTGGGGACCCGGAGGGGCGGAGACCTTCCCTTGGGGGGTTCTGACTGCCAACGTCCTGGCGACTGGATTGCTCGCCTGGGTTGCTGTGGCCGGTGCGGAAGTTTGGGGGAAGTCCTCTCCCATGTGGTTTTTCATGACGGTGGGAGTGTGTGGGGGGTTCAGCACCTTTTCCACGTTTGCATGGGACACGCTTCGATTGTGGGACCACGGACATGCGGGGCTGGCTGCCATGAATGTGGCCCTCTCTGTGGCGGGGTGCGTGTTCGTGAGCTGGTGGGTTGCGAGGGTTTGTGCTGTTTCATGAAACCGGCGCGGTAAGAATGGCTTCCTCGCGCAAGGCTGATGCGAGGCTCGAATGAGCGTCCTATCTTCGAGGCGATGAACAACAAAACGATGGTTGCAGCCTTGCTCTTGGCAGGGTGCAACGTGAAAGCCGATGTGCGTGTGGAAGTCGCTACGCCTCAGCCCAAACCCAAGCTCGTGGTCGGAATTGTGGTTGACCAAATGCGCGCGGACTACCTGACGAGATTTGGCGTTTGGGAAAAGGAAGGAGGATGCGGCCAAATGGGCGAAGGTGGGTTTCGTCGCATGGTGGAAGATGGGTTTGTGTGTCGTGACCATCATTTTGGCTACGCGCCAACCTACACCGGTCCAGGACACGCCTCCACGTTCACAGGGACCACCCCCAACGTGCATGGCATTGTGGCCAATGACTGGTACGACCGCGCCACGGATGCCAGTGTCTACTGTGCATCAGACCCTGGCGCGTTGGGCGTTGGGAATGGAGGATTGGATTTGGGCGGAGTCGCCTACGGAGATGCTGGCAAAATGTCCCCCCACCGCATGCTGTCCACCACGCTGGGTGATGAGCTGAAAATGGCAACAGGTGGGAAAGCCAAGGTTGTGGGAATCAGCATGAAGGACAGAGGCGCCATTTTGCCAGCCGGTCACACGGGAGACGGAGCGTACTGGTTTTTTGGCAAAAACGTCGGCCATTTCATCTCGAGCAATTGGTACTTCGAAAGCCTACCAGCGTGGGCGCAAGCGTTCAACAACTCTGGTCTTGCCGAATCCTTGATGGAACAGGGGTGGGATCGCCTTTGCGACGAGAAGGAGTATCAGCTTTGCTTGCCGGACAACAATCCCTACGAAGGGGCATTCAAAGGTGAGTTGAAGGCGACTTTTCCCTACGACCTTCAAGCGTTGAAGGACCAAAATGGCGGCTATGACCTGCTCAAAGGAACGCCCGGAGGAAACACGTTGATTGTGGACTTTGGGTTGGCCGCGATTGAAGGGGAAGGCATGGGGCAAGATGACATCACAGATTTGTTGGTCTTGAGTTTCAGTGCCACGGACTACGTCGGTCACAGGGTCGGACCTCATGCCCAAGAAACCATGGACATGTACCTTCGATTGGACAGGGAATTGGCCCGGCTCTTCGATGCGCTCGATGACCAAGTTGGAAAGGAGAAATGGACGGTCTTTCTCACGGCAGATCACGCCGGAGCCAATGTTCCTTCTCATGCCCAAAGCATGGGTATGCCGACAGATTACTGGTCTCCCGGAAACATGGTTGACCGGGTGGAGTCGTCCCTCAAGGTCAGATTGGGAGACCCGGGATCGTCTTCATGGATCCTTCGAGAAAGCAATGACCAACTTTTTTTGAACCATCCTTTGATCGACAGTCGTGGTTTGAACAGAAGCGATGTGGCCCGAATGGTGGCCGAATTATGCGCTACCGAGCCTGGATTAAGCCAAGCCGTGGCCGCATGTGATGCGCCGTCCATGGCGGCCACCAACCCATTGGTGGAACGGCTCGTTCGGGGACACCGGCCAGGGCACTCCGGAGACGTCTTCTTGGTTCCCATGCCAGGCTGGATCACCTACGGGCGAACAGGAACCACACACGGATCAGTCTTCCCCTATGACACCCATGTCCCGGCACTTTTCCTCGGGTGTGGCGTTCGACAAGGCCAAACCTTTGAACGAACCTACATTCGAGACATTGCCCCCACTGTGGCACACATCATGCGTTCGCCCTATCCCAATGGAACCACTGGGCAACCCATTGCGGATGTTCTTCAATCTTTGACCCATTGACTTCTTCCCACAGCAACCCGACCAAGGTCCTTGTCGACATCACGAGAGACGTTGCCAGTCATCACCTGATGTTTCGCGCTCACTTCCCTCCTTGCGGAGCGTGGACAATGCATTTGCCTGTGTGGCGCCCGGGACGCTATGAATTGGGCAATTTTGCGCAGTACCTCATGTCTGTCGAGGGTGTTCAGTCTGATGGTGAACGCATCACATTGCAAAAAAGCGACCTTCATGCATGGCATGTGCCAGCTTCTGTTCAAGAAGTGTCTTGGGTGTTTCATGCCGACATCCTGAATGCAGGATCCACTTGCGTAGAATCGGATTTGTTTTACGTGAATCCGGTGAACTGCATGATGTTTGACCCCTTGCGAGAACATCTCGGCTACTCGATCTCCCTGTCAGACCTCATGCTCGCGCCCGATATCCCCCAAGGTTGGGCGCTCGCCACGGCGTTACCATGGACGATTTCTCAAGGCCATCCAGTCCTGGAAGCCAGGGATGTTCAACACGTGATGGACTGTCCTTGGATTGCGTCGCCAAACCTTTGGCATGACGTCTACCGCGAGCAAGACATCGACTTCCACATGTGGATCCATGGCACCATGCCCAAAGACCCCCATCAATTCGTGGCCGACCATGTCGCATTCACACGAGCACAGATCGCGGCCTTTGGTTCCTTCCCGACATCTGAATACCACTTCCTCTACCTCTTTCCGGACAGGGAAGTGCGACATGGGGTGGAGCATGAAGACAGCACCGTGATTGCACTCGGCCCCGCATCAAGGGTCAAGTCCCCCGAGGGCAACCTCGAAATCCTCGGCATTGCCAGTCACGAGTTGTACCATGCTTGGAATGTCAAACGGATCCGACCTTCAGAATGGCTTCCCTACGATTTCACTGGTCCTTGCCCTTCCCAGCTCGGCTACATCGCCGAAGGTGTCACCACATACATGGGCGATTTGTTCCTCTTCGAAGCAGGGATTGTCGATCTGAAGGGGTGGTGTGATTTGATGACTGGTCTCCTCGAAAGACATGTCAACAACCCCGGAAGGTTGAACATGAGTGTAGCCGCGTCGAGCTATGACACCTGGCTCGATGGATACAAGCCCGGTGTACCTGGAAGAAAGGGGAGCATCTATGTGGAAGGAGCGGTCTTGGCCTTTTTGTGTGACGTCAGAATCATGTCCTGCACTGACGGACAGCACTCTCTCAGTACAGCCATGAAACTCCTGTGGGATCGTTTTGGCAAGCCGCGTCATGGCATCACAGCAGACGATTATTGGCAAACGCTGGAGGAGGTGGCGGGTGAATCTCTGCACGACCTGCGTGCCTCTTGGGCGGAGGGAACGGAAGATTCATGGAAAGCATTGGTGGACGGGATGCGCACCCAAGGCCTCGCGCTCTCTCGAGCCCGAGATGCCCAAGGTTTGTTTCGAGTTGTCCTTGAGCCTCTCACCTCCTACCCCGCTTGAGGAGCCTCCTCGCCCTCCCTGCCCTCATACTCAGGGTGACGCGCGGGTCCAACGAGGAACGTTCTGCCTCATGACCTCTGGGGACCCTCGACGCGCCAGGCGATCGCCTCAAAGTCCGTCGGCCCCACCCATGGCGTAGCGAATGAGGTTGGCACCCATTTGCAAGGCAGCTCGACGAATTTCCTCGGAATCCCGATGCACTTGATAGTCTTCCCATCCGTCCCCTAGGTCGCATTCCTGGTCGTAGAAACACACCAACTTGCCCTCGTGAAACAAGCCCCAACCTCGGGGTGGCAGGTCGTCATGCTCATGGATTTTGGGCAAGCCTCGATCAAAGCCAAATCCTTGGTGATACACAGGATGGTCAAAAGGCACTTCCACCCATTCTTGATCTGGAAACACTTTGGCCATGGCCGCCCTGACATAGGGATCCATGCCGTAGTTGTCGCTGATGTGCAAGAATCCCCCTGACACGAGGTATGTCCGAAGCTGCTCAGCTTCTCTCGCTGAAAACACCACGTTGCCATGGCCCGTCATGTGAATCCAAGGGTAGTTGAACAAGTCTGGGGATCCGACTTCCACGTAGGGCACTTCCTCTTGAAGGGACATCCCGAGTTCCTCGTTGCAAAAGCGCGCCAAGTTGGGGACGGCCGTGGGATTGGCATACCAGTCTCCCCCTCCACGGTATTGAAGCACAGCAAGGTGAACATCCGCCATGGTTTGGGCTTGCGCCGCGAATGGCCCCAACATCATCCACCCCATCACAAAACATCCCATGACACAACATCCCAACACACCAAAGGCACGGCAAACCCCGATTCGCTTCATGGTTTCAAATTTACGTCACAGCGACTGACGTCTCAAGCGGGCCGCCTGCCTCGCTTTTTTTTGTATATTCGCGCACCTGAAATTGAACCTAGCTGAACCTTAGCGATCATGCAGAATAAGAACATCCTTGTCGTTTTCACAGTGCTGTTGGCCTTGGCGACGTTGTACACCCTTTCATTCAACTGGGTGGCGAGTGGATACGAGGCGACCGCGGATGAACACGGCGCCTTTGTGGCCGACTCGTTGGAACGAGCTGGAGCGCTTGGAAATTTGACCTATGACGAAGCCGCAGCCCAAGCGGCACGAGAATTCCTTCGGGATAGCGCAACGGCCGAAGTGTACCCGGTCTTCGGGCACTCCTACCGTCATGTGAAAGAACAAGAGCTCAACTTGGGTCTCGACTTGAAAGGGGGCATGAGTGTCACCCTTGAAGTGAGCCTCCCCGACTTGTTGATTGCCCTGTCGGACTACAGCGACAATGCCGATTTCCGTGGTGCCTTGAACGATGCCAAATCTCTCCGGAATTCAACGGGAGATGATTTCATCACCTTGTTCGAGCGTGCTTGGACCGAGCGTGCCCCAGAGGTCGAGTTGTGGCGCATTTTCCACAACATGGAAAACAAGGAGCTCTTTCCTGCCAAAAGCACGGATGCGGAGATTTTTGACATTCTTCGCGCCGAAGCCACGACTGCCATTGACAACACCGAGAGCATCATTCGGAAGCGAATTGACCAACTCGGTGTGGCTCAGCCCAACGTCCAAAAGCTCCAAAACGGCCGCATTTTGGTGGAACTGCCAGGCATTGATGACCGCGAGCGTGCAAGGAAGCAATTGAAAAGCACCGCGAACTTGGAGTTTTGGGAGACCTACTTCAACGACGAAATCATCGGGCGAATCGGCGCCGCCAACGAGGCTTTGGGCAAGGCATTCAGCCCTGAATTGTTCGGTGAAGAAGCTCCTGCGGATTCTGCCTTGACACAAGACCAAATCCGAGCCAAAAATCCATTGTACGCGGCCTTCCAATTGGAACTCGGTCGCCGCTCGCCCGTTGTGGGCTACGCGTTGACGTCGGATACCAACCGCGTCAACGACCTTCTGAACCACCCATCGGCACGAACCGCCTTGGGAGGTGGATTGCGATTGATGTGGGAAGCCAAGCCCGCCACCAATGTTGCCCAGCTCTTCGCCATCAAGGATCCCTCAGGCAAAGGAAAAGCCCAGCTGAATGGAAAAAGTATCGTCGATGCCCGCGTGACTTATGATGAAATCGGGGATGTGGTGGTGAGCATGACCATGAACAGCGAAGGAACCGTGGCATGGGGTGCCATGACCGAACGTTGCGCCAACGAAAACAACCGCGCAGTGGCTGTCGTCCTTGACAACTTGGTGTTCAGTGCGCCCAACGTCCAAACTGCCATCACCAACGGCCGATCGCAAATCAGCTTTGGTGCTGGCCAAACGGCGGAACAGAAATTGGCAGAAGCTGAAGACCTCGCTGGATTGCTCAAAGCCGGCTCCCTCCCCGCTCCTGCTCGGATTGTGGACGAGGTTAGTGTGGGACCACAACTCGGAGAAGAGAACATCAAGTCGGGCTTGAGTTCGTTTGTGATCGCCCTGCTCGTCGTGTTGGCCTACATGATTTTTTACTACCGTGGCGCAGGTGTGGTGTCCAACGTTGCTTTGGTCGCGAACTTGTTCTTCTTGATTGGAGCCCTGGCTTCTCTCGGAGCTGCGCTCACACTCCCAGGCATTGCAGGTATTGTGTTGACCATCGGAATGGCTGTGGACGCGAACGTGCTGATTTATGAGAGAATTCGTGAGGAGATGCGTGGTGGCAAAGGACTGATGGTTGCCTTGAAAGAAGGTTATTCCAAGGCCTACAGCGCCATCATTGACGCCAACATCACAACCTTGCTGACCGCTTTTGTGCTGTACTCTTTCGGAAGCGGTGCCATTCGTGGATTTGCGACGACTCTGATCATCGGTATTTTCACCTCGCTCTTCAGTGCGATTGTGTTGACTCGCTTGATCTTCTTCTCTCGCTTGGAGAATAAAAAGGGCATCTCTTTTTACACGGAAGCGACCAAAAACTGGTTCACCAACACGGCTGTGGATTTCATTGGCAAGCGTCGCAGATTCTACCTGTTGAGCGGATTGATTGTGATTGCTGGCATCGCGTCTTTGGCTACGAAGGGCCTGAATTACGGTGTGGAATTCTCCGGCGGAACCACGTTTGATGTGAGCTTCGAGGAAGCTGTGGACGCGGAAGCGGTTCGCGGAGCCTTGGCCTCGGCCTTCACTGAAAATGGTGTGGCAGGCAATCCTTTGGTCCAAACCAAGGACTCTCCCGAAAAGCTTCGGATCATGACCAACTACATGATTGACAGCGAAGCCGAAGATGTGGACGAACAAATCAATGCGGCATTGGCCACGGGATTGAAGACTGTGGGAACGGGATACACTGTGGACATGTACAACAAGGTCGACAGCACCATTTCGGATGATTTCCGCTCAGGAGCCCAGAACGCCACCATCTTCTCGTTGCTCATCATTTTCTTGTACATCTTCTTCCGATTCCGGAAATGGCAGTACGGATTGGGAGCTTTGGTGGCCATGATTCACGACGTGATTGTCGTGCTCTCTGTGTTCTCCATCTTTTGGGGAATCCTGCCCTTCACCATGGAAATCGACCAGGCCTTCATTGCCGCCATTTTGACGGTTATCGGATACTCGATCAACGACACCGTGGTTGTGTTTGACCGCATCAGGGAGTACGTCGGGTTGTACGGCAACAAGAAGGGTGATGAGGAACTGATGAACAGCGCTTTGAACAGCACGCTGAGCAGGACCATCAACACCTCACTTTCCACTTTTGTGGTGTTGCTGACAATTTTCCTCTTCGGAGGGGACAACATCAAAGGCTTCGTTTTTGCCTTGATGGTCGGTGTGGTGGTCGGAACCTACAGCTCCATTTTCATCGCCACTCCCAGTGTCTTGGATTTCAGCAAGAAACTCTCCAACTGATTGTTTTCTAGCTGATTCCGAAGAAACTTCACTCTGAGGTCGTCCGCGACGGCCTGTGCAAAAAGCCGGCCCCGAACGCCGGCTTTTTCATGCCCGCCAAACTCCTTGTCAACGTCCGATATTGTACGCGATTAGTCGAAAAATTATACGGATTCATCAACACGTAATGAAAATTCGTTGCTTTTTTGTAAATTAGGGCTTCAAGAATTCTTGTCATGGCTTTTTCCAACCCATTTGGTGCACCCCAATCAGCACCGTTCTCGGCTTCTACTTTCTCCGCCTCCAGCCATTCGATGAAATTGGTTTTGGGGGCGTTGTTGCTGTTTACAGCGAGTTCGGTCGTTTGGGCTGATCCAGGTTGCACCAACCCGGCAGCTTGCAACTACGATCCCGCGGCCACCTCGAATGACGGATCGTGTGAATTTCTGTCATGTCTGGTTTTTGGATGCATCAATCCTTCAGCCTGCAACTTTGACCCAGAGGCTGATTACAGCGATGGCAGCTGTGAATATGTGACTTGCGCGGGATGCCAAAACCCTGCCGCATGTGACTTTGACCCAGACGCCACCATTGCATCCACATGCAACGACTTCACGACGTGCTACGGCTGCACCAACCCTGAGGCAACCAACTACGATCCTGATGCCACTCAAGACGATGGGGATTGTTTGATTTTGGGGTGCACAGTGCTCGGTGCTTGCAATTTCGATCCAGACGCCACGCTTGATAACGGGACATGCGATTTCATTTCTTGTCTGCCGAGTGGCTGCATCAATTCTTCTGCGTGCAACTATGACCCTTTGGCCGTGGTCCAATCTGGCACTTGTGAATTTCCTGCAACGGGCTACAACTGTGATGGAGAATGCCTGGCGGATACCGACGGAGATGGCACATGCGATCCCTTCGAGATTCCCGGCTGTACGGATGAAACAGCAATCAACTTTGATGCCGACGCTACGGAAGATGACGGCTCTTGCGAAGCAGCCGTTCCCGGATGTACTGATTCAGATGCATGCAACTACAACGGCTCAGCCAACGTGGATGACGAAAGCTGTGATTTTGAAAGTTGTGTAGGATGTTTGGCTCCTTTGGCATGCAACTACGACCCCACGGCCACGGTCAATGGGGGTTGTGAATTCGCCGCCACAGGATACAATTGCGCAGGCGAATGTTTGGCGGACACCGATGGGGATGGAACCTGCGATCCTTTTGAGGTCTTGGGCTGCACCAACCCATTGGCTGAAAACTTCGAGGAGGATGCCACCGAAAACGATGGGTCTTGTATCGTTCTTGGTTGCACTGATTTCGACGCCTGCAACTACGCTGCTGTGGCCAACACCGATGATGGCAGTTGCGAATACATCAGCTGTACCCAAACAGGATGCACCAACCCAGCAGCCTGCAACTACGACCCCGAGGCTTTTGTGAATGACGGCTCGTGTGAATTCCTGTCTTGTTTGGTGTTTGGCTGCACCAACCCCGCGGCTTGCAATTACGATCCAGAGGCAGATTTCAGCAACGGTAGTTGTGAATACGTCACGTGTGCTGGGTGTTTGAACCCTGCGGCTTGTGACTACGATCCGGAAGCCACCATTGCAACCACTTGCAACGACTTCACAACGTGCTATGGATGCACCAACCCTGAAGCCACCAATTACGATGCTGATGCCACGCAGGATGACGATTCTTGCCTCATTCTTGGCTGCACGGTAGCCAATGCCTGCAACTTTGATCCCGAGGCCACATTGGACAACGGTACCTGTGACTTCATCTCATGCCTGCCCTCCGGTTGCATCAACCCCTCTGCCTGCAACTACGACCCAGCTGCGTTGATTCAAGGCGGAACCTGTGAATTTCCTGCAACTGGCTACAATTGTGCAGGCGAATGCTTGCTCGACACGGATGGCGACGGGACTTGTGACCCCTTCGAAGTGCCCGGATGCACGGATCCAACGGCCATCAATTTCGATGAAGATGCTACCGAAGACAACGGCTCGTGCGAAGCCACTGTGGAAGGCTGCACAGATTCCGATGCATGCAACTTCAACAACGCTGCCAACACGGATGATGATTCGTGCGAGTACGAATCTTGCGCAGGATGCTTGTCTCCCACTGCTTGCAACTACGATCCCACGGCCACCATCTCGGCGACTTGCGAATTCCCTGCTTTCGGATACAACTGCGCGGGCGGGTGTTTGAATGATACGGATGGGGATGGCACGTGCGATCCGTTTGAAGTGCCAGGTTGCACCAATCCCTTGGCTGAGAACTTCGACGAGGAAGCAACGGAAAACGATGGGTCTTGCATCATTTTGGGATGCACGGACTTCGACGCCTGCAACTACGCTGCTGTGGCCACCACTGATGACGGCAGTTGCGATTACGAATACTGCACTGTTCAGGGCTGCACCAACCCCAATGCCTGCAACTACGATCCACTCGCATACGTGAATGATGGATCTTGTGATTTTGTCTCGTGCATTGTGTTTGGTTGCATCAATGCTGCCGCTTGCAATTTTAATCCTGAAGCGACTTGGAGTGATGGTTCATGTGAATACACAAGTTGTGCAGGTTGTTTGAACCCAGCTGCCTGCGACTATGACCCAGAAGCCTCGATTTCTGCGCCATGTACAGACTTTGAATCGTGCTATGGTTGCACAAACCCACTGGGAACCAACTTCGATCCTGAAGCCACACAGGACGACGATTCTTGCCTTATTCTCGGATGCACCGTGGCCAATGCATGCAATTTTGACCCTCAGGCAACGGTCGAAGATGGAAGCTGTGACTTCACTTCATGTTTGCCAAGCGGTTGCATCAACCCCTCTGCATGCAACTATGATCCGATTGCGGTGATTCAAGAAGGTGTTTGTGAGTTCCCCGCTTCGGGATACAACTGCGCGGGTGGGTGCTTGCTCGACACTGATGGGGATGGCACGTGCGATCCGTTTGAAATTGACGGTTGCACCGATGAGAACGCCCTCAACTACAGCTCGGATGCCACGGAGGATGACGGATCGTGCATTGCTGTGGTGAATGGATGTTTGGATACTGAAGCCTGCAACTTCAACGCTGATGCCAACACCAGCGATGACAGCTGCGAGTATGAAAGCTGTGTCGGTTGCATCGCACTGACGGCATGCAATTACGACCCCACCGCGCTCATTCCTGGGGATTGTGAATACCCCCCCACGGGTTACAACTGCGATGGTCAATGTTTGAATGACCAAGATGCAGATGGCGTCTGTGATGCCTTTGAAGTCGCCGGTTGCGTGGATCCCGGGGCGTGTAACTTCGATCCAGCAGCCACCGAATCCAACGGAACATGTGAGTACATCACATGCCTTGGTTGCACCAACCCCAACGCTTGCAACTACGACAGCACAGCCTTGATCAACGATGGATCGTGTGAATACCTCTCATGTCTCGTCTTTGGATGCACCTTGTTGGATGCCTGTAACTACAATCCAGAGGCCATTTTCTCTGATGGGTCATGTGAATTTTTGTCATGTGCAGGATGCATGAACATCTCGGCCTGTGACTATGACCCAGAGGCTACAATTGCTGCTACTTGCACTGATTTTGAATCTTGCTATGGTTGCTTGGACCCTGAAGCTGCCAACTACGACGAAAATGCAACACAAGACAGCGAGGATTGTGTGTACCCTGGGTGCACCGTTGCCATTGCTTGCAACTACGACGCGGATGCCAATTCAGACGATGACAGCTGTGAATACACTTCCTGCGCCGGATGTTTGAACCCAAGTGCTTGCAACTATGACGCGACAGCGATCCTGTCGGCAGACTGCACATTCCCTGATCTCGGCTACGATTGTGATGGCAACTGCCTCGTTGACACGGATGGTGACAATGTGTGCGATCCTTTTGAAGTGGACGGTTGCACGGACCCAGAAGCCGACAACTACAATGAATTGGCAACCGATGACAACGGCACCTGTTTTTACACTGTTTTCGGATGTTTGGACCCCTCTGCTTGCAACTACGATGCGACAGCAAACACAAGCGACGATTCGTGTGAATTTGCTCTTTTTGCATACAACTGTGACGGTTCATGCATCCAAGACACAGACGGCGACTTGATCTGTGACCCCTTTGAAATCCCTGGATGTCAGAATGAATTGGCTTGTAACTACAAAGCCAACGCCACAGACCCAGCCCCCTGCGTGTTCCCGCAAGGATGTGATACATGCTCGGGCCAAACCGACGGAACAGGCGTCATTGTGGACAACGATGCCGACAACGACGGGGTCTGCGATGCTGATGAAATCACCGGATGTACC
>JAQBVN010000027.1 GCA_027622975.1 Bacteroidota bacterium | reverse complement strand
TCCCTTCACGTCGCTGTGCTGGGCGAGGTCCGCCTGCACAACGAGCTCGTTGTACCATTTGCTGTAGTCTTCTTCGCGGGAAGTGAGCTTGCTGGCCATTTTTGGTATGGTTTGTGCGGTAGGGGTCAGTGACGTGAGAAGTCACGCAAAACTACGGAATGTCTTACCTTGAACCACGGAACATGACTTACCCAACCCCCACCTACAAGCCACCTGGGTGCAAGCTTTGGACCTGGATCCTGATTTTGTCCTTGTCTACTGGATGCGGATCTCTGTCCAAACACATGTCGAGCTTAGAAGATGACGAATTGTATTTGTCACGCGGTGAGACATTCGTTACCGATGCGGAGTACTTGGCCTATGCCTATGAACAAGCGGGGTACAACGCCGAGGAAGGCGTCGATTCGAGACGTGGAGATAACTTCCAAAGCGACTTTGGATATGTCCCCCAAAGTCTGAGAGGTAGATCGATGTTGCGGGGTTACATGTCGCCGTACGGGGCCGCAGGGTTTGGCCCCAATCCATACGATCCATTTGGAAGTTCTTTCTATGGCGGCTATTCTCCCTATTCTCCAGGATTTTACGACCCTTACAACCCCTATGGCAGTCCAATGGGGTGGAACTCTGGGTGGAACATGAATCCCTACATGGGTAACAACTGGGGCTCGAGCCCTTATGGATTTGGTGGTTACGGCATGGGGATGTATGGGATGAACCCGTACAACACCGGATGGGGATACAACCCATACGGGGGGTGGGGATACAACCCATATGGAGGTGGTTGGACCTCTTGGGGCAACGGCTCATCAGGTGGAGACGTGTACACCACTGGCAATTCTTTTGTCGCTCCTCGCACACCCATCTGGACCTCGAGTGGCATCAACTCGAATGGTTCAGGGGGACGACTGATCACCAACAAAACGGAAGAATCGGAGGCTTCAGATGAGCCGTGGACCATTTGGCGTTCTGAACGCGTGGCACCCAACGCTACGCCCCGAACAGTTCCTTCCTCGTCGACGCGATCAACGTATGGAACGGGTTCGTCGCCTGCGACGTCACCTACACCGACAACGTCACCCACGCGCAATTCTGGACGTCAGTCGCAAGGTCAATCACAAGGAACAACACGTCCTTCGACACGGGACAATTCCCCACAGAGCAACTCACGAAGCAACAGCTGGTCTGGGTCGGGCTCCAACCAAAGACCCACTTCGGGAAGCACACGACCTTCTTCGGGAAGCACACGACCTTCTTCGGGAGGAGGCGGAACATCGCGTGGAGGAAGCTCGGGTTCAGGTGGAAGCCGCTCCAGTGGACGCTCAGGAGGAGGGCGATGAGACGTTCCGCCATTTCGTGGATGCTGCATCTTGTGATCTTCTTGGGAGGTGCATTGGATGCCCTGGCCCAAAATGAAACCGACGTTCTGAGATACAGCTGGGTCGACCCATTGGGTTCTTCGAGAACGATGGGCCTGGGTGGGTCTTTCGGTGCACTCGGGGCCGATCTCGGATCCATGGGAGTCAACCCTGCTGGATTGGGGATGTACCGACGAGGAGATCTGGCCATGACCTGCGGAATTTTGGGGTCTGGAACCACCAGTCGATGGGATTTTAGACAGGAAGGTGCGATGGCCTATGCCGTCACAGCCAGCAATTTTGGCATCGCATTGACCTACCCGAGCGTCGACGCAGACATGCCGTTCTTCACCTTGGCGCTGGGTCGACAAAACCGCATGCCCTTTGCCCAACGCATTCGCATCGATGGGGTACAATCCTCAGAAACTGTGTCGGAAGTCTTTGTTGCTCAGGCCATCAATGATGCCCTCGAATGGGGCTATGTTTCCACAGACGAGGCCCTGACGAATGGCGATATTTTTCCCCATAGCGCGGCCTTGGCATGGCAGACAGATGTCCTGCTCCCGGACAATGACAACGTGTATACCTCGGCTGTCAATGGCCCCGTGCAAGTCACGCGGCTGATTGAAAGAGAGGGCCGAATGTCTGAGACTCAAATCGCCTTTGGATCAGGATTCCAGGAGTGGTTCTACTTTGGCGCGACCCTGGGGCTTCCCAAAGTGAGCTTTGATGAACGGTCCACCCACACAGAAGCCGCCACCCTCAACGAGTCTGATCTTCGAGAGTGGAATTACCAAGAAGATTTGGCTGTGAATGGTCGGGGATGGCTCCTTCGAGGCGGCGTGCTTTTGAGGATTTCCGAAGCGCTTCGCGTCGGGCTGTCTCACCAAACCAAGGCGCGCCTCACCCTGCTGGACACCTACGCAACCGAGATCACGTCCACATGGATGGACGGATCAACAACCTCAGCCTCGAGTCCAACTTCCAACTACGAATACATCGTTCAAACCCCATCACGCACCACAGCAAGTGCCAGCTTCTTGATGGGCAAGGTTGGTGTCATCAATGCGGACTACGAGCGCAGCAATGTGGCTACCGGCACCCTTCAGGACAGCGATGGATTCCTCTCCTCAGGCTACAATTTTGCCGCTGAAAATGACGCGGTTGCGCAGGCCTATCAAACTTCCCACGCCGCACGGGTTGGCCTTGAACTAAGGGCAGGGGACCAAAGTCAGTGGCGGATTCGAGGGGGCGGTGGAATGGCTACCTCGCCTTTTCAAGGAGATGCCACGGTAGCCGATGCAACCCGTTATCACGCGAGCGTGGGTGGAGGGTTACGGCTTGGAAACGTCCATGTGTCAGCGGCTTGGAGAACGGCTTGGCATCAAGAGGACTACCACTTCATGGGTGCCCTCTCCTCCTCTGCTCCAGGAATGCTTGAGCGCAGGTCCTCCATCTTGGTGTTTGGAGCCGGTTTGCGCATGTAAGGGTGTTGCCCCCATCTCACCAAAAAGCCCACCGAAATCGGTGGGCTTTTTGCTTTCCATCTGTGGGTGAACTCCTCACAGTTGGGCTCCAGTCAGGGCGCCTTATTTCTTCAACTTGGCGAGTTCCTTGTCGAGCAATTCATTCATGCGCGTCAATTCCTCATCGGCCAACTCCTTGTCCACCAAAATTCGGCCGCTGTGTTCATCGACAATGATGCGCTTGCGTTGGGCAATGTCAATTTGACGCTGGGGTGGAATCTTGATGAATGACCCCGCACTGGCTTCGCGCTCAATGGGCACAACAGCCAAGCCATTTTTGGCAGCTCCGCGAATACGGCGGTACGAGCTCACCAAGCGATCGTCGATGCTCGAGGCCATCTTCTCGCTGTGATCTTGCAACAAATCCTCTTCTGCTTGTGTCTCGGCAATGATGGCTTCGAGCTCCGCTTGCTTGGCCTGGAGGTCAGCCTGCCGCTGTTCAAAGCGCTCACGCGTGCCATTCAGTCCTTCGGATTTTTGTTCGAGTTGTGCTTTGCATTCACGGATGCGCTTTTCACAAAGTTCGATTTCGAGGGTTTGGTATTCAATCTCCTTTGCCAAGGATTCAAACTCACGGTTGTTGCGAACGTTGTTCTGCTGCTCGGTGTACTTCTCAATCAGGGCATTGCTGTCCTTGATTTGCATTTGGTACGCCATGATGCGCTGGTTCACCTGGTCATTGTCCTCTTCCATGCGCTCCAAACGGGCGCGCAGGCCTTCGAGTTCATCCTCGAGTTCTTGAACTTCGAGGGGCAACTCTCCGCGCACCACGCGAAGGCGGTCAATGCGGGAATCAATGATTTGCAAATCGTAGAGGGCGCGCAACTTGTCTTCAGCAGTGCTGGACTTCTTGGTCTGTGCCATTCGGTTGGGAATCGGTCTTGGGTTCAGCGAAACGAAACGGGGTTGGTCCGTGTTGTGGACAAACGGACGGCAAAATTAGGGAATTTTTCCTTGAGTTTGCTGGCAATCAACCCGCTGGTTTGCCATTCGCTCTCATAATGTCCCACATCGAGCAACAAAATCTGGCCTTCCGCCTGAAAATACTCGTGGTATTTGATGTCCGACGTGACGTACACATCAGCCCCTGCCCTCTTTGCGTCTTCAATCAAAAATGCCCCTGAACCGCCACAACACGCCACACGTTGAACGTTGGGTTGTGTTGGGGCGGTGATCTTCACATGGGTACACCCGAGCACTTGTTTGGCCCGATCGACAAAGTCCTGCCACGCCATGGGAGCGGGCAGCTCTCCCACCATGCCAGCACCCAAATCCTTCCTGCCATTCTCCAGGGACACACGATCCAAAGCCACCTCTTCATAGGGATGTGCGTCTTGCAAGGCTGTGTACACAGCACCCGTGACTTCGCTCCGCACCACCATTTCCAACCGAATCTCTGACTCGCGATGAATCTCTCCCAAGGCTCCCACAAAGGGCGTCGCACCTTCCAAAGCCCGAAATGACCCTGTGCCAGAAGCGGCAAAACTGCAATGGTCATACTTGCCAATGTGACCAGCGCCTGCATCAGCCATGGCATGTCTGACGGACTCGGCATGGTCTGTCGGCACGAAGACCGTCCACTTTTCCAGCCCTCCCGCCATGGGGCGAAGAATCTCGTGGGTATGAGGGGCACAACCCAACACATGCGCCAATTGATGATTCACACCTGTCAAGACATTGTCGAGGTTGGTGTGGATTGCATACAATGCCATGCCTTGCTGGATGGCCAGCATGATGGCGCGCTCTGCATCCGTGGAACCGTTCAGCCGTTTGATCCCTTTGAAAATCAACGGATGATGGCTCACGATCATGTTGCACTCAGAAGCAATCGCCTCGCGGACCACCTCCTCCGTGCAGTCCAAACTCACCATCACCCCCTTCACCACCTGTGAAGGCTCACCCACCAACAGGCCGACGTTGTCATAGGATTCGGCCAAATGTCGTGGCGCCCATGCTTCGAGGCAAGCCGCGATGTCCCGTACCTTCAGGGCATTCTCCATGACCCCGAAGGTACACTTTCCCACCCAGTTTCCCGGTGCTACGGATGGCATCGCGAGTGCAGAGGTTCCTGGCAGACCGCATCGGTGGATGGGATGGTGGTGGTCCCCCTTCGCCTTGGTATGGGGATGCGTGTTGCACCTAAGACATGCCCTGTACGATGCAGGCATTCTGATGTCAAACGAAGGCGCCTTGCCCACGGTGGTCATCGGCAACCTTCAATTGGGTGGTACGGGAAAAACACCCACGGTGATGGATGTGGCTGAGCGCCTCGAACGCCGCGTAGGGTCGGGACGTGTGGGTGTGTTGAGTCGGGGGTATGGCCGAACGAACCACGGGTTTCAGTGGGTTTCAGAAGCCACACATTGGCGGCAAGTAGGCGATGAGCCTTGGATGATTCAAAGGCAATTACCCACCGTTGCCGTGGCGGTAGGTGCTGATCGTTTGACCGCACTTCAACAAATGAAAGGAGACCGACCATCGCTTGCAATCGTGGTGATGGATGATGGATTTCAGCACCGGCGACTCAAGCCCACTCACAGTGTGGTCTTGATCTCTGAACAAGCCCGTGGATGGTGGGGTTTGGTGCCCGCCGGAGGCTGGCGGGACCTCCCTTCTCGGGCCAAGCACGCGGATGTACTCGCCATGCCGCGCAGCCTGAACGCAACGGCCTTGGCCCAGGAAACGGCTGAGACCCCTTGGGTGATGGGTGCCCCAAAAATGTGGCTACAGCGCGGATTGACGGGCGAAGCAGACCTTTTGGAGAACATGGCAGAAAAAGAGGGCAGCGAGGAACCAGTTGGGGAACCACCCTCGACCGGAAGCAATTTTGCCACCCAACCCCTCGTCGTGACAGGCATCGCACAACCCCATCGCATCAGAGAAACCCTGAAGAGATTGGGAATCCATGCGGCAGGCATCGCCCATTACCCCGATCACCATCCCTTTGATGAAACCGATGTCAAGGCGTGGACCTCATGGGGCAAACAACACGGGATCAAGACCTTGGTCACCACCCGGAAAGATGCCGTGCGATTGGCGCCCTTTCAAACCCAACTCCGGGGATGGGAATGTTGGGTGATTCACACGTCAATGACTTGGGAAAATCCCAAGGACGTGGACGCATGCCTTGAATCCTGGACGCAGACCTTACCTTCGCAAGGTTGAACCACATTTCCTTGGACATGACCCCCCGCGCTTCACACTTCCCACACTTCGGCACACTCCCAACCCTTCTCATCGCAGCTCTGTTGGCCATGTTCAGTGCTTGCGAAAGTGCTCCTGCGCCCCAAGGTCCTGCCGGCACCATCTCTGGCACCATTGATGGGGTCGAGTCCGGAGCCGAGGTTCTTTTGCGTTCATTCAAAAATGGCAACCTCGTCAATGTTGCCAACACCACTGTGGATTCCACAGGATCGTTTGTCCTGACACCATCCGAACCCTTGCGTCGAGGCTACCACCAATTGCTCGTAGGTCGGAAATATCCATTGGTGCTGATCACAGACAGCACTGAAGCCATCCACGTGGAAGCCCAAACAGTAGAAGGCATGAAATACCTCGTGGGGGCTGAAATTGTGGGGTCAGAAGATTCTCGAATCATGGCTACGTATTACGACCACATCATGCCCCTGCAGCAACGCATGATGTCCACAGAGCGCAAAACCAACATGGGAGATGCCACCGAACGTCAAGCAGCCGCTGACCTTCTCCAAGCCATGAAAGACAGCCTTGTTGAAACAAGTGTGACCTTCGTCGAAGCCCACAGCCAGTCTTTGATGGCCCTGAGCGCCCTGGAGTCACTCGACGCGGAAAATCACAAGGAGTTGTTTGGCCAAGTGCTTGCCAATCTGAAAGATGTCGCCGGTGACTCTCATTATTACAGCATCATCAAGTCCAAATTTGATGTGGCCAACCGTCCACGCAGATTGGACATGAATGCTGGCAACTCCCAGCAGCGCCAAGCCAAAAACGGCCGCTACATCCAAGGAGACATGGCCCCGGACATCGTCATGAACGATCCCAACGGCCAAACGCGCAAACTCAGCGACCTCAAAGGCAAGGTGGTCCTGCTTGATTTTTGGGCTTCTTGGTGTGGGCCTTGCCGCCGTGAAAACCCCAACGTTGTCCGCGCCTATGAGAAATACAAAGACCGCGGGTTTGAGGTTTTCTCAGTATCTCTTGACAGCGACGCCGGCAAATGGCAGCGAGCCATCGAACAAGACCAGTTGACTTGGCCCAACCACGTGTGCGACATGCGGGGTTGGCGCAACGAAGCAGCGCAGGCCTATGGCATCAGCAGCATCCCACACACCATGTTGATTGACCGCGACGGAAGCGTTCTTGCCACCCACTTGCGTGGCGCCATGCTCGAATCCGCCCTGCGCGGTGTCTTGGGAGAATGAACCCAACATTGCATGTCGCATTGCATTCATTTGGCCTCTGACTTGCACCTCGGTGCACCGGACACTGCAGCCTCGCACAGGCGGGAACAGAGGTTTGTGGCATGGCTTCGAGACGCCGCGGAAGGGCGCGGATTTGCCCAAGGCGCTCAAGCCACCGAGATTCATGTTGTCGGGGACCTGTTTGATTTTTGGTTTGAATACAAGCGAGCTGTGCCCAAAGGTGGCGTGCGCGTGATGGGTGCCTTGGCTGAATTGACAGATGCCGGTCTGCCTGTCCATTTTCACGCCGGGAATCACGACATGTGGACGACGGGATACCTCGCCGAAGAATTGGGGGTACAGGTCCACAAGGCGCCCATCCGATGCACCTGGGACGGTGTGCAGTGCATGGTGGGGCATGGCGACGGTTTGGGGCCAGGAGATGGTGGATACAAACGCATCAAACGTTTGTTTCAATCCAAGCTTTGCCAACGGGCATTCCGATGGGTCCATCCAGACCTTGGCATCGCGCTTGCGCATGCCTGGTCAGCGCGGAGCCGTCAACGGGGTGAAGTTCCTGTGGGCGACATGGAACTGGAGCACCTCGTTCAATACGCAGAATCCATGAAGGCATCGACGGCTGGCAAGGACATTGATGTGTTTGTTTTTGGACATCGCCATGCCCCCATCGACACACCCATTGCCGGCGGCAAAGCACGTTACCTCAACCTGGGCGATTGGATCACCCATCACACCTCGGTTTGTCTTCAGGGTGGGGAGGCCCGGTTGATTCGGCACCAGCCGTGATCACGGCTGACGGGCCTCAAGTGGGTCTTGCACGAAACAACAAAGGGAGCCCATCTGGACTCCCTTTGTTGTTCTTTCACATTCAGAATCAGCGAATCACCGTGAACTTGGCGACGCGATGTTGCGTGTCCTGCACCAATCGCACCACATAGTGACCGGCCGGCAGTGCTTCGACGGAAAGCGAATGGCGATCCAAGCCACCGAGGTTGATTTGTTGATTCACCCAACGCCGGCCATTCAAATCATAGACCTCCACCTGGGCCGATCCCTGCCATCCAGGATTGGGCAAGTGAATGTTTCCACCGACCACAGGGTTGGGGAACACATGCCATGACGCTTGGTTGGAAGCGACGTCTTCTTCGCTCACGTCTGTCGCAATGCCATTGACAAAAATTCCGCGACCATGTGTGCCAGCGTAGATGGCCCCGCCATTGGTGACGTTGCTCCAGGCATGGCTTTCGCGGAATTGCTGCTTGAGGTCAAACACAGGCGCAGTCACCGCATCTGAAGCTGTGGACATGCCTTCATTGGAAATCGTCCAGCTGCTTCCTCCATTTTCTGTGACGAAAATGCCAAACTCAGTTCCCACCACGATGGTTTCGCCACTGGCATCGTTGGCATCAATGACCACGTCATAGCATGGCATGGAATTGAAGCCTGCCGAACTCCAAATGTTGGTCCAGGTCACGTTGTTGGACAGCGCGTTGAATGTCTCGCGCACCTTGCCATTGGCCGAAGTTCCGTAACCGCCCACTGTAACTACGACGTGGTTGGGGTCGTTGGGGTCGATGCTCAAGCCGGTCACAGCAGCCCCAGCCCCGCTCAGAATGTTGGTCACGGTCAAAACCCCGTTGTTGACGTCCGCTTGGGAATACACATCTCTCAATCCACTCACTCGGGTGACTTGACCATTCCATCCTGTGAAGAACAGGACATCGCCCGCTTGGTCTCCAGTTTCAACAAACTCAATCGCCTTGGTGCCCGAGAAACCAGCTGGGGCATCGGCAATCCTGATCCATGTCGGCGTCGTGTTGAAATTCAAGGCATCCCGCGTCATCCAAACACCAAGTCCTCCATTGAGTCCCAACACAAACATGGTCGTGTAGGGGTCCTTCACCTTGATGCGCTCAGGCACGTTGAACAAGGTGTCCGAAGCATGTACGTACATCGTGTCGCACATCTCGGTTTCCTCCACGACGAAAAAGGGCTCGCTGTACGTGGTGTCGAAGTCACCCGTCTCCACCGTGATGGGGAATTGTTCTCCATTGATCACGATGAATGTGTCAATCACCACCGGCTCCAAGAACATCAAGGAATCCAATCCCACAGTGTCAACGGTCGTCTCACAAATGAATTCCTCTTCATAAGTCTGAGGATCCAACCAGAAGTAATCGGGGTCTTCCGTCAGGGGAGCATCGAGAATCCGTTCTGGACGCACAAGCTCAGAGTAGAAATGAAGTGTTTCGTTTTCACCCATGGTGTAGGTGAAAGGAAGATTTTGGTTGGACGTGGCGAGCTCAAACGTCCCCCCAGTCGAATCCTGACCGAAGGTGTTGACCAAAATCACAGTGTTTTGGCTGTACTCATCGTCGAAGTCCTCGTACAAACGGGTGCAGGTGTAGAATTGACCCAAATCGCCATTGTCGGCAAACAAATCCGTGAAATTCTCGTCGAAGAAGTCCCCAGCGTTGTTGATTTCGCCTGGTCCCACGGTACCGCGAACGAGTCCACCGTTTTGAGACGCCGCAAACCACGCGTATTCGTACCCTTCTGCTTCGGTGACCATGCTGATTGCGCAGTCGAAACCGTCGCCACCGTGGACCTCCACTGCCATTTGGTCAGACACAAAATAGCCGTCGCCTGGAATGAAGAGTGACCCATTGTCCTGCGTGCCACCGAGTACTGCGGAACCCGCGCCATGAGCCATGCCGTAGAACTGGGTGATGTTCAGGTTGCGATTGCAAGCTGTGTAGCTGTATCCTCCATTGTCTGAACGATAGATTCCACCATCTGTGGCTACGTACATCGTTCCATCTGGGGTGAACATGATTTCATGAACGTCTGCGTGGACACCAAACGGAAAACCTGGCGCATCGTATGCTGCCGCCGCTTGCTCTGCTTGTTGGTTGGGACCTGAGCGCCACACTTCGATGCCACCAACGTATGCCAAATCTGGCTGCCCCTTGGTCACTCCAAGTGCCAAGTCATAAATACCCTGCGCTCTTGGCAGCGGCGTGGCTGTTTGGATTTCTCCCGGCCACACTTCGCTCCATGTGCCTCCAGCCCCCGCACCATCACTGAAGAAGAGTCCGTAGAACAACCCTCCCGACGTAGCGTACACCGCAAAGGCGTTGTACTCGCCATCTGTCGCATCCAAGGCAATGTCAACGCGTGCACGCCCAATGCCGCTTTGGGGAAGGTTTCCATTTTGGCCGGAGCCCTGCGTAATTGGCTCAAGGTTGGCAAAATCTCCTCCAATCGAACGATACACGCGGCCGTTGGCGCCCGCGACGAGGCAGTAACTTCCATCGGGGGCAATCGCTACGTCCGTGGCGTTGCTCGGACTGTTGGCACCACCAGGCACTTCCACCAAATTCCCTTGGGTAATGTGTCCATAGCCATCCATGGAGCCAAACCACACGCGGTTCGCATTGGTTGGATCCGCCGCGAGTGCATCGGTGGCGTCAAATCCCGAAGTGCCATCCACCATTTGGAAACTCGCACCGTTGTCGCTAGACCACCAAATGCCTTCTCCACGGAATCCCGAACCTCCCTCTCCATCAGCCCCGTCGAAATTGGATCCCGTGCCAACGTAGATGTCACCATTTCCTGCGATGGCCAACGAGCCCACCATCAGGTTGGGAAATGTCGTCACCGCCGTCCAGTTGTCACCGCGGTTGGTCGATTTCCAAAGACCGCCGGAAACGCCTCCCGTGTAGAGCACATCGTTTCCAATGTTGGCAATGGCGCGGATGCGACCCCCAATGTTGTCTGGACCGAGCTCAGCCCACGACAATGTCGCAGATTTGGCAGACGACTGTTGACGTACCGCCTTCTCAACCTGTTTGCGCAATTGAGCCAGGCCTTCGTGGTCAATGTTGCCATTGGCATCCCCCACCATCATGCGCCGAATTTCCATCGCGCCATCGGGTTGGGCTGCAAGGCCTTCAGGCCTTGGTTGATAGGTAGTGACACTTTCTGTGTCAGAAAACGCAAGCCATCCCCAAGCCGAAAGGGCCAGGACAGCTGAGCCTGCAGCTACGCTGCGAACAGTTGATTTCAACATCATGGATTGAGTCTTTCAGGCGAAAAATCGCTGGGAAGTTACAACAGATGAACCGCGCTCACAGGCAAAAAGTCGCATCGGCTGGAAGGAATGGCTCTCAAAAGGTCAGGAGGCTGGCATTCGCATGCATGGATGCCTCTCAACCACAGCTCTCAATCCTTTTCAAAGGACGTGCTTTTCTGCATGGTAGGACGATCGAACGAGCGGTCCACTTTCCACGTGACGGAAACCCATGGCCTTCCCCAAGCCTTCCAGTTCGCTGAAGACATCGGGGTGAATAAACTCCGCTACGGGCAAATGCTTGGGTGTGGGCTGAAGGTATTGACCCAACGTGACCACCTGGCAACCCACGGCACGCAAATCTTCCATCGTTTCGATGACCTCATCCTTGGTTTCACCAAGTCCCAACATCACCCCGCTTTTGGATCTCAATCCCGCATCGCTTAGACGCTTCAGCACCTCCAAACTCCGGTCATACTTCGCCTGAATCCTCACAGCCTTGGTCAAGCGACGAACCGTTTCAACATTGTGAGACACCACTTCTGGAGCAACTTGAATGATCTTCTGGAGATTTTCCCACTTCCCAGCGAAATCAGGGATGAGTGTTTCCAACGTCGTTCCTGGGCTTTGATGGCGGATGGCGCGCACGGTTTGGGCCCAAATCTCAGCACCTCCATCCGCCAAGTCATCCCGATCGACTGACGTGATGACCGCGTGTTTGACCCCCATCAACTTCACCGATTGAGCCACTCGACCAGGTTCAAAGGCATCCACCTCCAACGGTCTGCCTGTGTTCACGTTGCAAAAACCGCAACTCCGCGTACAGATGTTCCCCAAAATCATGAACGTTGCAGTCCCCTCACCCCAGCATTCCCCCATGTTGGGACAATGTCCGCTTTCGCAAATGGTGTGAAGCTTGTGCTCCGAAACGATGTTTCGCACCTCACGGTAAGCTTCTCCCGTAGGCAACTTCACGCGCAGCCACTTGGGCTTGGGGACGCGTGCCGCTGGTTGGGATGAACCATCTCCGGGGTTGGAAGGTGTGGCGTTGGCTGACATGGAAACCGAATCGAAGAACAAAGGTCGCCAATTCGAGGGGAAATTCACGGGGTGCCTAAGCCCTTCCCCGACCATTGTGCACCCCAAGCGTAGCTCAAGGTGAATGTCCAGTGCACGCGGCGAGGTTCGACAAATTCCAAAGCCAAGATCTCCACGGGCGTTGCATACAAGTCCACCTGGCAACCCACGGACAGGGTTCGAGTCACGTTGCGCGTGTCATGAAACTCAAAACTCATGTCATGACCCAACGTGATGCCAGCCTGAAAAGCCAATGAATCGAGGCCGTTCACCCAAGGCGCCCGACCATAAATCCGATCGGAGAAGTGAACCAGGGGGTCGTAACGCTCCACGCGAATAGAGGTGTAGGGGATTTCGGGATAACCGATTTCCAAATAGATCGGTTTGGACATACCAACCAGCAGCCCGCCAAAGGCGGAGTGAGCGACAGTCACACCCGATTTTCGGTACTTCTCAGCCAACACCGTTTCGCGGTACCTCTGGATTCTCAGCGCATGGTGGGCATTGACCTTTCCCAAAACATAAGGCAGGCCATCGTCGTAGGCAGGGTTCCGCGTTTTTTCTTCCTTGGGATCTCGGACAAACACGAAGTCTCCCTGCCACCCCTTGGTCACGAAGGCTCCTCTGTACTTCCCTCGACGGAATCCAATTCCCGCGCCACGGGTGTGAGCGATGAGATGGACGCGCGCAGCATCCGTCAACACCACGTCCACTCCTTCACCGAAGACAGCGTCGTGACCAGTCACTGTGCCTTGGGCGTGAATCATGCCGCAACCCAACATCACCCAGCACCACGTGGCAAGGGTGGCTCGACAGAATGAACGAATGGAAACGATGCTTGACATGGTTTGCGGCGACGGAACATGCTGGATGCCTTCCATGGCGAAGTTAGCAGGGATTGACAGATGTTCCCAAAGACAAGCCTCTCTTGGATCGCAGCCCTGCCTGGAGGATTGCCAACCCGTGTGGGAGTGGTTCCTTTTGGGTGCATCTTGCAGGCATGGCATGGAATTACACTGTTCGATACGAAGACCCCCTTCGAACCTTGAACACCCATCTAGCTTCAGGACAAACCATTGTCACAGACGCCCCAACAGACAACCATGGATTGGGAGAAGCCTTTTCACCGACAGATTTGCTGAGCACCTCCTTGGCTGCATGCGCCATGACCATCATGGGAATCCACGCGTCGAGCCGACCATGGAACCTCGTAAGCATGGAGGCTCGGGTCCAAAAAACAATGGCGGCCAACCCTCGTCGGGTCGCCGCCATCGCCATTGATTTTGACATTTTAGTCTCCCAAGATGCCTCGGAGAAAGAACTCCTGGCTCTCGAAAGGGCCGGGCGAGCATGCCCCGTGGCACGCAGCCTTCACCCTGAGGTCGACCAAATGTTGACGTTTTCGTTTCAGCGCGTCTCAGCCGAAGAGACCTCGGAATAAGCTGCGCATTGCTGATAGATGGTTCCACAAGAACTCAAGGCCGCGCACGTCAAAAGCACAAGGGCGGCAATTCTCAGGGTACGTTGCATGGGATATGGGATTGTGGGTGAATGTCCGTGATGTCTTCCCCTACGATCTTTGCAACCAGAAGGTTACATCAAGCCCCAAAAACCCGACGGCTCGTGTGGGCGAGGCCCCCAAAATGTGACAAGTCCAAACCGAGTTGCAGGCTTCAACGAGCCTGACCTGTAACTTCAACCCGTGATTTCCACGCGCCGCTCCCCCTCTGCATTTCGCTGTTCCTGGCATCGCGCTGTGGAACTCACGTTGGGAGGGTTCTTGAGAATCAGAACACTGGGGGTCACAACACTGGGAATCTCTCTGCTCGGGGTCAGAACACGGGGAGTCTCACCGCTGGGGGTCACAACACTGGGAATCATTGCGTTAGGATTCACCGGATGTCAATGGTCCAGCATGCAAAGTCCTTCTTCACAGCGGCCTTATGACAGGCGCGCCACCGGATTGCATCCTGATTTTGCATACCAAACCCTGAGCTCAGGCGAGGTCGATGTGTACTTGAAGCTCCAACGCTCAGAGCTCTTGTACACCCGTGATCATGCGGAATCTCCTTTCGTTGCCAACCTCGAAATCACCCTGGGCGATACGACATGGTTGCTGATGGACACGATTTGGCACCATACCCAAGGAGATCTCCGCGCTCGGTGGCGATGGGACGGTGGCGATTCTTTCCCAATCATCCAGCTGAAAGACCAACTCCGGAATGCCACATGGCAGGACCGTGTCGCACTCGGTTCTTCTCAACTTTGGCATCGCTCCCACCTCTTGCTGTGGAGCTACACCGACAGGTGGCCGCTACCTTCAGGAAATGCCACAATCCACGACACCATTGCGGTGCTTCTCCCGATCGATTCAGTGATGAACGAGGGTTGGATTGCATCCTACGTGATTCCCCCTTCGTCTTTACCTCCTCCCCCCTACAGCGGTGCACGGATTCGATGGGACACCGTGTCTGCTCAACCCTTGACGACCCTGGGTCGTGACGAACTTTCGCACCTTGTCGTGCCTGAAGGAGTCATGGCCCTGCATCACCCCATGACCAACCTTGGTTTGGTCATCCATTCCAGACGACCCAACTTCCCTGAACTTGTGAGTCCCGTCGATTTGATTCGCCCTGTCCGATACATCGCCTCTCGCGCAGAATTCAAAGCACTTTCGGAAGCTGAGCATCCCAAAATGGCCCTCGACGACTTCTGGCTCGCTTGCGGAAAATCCCCAGACGCCGCGAGGGCCCTCCTGTCCATTTATTATGAACGTGTGGAAGAGGCCAACGTCGCTTTCTCAGGACTTACAGAAGGATGGATGACCGACAGGGGGATGGTTCACATCGTTTTTGGTGTCCCCCAACGCGTGCGAAAAGATGCTTGGAATGAATATTGGGTGTATGGCGAGGAAGGAACGGCCAATGCCCTGACATTTCACTTCCGAAAGCGCCAACATCCTCTGGACGACAATCATTTTGAACTTCAGCGCAGCATTCAATTTCGCACTGTGTGGGATCGCGCCGTGAGCAATTGGCGCAATGGCAGGGTAAGGGGAGACTGAACTTGGACCCTACCTTCGCCACTCCATTTCTTTCCATTCTCGTCCATGCACCGCAGACCTCCAGAGCGCAGTTTTTTGTTTGGCATCCACCCCATCCTCGAGGCGCTTGAAGCCGCCAAACCCATGCAGCGCGTCCTGTTTTTGAAGGGAAAACAAACGGACGAGGTGACCCGCATCCTCAAGCTTTGCAGAGAACAAGGCGTGCCGGCCCAAGCGGTTCCCAAAGAGAGGCTGGATCGGGTGACCATGAAAAATCATCAAGGCGTCATCGCCTTCACGTCCCCTGTTGAATTTCAACCACTTGAGGAAGTGGTGCTGGGCTCTTTCGAGCGCGGAGAGTCCCCATTTCTCGTGGCTCTCGACGGCGTGACAGACGTCCGAAACTTAGGTGCCATCGCCAGAACCTCGGAGTGTTTTGCCGTCACAGCCTTGGTGGTTCCCATGGGCGGGACTGCCCCCCTCAATGAAGACGCCATCAAATCGTCCGCTGGCGCACTTCTTCGGATTCCTGTATGTCGGGTCAAGTCCATCCCCTCCGCCCTGACCACCTTGACCCACCTTGGATTGGAAAACATCGCTTTGACCGAAAAGGCCCAGCACGACATCCGGGGATGGAAACCCGAGGGTCCTTGCTGCCTCGTTCTTGGAGACGAACACGAAGGTATTTCGACCGAATCCTTGGCACAATGCGCCACCACTTTGGCCATTCCCATGCCCGGCCATACAGCGAGTCTGAATGTAGGTGTGGCAGCCGGCATCGCTTTGTTCTCGTTGAGGGCGGAATTGGTCTGAGCCACTCGAGGCCTTTGGCAGAGAAGCCAACTGTTTTTTGGGGGTGTTTTGGGTGAATCGACGTGTAATTTTATGTATATTTATACTCTCTTATACACGAGACTCTCCACGACTCAACCATGCGATCACTCGGAAAATTCCGGAACCCTGCACTTCGTGCACTTACCATGTTGTGGGTGATTTGGCCCCTGTCTGCACAAGCCCAAACGACATGCAGCGACTGTGACATCCACTTTCTCATGTCAGAGGTGCCTGTTGTCGAGCACGCATGCTCAGATGGAAACGCGCTGCTCGCCCTTCCCAATTTTCCGGCTTACACAGACAATTGTTCGGATGATTTTTGGACTGCCTTTTTCAGACATTCTCTCTCGACAACTCATACTTGTTTTGCGACAGACGCTGAACCCTCTGTAGGAGTGGCAAAAAGTCTTCGGATTCAAGGTCTCATTGGATCCGGAGTCGTTCAAAGCGACCTGTTCACAGTCGATGACGGATCGCTGACATGGACGACATATCCGGAAGTTGCCGCGCGCTTGCAAGGGAACGTTCGGAATGTATCCAATCCCGAGGCCATCTTCACCTTGGATCTGTATTTTGAAGAGAAATTTAGTGCGGAAGAATGGACCAATGGCGGTGGCAATCTTGACCTCTTTGCGCCGGGAAGTGACCCGTCCAATTGGGAGGTTTGGGCTCTTAAGCCCCACATGTCCAAGCTCATTGGCTCTGGATCGTTAGAGGGCACGTACATCTCGCTGTCACCGACAAGTCTGACTCCAGGATATGGATTCCAAATCGGGGAATTTGGAGCCAACCTCACCAACCTTGCTCACGGATTGGGGGGGCATTTTGATTGGACTTTATGCATCGCCGATGGCACATTCCAGGGACATGGAACAATGACGACTGAGTTCTCTGAATGTCAAACCTCGAATCAACCGTGCGGCGCCAATCATGATGTGGTGGGTGAATACTTCATTGGCAATGTGAGTTCTTTTGACCAGGTAACAGCATACGTTGACATTCTCGAGGCATCGACGCCCACATGGGCCTCGCTTCCGTCCGATGCCATCCTGTCCTGCGTTGATGAATTCGCCGAGGCTATTTCCTCGGAAAGTCCGGTAGCTGTGGATGCGTGTGGAGAAACTTGGGTAGATTCTACTGTGACTTTCGTCGCAGGCGATTGTCCTGGTGAGGGCCGTTGGGACATTGAATGGACTGCAACAAATGCCTGCGGTTCGAGCATTCAGCACATTCAACAAATTCACCTCATTGATGAGGAAGCACCCACCATCTACGCACCTGATCAAGCGACCTTTTCATGTGATGAGGAAGTAGTTTTTGAACCCGCCTCCGCAATCGATCAATGCGGAAACCTCATCAACGTATTTGAATTACCACCTACCCACGAACAAGGCTCCTGTCCTTTTGACGAGACCATCATCAGACATTTTCAGGCCTCGGACCTTTGCGGCAACACAGCACAAGCCTCACAAATCATCGAGGTGCGTGACATAACGGGCCCTCTGTTGGTCTTGCCCAATGACACTGTCATGGGATGTGGGAGTCAATTCTTCCTGCCCCAAGCGACGGCCACAGACAATTGTTCACCCACGGAAAACATTTCGATCTCGTACTCCACGACCTTTTTACCAGGTGATTGTCCAGGTGCGCAGATTCAACGGCGTCGCATCGTAGCCACAGATGCTTGCGGCAACCAAGTGGAGCAATACCACACCATCACAATCACTGACATCGAACCACCCACGTTCACATTTGTGCCAGAAGGACTCGAATTGTCCTGTGATGAAAATCCGACATTGGAAGCAGCCATTGCAGAAGACGCTTGCAGCGATTTGACTTTGTCGGAAGACCTCCAAGTGGTGACCGTGGGATGCGACGGAAATGAAGATTGGATTCGAACCTTCACTGCCGTTGATGCCTGTGGAAACGAAAGAACAGCGATTCAAGTGCTGAATTTTCGTGATACGACTGCTCCGGTATTTGAGGAATTCCCGATGAATCTAACGCTCAGTTGTGATGACAACTTCACCATGGAGCTTCCCATCATTTCCGACAACTGCTCCTCACCTTTTCTTTCAGTGATGACAGATACATTGGGGAATGCCTCCTCTGGAAACTACCTCGTTGAGCTGACCTATACTGCCTCGGATGCTTGTGGAAACCAAAACAGTCAAATCCAGTCTGTCCAATACCTTGATGTGACACCTCCAGAATTTTTGTTTGTCCCAGAGGATACGGTGATTTCATGTGACGACACGATCCCAATGGATTTGGCCACAGCCGTTGACAATTGCAGCGATGTGACAATCGAAGTCTATGCAGATACCCTACCAGGTTCTTGTCCTTCAAACTGGACGTTGATGAGAACTTTCGTCGTCACAGATTTGGCTGGTAACGTGACACAGGCGACGCAAAGAATTGATGTTCTCGATGTCACACCACCGTCCTTGACCTTGGATGAAGAATTGACATTGTCTTGCGAAAGCACGTCGGACATGCTCGACTTGCCCATCGTGGATGACAATTGCTCATCCTTTGAATTGAGCTTCGTTGAAAGTGCTGTGAGCGGTGGTTGTGTTCATCCAACAGGTCAATTTTTGAGGGAGTTTACCGCCATCGATGCCTGTGGAAACAGTTCAACCGCAAGCCAAATAATCACCCTAGTCGACGATACACCCCCAGTCTTCACCTTCGTGCCTGAGGACATCACCTTCAGTTGCGATGACCCACAGGGGTTGGACCTCGTCTTGGCTCAAGCCCAAGACAACTGTGGAGACGTCACCATCACCCATGAAGACCTCACCACCGAAGATGATGGAAATGGAAACTTCTCCATCCTCAGAACCTTCTGGGCAGCCGACGACTGCGGAAACGTTGCCTCAGCAACCCAAACCCTCGCTTCACAAGACCTCACACCGCCCACATTCCTTTCCATGTTGGAAGACGTCATCCTCGAGTGTGGGGTCCCCATCCCAGACACACCCGTGGAGGTGATCGACAACTGCGGTGAGGTCAGCATCATCGTAGAAGACCTCAACCTCAACCCAGACAGCTGTCAAGGAGGTAATGTCCTCAGAACAATCACTGCCACGGACCCCTCGGGAAACAGCGCCCAGGAATCCATCCTCTTCCAACGCGTTGACACCACGCCGCCTTCTTGGACCTTCTTCCCACTCGACACAACCGTCGCATGCAATGATCCGCTTCCCGAAGCAACTCCAACTGCTCAAGACCTTTGCAGTGGAGAGGTCAACGTGGACATCGTCACCGAAATCATCCCAGGTGATGCCCTCGGAAACCTCACAGTGCTGCATACTTACACCGCTACTGACCTCTGCGGCAACCAAGCACAAGCCCTCTGGACCATCTCCGTCGTCGACCTCCAAGCGCCAGTCCTTGTCGCCCCGGACAGCATCACTGTGTCATGCGAAGACCCGCTCCAAGTCATCCCTCCTTCTGTCAGCGATGAATGTGGAAACGTGACGTGGACCTCCCTCGACGAATTCGTGCAAGGCGAGTGCAATGGACAAGGAACCATCCTCAGAACGTACACCGCTACTGACGACGCAGGAAACCAAAGCGAAGACATTCAAGTCATCACGCTCATCGACACCACCCCACCCGTCTTCACCTTCGTGCCCGACACTTTGTGGTGGACTTGCGATGGTGAACAATCCCTCGATTCAGCGCTGGCCATGGATGGCTGTTCTCTTCCTCTCCTAACTGCAAGCCTTGACACACTCGAAGATGATGGCACATTTCAACCATGGCTTCAAATCACCTGGACAGCCTCCGACGAATGTGGGAATGAAAGCACCGCCCAACATATCATTGTTGTTGAAGATACCCAAGCGCCGACATTGCATGCTTGGCCTTCGGATACCACATTGATCTACGGAGCACCCTATCCCATGGACATGTGGATGGACTCTTGGGTTGTCAGTGACAATTGCGCCTCGATTGCTTCCTTGACCTTCAATCATGTGATTGACACGTTGACTTTGGAACCCGCATGCATCACTGAAATTGAAATCACGTGGACCATCAGCGATCCTGCAGGCAATGAATCATCTCATGTCCAGTACGTCCTCTTGTTGGACGAAACCCCACCCAACCAAACGTACATCCCTGAGGATGAACTTCTGTCATGTTCTGACCCGATCATGTACTCCCCCCCATCCTATGAAGACATGAATGCCTGGGACTGGACAGATGCTTTGGATACAATCCCCGGCACGTGCCCGTCTCAATTCACAATCATCAGAACGTTTTCAGCTTGGGACGAGTGCGGCAATGAAAGTCTCCTCGAAGTTCAAACAATCGAAGTGACTGACACTGTGTCTCCTACATGGACCTTGGTGCCCGAGGATGCATTGTTTACGGATGTCAATTCCATCCCTTCCTGCGAAGAGAGTTCCTTGAATTGGGAGGACAATTGCAGCAATGCATCATGGACATGCTTCACTGATACATTGGAATTCTACTGCCCGGGGAGCTTTCTTTTGGCGCGAACGTTTGAGCTCACCGACGACTGCGGTAACGGCACAATTCACGTCCAAAACATCCTTGTAGAAGACGTGGCAGCCCCTCAATGGATCGATTTTCCAGAAGACGTCATCCTGCCTTGCGACAGCTTGTCGCCGAATTGGGACCCTTCAGAGTTGACTGTCGTTGACAATGCCAGTTCAGATGTTATGGTAGCGCTGCTAGAATCAAACGTCGAAGGGAACAACTGCACCTGGACACGATCTACCACTTATCAAGCCACCGATGGTTGCGGAAACAGTGATCAAATAACTCACTCGGTCACCTGGGTTGACAACGAACCTCCCTTTCTGACAGCTCCCCTTCCTCCACTTTCCTTCCTGTGCGTTTCGGAAGTTCCAACGTGCGAAAACACGGAACTCACCGTGGAAGATGCTTGCAACGAATGGACGTGGTCCTGCTCCGACGTCCTTGATTCGGCTTGCATGACCAACAACTGCCAGATTCAAAGAACCATCACATTGACCGATGCATGCGACAATGAATCGGCAATTGTTCAAGTCATTCAAATTGAGGAACCACCCACGGTGCCGGAACTCCCAACTGGGTTTTCCCCCAACAATGACAACTTCAACGATACGTATCGGATTGCCAATGTGGGACCTGACCCTGAATTTCCACCATGCGATTGGTTGGAAGGCACAAAGTTGATGGTCTTTGACCGCTGGGGAAGCCTCGTGTTTGAAACCTCCGATGTCACGACCCCGTGGGATGGCACCAATGCAGGTGGTCGCCCACTGCCCGTTGGCACCTATTTCGTCGTGTTTGAAACCCAAGGCGCATCGTATCGCGCCACAGTAGACCTCCGTCAATGAAACTGACAACAACACACATCCGCACTGCCGAACCCTTGTTCATTGGGTCTCTCGGGAAAAAGGCTACATGGCTTGTCATGATCCTTGCCCTATCCACAGGCTTGATGCATGCCCAACAAGATGTGATGACGGGCCAATACCTGTTCAATGAGATGCTCGTGAACCCTGCTGCCACCGGTGTTCAAGGACAATGGCAGACCATGGCTTTGCAACGGCTGCAGTGGGTCGAATTTGATGGCGCTCCCAACACAAGCGTGCTCTCCGCCCATGGTGGCCTCGCCAACCGCGATTTGGGGGTCGGAGGATCGCTATCCCTTGATGCAATTGGCATTACATCCACGCTCGAACTCTCTGCGAATGCCAGTTATCACCTCGATTTGAACACGTCCACAACAATGAGTTTTGGGCTGAGGGGAGGCCTCCTGCAGTACCGTGCAAATTTATCGGATGTCGTAGGCATCGACCCCGCAGACCCTGTGTACCAAGGGGCCGAAATCGGTGCTTGGATTCCCCGCTTCGGCTTTGGCATGAGGGTGGAGGGCGAGCGCTGGCACGTGGGCGCCGCTGCCCCGATGTTGTTTGTCCTCGAACAAAGCCTGACCCAAGGCATTCAGCCCTACTATCGAAACCACCTTTACCTTCATGGTGGCATGCGCGTGGAGGCAAACAGCTGGCTCAAACTTCACCCTTCCATGCTCTTGAGGGCAACCCCTGAAATCCCAGCTATCCTCGACCTCAATGTTCTCGCCACTGTGCAAGACATGTACACCGCAGGGATATGCTACCGCACGGGTTCTGGCATCACGTTGGTGACTCAATTCCAAGCAAGCCCGCAGTTCCGCTTGGGATACATGCGGGACTTTGCGACCACAGAGATTCGAAGCTACGCAGGAGGGACACATGAGGTTTTCCTTGGTTGGAACCTTGCTTCCCAAACACCTCAAATTGCCATGCCCCAAGGCATGTAACCCTGAAAAAACTCACCGAAACGAAAGAGGCCTCAGCCACGAAATGCCACGCCGAGGTAGCGAGCACTCGCACCCAATTCTTCTTCAATTCGAAGCAACTGGTTGTACTTGGCGATCCTGTCTGAGCGGCTGGCTGAACCCGTCTTGATTTGACCCGTGTTCAAGGCAACAGCCAAATCAGCAATGGTTGTGTCCTCTGTCTCACCACTGCGGTGACTCATCACCGACGTATAACCAGCTCGGTGTGCCATGCTGACCGCGTCAATCGTTTCAGACAGCGTACCAATTTGATTGACTTTGACCAAAATCGAGTTACCTACACCCTCTTCGATTCCACGTGACAAACGCCGCACATTGGTCACAAACAAATCATCGCCTACCAATTGAACCCGACCTCCAAGAACGTCCGTCAATTGTTTCCACGATGCCCAGTCATCTTCATCCAGTCCGTCTTCAATGGAAATGATGGGGTATTTGTCACACCACCCCTTCCAAAAGTCCACCATTTCCAGACCAGTGCGTTGATCTCCTGTGGAAGCAAACTTGTACAGCCCTGACTCCTTGTCATAGAATTCTGACGCCGCGGCGTCCATGGCAAGGAGCACATCTTCTCCGGGTGTGTATCCAGCCTTTTCAATGGCCTGCAACACAACTTCCACGGCCTCTTCGTTGCTTCCCAAGTTGGGTGCGAAGCCCCCTTCATCCCCTACGTTGGTGCTGTGGCCCTTGGACTTCAGCACGCTTTTCAAATTGTGGAAAATTTCGGTACCCATCCTCAGGCCATCCGTGAATGTCTCTGCTCCCACAGGCATCACCATGAATTCTTGGATGTCAATTTTGTTGTCCGCATGAGATCCCCCATTGAGGATGTTCATCATCGGAACGGGTAATGTCCTGGCATTCACTCCACCTACGTAGCGGTAAAGAGGCAGCCCCAAAGACTCAGCGGCGGCCCTTGCAACGGCCAAACTGACACCGAGCAACGCATTGGCACCGAGGTTGCCCTTGTTCACTGTTCCGTCAAGTTCAAGCATGATTTCATCAATCATGCGCTGGTCGGTGACGTCATTTCCCACGAGTGCCTCTTGAAGCACTGTATTGACATGGCCAACCGCCTTTTCGACTCCCTTGCCCATCCATGCTTCTCCACCGTCACGGAGCTCAACAGCCTCGTGCACACCCGTGGATGCACCTGAGGGAACCGCTGCTCTTCCCAACGCACCATCACCTGTACCAACTTCTACTTCCAAGGTGGGATTGCCGCGAGAATCCAAAATCTGGCGGGCATGCACAAAATCAATGTAGCTCATCTTTCAAATCTTTAGCCATCAAGGCTGGCGTGTGGAACCGTCGGTCATTGCGAGACGGCATCTTGTGAGTGGACCATGTTGTCCACGAATTGATCAAACAAATAACGGCTGTCATGAGGACCAGCCGACGCTTCGGGGTGATACTGGACGCTGAACACAGGCCTTCCCTTGAGTTGAATTCCGGCCACCGTGTTGTCGTTCAAATGCACATGGGTTTCCTCAACCTCGGCTGAGGCTTCAAGGGCCTGTCGACTCACCACGAAACCATGATTTTGAGACGTAATCTCGCATTTTCCGGTAAGCAGATTTTTCACGGGATGATTCACACCACGATGACCGTTGAACATCTTCTCGGTCTTCAACCCTTGGCTCAAGGCCAAAACTTGGTGCCCCAAGCAAATGCCAAACATTGGAATGCCAGAGCCCACCATGTGTTTCACTTCCGCCACAACCTCCGGCATGGCCGCTGGATCACCGGGACCGTTGCTCAACATGATTCCGTCAGGATTCCATGCCAACAGCTCGGAGGCCTTGGCGCTCCATGGAAAAACCTTGACATGACATCCACGATCCACCAAGCATTGAACAATGCTCTCCTTCACACCCAAATCCAACAAAGCCACCTTGTGGGACCCTTCTTGGCCTGATTCGCGGCTCTCGCACACACTGACTTCCCCAGAAAGAGCCATGCCTTCCATGGACGGGACTGCTTTCAGCTCGCCTTGGAGTTCATCTAGACTGGTGCCATCACTGCACACGACGGCATTCATGGCCCCGTGTTCACGAATGTGAGTCACAAGAGCCCTGGTATCCACATCACGAATGGCCACCACGCCATGTGACTCCAAATCCGACTGTAGTGTTCCACTCCCTCCTGGACGACTTGCCATCGACGAGAAATTTCTCACCACCACGCCTGCGACTTGAGGTTTGGACGATTCCATTTCATGGTCATGCACTCCGTAATTCCCGATGTGAGCCGTGGCCATCACCACAATCTGCTTGTGGTAACTAGGATCCGTAAAAATCTCCTGATAACCGTACATGCCAGTGTTGAAGGCGATTTCCCCAAAACTCTTGCCCAAAGCTCCCACCGCCTTGCCGTGAAACACCGTGCCATCTGCCAAGAGCAACACTGCGCTCTGTTCCGGTAGGGTGGTTTGATTCATGCCGCGAAGATACCACGCGTCTTTCTCTTTTTTGACACCCTCTGAGCGTTCTGTGCCCTCTTTCATCCACACCATTCCCACAATTCCCAAAAAGCCAAAGGAGGACCGAAGCCCTCCTTTGAACGCAAGTATTCTGATGAAAATTACGCCTCTGGAGCGTCCTTCTTTTCTTCGTCGCTGTCATCGGAAGACTCCTCAGCAGCAGGTGCCTCCTCAGCAGCTGGCGCTTCTTCAGCAGCAGGTGCTGTGGATTCATCCGTGGTCTCCTCGACAATCACTGCTTCCTCAACAGCCGGAGCGACAGCGGCGGCAGGCACAGCTGCCTTGGCCCCTCCGCGGCGAGAACGACGCGTCTTCTTCTTTTCTTCGCGGCCGTAGATTTCATTGAAGTCCACGAGCTCAATCAAACACATCTCTGCATTGTCACCCAAACGATTTCCTGTGCGGATGATGCGCGTGAACCCCCCTTCACGGGTCGTTACCTTGGGACCCACCTCGCGAAACAACTCCGTCACCGCGTGCTTGTTTCCGAGATAGCTAAAGCATACACGACGGCTGTGCGTCGTGTCGTCTTTTGAACGGTTCACGAGGGGCTCCACAAACTTGCGAAGTTCCTTTGCTTTGGCCACCGTGGTGGTAATGCGCTTGTGCTCAATCAACGAGCAGGCCATGTTAGAGAGCATCGCTTTACGGTGTGCACTCTTGCGGCCGAGGTGGTTGAATTTCTTTCCGTGACGCATGATTACTCAGATTCGAGTTT
>JAQBVN010000008.1 GCA_027622975.1 Bacteroidota bacterium | reverse complement strand
GCCCAAGATAGAAGTGGCGATTCCCGCACTTTGGTTCAGAAGACCGCCGGAAACACTTGCGCGGTCCCCAGAAGCCGTGTTGCTGTGCCCCCCTGAAATGCAGGAGTGATTGCCAGTGGCCCGGTTGTCCATGCCGCCGAGTACTGCCGCATAGTTTCCGCTTGCCAAGCTGCTTTGTCCGGAAAGCAGGCACCCCCCTTTGGCAGACAGCGTGTTGTTGTACCCGCCCACCAAACCTCCGTTGGTCGTGTAAGAGTGTCCGGGACCTAGAATGATGTTGTGTGAACCCGTTCGGACTTCACCTGCGGCGAGGTCACCGTTGGGGAGATGATACCCACCCTCTACTTCATTGTATCCCAAAATCAAATTGCCTAGCCCATTCCCAGAACCGTAGCTCATCCCGCTCCCGTTGTTTATTTGAAGGTTGACACCTGAAAGAACCATGGTTTGAGTCGAAGCCGAATAAGTAAAATGACTGGCCATTGGCAGGAGATTCAACAGCGGATTGAGCAGGGCCAAGTCCTCAGATTGGCTGTTCAATTGAGATTGCAAACTGTCAATCGTAGCGGCCTGGTCCAACAGGGTTTGGGCCAAGACGGTCAACACATTTTGCAGAGACATTTCATCCAGTTCATTTCCCTCGACAATGAATTCCACCGGATTGTTGAAATAAATCAAGAAAGGCAACAAATCGGCAATACCAATGGCGCCCGATCCATCCTCGTCTGGGTTGTAAGGAAACACCACAGCGTTGGGGTCTTGCACAATCTGGTTCAATACGTCTGTAGATTGCCCTTGAAATGCATTGGACAAACCGATGACAATCACGAAGGCTATCAGACGAAAGAGTGGGGGAGTGGACATGGTTTGGGCAATTTTGGGAACAAAAGATAGTGTATTCAGAATAATAAATGACATAATATGACACAAAAGGGGTCAGTCTTCGGAACATGTGGCATGGACTGGCAAGGGTCTGAGGCCCAATCAGCGGGTGAGGCCAAGGCAAGAAGCGAAAACCTCGGGTCTTGAGTGAGCAACAAGGATTGCCATTTGCTGGTGAAAGAATGCATTGAGTGACTCGGTCAGCAGGCAGGGATGGGCGGATGATCCGATAGATCCGGAGACATGAAGGAGGGTGAAGATGCCTTGAGAGCAGGGTAAATTGAAGTGCCTTCTAGAAATATTGCCCTTCGGGACGCACCTTTGCAACGGTCATGGAAACCTACACACTGACATTTTGGTGGCTGTTTGTGGTGATGATGGCAGGAATTGCCGTGTGGTTTTTTCGTGCCATTCATCGATATGGTCAGGTCTCAGGTGCCGATTGGAAGGCGCAGCTGGAAATCGTGGAGTATTTCTCTCAAAGTGTGTTTCGACAAAACACGCCCGAGGATATCTTGTGGGACATCGCCAAAAGCTGCATCGATCGATTGGGGTGGGAGGATTGTGTGATTTATTTGAAAGACCCCGTCAGAGGGGTGTGGGTCCAAAAGGCTGCCTTTGGTCCCAAGAACATCAACTACCGGGACATTCACGAGCCGATCGAGCTTCCTTTTGACAGAGGCATCGTCGGAAGGGTGGGACGAACAGGGGTTGCCGAAATCGTGAAGGACACGACGACAGACCCTGATTACATCGTGGACGACGCCTTCAGAGGCAGTGAGTTGGCCGTTCCCATTGTGTGTGATGGCGAGGTCATTGGCGTCATCGACAGCGAGCATACTTTGCCAGGGTTTTTTCGCCCATTTCACCTGCGGGTCCTGCAAAATGTAGCGAACATTTGTGGTCAAAAAATTGGGAGAAGCCTGGGAGAGCAGCGGTTGGGTGAGTATGCCAAGTTCTTTGAATTCAACCCGCATCCTGTCACGAGAATTCGAAGGGATCGACGCGTTCTCCTGGCCAATTCCGCTGCGGAGCGTGCGTTTGGTCATGAGGTTGTGGAAGGCCAAACCCTCTCGGAAGGCCATCCTCTCTGGCTCGCCCTGCATGGCATCAAGGGGCCACTCGAGGTGGTTCAACTGCCCTTGGCAGACAAGGTGTTTCAACTGACAGTCGTGGATGACCCGGCCCAGCCCTTCATTCATGTGTATGCCGTGGATGTGACAGAGCTTGAACATGCCCGAGGTCGGGCCACGGAAGCGGAGAGACACAAATCCGAATTCCTGTCGGTGATGAGCCATGAAATTCGCACGCCTTTGAATGCGATTCTCGGTTTGATTGAACTCCTGATGCGAGGTGATGCCAACGAGGAGGTGCGCATGTCGCATTTGGCCTACATGGAATTTGCGGGTCGCCACCTGCAAGGGTTGCTGACGGATGTGTTGGATTTGGAGCGTTTGGGCTCTGGCAAGGCGGAACCTCATCTTGTCCGCTTTGAGGTCAGAGAATTGCTCAAACGCGTGGTGAATGGCTTTGAGATCAGGGCAACTTCCACGGGGAACGCTTTGGAGCTCGAGATTGATCCGGGTGTTCCTTCACACCTCGTGGCGGACGTTGGGTGGGTCACTCAAATGCTCAACAACCTCGTCGCCAACGCTCTGAAATTCACTGCGGACGGCACTGTGAAGTGCTTGGCATCCATGGACGGTTTTGACTTGTTGTTGACCGTCTCGGATACGGGAAGGGGCATTCCAGAAGAGGACCTCCAAAGAATTCTCGAGCCCTTTGAACAAAGTCAGCGAGAGCAAATCAACGTGTTGAGCCAGGGTGTTGGATTGGGTTTGGCCATCACCAAGCGGCTCATCGAATTGCACGGAGGATCCTTGTCCATGCACAGCCAATTGAACGTGGGATCGTCGTTTGTCATTCGGCTTCCCTTGCAGTCAGCCAACAACGGGGATTTGGCATCCTGGGTGCCAGAGGAGTCTCTCCAGGCCACAGCGGGCGCACCCATTCCCGATCATCCTGTGCTTATTGTGGACGACAATGAATTGAATGTCTTGGTCGCCTCTCGCATGGTCTCCAATTGGGGCTACCATGTCATCAGTGCGTCCGATGCAGAGGAGGCAGAAGCTGTCATGAGAGAAACCATGCCATTTTTGATTCTGCTAGACATCCACATGCCAGGCCGGGACGGGTTCCAAGCAACCAAGGATTGGAAAGGGGAGGGGTCCGCGTTTGCCGGGGTGCCCATCGTTGGGTTGACCGCCGATGCTGAGACATTGACGCGGGAAAGGGCTTTGGACGCTGGCATGGTCGATGTTGTGGTCAAGCCGTTCAATCCGCCACATCTCCGTTCGGTTCTCGAACATTGGGCAGTTCGTTCGTCTTGAATGGACCTGCCCATCACCTGGGTGCATCCAATCATAGGGGGCCTTTCATCCATCTGATTCATCGTACCTTCAAGGGCATGAAGTGTTTGAAGTCCGTCGATGAACGCTCGGGTGATGTCGTGCCATCCCGAGGCCTTCAAGACAAGAAGATTCTGCGCGGAATCGCAGGAGCCGTGTCGTTGTGGTGCGTGGTCTTTACCGCGCTTTCCCAAGGTGAGGTGGGACCCTGTGAAGATGTGGTGGGCTTGGATTTTGGAGACTGTGACATGGTGATGGGGTACGCCCAAATCAATGGTGTTTGCACCCTGATTTCAGGATGTGGCACCGTCGTCAATGGGGTGGATTACGGTCCCGCGTTTTTTGAAGATGAACCCACTTGCACGATGTGCAATGAAGTTCCCCCAGAGTGTGGCTTGCAGTTGCTGGTGTCGACCATGGATGGCATGTGGTACACGTTCACAGCAGTGGACGTGCCTGAGGCTGTGATGCTGCAATGGTACATCGATGATTTCTTGGCTCAAGAAGGGGGTGTTGTCTTTGAAGCGGGATTTGATTTCAATCCCTATTGGTCTGTGTGCGTGCAATATGAGAGCGAGTCTTGTGGCGGCCTCGTGCAACAATGCTATTCCAACCTGGAGGGGGTGCCCGCCTGCACGGATGTCGCAGGAGTGGATTTTGGATTGTGCAGCATGCCCTTGGGTGTGGCCAAAGTCAACGGATTGTGCACCTATGTCAGTGGCTGTGGCGTGTATGCGGGCGGGGTCAATTACGGCGGTGCTTTTTTCGAGTCGTTGGAAGATTGTGCGTTGAGTTGCGCCGATGGATGCGTCAGTGAGGATCTGCTCATCCTAGGCCAAACCATCGACTGCCTCACCCTGCTCGACCCCGTGTGCGGATGCGACGGTTTGACCTATGGGAACAGCTGCGAAGCGATGTATTACGGAGGCGTGACGTCGTGGACTCCCGGTGAATGCCCATCGGAAATCTCAGGATGCACCTATGCTTGGGCATGCAATTTCAGCCCTTCGGCGACATTGGATGATGGCTCTTGTTTGTTCCCCCCGCTTCAATGCGCATCTGATGGGGGAGGGTGTATTTACGAAGAGGCTATGAATTACAATCCATTGGCTTGGTATGATGATGGAAGCTGCGAATTCGAACTGGCCTCAGCTTGCCCCGGAGATGTCAACGGCGACGCGGCCGTGACCGTCGACGACATTCTTGCATTGCTTGCGGTGTTTGGTTCCGAATGCTGGTGATTTGTGCTAAGTTTGAGGCTTAACCACAGAAAGGCATTGGACCCATGAAGAACTTGATTGCACTCATCACTGCTGCGGCATGGATTGGATCGTGTGGACCTGGAATCCCCAAGGATTCACTGGATGCTGTGGTGGCATTGGAAACACAAACCAAGGTCTATCAAGAGTTGCGTCAAGCCATGAAATTGGCAGGGCAGCGCGCTATTCAGAAATATCCACAAACTGGACTTGAGGGGGGGGGCGCAGAAGAATTTCGGGCGTATCAGGACAGTTTGCGCAAGGCTTATTGGTCTGATGTGCTCGACACCAATGGTGTGGCCGATCAATATGGAGACTCCATTTGGACCAAAGGAACGGCGCTGAAATGGAGGCTTGATGGCGGTGATGGGGTCCGTGAAAACAAATCCTCCAAAGGTTCTTCCCAACAAGGGAACACGGACAGTTCGGATAGAAACGCGAAATCTCAGCCAGACCAGGGAGGTCAGAGCTCCAAGGATGAGGTCAATCGTTTGGAAGCCAAGCAGAAGTGGTTGGAGGAACAAAAGGCCAAAAAGGCAGCTGAAGCCGCCGAACAACAGTGATCTCTTCGGCTTCATGAGGTTCATCCTGAGAATCGGTCTTGAGGTGGATTGGAGTCGCTTGAATTCGCGAAGTGGGTCGTACATTCCAACCCATGAAACATTTCGCATGTACCCTTGGTCTGGCCTTGTTGGTTCAAGCAGAGGGGTGGACACAAGACATTGAATTTGTGATGGACCCTTGGGAGGTCCGTCTTCCGGCATCCACGTACCATGTGGATGTGGACCATCAGAATACCTTTCGGGGACTTCCACAGTGGAAGGGCCGTGGGGAACAATGGTCCAATTGGTACGTTGAGGCTCACCAAGATCGGTTGATTCCGGCCCGCATGTGGGGGCCAGGCGTGGCAGTGGAGGGGGGCGATGATGAGGCACGTGCCCATGAGGCTTGGACGGCTTTCCTCGGTCCATTTGGCTTGTCGATGGAAGATGTAACCAATGTTCGAGTCGCGAAGGGGAGCAAGCATTTGCGCGTGTTTGGGCAGCAGCAACTGGAAGGTCTTCCCGTGTTGGGGTCCAAGTTGCAGGCCAAATTTCTCGGAGACAAACTCGTCATGGTTGCCAGTGACGTTTGGCCTGGGTTGACGGCAGACGTGACAAGTGAGCTTGACGCGGAAGAACTGGCTTCCCTGCTCGAACAGGAAATGTCTGCCGATGTGGCGGCCAATACTGGCACGACACACGTGTCAGATTTTGCCATCGAGGGCTTGGGGCACGCGTGGTTGCCGCAGCCCAATGGCATGGCGAAAAAGGTTTGGCAGGTGGAAGTGCGAGGCCGTCGGGGCATCCTGCCGGTTCGTTACCACGTCTGGTTGGACGTGGCGACAGGGGCAGTGGTTCAGCGACAAAACCGCGTGGTGCATGAGGCTCCGTCCACATCCACCCCAAGGACGATGGGGGGCATGCCCAACCGTGGGATGGCCTCGACGTCTGTCGTGTCGGTGTTTGGCCAAGTGAAGGCTCCTGGACACTCCTCCTATCCCTATGAACCTGAGGAGGAATTGTCGATGCCTCACCTTGAATTACCCCTTGGCGTCAACACGTATTTCACCGATGCTGATGGTGTGTTCAATACCCCAGAGACTGGCAATTTGACGGGAGTTAATTTGGCATTGACAGGCAAGTATGCGACGGTCTTTACCAACAACGTCACCCCGCAGGTTGTGACTGATTTGGTGGATGGATACAACGCGGTCGATGCCCCAGGCAATGTCAAAGAGGCAAGTGCCTATGTCAATGTGAACCTCATCCACGACCACATGCGCTCGTGGTTGCCCGACTTCTCAGATTTGGATTGGAGCATGCCGGTGAACATTGATGTGGCGGGAGAGTGCAATGCGTTCTACGACGGTGGAAGTGTGAATTTTTTCGATGTGGGAGGGGGGTGCAATCCCACATCGCTGATTGCGGACGTCGTGTACCATGAGTATGGCCATGCCATCAACGATTGGTTCTATCAGTCCTATTTCTATGGGTTCAACAACGGAGCCATGAACGAAGGGTATGCGGATTTTTGGGCCATGTCGTTGGCGGATATCGCTGAAATCGGCAAGGGCTTTTACACAGACAACAACGACGGAATCCGACGCTACGACCAAGATCCCAAGGTGTACCCTGAGGACATCGTTGGTGAGGTCCATGCTGATGGAGAGATCATTTGCGGTGCTTGGTACGACACGCACCTGTTGATGGGTGCGGACTGGGACTTGACCTTGTCACTGTTTGTGGATGCCTTCCCGGGTTTGCAAGCCACCCTAAGCAACGGGCAAGAAGGGCAAGCATACACCGATGTCTTGCTGGATCTGCTGCAGGCGGATGATGACGATGGTGATTTGACCAACGGCACGCCCCACGACCAAGCCATCATCGAAGGATTCGACCTTCACGGGATCACATTGTTCAGCTACGTGGAGCTTGACCATACACCCGAAGAATTCGTTCCTGCCGCACAAAGCATTGTGATTGAAGCGGAAGCAAGCATCGTGTTTCCCTACGTCGCGTACTTTGAAGAGGCCCAACTGAATTATCGCACTTCACCGCTTGACGATTGGTCAACCATTGCGATGACCCAGGATGGGGATCTTTTCTCAGCGACTTTGGATGGGTTGCCTGCAGGCACGGTGCTTGAGTACTATTTGAACGTGGTCGATGTTTTCGGAGGTACATCAGCAGTGACACCTCTTGCTGCCAACAAAGCGTTCAATGCGAATTTGCCAAACTACGTGTTGGTGGGTGTGGAGCCTGTGCTGCGGAATGACCTTGATGAATACTCAGAATTCGGCTATTGGGACATGGACTTGCCGACTGACAATGCCACAACGGGTATTTGGACCGAAGCCATTCCCGTGGGGTCGTTGTCGGACCCCACCGACCCAACCACAGTTGTGGCGCCTTTGCAAGACCATACCGAAGGCTTGGCTGGTTTTGCGTACATCACAGGACTGAATCCAGGGGTTGACGCAGGCATTGGAGCCAACGATGTGGACGGTGGTCACACCACGTTGGTTTCACCCGTCATTGACTTGACTCCGTTTGACAACCCCGTGCTTGCCTATTGGCGCTGGTACTGCAATGCCCCTGCCACAGGCGCCAACCCGGGGACGGACTGGTGGCAAGTGGAAATCACCAACGACGGAGGGAACACGTGGCAGTATCTAGAAAACACGTCCCAGCAGGACATTTCATGGAGGAGAAAGGCGTTCCGAATTGCCGATGTGATTGAGCCAACCAACACATTCCAGATTCGATTCATTGCTTCGGACAGCACCACGGTGGGAGAGTATCTGGACGGGGGGAGTTTGATCGAGGCCGCAGTAGACGACATCATTTTGTACGATCTGGCGGAAGAGAATTCCGATGGGGTGCTTGATTCCCAGCGGACGGAGGTGGTTGTTTGGCCCAACCCATCATCCCATGAAGTACACATGGAAGGGTGGATGCCAGGAAGCACGGTTCGGGTCGTAGACTCCCAGGGTCGAGAAGTTGGTGTGGGCCGAGCGGATGGTGCAGGTCGCGTACGTTGGTCAGTCCAACAGTGGCCAGCAGGAGCGTACGTCGCGCATGGCGTAGATACACATTCCCGCCAATCTCATGCAAGGCTCGAAGTACTGCACTAAGAAACCCTTTCACACATCTTCCGTCGCTTCGTTGGAAATCCAACCCACGTTGCCGTTGTCAAGTTGGATTTCCTTCCACCCTTCAGCGGCATCGAGAATGCATGCCTTCGTTCCTTCGTGAAGTTGAAACAGGACGGTCCCGTTGGCATTGGGGGTGCTGAGTACGTTGACGCGGTCGAGCATCACCACGACCTGCTTCGGTGAGGCAGTTGCTCGAATGGACGTCTGCATGCCCACCATGCCAAACACGCCCAACCCAAGAGAGATTCCCGCCAAGGCGGCGAGCGTGTTTTGGGACTCCCGGCGGGTTTTTTTCCAGCGCATGATGAGAAGGATCCAACCCAAAGTCCACCACCATGCTGCAAACCCCATCCACCAACGGATGTGGCCAGACCCAAACCAATGGGCGACCCATGTTTTCAATCCCAACTCGGGCACAGAGGAGATCTTGTCGACGATTTTGGTCTCGAGCAGGGTCAAATTGGTCCTCAAATTGTCGTCATGGGGTTGAAGCAATTTGGCCCGTTCATAATGGAGCCTAGCCTTCCCCCATGCTCCAAGTTTGAATGCCGCATTGCCCGCATTGTACTCGCTCGTGAAGTTTCGCGTGGTGGCCAAAATCTCTTCGTAAGCTGTGAGGGCAGCTTCGAAGTCCCCCGACTCATACAGGGCGTTGGCGTTCTCAAACGCTTCTTGTTGGGCAATCCCAGAGGTCACCGAGGTCAACACCAGCACGAGGCAGGCCATCCTCTTTGTCAACCAAACGTTCATCCTTTCCATGCGTTTTCAGTTTGTTCAGCGAGGTTCTTCAGCCGTTCAGCCAAGGCGGAATCTTGCGCATGTGTACCTCCGTACCTCGCCAGGTCGCAAGCCGTCCATAGGTCGAGCCATGCAGGTTGAAGGTGCGGCACCTTGGATTGAAGGGCTGCCATCACCGCGTTGCGCTGCATGGCAGATCGCTCCCATCCAAGTTTGGCCATGAGGTATTGCTCCAAGGCATCTCCTACAGCGGAAGCATCGAGTGTTCCCGACTTTTCTGAAGCCCCCAGGGCAGTGAGCAGGGCGCGGTGGGCGCGCTTTTTGCGGGTGCCAATGCGATCGCGATCTTCTGCGCGGCGCGTTTTGCGACGCCAAGCACCCAAACCAAAAGCCACTGGACCGAGTGAAAAGATGACCATGACTGCACCCGACATCCAAGGAACCTCCCCACGTGGTATGAAGAAGGAAGGTGCCAAAGCAATGTGTCGGATGTCTTGGTTCAACATTTGGACATTCTGTTGGTGGGTGTAGGTCATGGCTTGCGTGCCTTCGCGCCCATCTCTTCCCACGTTCAGAGCCAATGCCGGTGCTTCGCTTGTGACATGCGAGCCAGTCAATGGGTCGAAGTATGTGGCGTTGAGAGCGGGCAGGGTGTATGTGCCTGGGGATCGAGGGATGGCAACAAACCGAAAGGTGCGTGTGCCCGTTTCTCCTTTTTCCGTGATTGAAATGTTGTCGGTGACTTCCGAGTCAAACACTTCAAACTCTGTAGGCCAGGCCAAGGTTGGTTCTTGGATGAATTTCAAATTTCCTGCCCCGCGGTAAGAAACCTCAAGTGTGACTGCTTCGTGTGACCCCACAGAATCGGCAGACAATGCTTGCTGAACACTGAGCCTGTTGAAAGTTCCGAGTGAGGATGGCGGTGCCACCTCAGGAAGAGGCATGACCTGGACAGTCACGGGTTCGCAGGTGGCGTTCATTTCCCGCCCCTCAAAGAAATTGATGCGCATGGATCCTTTCAGGGAAAAGCCGTCCATGACAAAGGTGCCCGTTTGTTGTGGGAAGGCCACGATGCGACGGACTGTGGCGACATTGTAGCGCTTGCCATTGATCAATTCAGGCACCCAACGCGGTTCGGGATCTTCGATGGTTTCCTTCCAGAACCCCTCCAATTCAGGAATGTCATATTCACGGACATCCAGCCCATTGTATCGGTTGTAAATCTTGTACGAAATGACCAAGGGTTCCCCCAAGTACACATTGCGCTTGGAGGGTTCGATGATGGTCATCAAGTCTTGATTGACTTGAGTCGAACTCTTGCCTTGTGGAGGGGCCGTTGGGGCGAGATTCTGGTTTGATGGGGACACCAGAATTCGGACTGCTTCGGTTTTCAATGAACCTTGGGTGGTCTCCCAAATCTGCCCTGGAATCTTGATTTCTCCCTCCTTGCGAGCGATGTAATCATACGTGTAACGCTGTTCAGACGTCGTGACGCCATTGACCCACTGGGTGCTGGTCGAGGTGCTGGGACCCATTCTGAACTCCAAACCTTCAATGTCTGGAGGCACAAGTTTGGTGGGCTTGCAATTGACAAAGGTCAAACTCAATTTCACCGATTGACCCACAGCCATGTCGGTTCGACTCACGGTCAATTCAACGCCCGCATTGTTCTGTCCCAGCACGGGCACGGTGGGGGACATGCCAAGCCAGGTCAAGGCACAGAGAATCATCATCCCCTGTGAAGTTTTGGGCCATGCCATCCAATCAAGTCCAATGTTCATGTCACCAGTCTTTTTCTATCCGTTTGGCTTTGCCTTGTTGGGCCTTCGCAGCCTGCAATTTCGCTTGAACTTCAGCTTCCTGCCGCGCCAAACTTTCCAAGATTCGTTCCATGTCTGCCCGGCTGATTTGACCTTCGCGCGGCTCGCCTTGGGCTGAGGGTTGATCCTGCGAATCGCCACCGGCGGATTCGTCGGGACGATCTTCGTTTCCTGCGTCGGGATTGTCATCAGAACCCTGGTGTTCCTTGTCGGAATCTCCCTCTTCTGAATCGCCGTTTTGCGGGTTTTGTTGCTGCTGGTCTTGTTGCTGCTGGTCTTGTTGCTGCTGGTCTTGTTGCTGCTGCTGCTGCTGCTGGTCTTGCTGCTCTTGGTCTTGCTGTTGTTGGTCTTGCTGCTGCTGCTGCTGCTGCATTCGATGCGCCAGGGCCAAATTGTGTCTCGCACCGTCGTTGTTGGGGTTGAGTCGCAAGCTTGATTTCGCATGCTCAATGGCCCGTTGTGCGTCTTGTTGCAACAATGCATTCACAGCCGCATTGTGGTGGATTTGCGCCCGGAGCGTGGGATCGTTGGTGAGTGCAAGCGCTTCTTCAAGTGCGGCACTCGCCTCTTCCGGTTGTTGATTCATGAGAAGCGAAGAGCCCTCGTTGTAGACCGCTTGGGCACGCATGAGCGGATCGGTTGGAATGGCTTGGCCAAACGCCTCGCCGGCCCTTTGAAAATCTCCTTCCCGAAAGGCATTGGTTCCTTCGATCAGCGAAGTTCGGGCATCGGTTTGGGCTTGCATGGGGACCAACCAGATCCAGCAACCCACAACCAACCCTGCCTTGCGCCCAAACAATCGGCCCTTGGGGATGATGGTTTCCAGGAGGAGCAACAACATGCATGCAACAAGCCACGGCATGAGGTGGTGTTCGTAATCGACGTAGCTCACCGTTGTGATGGCCGCTTGCTGGCTGTCCTCCTTGAATTGAAGGAAGGGGGAGAGGTCGACAAGACCCCGAGTCGCGCGAACATAGGTGCCGCCACCCGCTTGGGTCGCTTGGAGCAGTGTGGCTTCGTCGAGTCTCGATACCACGGGGTTTCCATCGCTGTCATTCCGAAATCCTGAGGGTTTGCCCCGACGATCGAGTGTGGGAATTGGGGCGCCATCGGGGCTTCCGATCCCCCAAAAGTGAACGCTCGCGCCCAGTTCATGGGCTGAAGTAGCAGCTGCCACCACGTCGTCCTCATGGTTTTCTCCATCGGTGAGGACCACAATCATTTTGGACGCTTCGCTGAGTTCATCAAAGCTCGCCAAGCACAAATCAATGGCCGTCCCCACAGCAGTACCTTGGGTAGGAACCATGTTGGTGTTGACCGTTCCGAGGAAGAGTTTAAGTGCTTCCACATCTGTTGTCAAGGGGCATTGAACATAGGCACTCCCGGCAAAGACCACCAATCCAATTCGGTCTCCTGTGGAGGCAGAAATGAGGCGTTCAATGCCGCGTTTGGCCAAGTCAAGCCGCGGCATGCCGACATCTTCTGCGAGCATGCTGTTGCTCACATCCAAGGCCACCATCACATCCACCCCTTCGGACTCGACGTCTTGAAGACGGCTTCCCATTTTGGGATCCAACCAACCGATGACTGCTGCGCCCAGTGCCCAGCGCCAAAGCAAGAATCGCCAGGCGGGTCGGAACAAGCGATACGTTGAAAACACAGAGGGCAATCGCTCGTTGTCGGCCAGATGAGCAATCGCCCGATGGCGCCAGCGCATGAATGTCACCATTGCGAAGGTGGGCAACCCAGTGGCCAAAAGAAGGGGCCACATGTCCCAGCGATGCAGCGTCAGACTCGGCACCATGGACACAGCCAAAGACCAGCCCCCCAGAGTGATTACCCAGAACATCAATTCGGCGAACAACAACGTCACCACGACAGGGCGGATGGATCGGTTCATGCGTCGAGGGTTTGAAGTACGGTGGTTCGCAACACAAATTCCAAAGCCAAAGCCAAGACAGCCATCAGAATCCATGGGGCCGAGGCCTCTGTCTTTCGCTGGTATCGGAGCACATTGAACTTGGTCCGTTCTAGCATGTCAATCTCTCGGTAAATTTCTTTGAGTTTGTCCTCCGAAGTGGCTCGAAAATATCGACCTCCTGTTCGCTCGGCAATGCCTTTCAACACGTCCTCATCAATCCGAACGTCCACCCAATCGTATTTGTACGAGCCGTTGGGAAGAATGGCGACGGGGCTCTTGGCCTTGCCAATGCTTCCAACGCCAATGGTGTAGACCCGGATGTTGTTGAGTTGGGCCAATTGGGCGGCGTCGAGCGGTTCGATTTGGCCTGCGTTGTTCTCGCCATCGGTCAACAGAACGATCACCTTGGAAATCCCGTCCGATTCGCGCAACCGGTTGACAGCCACGGCCAGGCCACTTCCGATGGCCGTTCCTCCTTGGAGCATGCCTGTGTTGAGGTTGGACAGACCGTTTTTTACGACCACATGGTCCGTCGTGAGCGGCACCTGCGTGAATGCTTCACCTTCGTAGGCCACCACGCCGATTCGGTCAAACGGACGGTTGTCCACAAATTCCGTGGCCACCTCTTTGGCGCTTTCGAGCCGGTTGGGTTTGAAGTCTTTGCTGAGCATGGAAGCACTCAGGTCCATGGTCATGATCAAATCTATGCCCTCTCGGGTCATGTTTTCTACCGTTGAGGCGGTTTGTGGACGGAACAATGCCACAGTCAACGCGCTGATGGCCAAGGTCCGGAGCCAAGAGGGTATGGCCATGACCCATTCCCACGAGGACGAGGCATGCGCTTGATGCCCTTCAAGCCGAGGGGATCCCCATTGCAAGGGGATGGGTGCAAACGCTGACCATTCACTCACCGTAATCAGAAGATGCAACACCCCCACGGCTACGCCCAACCATCCCCACGCCGAATTCCATTCTGCATCGCCCAAGGTCATGACTGCAGCCAACGCCACTGCGCCACCAACCACTCCGTGAATGGAGGCTTTTCCCAATCGTCTCATCCACGCATTCATGGCACTTCGGGGGATGTGGTTTCAACAAAGGAGATGTAGGCCTTCAGCAAGCTTTGGTGGGTCAGGGCCGGCAATTCGGCCTTGGCAAATTTCACTTGATCGGCTGTGTCCATGATGTCTAACAAACGACTTTGCCAGGCGGTGGGAACTTCGGATCCCTTCATCATGGCGCGAACCTCACCTGTCGTTTTTTCGGCGGCAGGCATGCCAAAACGTCCTTCGAGGTAGTGCCTTACGGCAAGACCCGCCTCGACGTGAACGTCTTTGGCACGTCCCTTCAACCAAGCCTCTTCTGCGAGCAACCGGTTGAGAATGCCCAAGGCGATCTCGTGGGGTGGACGGGGTGGGGGTGAATGGTCTTCGTCGCGCGAAACCCTGGTCGTTACCCGTCCAAAGTGCTTCACCAACCAACCCAGCAGGGCGAGGCCTGCCAAGGCCAATAGCCAGGGTATGGCAGCACGCACTCGATCCCACAGCGATTGTTCGAAGGCCACAATGTCCATGGGAGGAGCTGGAGAGGCATCATCGGACAAAGCGGGTGTGAGCACGTCGACCATCAGCGCGTTGGAAACTTGATTGCCAACAGCCAGGGGAGGCACCACCACAAAGCCGGAGTCCCAACTCGTGACCACCCAGCATTTTTGGAGTTGAATGTCTGCGTTTTCATCCACGGGCGCTGGGAGTGTGTCGGAAGGCAGGTCCTCGAGGATTTCAAGGCCTCCCGCGGTGGTGTCTTGCCAGGCCGGCCACCAAATTGAATCCAATCCAAGCGCGCTAGCTTCGGTCGTCCACGTGGCGCACAATGTGGCGCGTTCACCCCATTGCAAGGACGATTTGTCCATGGTAAGCTCGATTTGTCCATGCGAAGGAAACCATCCTCCCAACCACAAGGCGACCACCCAAGCAATTGTCCTCGGCTGATGAATTGGCCAGTGGCAATTCTGTTGGTTCTTGTGATTATCCCCGTTCATGGAAAAGCCTCAAAAGGGGTTGTACAAACGATCCTGCGGTGGAAAGTGCGACGTGGTCCACACCAGCACGTGCCATCATGCGAGCCACGGATTGATGGTGGGATTCGCCACGTGCTCGCCATGCCTGTCGCACCTTGGAGGACCCAGTCCTGAGCCATCGCATTTGGCCAGATTCAGGATCTTTCCAGCGGATCCAACCCAAACGAGGAAGCGTCAAATCCAGGGGATCTGTCATGTGAAGCGCCACCAAATCATGTTTGCGACGTGTTCGTTTGAGCAAAACCTCGAGTTCGCCGGCCTCATCAACATGTTTGAAATCGGACAAGACAAAAGCCACGGTTCGCTTGCGAAGGGCTGTGGTGAAATGCCCCAGGGCTTTCCCCAAGTCACTGCCCTTTCCTTCGGGTGTGCAATCGAGCATGTCTCGCACAATTCTCAACGTGTGTGACTTGCCTTTGGCTGGGGGAATGAACTTTTCAATCCTGTCTGTGAACAGGATAGCCCCAACCTTGTCGTTGTTTCCCATCGCGCTGAATGACAGGACGGCGGCCACCTCCGTGGCCAGATCCATCATGGTCCGCTCTTGGGTGCCGCCTTGGATGGAAGCACTGATGTCTATCAGGAGGAACACCGTCAATTCCCGCTCTTCCTCAAACACCTTCACGTGCGGGGTTCCCGTGCGCGCTGTGACGTTCCAATCGATGGTTCGCACCTCATCACCGGCTTGGTACTCTCTGTTTTCACTGAATGCCATGCCTCGACCCTTGAAGGCACTGTGGTATTCTCCCGCAAAAATGCGATCGCTCAATCCCCGGGAGGTGATTTCTACCCGGCGCACTCTTTTCAGCAACTCAGCAGCGTCCATGACCTGTCAAGGCACTTCGACGTGATCCATCAATTCGGTGAGAATCTGAGCGGCCGTGATGTTTTCAGCCTCAGCTTCGAAGGTTGTTCCGATGCGATGTCGCATCACATCCATCGCCACCGCCCGGACATCTTCGGGCGTGACAAATCCGCGATGCTTCAAGAAGGCCTGAGCCTTGGAGGCGATGCCCAATCCGATGCTTGCCCGGGGAGAGGCCCCGAAGGAAATGAGGTTTTTCAGATGTCCGAGCCCACAATCTTCCGGGTTCCGCGTGGCAAACACCAAGTCGACGATGTAGCGCTCAATCTTTTCATCCATGTAGATGGACCGAACGAGCTTTCGCGCTTCCACGATGTCTTGCTTGCTGACCACTTGTTGGGGTTTGGGCAGTCCACCTTCTTGCAGGTTGGCCCTCACAATGGCTTGTTCATCCGACTTCGAGGGGTACCCAATGACGACTTTGAGCAGAAAACGGTCCACTTGCGCTTCAGGCAGGGGATAAGTTCCTTCCTGTTCGACAGGATTCTGCGTTGCCAAGACCAAAAACGGCTCAGGTAGGGCATGGCTTTCGCCGCCAATGGTGACCTGGCGCTCTTGCATGGCTTCGAGCAGGGCGCTTTGAACTTTGGCGGGAGCTCGGTTGATTTCATCTGCCAACACGAAATTGGCGAACACAGGACCCTTCCTGACAGAGAATTGCTCCTGCTTTTGGTTGTAAATCAGCGTACCTACGACGTCAGCAGGCAGCAGGTCTGGGGTGAATTGAACCCGGCTGAATTCTCCTGCGACAGCGTCGCTTAAGCTGCGAATGGCCAGGGTTTTGGCCAAACCAGGAACGCCCTCCAACAAGACGTGGCCATTGGCAAGCAGGCCAATGAGCAACTTGTCGACCATGTCGGTTTGTCCTACAATCGTGCGGGCCAGTTCGGTTCGGATGAGGTCCACCCAATGGCTTTTCTGAGCAATCTGGGCATTGAGGGATTGAATGTCAGGTGCTCCCGATGCATTGTCAGGCGCGGCATGAACTGCTGGTTCGTTTGAAAGGGCCGTTCCTTCCCAACGTTCTTGTCCGGCAGTCCCGAGTTCTGAGGGTTGCAATTCGTCCATGACGTGCGAAGATATTGGTCGCCCCGCGACCCCTCCTCACAGGGTTCTCAAAATTGTGTGAATAGCCCGTGGGAAACCTTTGGGTCAGGGGTTTGGCTCGACAGGGTTTTGCGCCACACTTTGCCGACTCATGCGTTTCACCGACATCCTCTCCCACGTGGCAGCCTTCCACGATGCGTTTGGCACGCCCAACGCCGCCCGACCCCATGCCCAATTGTCCCCTGCAGAAGTGGACCTCCGTTATTGCCTCATGGCTGAGGAGAATGACGAATACCTCGATGCAGCGAAGTCTGGCAACGTGGTGGAAGTGGCTGATGCTTTGGGGGATCAGTTGTACATCCTGGCTGGCACCATGCTTCGCCATGGCATGCAAGACGTCATTGTGAAGGTGTTTGAAGAAATTCAAGCGAGCAACATGTCCAAACTCGGACAAGACGGACAACCGATTCTACGGGAGGACGGCAAGATTTTGAAGGGTCCCAACTACTTCCGTCCGGACATCGCTTCGATATTGAAGCGTCACGCTCAATCGCAATCATGGCATGAATCAGCCTTTGAAGAAGGACCTCTGAATGCTCCTGTGGATCAATTGTCTTGGAGTGTGGCCCAACAGGGGGCAGAGCCGGAGTTGACCCCGCACGAGGTCGAAAGCCGTGGGGAGTCTGAACACGCCCGTCAAGAACAGGCTCGTCAAGAGCTCCGCGCCGAAGATTGGGCCGAAGTGTGAATGCATGCCAAGATCCACGTTGGGTGCTGAGCCCACTGGACTGAACATTTGAACCTCCTTGACCATGAAGCCCACAAGTGCCGCGATCCGTTTGCTGAACAAGCAAATTGAAGCAGCCAAATCTGGCCGGGTGACATGGATCAGCCGGTTGCTGCAAGAGGTCATCCCGTTCAACCGGCCTCACCGCCTTCGCGTGGTGTCGCTTTCAGATCACAGTTGCACCATTGCCTTGCCGTTTCGCCGGCGCAACAAAAATCATCTGGGCACCATGCATGCGTGCGCCATTGCAACGGCCTCTGAATATGCTGCCGGCATGTGCGTTCTCGCCACGTTGGGCGTGGGAGGGTTTCGCCTGATCATGTCGGATTTGCATGTGACGTACGTGCGCAGGGGAGAGATGGACTGCCAAGCAACAGCGTCCTTCCCAGAGGAGGTGAAGCAGGACATGATTCGCGGTCTCGACTTGGATGGCAAGGCCCAGTTTGATATGGTTTCTGAGGTTTCCGATGCCAAGGGTCAACCCGTTGCGCGCGCCGTGGTCACCTGGCACATCAAGCGGATGGGCGTTTGACCCGTTCTGTCGCCTCAGGGTTGGGGTCATTTTTTTTCGAAAAAAAAAAACCTCGACGTGTTGTGGATGGTCATTCTGTTCCCATGTTTGCCCCGCCCAATGCATAGCTTGGGTGGTCATTCTATGTCACGCGCACTCGACATCCTTCATGCCGCTTCGGAGCGCCTTGGGCAGCTTCGCACCCGCGACCATCGTCGGGCGTTTGCGCGTAGGCTCTGAATTCACTGAGAGTTCATCGCCCGCAAATCGTCTCTGCAAATTCTGAATTTTTTGTTGAATCGATAGAGCTTAAAACATTGAAAACTAAATATTTTGACCTCATTGACCAGAGCTTCGAATGGCCCCAAGATGAGTTTCAACTAAACGAGGGATCCCTGGCATTTCATAGCATCCCGATGATGAAATTGGTGGAAGAGTTTGGTACGCCACTTCGCATCACCTACCTGCCCATCGTTGGGAAGAACATCGCTCGTGCCAAGCGCTGGTTTCACGAAGCTGCCGAGAAAACCCAGTTTCGAGGTAGGTACAACTACTGCTACGTCACCAAAAGCAGTCACTTCCATCACATCACGTCGGAAGTGTTGAAACATGGGGCGTTGATTGAGACCTCCTCGGCCTATGATTTGGACATCGTTCGGCACCTTGTCGACCAGGGCGAAATGAAGCAAGACGCTCGGGTCATTTGCAATGGGTTCAAACCGGAGAATTACCTGCAACGGATTTTGGATCTTCGGGAAGAAGGGATCAGCGGTTTGACGCCGATCATTGACAACCTCGATGAATGGCAAAAGTTGAGCGCGCGTGCGACCCAGCCCATGGATGTGGGAATTCGCATTGCGACGGAGGAGGAGCCCAAGTTTGCGTTCTACACGTCCCGTTTGGGCTTGGGTTACCATCGAATTTTGCCCTTGTACCAAGATGCGATCAAGGATCATCCTCATTTGACGCTTAGAATGCTCCATTTCTTTGTGAATACGGGCATCCGAGACACGGCGTACTATTGGAATGAATTGAACAAGGCACTCGATTTGTACGTCAAGTTGCGCAAAATTTGCCCAACACTTACAGCGCTGAACATTGGGGGAGGATTGCCGACGAAGAACAGTTTGGCCTTTGAGTACGACTACGCCTACATGTTTGAGGCCATCCTGGAGCAGGTCGCCATGAAGTGCGATGACGCCAAGGTGCCTCATCCAGACATTTACACGGAGTTTGGGTCGTTCACCGTGGGTGAGGCTGGAGCAACCCTGTTCCAAGTGTTGCACCAGAAACGACAAAACGACCGGGAGCGTTGGAACATGATTGATTCCTCCTTCATGACCACCTTGCCTGATTCTTGGGCTGTGAATCATCGGTTTTTGATGCTCCCTCTCAACCGATGGATGGACTCTTATGAGCGTGTGTTCTTGGGAGGTTTGACCTGTGACAGCGATGACTACTACAACTCAGAGCAACACATCAACGCCATTTACCTTCCCACATTCAAGCCTGATCAACCCTTGTTTCTCGGTTTCTTTCACACGGGGGCGTACCAAGACAACATAGGAGGTCATGGCGGTGTCCACCATTGTTTGATCCCGGGATTGCGTCACATTTTGATCGAGGATGCCGAAGACGGAACTTTCGAATGCCGGGAATTTTGTGAGTCCCAACCATCAACCCAAGTGTTGGGTCTTTTGGGATACGATGCCAACAACACCAATCAATCTGTAGCCATCAGGCTTCAACGCGAAGAACATGTCGAATCTTGATTTGAATTCCTTTGGGGCCAGGGTGTACTCTGACCTTCCCGAGGCCAAAGTGACGTTGGCGGATGCCAAGGTTGTCATGCTGCCAGTTCCCTACGACGGCACAAGCACTTGGGGCAAGGGAGCCGACAGCGGCCCCTCCGCGCTCTTAGATGCCACGGACAACATGGAAGTCTATGACATTGAAACGGGCACGGAAGTTCACAGAGAGGGCATTTGGGTGGCGGACGACATTCTTGAAGATGCTTCCCCCGAATCCATGACTGCTGCGGTCAAAGACCACGTGACAGAGGTCTTGGCTTTGGGGAAAATCCCTTTTGTATTGGGTGGAGAACACAGTGTGAGCATCGGCGCCATTCAAGCGTGCAAGGCCCAGCATCCGGACTTGGCGGTCTTGCACATCGACGCGCATGCTGATCTGCGCCCGACGTATCACGGATCTGCGTGCAACCATGCATGCGCCGTGCATTGGGCTTCCAAGCACACCACCTTGGTGCAGGTTGGCATTCGGAGCATGGACGCCTCCGAGCGTGAGCATGTGCAAGAGGGCAAACTCTTCACGGGTGATGATTGCCATGCCATGCCGGATGACGAATGGATGGCAGAGGCTTTGGCCGAACTCGGAGCCCGGGGTGTTCCTCTTTACATCACCATCGATTTGGATGCGTTTGATCCTGCCTTCGTTCCCCACACCGGAACGCCTGAACCGGGAGGACTCACATGGCACCAGGTCACTCGCTTGGTGCGTCTCGCCTGTCGCCATGGACGCGTGGTGGGCATGGATGTCGTGGAGCTTGCTGCCAATGAGCATAGCGCGCCGAGTGACTTTTTGGCTGCCAAGTTGACTTACAAGATGTTGACCTACGCCCTTCAACCCGATCCCATCGCATGAACAATCAAGGATTCTTGCGCCCATTCATGGCGCGACATTACAACCATTTCAACGCGGCTGTCGTCGAGGATGCGGCGCGCGGATACGAGGCACATTTGACAGCTGGGGGCAAGATGATGGTGACCCTTGCAGGTGCCATGAGCACAGCCGAGCTGGGAAAGAGTTTGGCCGAAATGATCCGCCAGGACAAGGTTCACATCATTTCATGCACAGGAGCCAATCTCGAAGAGGATGTCATGAACCTCGTGGCCCATACGCACTATGCCCGGGTTCCATATTACCGCGATTTGACGCCCGAAGATGAGCAGGCTTTGCTCGACAAGGGAATGAACCGTGTCACGGACACCTGCATCCCGGAGGAGGAAGCCTTTCGTCGCCTGGAACACGTGATGGTGGATCTGTGGAAGGCGGCTGAAGCCAAAGGATCAAGGCATTTTCCCCATGAGTGGTTTTACCAGGCCATCCAAAGCGGTGCTTTGGAGAAGTACTACGAGATTGATCCCAAAGACAGTTGGATGGTCGCTGCAGCTGAGAAAAACCTGCCCATGGTGGTTCCTGGTTGGGAAGACAGCACGTTGGGCAACATCTTCGCGGCCCACTGTTTGGTCCAGGATTGCGTGCCCCAGACAACCAAAAGTGGCATTGAATACATGATGTGGCTGGCGGATTGGTACACTGAAACGACCGCGGAATCGACCCTCGGCTTTTTCCAAATTGGCGGAGGCATTGCAGGTGACTTCCCCATCTGCGTGGTGCCCATGTTGCACCAAGACCTCGGGAGGGAGGAGGTGCCGCTTTGGGCTTACTTCTGTCAAATTTCGGACAGCACAACGAGCTATGGTTCATACAGCGGTGCTGTGCCAAACGAAAAAATCACTTGGGGAAAACTCGGTGTACAAACTCCCAAATATGTGATTGAAAGTGATGCAACAATTGTTGCTCCTTTGGTGTTTGGTTGGCTCTTGGATTGGTAACTCAATGTCCTCTTTGTCATGAAACGCGTCATCAAAAATTACTCCAACATTGAGGCCCGTCACATCGCCCTCATTGAATCGGCTTTTCCTCAGGGAATTGGCCAAGACGACATCAAGTCACTTCGCATGCCAGACGGAAATTATCTGTCTTGTTTGGAAGTCCACACGGATGACACCGTGTACCTGTTTCGCATGGATGTTGGTATGATTCGGATGCTGGAAGAGGAGACGGGCGAAGAATTCACCATTGATGGGGACGATTTGGGGTTGGAAGAGAACGACGAATCCTGGGAGGAGTAAGTCCGTGTTGGTGGCCACGTTGGTGGCGTCCTAGGCTTATCTTTGGGGGCCTCAAGCCCATCCCATGATTGCGATTACCCTTCCCGACGGCACCGTAAAAGAAGTTGAAGCCGGCACCACGTCATTGGACATTGCCACCTCCATCAGTGAGGGTTTGGCCAGAAATGTGCTCGCTGCCGAGGTCAATGGTGTGGTTTGGGATCCCCAGCGACCCATTCACGAATCCGCTACCCTGAAGTTGTTGACATGGAACGATGACCAAGGGAAGTCGACGATGTGGCACAGCTCGGCCCACCTGATGGCAGAGGCTCTCGAGTCGCTGTATCCGGGGGTCAAGTTCTGGGTGGGCCCTCCGGTGGAAAATGGGTTCTACTACGACGTGGATTTTGGAGATCACAACTTCACGGACAAGGACATTCCTGCCGTGGAGCAGAAGATGCTTGAACTGGCCAAAACCAAGGAACCTTTTGTTCGACGAGAATTGTCCAAGGATGAAGCCCTGGCGTATTTCGAGGCCAAGGGAGATGAGTACAAATTGGATTTGTTGGCAGGATTGGAGGATGGCACCATTTCCTTTTACACGCAAGGAGGGTTCACGGACCTATGCCGGGGCCCACACATTCCGCACACTGGTTTTGTGAAGGCGGCCAAAATCACAGCCATTGCAGGAGCCTATTGGAAGGGTGATGAAACCAAGAAGCAGCTCACGCGAGTTTATGGCATCACGTTTCCCAAAAAGGCAGAGCTTGACGCATACCTCGAATTGGTCGAGCAAGCCAAAGCCCGGGATCACCGAAAGTTGGGCAAAGAATTGGACCTGTTCCACTTCTCCGAAAAGGTCGGTCAGGGTTTGCCACTCTGGCTCCCCAAAGGTGCTGACCTGAGGATGCGTTTGGAGTCCTTTTTGAAAGAGGCGCAACGCAAGTCAGGCTATGTTCCCGTCATCACGCCGCACATTGGAAACAAAGAGCTCTACGTCACCTCGGGTCACTATGCCAAATACGGCGAGGACAGCTTTCAGCCCATTCGCACCCCGGCAGAAGGAGAGGAGTATCTCCTGAAGCCGATGAACTGTCCGCACCACTGCGAAATTTTCAAGGCGCGGCCTCGTTCGTACAGGGATTTGCCGGTGAGGTTGGCGGAGTTTGGTACGGTGTATCGATACGAGCAAAGTGGAGAGCTTCACGGTTTGACCCGCGTCAGGGGGTTCACCCAAGACGACGCGCACATTTTCTGCACGCAAGACCAGGTGAAGGAAGAGGTGGGCAAGGTCATTGACCTCGTGCTGTACATATTTAAAACGCTGGACTTCCAACATTTCGTGGCCCAAGTCAGCCTGCGCGACCCCAACAATCCGGACAAATACATCGGCTCACAAGACAACTGGGACAAAGCTGAAAAGGCCATCCAGGAAGTGGCCGAGGAGAAGGGGTTGGAGACGGTGGTGGAGTTGGGTGAGGCGGCCTTTTATGGGCCCAAGCTTGACTTCATGGTTCGCGATGCCATCGGGCGGCGTTGGCAGCTCGGTACAGTGCAGATTGATTACAACCTCCCCGAGCGCTTTGAACTGGAGTATGTCGGGGCAGACAATGGCAAGCATCGTCCCGTCATGATTCACAGAGCACCCTTTGGATCAATGGAGCGATTTGTCGCCATTTTGATTGAGCATTGCGCTGGGAAATTCCCCTTGTGGTTGACACCAGAACAAGCTCGCATCTTGCCTATCAGTGACCGATTCAACGATTACGCTGAAAAGCTTTCAAAAGTGCTGGAAAATAGCGATATTCGCGCCCTCGTAGACTCGAGGTCAGAAAAGGTGGGCAAGAAAATCCGTGAAGCGGAGCTTGACAAAGTGCCTTACATGCTGATTGTCGGGGAAAACGAGGCTGCCGAGGGAACAGTTTCCGTGCGCAAGCAAGGAGAGGGGGACCTAGGGAGTGAAAGCATCGAAGCGTTTGCCGATCGCGTCAAGCGTGAAGTGGCTGAGATGCTGAGTACAGAAATTTGAGTTCAACGAAACAACAACAGTCATCGCAATACGCAGAAGAAGGACCGGCTTTCGCGGCAGGGTCATCCAGGAGGATCCTCATCGGATCAATGAAAAAATCACGGTAGGTTCTGTGCGCCTTGTGGGCGACAACGTGGAACCAGCCATTGTCAAGACCTCAGAGGCCTTGGACAAGGCGCGTGAATTGGAGCTCGACCTTGTGGAAATCAGCCCCAATGCTGATCCGCCCGTGTGCCGAATCGTCGATTATCGGAAATTCCTCTATGCGCAGAAGAAGAAACAAAAAGAAATCAAGGCCAACCAGGCCAAGGTTTCGGTGAAGGAAATCCGTTTTGGTCCCAACACCGATGAACATGACTTCCAATTCAAGCTCAAGCATGCTCGGAAGTTCCTCGAAGAGGGTTCAAAAGTGAAGGCCTATGTGTTTTTCCGCGGTCGAACCATTGTGTTCAAAGAACGCGGTGAAATCCTCCTGCTGAAGTTTGCCCAAAAATTGGAAGAGGTCGGCATCTTGGAGCAAATGCCTAAGTTGGAAGGAAAGCGGATGACTGTGATGTTCAATCCGAAGAAGAAATAACCCACCATTAAAGATCCGAGGCCATGCCGAAGATGAAAACAAAATCCAGCGCCAAGAAGCGTTTCAAGCTGACAGGAACTGGCAAAATCAAGCGCAAGCACGCCTTCAAGAGTCACATCTTGACCAAAAAAGGTACGAAGCAGAAGCGCAACCTGACCCACGCCACGACAGTCCACAAGTCTGACGAGGCCAACATCAAGCGTCAACTTCTCGTCTGATTCAGTCGAGAGAAAAACGCTGGTTTGTTTCACCCGGTGTTTGGCCTTTCAAGTGTGAGCTTCTGCTGACCGCCAACCACCAAAAAGAACAGAGAAATGCCAAGATCAAAAAATGCAGTGGCGTCACGCGCACGCCGCAAGAAGGTCCTGAAAATGGCCAAAGGGTACTACGGTGCCCGCAAGAATGTTTGGACGGTTGCGAAAAACGCCGTCGAGAAAGGTCTCCAATACGCATACGTCGGACGGAAACTCCGCAAGCGCCAGTTCCGCAGCTTGTGGATCCAGCGCATCAACGCGGGTGCCCGTTTGCACGGCATGTCGTACAGCGCCTTCATGGGGAAGTTGTCCAAATCGGGCATCGAACTCAACCGCAAGGTCCTCGCTGACCTTGCCATGAACCATCCCGAAGCCTTCAAGGCCGTGGTGGACAAAATCAAATAAGAATTTTACTCAACCGTGGTGGGTTGAAGAGAAGGGCGGCCGTGGGGCCGCCCTTTTTCATTCTTGGAGAATCGTTGATGGAACAAGTCGCGTAGAGGGAACAAGCTGCGTTCACCCACCGCGCAACACCCGTTCAAGGGCCAAGGCAGCAGGGGTGTAGTCGGGTTGAATCCTCAGTGCCTCTCGGTAGTCCAATTCAGCTTCATTGGGTTGGTCCATGCTCTCCCATGCAAGGCCACGGTTGAAGAATGCCTGGTGATAGTAGGGCAGGGCCTCAATGGCTTGTGTGAAGAACACCAAGGCGCTGTCGTAATTGGCGAGATATTCGAGTTGAATGTAGCCTTGATTGAAGGGGGCAGTGGCGTTATCGGGGTCGATTTCTCGAATGTCTTCGTACAGTGCCATGGCTCGGTGCAAGTATTCGTCCTTTGTCGGTGAGAACTCTTGGAGGAAATACGCCAAATTGTAGCGGGCTTCGACACTTCGTGGGTTGAGCTCGATGGCGGTCGAGTAATACGACACGGCCATGGTGTCAGATTCGGCGGCATAAGCCAATCCAAGGGCAATCCATCCATCGAAGAAATTCGGATTGACTTCGACCGCGGTTTGGAAAGAACTCTTGGCATTGTCGGCGTTGCCCTGTTCACGGTAAATCATCCCCTTCATCCAATAGGCTTCGTGCAACAAGGGATTCAGCCTGAGTGCGCTGTTGAGTTGGTCAAAAGCTTCAGCGTATTGCCGAAGGTGAATGTGCATCTCGGCCCTCCTCAGCATGCATGGTGTATGGTCTGGTGCCAGCCTCAGACACACCTCGAGGTGTTCGATGCAAGGCTCGAAGGCTTGGGTGAGGTAGAGAATGTCGGCTTTCGTCGACCACGCTTCACCGTATGTAGAGTCTGCTTCAAGCGCCAAGTCGAGATCTCGAAGCCCTTCTGTGATTCGGCCTTGGCGTATGTGCCATGTTGCCCTTTCAACGTAAGGCTGTGGTGCCCGAGGGTTGCCTAAGATGAGGGATTCAAAATGCGATGTGCTGTCTGTCCCATCCATGGTCGACCGATCAAGACTTGAAGGAGTGTTGTCAGGTTGGCATCCCCACAATGCCAAAGCGAGGAGACCCAAGGTCCCCCCGCTTTGAATGCAGCGACTCCATGTCAAAGACAGCTTCATGCAAATTCTGGCTCCTCAGCCGCGGTTTCTTTGGATGCGGTTGTGGGTTGGATGGATTCCTTGATTTTGTGTTCCAACTCAGCCATCAACTCGGGATTGTCATCGAGCAATGTTTTCACGGCGTCACGACCTTGTCCAAGCTTGGTGTCTCCGTAGGAGAACCATGACCCGCTCTTTTTGATCACTCCATGATCCACCCCGAGATCAATGACTTCTCCCGTTTTGGAAATGCCTTCTCCATACATCATGTCGAATTCGGCACGGCGGAACGGTGGAGCGACTTTGTTCTTGACAATTTTCACCTTGGTGCGGTTGCCGCTGACGTTTTCCCCATCCTTGATTTGGGTGGAACGACGGATGTCAAGACGCACCGATGAGTAGAACTTGAGCGCATTTCCACCAGTGGTGGTTTCAGGGTTGCCAAACATCACCCCAATCTTCTCACGAAGCTGGTTGATGAAGATGCAGCAACATCCCGTTTTGCTGATGGTGCCAGTAAGTTTCCGAAGGGCTTTGGACATCAGCCGCGCTTGGAGACCCACAGAACTGTCGGACATCTCTCCTTCAATTTCTGCGCGTGGCGTCAGGGCGGCCACCGAGTCGATCACAATCAAATCGATGGCACCTGAACGGATGAGATTGTCTGCGATTTCAAGCCCCTGCTCTCCATTGTCAGGCTGAGAAATCAGCAAGTTCTCGGTGTCCACGCCGAGGTTTTCAGCGTAAAATTTGTCGAAGGCGTGCTCTGCGTCCACAATGGCACAGATGCCACCTTGTTTTTGACATTCTGCAATGGCGTGAATGGCCAAGGTGGTCTTGCCGGAAGATTCAGGCCCGTAAATTTCGACGATGCGTCCTTTGGGATATCCGCCGATGCCGAGGGCCAAATCCAGCGTCAAACTGCCGCTTGGGATCACTTCCACGGATTCAACCGCCTCGTCACCAAGCTTCATGACGGTGCCCTTGCCGTACGTCTTGTCCAATCGATCCATCGTCAACTGGAGGGCCTTGAGTTTGTCTGCGTTTACAGCCATGTTGAATTGTTTTCAGCGAAGGTATTTGAGTGACTCCGTAATGGATGTACGGAGTGGGGGTGCTTTTGTCCACGAGTTCCAAAAAACAATGAACGACGCCTCCTGGGAACGGTCGTTCACGTCACCTCATGGTTCAGGATTGAGAATTTCTTCGGCGTGTGCTTTCACTTGGGGTTTGGCAAACACGCGTTCGATGAGGCCTGCCTCGTCAATGACAAACGTCGTACGATGCGTACCCTCGTATTCTTTGCCCATGAATTTTTTCAATCCCCACACGCCATAAGCGTTGTGCACGGCCTTGTCTTCGTCGCAGAGCAAATCAAACTTCAATGAAAATTTGTCAATGAATTTGTGGTGCGATTTGGCGGAGTCTGGGCTGACGCCCATCACGACATAGCCAGCCTGAGCGAGGGTGTCAAGGTGGTCATTCAAATTGCATGCTTGAGAAGTGCAACCGGGCGTGTTGTCCTTGGGGTAGAAGTAGAGCACGAGTTTCTTTTCTCGAAAATCTTCGAGCGTACGGGTGTTGCCATGTTGGTCGGGGGCAGAAAAAGCGGGGGCGGTGTCGCCGGGCTTCAAAGGGGAAATGCTAGATGCCATGCATCAAAGAACAAACCCAAGGCTGCAAGGTTTGCCATCGATGCGCCCTAATTTTCCCCTCTGTGTCCACAATGAAATCACATCGTCCCACCTTCGTGGAGGTTGTCGTGCCTTTGGCCTTGCCAAAAACGCTGACATACGCGTGGTCCCTTGGCGCCACCGAAGGGCCCGTGGTGGGGACGCGTGTGGTGGTTCCCCTCGGAAACAAGAGGTTGACTGGCATTGTCTGGGATGTGCATCACCGTTCTCCAGAGGGTCATGTGGCCAAGGTGGTGGAGGCCGTGGTGGACGAACGACCCGTGTTGGCCTCGACACAACGCGACCTGCTGGGATGGATGGCCCAGCACTACATGTGCACGTTGGGTGAGGTCTTGGGGGCTGCGTTGCCCGCAGGAATGAAGTTGGAGAGCACCACCCGTATCATGCTTCACCCCGATGCGGAGGCGGCAGGGGAACTCGATGATCAAGCGAGCCTTTTGATGGATGCATTGCACGTCAGGGATGGTTTGACCTTGAGAGAATGCGCAGAAATTTTAGAGATTCAACATCCACAACGGGTGATTCGTGGCCTCATTCAACGTGGATTGGTGATTGCGGAGGAGGAATTGGAAGAGCGTTTGAAACCTCGCAAAGTGGCCTGGTTGACTTTGGCGAATGGACTCGAAGAAGAGGTTCTTGCAGAATCACTCACTTGGGCAGGAAATCGCGCTGTAGCCATGGAGCGCCTTCTCCTCACCGTGTTGGATGCTGACAATCATGAAGTTCCGAAGCTGGAAGCCCAAAAACGGAGCCAGACAGATGCATCCACTGTCCAAAAGTGGGTGGATCGGGGCATTCTCGTGATTGAAGAACGCGACCCAACGCGTCCTTCAAGGCCGGGCACGGCATCTCTGCCCTCCTTGTCCCATGCGCAGGCCAAGGCGTACAATGGGATTCACGCGAGTTTGGTTGCGAGAAAGCCCGCGTTGCTTCACGGTGTCACGGGGTCAGGAAAGACAGAGATCTATACCCATTTGATTGCAGAGGCACTCTCAGCAGGTCAACAGGTCTTGTTCTTGGTGCCAGAAATTGCTCTGACCACCCAACTGATTGAACGATTGCGTCGCTTTTTTGGAGAAGTGGTCCATGTCTACCACAGCCGGTTTTCGGATCGCGAGCGCACGGAAACTTGGATGCAGCTGCTCGCGCCCTCGCGTCTGGACGCATCCATGTCGAGTGGCCAAACTTCGAGGACAGACGGCGGAGATCGGGCAGGTGCCTACGACTTCCAAGGGCAATTGATCGTCGGCGCGCGCAGTGCATTGTTGCTTCCCATGCCACGTTTGGGCTTGATTGTGGTGGACGAGGAGCATGAATCCAGCTTCAAGCAGCACGATCCGGCTCCCCGATACCATGCCCGCGATGCAGCCCTGTGGTTGTCCGCACAGCATGGCATTCCATTGGTGCTCGGGTCGGCAACGCCTTCAGTCGAGACACAATGGCTCGCATCGCAGGGCCGCATCACGCTGGTGTCCCTGAAGGAGCGGTTTGGAGGGGCCATGATGCCAGAAATTTTCATCGCCGACTTGCGCAAGGAGCACAAGCAGAGGAGCATGCGCGGTGGATTCAGCAAGATGTTGCGCGATGAAATGGAAGCGACGTTTCAGGAGGGTCGCCAGGTCATCTTGTTTCAGAACCGCCGGGGATACGCACCCGCTCAACAATGCACACAGTGTGGTCATGCTGTGGCCTGCCAACGATGCGACATCCCTTTGGTGGTTCACAAGTCTCTGGGAGGATTGCATTGCCATCATTGCGGCTATCACGAGCGCCCGGCTCCCTCCACATGCGTCGCATGCGGAAGCAAAGCCTTGAAGCCTCAAGGATTGGGGACGGAGCGCATTGAAGAGGAGCTGGCAGAGCTTTTTCCTGAGGCACGCGTGGCGAGAATGGATCTCGATTCAACCCGGAAAAAGACTGCCCACGCAAGACTGCTCGAGGCATTTGCTGACCGCGAATTTGACGTCCTCGTGGGAACCCAAATGGTCACCAAAGGGTTGGACTTCGCTCATGTGGGTTTGGTGGGGGTGATGTCGGCCGACAGGATGTTGACCTTTCCAGATTTTCGATCGTTTGAGCGTGCCTATCAAATGCTCACCCAGGTCGCGGGACGCGCGGGGCGTGCCAGCAAGGAGGAAGGAGGGAAGCGCGGCCGGGTCGTGATCCAGTCTTTCAGTGCCGATCACTGGCTGCTCCATCACGTGGTGGATCACGACCACGACGCGTTGGTGCTACGCGAACTGATCGAGAGGGAAACCTATCAATATCCGCCCTTCGTGCGAATGGTTCGCCTGACGATTAAGCACAGCGATGCCCAACGCGTCGAGGCCGGCGCAGCCGTCCTGGCCGCGCGGTTGAATCAGCGGTTTGGACCAAGACTTCTCGGGCCCGACACACCGGCCCTTTCACGCATCAACGACCTGCACATCAGACAGCTGACCCTCAAGTTTGAGCGCGCACTCGCTCCGGCACAGTACCGACCTCTGTTGCAGGCAGATCTCGACGAGTTCAGTGCCGACCCGCGCTGGAAACGGCTCCGCCTGATCGTCGACGTAGACCCAGTTTGACCATTCTCCCGGGTTTCGTCAATGAGCCGTTTTCAATGTTTGGCGCCACACCCCGCGGCCATCAATCCCTTCCAACGAAAATTCGAGGAAGTTGGAATGGCGACTCCATGCTCCGAGTTGCTCCCACGTGGCGACAGAGCTGCCAGGTGGTTCAAACCATGATTTGGACCCCAGCAGGCGGCCAGAGAGGTCAAATCCACGCACTGTCCACGTCCCAGGCATGTCCTGTTGAGTCATCACCCCGCTGTCGTTCCATTGAATCTGGATGTCGGGAGATGATGGGGAATCCACCACAGGACTCAAGTCCATCAAGGTTCCGAAGTACACGGTGTTGTTTCCACTGCAGGCGACAGCGTAGGTGTCTCCCGTCGTGTTGATGCTCAGGTCAGCAGGGTTGCTCAAGGGGCTTCCCTGGACCAAGGCGCTGCCCACCCAAGAACCATCCACCGGGTCGGGGGTGAACAACGTGATTCGTTGGGGAGTCCAAGAACTGACCACAAACGTTCCGTCGACATAGTCGATGCCATCACAATTGCCCAATCCTGAACCATTGACGACCGTTTCTACAGCGCCTGTTTGGACGTCAACTTTCAAAATGTCGGAATTCCCACCCCAATTGACCACGTACGCTTGCCCATTCACCAAAGTCACCCCGTTGGGGGTTGTCCCGGTGTTGGCCACCAAGGTGGAATACGTCATGTTGGCAGGATCGCTGACGTCGACTTTCAACAACCTCCCCGCGGAAAAATCGCTGACAACCAAGATGTCACCATCCACGTTGCTTTCGCTTCCCATGCCGTTCAAGAATGTAGCTCCGTTGGGGGAGAGAGACCCCAAGAGTTCTCCGGAAACCACATCGTAAGCGCGGATGACGTTGTTTTGGATGGCAAACAAGGTGCTGCCCAAGACTTCCATGCCATGGGTGGCACCACCTGTACCAAACACGGACCATGTGGCTCCGAGGTCATCCGTGACCAAGATGCTGTTTCCGTTGCTCACGAGCCAGCGATCGCTGTTGGGCTCGTATTCTGCTGCCTCGACAGCCGAAGGGGTTTGGGCTTCAAGCGTCAGTGGTACCATCACCAATGCGCAGCTGCAGATCGCTCCCGTGAGGACTTTGAAAGAGAAAGAGTTCATGGTTTGGGTTGTAAAGGCATAGATTTTGGGACACCAGGCATCAATCAAACATGAAAGGCCAAAAAGAGAGTTGATGGTCAAATTCAATCCACGACACGCCTTCATCCACGACGACAACCCACACCGTTGGATCCATCAAGCTGACATTCAACGTGTCGTTCTCAAGCCAAATCGTATCCAAACCAAAAGGAGCCGTTTCATACTCGGTGCAATCGGAGCATTTGCCCCAGCGGTCCACCGCGTAGTGGGGTTGAATGGCACCGGGTGGAATGTGCCACAGGGTGTCCATGGACCATCCTGTTTGAGACTCTTTGATCCGAACCCCGAGGTGCAAAGTGTCCTGGGTATTGTTGATGAAGTGCTGGTTCACGTACGTGGCACCTTCGCATGAGGTCAAACAAAGAAGAATGCCCCACAATCCCACAGGGGCCAAGAACAAGTGGCGGTCAAACTTGATGAGGTTCACGTGCGTTGGTTTGAATGATTCACCCATGTTCGGGCAGCTAAGAGATAGAACACGCTGAAAATGCAAAGCGTTGCAAGGCCGTATAGAGCTGCACCTGACCAATCGGGAGGTGCGAGCCCCATGTCACGCGCCTCAGCGGCGGTGACTCCATCCGTGATGCCATGGGTGAGTTTCCAAATTCGAAACAATTGGTTCCGAACCAAGGCCGTGCTGCCCAATCCCACCAATGGAGCCAGCACCATCCAACCTTGAAACCAAGGTTCCCAGACGCGCCAGCCTGCGGGTGGATTTGTGGCTGAATTTGTGGGTGAACTTGTCGGTGAATCGTTCATCACAGCGGAAGGTTTCGGTCTCCAAAAATGGCACTGCCAATTCTCACCATGGAGCTTCCTTCCTCCAAAGCCCAAGCCCAATCGCCGCTCATTCCCATGCTCAGGGCCTCCCAGGAGGCGCCACGTGAACGGGCCAATTGATCGAATGCTTTGCCATGGGTCTTGAAGAGCGCGGCGAGCAGAGCAAATTCCCTCCGAACCTGCTGTTCATCATCCGTGAACGTGGCCATTCCCATCATTCCGACAGGCCTCACGTGGGGGAATTCTTCCCAAACCTCAGGCCGCGCCAAATCGGCAATTTCAGAGGCGTCCCACCCGAATTTGGTGGATTCCTCTGCAATGTGGACTTGAAGCAGGATGTCTACGTTGCGGCTGAGTTTGGCACATTCCCTTTCCAACACTTCCAACACCTTCATCCGGTCCACCCCGTGCACAAGGTGAACCCATGGAAGGAAGTCCTTGATTTTGTTGGTTTGGACGTGTCCAATCATGTGCCATCGAATGTCTTTGGGCAACCGCTGTGCCTTGCCGACCAATTCCTGCACTCGATTTTCGCCAAAATCACGTTGTCCTGCCTCATAGGCGGCCATCACATCCTCGTCGGGTTTGGTTTTGCTGACAGCGACGAGCACGACATCCTGGCCTGTTCGATTGGACAGTTCCTCCACGTCTCGACGCACCTGGGTGAGCTGTTCAGCCACACTCATCGCGGAGGGTCGAATTCATGGATGAACAGGGCACTCCGGATTTTGGGCTCCACCCAAGTGCTTTTGGGCGGGAGGGTCCCATGGGCGTCGGCGACATCGCGGATTTGCTCAAACGGAATGGCATGCAAAAGCACCAGCGCACGGTTGGGATGTTGTGCCGCACGAACCCTCCATCCACCTTCAGGACGTTGTGCTTCAGGCAGATGATTGAGCCTGACGTCGTTTCTGGCATCAGAAATCCCAAACACATCCCGAATGAGGTGGTTTTGTACCCAATCGGCATCGGTCGCCTCGGGACTCTCCGAGGATCGTCGAATGCGCCAAACCAAGCCTTGGTATTCCACTACGATTTCACCCGGTGAGTCGGGCAGTGAGACATCGATAGAGGCGGAATCACCGCCAATCACCTCGGCATCCGGACACCCTTCCAATGCCTTGCCCAATGCTTCGGTTGACATTTGGACATCCTTGATTTCTTTGTGATAGCCTAGGATGGTGAGGTCACGTTGGGGCACAACGTAGGCCAAAATCAAACCAGCTCCAGGCAAATCAGGTCTGGCGTGCGCGAGGCGTTGGGAAGAGGCCAACCGGTGATGGCCATCGGCTAAGTACAGGACCTCAGCCTGACTCCAAGCCTGACCAAAAGCTTGGCCCGAATCACCATGAGCAGGGACGCGCCACAATTCGTGCCGCACCCCATCCGCAGTCATGAAATCCGTGTGAGGCCTGTGGGCCACCACCTCCTCGAGGCGGGCCAAGGATTCAGAAGCACCGAGGGCGTCGTCAGGGAGGGCCACCAAAATGGGCTCAGCATGAAAACCAACGGCCTCCAAAAAGGATGCGAACAGAGACTCCCGGGTTTCCAGGGTTTGTTCATGGGTGCGCAAACCGCCTGATGCGCATCGCGCCAAATCCAAGTTGCACACCACCCCGGTCCAAGCATGGGCTTCAGTGCTTTGTCGATAGACCAGCCACTCCACCTCATCAGCATCCACAAGCCAACCTTTGGCCTTGAAATCATCGTAGCCCGCCCGAACTTCTTTGAAAAATTCGGGCGTGCCCCGCGGCTCCTCCACCTCACGCGAGGCATCGGGATTGATGACCTGAATGTAGGAATAGGGATTGTGCTTCAATTTGTCTTGAAGCTCTGCCCGGTTGTAGCTCAAATAGGACCGCGAAGCCACCAGATGGGCCATGTGCCGCGGTGGAGTCACAGCGGCCAAGGGCACCATCAAGGCCCGGGTCTTGGTCATGACAAGGCTTCGATTTGGGCTGCCAATTCCAGTCCGATGCGATCCTGTGCCTCCTCCGTGGCAGCGCCAATGTGAGGGGTCAATGACAATTGGGCATGGGTCGTGACATCAGCACGTGGTGAGGGCTCTCCCACAAACACGTCCAATGCGGCTCCCGCCAAGTGGCCGCTGTCAAGAGCAGCCATCAAGGCATCTTCGTCCACGGAACCACCGCGGGCCGCATTGACCAAGAAAGCCCCACGCTTCATTTTGGCCAATTCTCCCGATCCAATCACGGCGCTTCCATCCGCTTGGGCGGGAACGTGAATGCTGACCATGTCCGATTGAGCGAGCAAGTCTTGCAGGGAAAGCAAGGGGCAGTCCACCTCAAGCGTTTGGCCTCCAATGGTCAAAGACACATTTCCATGCTCTACAAACGGATCATGCGCCACCACATCCATGCCACAGCCAAGGGCGTACGAGGCCAAAGACCTTCCAATGCGACCAAAGCCCACAATGCCAAGGGTTTTGCCGCGCAACTCTGTGCCCTTTCCGTAGGCCTTTTTCAGAGCCTTGAAGCCGGTTTGGCCGTCGGTGGGCATCGCGCGATTGCTGTGATGCAAAAACCTTGCAAGGGTGAACAAATGGCCCATCACAAGCTCAGCCACACTTTGCGATGAAGACGCTGGCGTGTTGAAGACTGCAATTCCCTTGTTGCGGGCGTATTCAACGTCGATGTTGTCCATGCCCACTCCGCCCCGTCCGATGAACTTCAATCCGGGACAAGCGTCAATCAGAGGCTGGCGTACTTGGGTGGCTGATCTCACCAAAATTCCGTGAATGTCGTGCTCGTGAATGAACGCTTCGAGTTGGTCGGCCTCCACAAAAGAGGTGTGCAAATGATGGCCGGCATCGAGCAAGGCCTGCGCTCCAGAAGGGCTGATGCCGTCGTTGGCGAGAATGTTCATGGGTGCTTGGTTTGTGGTTGGGTTTTCAATGGCAAGTTGCAACACAGGGGAGGGAGGGCTTACCCTAAAGGTCAGCCTTGGGTTCGTTCAAGTTCTTTCATGACATCCACCAACACCTGCACGCTTTCTAGAGGCAAGGCATTGTACATGGATGCGCGGTATCCACCCACGCTTCTGTGACCCTTCAGTCCACTGATCCCAGCTTCATTCCACGACTTGTCAAAGGCGGCGGCATGTTCTTCGTGGTTGAGACGGAAAGTGACATTCATGTGAGAGCGGCTTCCCATCAAGGCGTGCCCCACAAACAAGGGGTTGCGATCAATTTCACTGTACAGGAGTGCGCTTTTCGCTTCATTGACCTGTTGAATGGCTGCTACCCCGCCTTGGGCCTGAAGCCAGCGCAGCGTAAGCAAGGTGGTGAATACCGAAAACACAGGGGGTGTGTTGAACATGCTGTCCTTGCTCAAGTGAACATTCAAATCGAGGTACGATGGAATGTTCCGTCCTGTGGCACCGAGACGTTCACGATCCACAGCGTACATGACCGCTCCCGCGGGGCCCATGTTTTTCTGCACCCCACCATAAATCAAGGCGAATGGTTCTGGATCAAAGGTTCGACTCATGATGTCGGAGCTCATGTCTGCCACCAAGGGCACGGGAACCTTTGGCATCTCAGCATATTGGGTTCCGTAGATGGTGTTGTTGGTGGTGATGTGGAGGTACGCATGACCCGAATGGACCTCACCAAGGGTGGGGATGTGGTTGTAATTCTCAGCCTTGGAGGAAGCCACCACATCGACGTCGCCGAGGTGTCTGGCCTCTTTGATGGCATTGGCTGCCCACGTTCCTGTATCTGTGTAGGCCGCGCGCCCACCTTCAGGCAAGAAGTTGTACGCAGCGGTCAGGAATCCCAAACTCGCTCCACCTTGGAGATAAAGCACCTCAAACCTGTCGGGAAGCCCGAGCAATTCTTTGGTCAACGCCCGACATTCGTCCATCACTGCCACAAAAGGTTTGCTGCGGTGGGACATCTCGATCAATGAAAGCCCTTGACCCTCCCATTGGCGAACCGCATCAGCGGCTTCTTGGAGGACTTCGGGGGGAAGAATGCAGGGGCCTGCGGAATAGTTGTGAATCTTGGACATGATGGGTTCCTTGTGAGGCAAAGTTCAGGATTTGAAAGGAGGTCTCCCTCATTCAAACATGAAAAAAGCGCACCCAGAGGCACGCTTTTTCCACGTTGAGGCTTGGCATGCTCAGCGACCTGCCGCGAAGGACAGAATTTCATCCCCAAGAGGGTCTGCGCCACTTCCCAAGGCTGCCACCAATTCTCCTTGTTCATTCACGAGAAACTTGTGAAAGTTCCAACGAACAGAGTGGTCACCCGCCCCATTGAGTTCCTTGCGAGTGAGCCAAGCATACACTGAGTGCTGGTTGTCACCTTTGACGTCGATTTTTTCCATCATTTGGAAACTCACCCCATAATTCTTGCTGCAGAACGATCGAATGTCATCGGAAGAACCAGGTTCTTGTTTCCCAAATTGGTTGCAAGGAAATCCGAGAATCACCAAACCTTGGTCACCATACCGCTGGTGCAGCGTTTCGAGGGATTCGTACTGCGGAGTGAAACCGCACTTGGAGGCGGTGTTCACGATCAACACGCGCTTGCCTGCAAGCTGGTCAAACGCAAATTCATCTCCTTCGAGGGTGGTTGCAACCAAATCGTGAAAAGAGGCCATGGCAGGTTGTGGTGTGTAGTGGTGGTTGGCATTGAAGGCTTTCCAAGCCACGAGGGCTCCAACGCCGACAAGCACCAAAACGATCAGGAATGTATTCATCATAAGTTTCATGTGTCGAAAACCCTTGGATAGCCTCAATTGTTCATCACCTGTTCGTTACCCGCGCGGTTCTTCCAACCCCGGGCCTTGGGTGACCCTTGGGGTGCGTCACGACCCTCGGGTCTTGGGTGACCCTTGGGGTGCGTCACGACCCTCGGGTCTTGGATGACCCTTGGGGTGCGTCACGACCCTCGGGCCGCGTCATGACTCCCAACGCGAACGCAAACCGCGCATGGGCAAGCGCGCTGCAACCCATGAGCGAAGGGTCCCTTGAGGATCCACGGCCTTGGGCAAGGCCAATCCGGGAAAGACTAGGGCTGCACACACGGCCAGACACACCGCAATCGCTGTGGACACCCACCAAGCCGAGGAGGGGATAGCCCCCATGGGAATGGCCACTGCAATCGCCATGCCGATGCCTGGACGCACGAAGCGTAACAACTCCGGCCATGAGATGCCCAATGTTTGGGTCATCCATCCCATGGTCAGCAGCCACTGAACACCTGATGCCGCGACGACAGCCCACGCGGCGCCCTGAGACCCGTGTCCTCGGGTCAGGGCCCATTGAACCCCGACCGCCAAGGTTCCGAGGAACACCAACTTGATGGTGATCCCCCAGCGAAGTCCGTCCAAGGCTCGAATGTTTGCGTCTCCCAATTTGGTGAGTGCACGAAGGGCCACTGCGAGAAACAGCGTTTGGGCTAGGGGTGCCGCTCCATCAAACTTGGGCCCCAAGATCAACCTCGTGATTCCCTCGGCCTGCCACACAAGCACAATGGTCATCGGAAGGGTGAGGAGGGAGATCAAATGCAAACCACGCAGGGATGTGGCTCGTAGTTGGTCACGGTTGTCTTGCATGGCAGAAAGCCCGCTAAAAAGCACACTGTCACCAAGCTTTCCCAGCACTGTGACCGGGAGCCCCATCAAATACACCGCCCTGTCGTACCATCCTACGTCCCGCCAGCCGAGGGATTCCTTCACCATCAGCATGTCCACTTTCGCCCCGGCATAGGTGAGCAGGTTGAAGACGGTGCTACGGCCACCATAAGTCAACAGGGAGCCTAAAGCAGCTCCATCCCATCTCGCATGCAGGGGGATTCGGGCAAACCACACATATCCGAGGCTCAGAACTCCGTTTTGGACCAGAAGCGCCGTGACATAGGCCCACAAACCTGCGCCTTGGGAGGCCATCCACAATCCAATTCCCAAGTTCCCTACCACCATGCCAGCCAAGGCACACGCGGTGAGCGCGCGAAAATCCATGCGTTTGATCAACAGACTTCTGGACACCACACTGAAGCCCGAGATGACAAAACTGAGTGAGATCCAACGCAGCACTTGGCATAGTGCCGGAGTCTCGTAATGCGCGGAAAGGGCGGGTGCGGCGAGGTACATGCCCGCAAAGAACACCAGACCCAAACCGGCACTGAACCACCATGCTGTGGCAATGTGGGAAGGGGTGAGATGGGGTTGCTGAACAATCGATGGGCCAATGCCTACCTGGGCGAAGATTTCAACCACACCCACGACCACCAAAGCAATGGCCATCACGCCAAAGTCTTCTGGGGCAATCCACCGTGCCAGCAGGGCCATGTAGATCAACTGCAACCCCACTTGCAGCATCACATTGAGCGTCTGCCAACTCAGGGAAACGCCCATGGAGGGTGTGGATCCCTCCTGTGTCATCAGCGTGCGATGCTCACCGCGCGACGTTCACGAATCACGGTGATTTTCACCTGACCGGGGTAGGTCATTTCGTTCATGATGCGCTGGCTAATTTCAAACGACAACTGATCGGCTTGTTCATCACTGACCTGGTCACTTTCCACGAGCACGCGCAATTCACGGCCTGCTTGGATGGCAAATGATTTGGTCACTCCTGGATATTCCAAGGCCAGATTCTCCAAGTCACGGAGCCGTTGGATGTACGCTTCCACCATTTCCCGACGTGCACCTGGACGTGCGCCACTGATGGCGTCACAGACTTGGATGATGGGGGAGAGCAGGCTGGTCATTTCAATCTCGTCATGGTGGGCTCCAATGGCATTCAGCACGTCCCCACGTTCACCAAACTTCTCGGCGATCTTCATTCCGAGAAGTGCGTGTGGCAATTCACTTTCTTCGTCGCTCACCTTGCCGATGTCGTGAAGAAGTCCCGCCCGTTTGGCAGCTTTGGCATCCAAGCCCAATTCGGCCGCCATGGATGCACAAAGGTTGGCAACCTCTCGGCTGTGCTGCAACAGGTTTTGGCCATAAGAGGACCTGTATTTCATCCGACCCACCATGCGAACCAATTCACTTTTCATGTTGTGAATGCCCAAATCAATCAAGGTTCGCTTGCCCGTTTCCGCAATTTCTTCCTCCAATTTCTTGGTCACTTTCTCCACCACTTCCTCAATGCGCGCTGGGTGGATTCGGCCGTCTGTGACCAATTGGTGCAAGCTCAAACGGGCAATTTCGCGACGCACTGGATCAAAGCAGGACAGAATGATGGCTTCTGGCGTGTCGTCCACAATGAATTCGACCCCAGTGGCTGCTTCTAGCGCACGAATGTTGCGTCCTTCCCGCCCGATGATCCGTCCCTTGACATCGTCGTTTTTGATTTGGAAAACCGAAACCGAATTTTCGACGCTGTGTTCCGTGGCAACCCTTTGAATGGTCTGGATCACAATCTTCTTCGCGTCGGCATTGGCGCGTTCCTTGGCTTCGTCAATGATCTCTTGGGCCACAGAGGCAGCCATGGCTCGTGCTTCTCCTTTGACCTGCTCCACCATGGATGTCTTGGCATCTTCCACGGTCATACCGCTTAACTTCTCGAGTACTTCGAGAGCTTTCTGCTGATCTCCATCGAGTTCTTTTTGCTTCTTCTCGAGGACTTGGAGTCGCTGTTCGACTTTTTCTTGGTCTTGCTGAAGTTTGCGTTCTGCACTTTTGTTTTGATCGATGGATCGTTGCAGATTGCTTTCTGTTCGTTTGATGCGCTCTTCGCGTTCATTCAATTTGCGGTCGAGATCCTTCCGCTGGTTCGCTTGCTTCTCTTTCAGCTCGATGAACTTCTCTTTGGCTTGAAGAATTTTTTTCTCTTTGATGGCCTCTCCGCGCAATTCAGCTTCGCGAACAATGCTGTCCGCTTTGCCTGTGAGGACCTTTAAAAACAGGAAGTAGCCTAGACCTGAACCGAGGACGATTCCCAGGGCTGCGGCAATGATTGGTGTCATGGATGGATAGGTTCAATACAGAACCGTCACCGAGCGAGGACTTCTTGGATGCGGAGAAGGAGTTGATCCATGCGGTCGACAGGCCAATCAAAGGTGCTGCTCTCCGATGACGGAGAAGATACTTTCGATGGGCTGGAACCAGTTTGTGCAGCAATTTGAAGTGCAGCCATGGCCATCAAATCGATGCGGTCACTGATGGCATATTGCGATTTCAAGGTTGCGATGTGGCGGTCCACAAGCCTGGCAGCTTCCTGAACTTTGTTCACCTCATCGACCTCCAAGGTCATGGGGTATGTTCGTCCGCCGATGTGGATGTTGTGGGTTTCCATGGTGCCTGTTCTCAAGGATTGAGAAGTGCGATGCAAGAATCGATTTCCTCCACCAACGCGTCCAGTTCATCCGCAGAGAGCGGGGAAGATTCTGTCGTTGGGGGTGAATGTGGGTTGTTCGCTTCCCGTTCAGATTTCAGCTCATCCAGTGCCGACAATGCCTCCTCAAGCCGTTCCTTCACCACCCGATGTTCTTCTTTCAGGAGCACGTGGGCCTGAAGAAGTGCGTCGGTGGCTTCCAAGAGCGAAGTCAGTTGGGATTGATCTTTAGTCATGAACGCGTTGCTGTAGACAAAAGTAGGGCATTGCCAAGAAGTGTGAGGGGGACACCAACGTGTAGTTTTACACCATGCTTCATGAACAGGCACACGCGCGTTTCAATCCCTCGTTGTGGGGGCCACTTAACAAGGGATTTTGTGGGTGCGATGCCAGGGTGTTCGCCTTGGGTTTGGCCCACCATCCTTGTCTGGTTTTCCGAGTTCGGTCCCGCTTGTTGCTCTGTCTAGGAATGGCCTTGGTCTCGGGAATGCTCAGAGGACAAACCCTCGACCCGGTCTCGTTCAAAGCGAAGCATGAATGGGTGAATCCACTCGACATTCCCTTGTACTTGAGTGGGAATTTTGGAGAATTGCGTGGCAATCATTTTCACACGGGGGTTGACCTGAAAACAGAGGGACGCGAAGGGTTGCCTGTGCTCGCCGCAACCGCTGGATGTGTGGGTCGTGTCAAGATGTCCCCTTGGGGCTACGGGAATGCCCTGTACCTTGAAGGACCCGACGGAGTGACCACGGTTTACGCCCATCTCCAATCCTTCGAATCCGCAGTGCAAACGTGGGCTGTGGCTCGAACCTACAAGGGACGAACCTTGGGTTTGGATGCCAACCCCATGCCTTTGGACTCACTGTGTTTTCAGGCAGGTGACACCTTGGGTTGGAGTGGAAACACGGGCGGGAGTGGGGGACCCCACTTGCATTTTGAAATTCGTTCAACGAACACCCAGCACCCTTTGAACCCCCTCGATGGCTGGATTGTGAAGGAGGACTCAAGGCCCCCGGTGCTCGGAGGCCTCTGGATCGAAGGATTCAGGGGGCAGCGCGACAGAATCGACCCGATGGCGGATACAGTAGAAGTGCCTTTGACGTGGAGGGCATCTGTGGAGGCATATGACTTGTTGAATGGGGCAAACAATGTGTGCGGCATCCGCACACTTTCCAGCCAAATTGAAGTAGATGGCCGTGTCGTATCCACCCACGAATTCGAACTGGAATCGTTGGATTTTGGGGTCAACAAAGACATGAATGCCCACACCTTGTATCCTGTGTGGGCAGAAACCAAGAGGCAAGTTCACCGCTTGCATCGCCTGTCAACCAATGCGTTGCCCATTTATCAAACAGCACCTTCGGATGGATGGATTCACCTCAAAGAGGGGCAGTGTGCCTTGGTCAGAGTTGAGGTGACCGATGCGGCAGGCAATGCGTCGTTGGCTGTGTGGAAGTTGAAGGGACGTGTATGGACCGGTGATTCCTTGCTCCGACCCTCTGGGGTGCTGGCCACTCCCCAAGAATCGGGCGGGGTGGAGGTGGAGTCCGCCAGTGGAGCCCATGCCAAGGTGACTTGGCCTGCCAACGTGTTTTACGAGCCGGAGCAAGTCAGTTGCGACATGGCTTTGGATGGAATGTCGCTCCACCTCGAACCCACCACGGTTCCGTATCGCAAAGGCATGGGGGTTTCTTGGCGGTTGCCAGTCCGCGTCGAGACCCTTTCGACATTCCACGGCAGCGTGCCAGCTGAATCGTGGCCCACGGATCGATGGGTGTTCGTTCAAACAAACCAGGCTGGGGAACCCACCGAGGTTGAAATCGCTTCGTTTGAGAGGGGACTCTTGCACGGGACTTTGAGTGAAGGTGGTCATTGGCACGTTCAGCGTGACACCCTCCGGCCCGAAGTAAAGCCTTATCACAGTGGATCACCCTTGGTGGGGAATGGGGATGCTGTGTGGTGGGTGGATGATGCGCTTTCGGGTGTCGATGATTTGGATTTGCGCATTGATGGGAAATGGGCTCGGGTGGTGTGGGATCCTAAGCGCCACATGGTGACTTACCAAGCTTCGGACGGCGTGCATCCCACCGGCATTTCCGTGCCGGTGTCCCTTCGAGTGACAGATTCCGTGGGCAACCAAACCTCATGGAATGGATCGTTGCAATGGCGCCCTTGAGCCCATCAACAGCCTCGTCAACGATTGGTCATTGCCGGTTGGTGGGGGCTCTTTTGGGGTCAATCATGCTGTAATCAAGGTAGTATAATACCCTCATAGACAGTGAGTTGACGAACCCTTCTTGCAGCATCAATTCCCAATTGTCAGCATAAGAAGAGGCGAGCACGTTGCCTCTGCTGTTCAGGGTGTTCTTCCACACGACGTTCATTTCGCTGCCTGGCGAAAAAATCCACCGACACACCCAGTCCACGCTCCATGCGTTGTAATTGACGTCCTGCGGTGAGGTGATGCCATCAGCATTCATGAAGGTGTCTGCCCAAGGTGTTTGGACCAAACTCCCATCGCTTTGCAGTTCAAAGAAGTTGTGGTAGTCGACAACACTCCAGTAGTGGCGAATGCGGGCCGAAAGACTCAGCCGCGGATTGAACAGGTAAGATGCTGAAAGCACGTGGGTGTGACTCGTGTTTTCTCGTTGTCCAAACAAACTCACGGGACCACCCCAGATGTCGTCCTCGAAAAGATCTGCCCAGCCTTGTTCGTTTTTTCGCACTTGCCAGCTCCACACGTAGTTGGCACTGAAGTGGTCGGAAAACCGAAAGCGAGGCGCCACGCGAACATAGAATTCCTGCCAATCCGGGTGGTTTGGGCGCCAAACGCGCTTCACAAACGCATCGAGGGCGATGGCCTTTCGGTAGTCGGTGGAGGTCACAGCACCGATTCCCCCCGATGACGGTGTGGTCCAAGGGATGCCATCGATGCGGGAGGCAAAGAAATCCTGGCCTTGACGCGGTTGCCATTCCAAAGTCAATTTGTTGAACCAGAAACGCCGGGTGATTGCCCCCCATTCACTTTGCATGGTCCAATTGCTGAAAGCGCGAGGTTCGAACAGCTGGGTGTGTTCAGTGTTGACTTCCCACCACATGCGGTTGAACCCGCCGAAGGGTTGATACAGGGCATATTCCAAACCGCCAAAAGACACGACTTCATTGGGAGCTGCGAGGTATCCAAGGTCGTTGGGGTTGAACGATTCCGATTCTCTGTAATGCCCCAAATTCCATCTGAAATTGCCGGAGGTTCGTGCAGCCATGAGGGACCACTTGTGTCCCTCCTCATGGCTGAGTGTGTCCCCTTGTTCCATGGTGTTCACAGCAGCACTCCCGCCCACCATGAGGCTGTTCGCTTTGTTGCGGACATTGAACTCGGCGCCTTGGACATAGGCATCGCGACGCGAACCGGTCCGGACCGTGGCAGTGCTCAAGGCCGTGATGTATCCATTGTTGGGGAGGTTTTGGTCTACAACAGCCACGGTGTAAGACGTAAGTCCTTCGCCCTCCAAGGTGGAATCTCTTGCCAAGGCTTGAAACACGCCCAGCCCCGTGCTCGAAGATGTTCTTCCGCTGAACTTGGTGGCATTGAACAGTTGACCCTCGGATCCTACGCGTCGGCTGTAGAAGAGCCCGCCCTTGTTGAACAGGTCAGTCCCTTCTAAGAAGAAAGGGCGGTTTTCGTCAAAACGCACCTCATAGGGACTCAAGTTGAGCACGAGGTTGTCCGCCACCACTTGGCCAAAATCGGGCACCAACGTCATGTCCACAGTGAAGGCGTCTCCAAGGCCGACCTTGGCGTCGAGACCACCATTGAATGGAAGCGCCCATTGCCGCGTTCCATTGTCATCCAATGCCGTCTGCGCGTAGGTGCTTAGGTAGGGAAAGACCGCGACGCGAGGAGGGGTGTTGACGCCTTGAATGCCTCGCAGCACCCCGCCTTGGTTCACCCATCCATCTTGGGTGGGGTCAAGCGCATTCCAAACAGATTCTTCACGTGTCCGACGCACAATCCGCCATGCGTTCATCCCCCATGTTTGGGTCTCGTTGCTTTCCCGTTTGGGCATCCGAAATTGACTCCAAGGGATTCGAATCTCTGTGGACCATCCACCGGCATGGATGGCGCTTTTGGCCTCCCAGACACCATTCCAAGCAGGGTCATCGCCATTGGCGGTCAGGATGAAATCCGACATCAGCCCGCGAGGGGTGGTGACAAATCCCACCGCGTTGATGCCATCGTTGTAAGGGCTTACCCAAAACCCGAATTCATCTGAATTCTCAATGAAGTCGCGCTCGCTGAGCTGTTGTAAAATAGAATCAGGGGCATTGTCCTCCATGAAGGCAGCCACATAGAGGTTGTGGTCGTCATAGGCAACCCAGAACGTGGTCTTGTGGTGAGGTGCGGTGTTGGGAAAAGGGGAGTTTTGGGTGAAATGAGTCGCTCCGGGGTGAGTCCGCCATACCTCTTCGTCCAAGAATCCATCACGGGTGGGAGGCGATTGAAGCCGGTAGGCAGTGGCCTCTTGGTTGCGCAAATTGTAGGGCGTTTGGGCCTGAAGGTCGTCCAAACACCATGCTGACAAAGCACCCAAGGCCATGAGGCCTCGACAAATGCCAGAAATGCCCTTCCTCATCGAAAGATGCGTTGTTGATTCAGCCACCGTTGGTACGCCCGGGCATTGCGGAGATGTTCTCGGTAGGTGGTTGCAAAACGGTGGGTTCCTTCACCACCGGGCTCGGCACACATGTACAGGTGGTCATGCTCGGCGGGATGCAACACACTCTGGATGTATCGGGGGTCAACAACCCGAATCGGTCCGGGAGGGAGGCCTGCATTCTTGTAGGTGTTGTAGGGAGAGTCCACTTCTTTGTGGACGTCCAGGACGCGGCGAATGCTCGGATCATTCAGCGCAAAAATCAAGGTTGGATCGGCCTGCAAGGCCATGCCAATCCTCAGACGGTTGAGGTAGAGGCCAGCGACCATGGGCGCTTCAGACAAGGCGGCAGTTTCAGCTTGGACGATGGAGGCTAGAATGGTGGCTTCTCGCGGGGTCAGTCCCAAGGCCCTGGCCCTTGCCAGTCGCTCTTCGGTCCACCATGTGTCATGTTCCCGGATTAAACGTTGTGCCAAGCCAGTTTCATCGGTTTCCCACCACAATTCGTAGGTATTGGGAAGAATGCGCCACAACATGCTGTCGCGCCCTAGCACCTCCATCATCGCGATGCTGTCGGCAAACAAGCGCCGTGTCATGGTGCCTGCAATGGGTCCCAAATCACGTCCAGATCTCACAACCACGCGTACCACTTCTCGGTCTCCCGAGACCATTCTCGCGGCGCTTGTTGCGATGGACTCGTCGGGATGAAGGCAGTAACGACCGACCTTGAGACGGTCCTGCCAACCCCGCACAGAGAGGTACGTATGCAGCATCGATGCATGGTCCACTGCTTCGAGTTGAGTCATGACGATTTGAAGACGCTCAGGGGCTGCGGTGTGGGGTGAGATGTCCACACAAGTCGGTGACGACAACCAAGGGGTCGAGAAGCATCGGTTGTAACCCCACCAAGCGCAGGTTCCAACCAGGACCATGCATCCCAAGATTCCCACGATCCATGTGGAAAGCGAGGCACGACGTTTTCGTGTCATGGGTCGCAGGGTTTGTCAAACAAACATTGCCAAACGGAAACATCCTTCCACCCATGAGGTGATCGAATCCACGAGGCCATCATGCCAGACATTTCAAAACCGGCAGCACCAAACAGAGCCTCGGAGGCAACATGGCCGCTCGGGATTTCGGCATAGACTTGTCGGAGGCCCAAGTGATGGTGGGCATAAGCCTTCAACAAACGCAGGCCTTCCAATCCATGACCTTGACGGCGTGCGGGCTCTACGATGTGAATGGCGGTGCCTGCCCTCAAGTGCCTGGGATCCACATCGTAAAGGTCGAGGGCCCCGATGGTTTGCCACGCCTCGTCCACCTGGGCATCCAGCATCCAACGAAGCTGACGATCGCGATACACGTCGTGATTCCCAGCGATGAAATTGCGCATGGCTTCGCGGCTGATGGGGAGGTTGGTCGCCCCCATCCACCAGTGCGCACTGTCATTTTCCCAGTCGAAGAGCAACTCCAAGTCTTGAGGCTCCATGGCGCGCAATCTGTGATGGGCAGAATTCAACACAGCGCGAAGATAGCCGTACCTTCGGGCACATGATGAGAAACGTCGTTCCCATTGTGCTGCTTTCGGTGCTAGGTGCTCTGTTGGCAGGATGCAACGTCAACCGTGATTTGATGTTCAAAACCTCGGCCGAATTTGTCTTCGATGATTTGTCCAAGGCACAAGGTGTAGAGTACACAATCGCGCCAAACGATCGTTTGACCGTGCAACTTTATTCCAACAAGGGACAGCGCCTGATGGCCATGACGGCTGGGGCGCTCGAGGAAGGAGGGGGACAGCAAATGCTACAACAACAGCAACGTGGCGGGGTGGTGTATCGGGTGGAGCCCAACGGGACAGTGGATTTGCCGGAGGTCGGTCCGGTGTTGCTGGAGGGCTTGACGATGGAAGAGGCCGAGGAAAGGGTTCAAGAAGCATACGCTGCCGAATATGTTGATCCTTATGCCTTGATTGCCGTGGTGAACAACCGAGTCCTGGTGTTCCCAGGAGAGGCCGGACAGGCGGCGGTGATCACACTGGAGAATCAAAATACAACTGTGGTCGAAGTGTTGGCCCAGGCCGGCGGGATCCGCCAAAGAGGTCGCTCTAGCCGGGTGAAGTTGATTCGCCAAGTCGAGGATGACAACCAAATTTTTTCCATGGACCTGAGCACCATCGAAGGGATGAGGGCAGCCCGAACCGTGGTCCAAGCGAATGACATCATCTACGTCGAATCCAATCCCCAGATTGTCCGGGAGGTCTTGAGTGATGTCGCCCCTGTGGCGCAGCTCATCACCACGTTCACTTCCTTGTGGTTGACCTACCAAGTGTTGGTTTCCCAATGAGAAGAGAGGTCGGTCTCCAGGCTTTGAGTGCGCTTGTGCGATGCATCCCTCTGCCTGGGAGTCAAGATCGCGGGTGTCGTCGGAAGCCATCGCATTGTGACGCTGATTGAGCCATGGAAATTCAACAACTCCCCATTGCCGGACTGCTCTTGGTGAAGCCAAGGGTGTTTGGTGACAGCCGTGGAAGCTTTTCTGAGACGTGGAATCAAACCCTGTTCAATCAGGCCGTTGGATCCGAGGTGCAATTTGTGCAGGCCAACGAAAGTCGTTCCTCGAAGGGGGTGCTACGGGGGCTGCATTTTCAAGCCCCACCTCATGAGCAAGGCAAATTGGTCCGGGTGGTGAGTGGTTCAGTCTTGGATGTGGCGGTGGACCTCCGGAAGGACAGCCCCACGTACGGACAGCACCACGCTGTGCGGTTGTCCGGCGAGGAGGGTTGGCAATATTGGATTCCCCCGGGATTTGGGCACGGATTTTTGGCGCTCGAAGACCAAACCATCTTTCACTACCTGTGCACGGGACTGTACGAGCCCACAGCAGAAGGCGCTCTGCGTTGGGATGATCCAAACCTCGCCATTGATTGGGGGACGACGGAACCGTCATTGAGTGTCAAGGATGCGGCGGCTCCCGGATTTTTGGACTTTCAATCTCCATTTTGACCCCCTGTCAATTCGTGGTTGAATTGCAACTGGAGTTGTGCGTCATCGGCTGTTGAAAGTCTGTGAGAAGCACAGCCCAAACGGGGTGGATGACGTTGACATTTGAGGTCTGATGGATGCATTGAATACCCCTGCTCAATCCTCACTGGGTTGGAAGTTTGTTGGAACAATCGCAATCCTCGGTGGAATGATGGCATGGACAGCCAACACCACCGAGGCCAGCAAGGTTCCTGAGTTTGCCGTCGTCACACCCCGTCATGCACCAGTGATCGCGCCCGCGGTGCCGGGAGAATTGACGTTGTTTGGAGAACCCGTCCCCATGCATGATTTTGGGGTCCGTGAAGCATTGGACATGGAGCTGGTGGTCAACACCTACCGTCACAGTTCCACCATTCTGTACTTGAAGCGTGCATCGCGTTGGTTTCCTGTGATTGAGCCGATTTTGGCTGAGGAAGGGGTGCCCGAGGATTTCAAATACCTCGCAGTCATTGAAAGTGGGTTGAGCCAAGCCGTGAGTTCTGCGGGTGCTACGGGGTTTTGGCAGTTCATGAAAGGAACTGCGCCAGAGTTTGGATTGGAAGTGTCAGGCACAGTCGATGAGCGTTATCACGTTGAAAAATCCACGCGAGCCGCATGTGCATATCTCAAAAAGGCCCAAGCGCGCTTTGGAAGTTGGGTGCTGGCTGCCGCTTCGTACAACATGGGGCAGGCAGGGGTGGAAAATGCATTGGATGATCAGCACGTCCAAACGTACTGGGATCTTCATCTCAATTCTGAAACGGCGCGGTATGTGTATCGCCTGCTTGCATTGAGGGAGGTGATGGAAACTCCAGAGCGATATGGTTTTCATTTGTCGTCCAAGGATGTCTACAGTCCTTTGGTGTACGACAAAGTAGACGTGACGACCTCTGTGACTGATTTGTCGACGTTTGCTTTAGACCATCACACCACTCTTCGAGAGCTGAAGGCTTTCAATCCTTGGATGCGCAAGGACTACCTCGAGGTTCCCACGGGGAAACGGTACGAGGTCAGGATTCCAGTCCAACCGTAAGGAACAAGAAAGGCGATCGCAAAGGGTTGGAGCCTCTGTTTCGGAGCCTTTGTTTCGGAGCCGAGGTTGGAGCCGAGGTTGGAGCCGAGGTTGGAGCCGAGGTTGGAGCCAAGGATTCTTTCTCAGGGCAACAAATGGTGCAGCTGGAAGGCTGAGGTTTTCAGTTTGCGTCGACCTGGTTTTCCCACCACGTAGGCCTCTTGAACGTGGGGTTGATTCAGCGCTTCATCCACATTGAACACGGCGCCAGCAGGCACTTTGGCCTTGTGCAGGGCCTTCAATAGGTCCGGGCGAGACAGAGATTTGGAAGCCTCGGACAACACGGCCATGAGCTGCGCCCGATGCTCGAGCCTGCGCGTGTTGTCCTTGTATTTGGCATCGTGGGCCAATTCGTCCAATCCAAGGACCTCACAAAGGTGCAGGAACTGAACATCGCTCCCCACAGCCAAAACCACATCCCCGTCCAAGGTGGGTAGCAAATCTCCATAGGGAGCGATGTGGGGATGTTGCGACCCCATTCTTTGGGGGCGGGCTTGGTTCATCAACACGGCTGTCCCTTGGTTGGCCAAGGCGGTCAGGCCAGAACCCAACAAACTGACTTCGGCATAGCATCCCCCGGAGCCTTCCGCACGTTTCCAGAGTCCCGTCAACACGGCACATCGCAACTGGTGTGAGGCCAAGATGTCCATCAAGGCCACGGGCAGACGGCAAGGGGGAGTCTCTGCATGGCCATTCATGGCCATGAATCCGGTTTCAGCTTGAACCACGACGTCGTAGGCCAATCGGTCGGTGTCCCATTCGTAGCCCACGAGGCGCGCATGAACCAACTTCGGGAAATCACGGGCTAGAGCATCGGGCATCAACCCCATGCTTTGAAGATCCCTCCATTTCATGTTTTGGATCAAGACGTCGGTGTCTTCGAGCTCGTGCTTGAGCCAACTCTGACCTTGGGGAGTTTTCAAATCCACCCGAAAGACTTCTTTTCCTTCATTGGCTGATTCGTAGTAGGCAGAGGTGCCAACGTGGTTCTCTGAGCTTGATTTCCAGGTGTGTGTTACATCCCCAGTAGGGGGTTCAATTTTGAGTACCCTGGCACCTCCTTCAGCCAGGAATGTCCCGGCAAGTGGCCCTGCCAACACGGTGGACAGGTCCAAGACTTTCAAACCCTGAAACATTCCCTGCATGGGTCCAAGGTACGCCTTGGTTCACTCGGAAGTCAACGCTTGTTTGTAGGTGTCTATGGCTCGTTGACGCGCAAAGGCATGGTCGACAATGGGGCGAGCGTATGAGAGGCTTTCAAACTCGGGGACCCACCGGCGAACATAGTCGCTTTTGGGGTCGAATTTGGTCCACTGTGAGGTGGGGTTGAAGACCCGAAAATAGGGAGCAGCATCGCATCCAGTTCCGGCTGCCCATTGCCAGCCGCCCACATTGCTCGCAAGTTCAAAATCGAGCAATTGGGCGGCAAAATGACGCTCGCCCAATCGCCAATCCAGCAACAAATGCTTGCACAGAAAAGAAGCCACGACCATCCGGACACGGTTGTGCATGAATCCCGTGTGTTTCAACTCCCGCATGCCTGCATCCACGAGAGGATAGCCTGTTTGGCCTTCTTTCCAAGCCTCGAATTGCTCCCCATCATGCCGCCACGGCACCCTGTCATAGGCAGGCTTGAACGCGCTTTCCATGCTGTGTGGAAAGGCAGCCATGATGGCTTGGTAGAACTCTCTCCAAACCAGTTCGGTCACCCATTTATCGCTGTGCTTGATTCCTTGGGCGTAGGCTTCTCTTACACTGAGGGTTCCAAAGCGAAGGTGAACACTGATGCGCGATGTCCCAGAGATGGCAGGGAGGTCTCTCCGTTCGGCGTAGGATGCCAACACCTTGGCGTCGATGTGCGGATCGGGAAACGAGACCTTGATGGCGGAAAATCCCAAATCAGTCAAGGCAGGCGTGGGTGGAGCACTGAATCGGTGAAGATTGCCAAGGTGGTGTTCCGATGGGGCGGGAGCGACATCGTCGGCGCGGACCTCAGCCTGCCAACGACGGCTGAACGGAGTGAACACAGTGTAAGGCGTGCCGTCAGGCTTGAGTACCTCACCCGGTGCTTTGATTACATGGTCCTTGAAACGATGAAAAGGTACGCCGCGCTCCTCCCAAAAATTGGCCACCTTGTGGTCTCGTTTGACGGCATATGGTTCATAATCCTCGTTGGCATACACAGCCTTGACATCCGCCTGTTCCGCCAAGGCGGTCATGACCTCTTCGGGTGTGGAGTGTACAACCCACACATCGCTCCATCCTTGGACGTGCAAGCGGAGTTGGTCCAAGCGGTCGTGAAGGAATTGCACCCGACGGTCTTCGGGTCCTTCAAGTCGCTCCAAAATGTGACGGTCAAAAATGAAGATGGGGACCACGGGAAGGTCCGATTGAAGCGCGGCATGAAGCGCACGGTTATCCTGCCACCTCAAGTCACGCCGAAACCAGTGAATGGCAATGGGACCTGAACAAAGAGAGGGAGGGAGGGTCATGGCTGCATCTTCAAAGTTCATGTGATGGAGGGTTGCCCTCAACATTGGTCAAGGAAACGGCCCACCGAAGTGGGCCGCCCTTTGTTCCAAATGAGTTGGATCAAAACACCTTACGATCTCGTGGTTTTGAACACCACAACCTCACAACACTCTTTGAGGAACGTGGTTCAATGGGGTCAAAAAAAAATCAAAGAAGAACATTCCCAGCCTTAGAGTGTTGTCAGGTCATCAACCTTCAAACCCTGTTTCATGAAACACATGTTCATTTGGGCTTTGGGTATGCTTCTCGCTCCCTTGGCCATCGCGCAATGTGAAGCTGACCATACGATCAACGTCCAGAGCTTTTCATACACACCCTCAGATCTTGTGATCAACCAAGGAGAGAGTGTGGCATTCATCAATTTTGCCGGAAACCACGATGTAAACGGCATTGCCAGCACCATCTCAGGTGAGAATTTTGGCAACCCGGCAGAGTTTTACCTGCCTGTCGTGTCCGGCATGGCGTCAGGTGTATGCATGGGCACAGTCACTTTTGATGTGCCTGGAACCTACAACTACGATTGCAGCGTTGGACAGCATGCCTTGAATGGCATGGTGGCCTCCATCACGGTCAACCCCGTGGTTGTGTCTGACACAACTGTGGTTGACATCATTGTGGACAGCCCAGACCACACCTTGCTCGAAGCAGCAGTGGTCGCTGCTGGCTTGGTGGATGCGTTGAGCGGTGAAGGCCCCTTTACGGTGTTTGCGCCCACGGATTCGGCCATCACGGTATTGACCACTGCTCTGGGCATCACAGCGGAACAACTTTTGGCATTGCCCACCTTGGGAGACATTTTGAGCTACCACGTTGTGGCGGGCTTGGCGATGAGTGCTGATTTGAGCGACGGCCAGGTCATCACGACCTTGCTCGGTGAGGACGTCACCATCACGATCACAGCGGATGGCGTGTTTGTGAACAATGCCCAAGTGATTGTGGCGGACATTGTGGCTGACAACGGCGTGGTTCACGTGATTGATGCGGTTTTGTTGCCTGCAGCGCCTCAGACGAATACTGTAGTCGACATCATTGCGGGAAGCCCAGAACACACGTACCTCGCTCAGGCTGTCGTGGCAGCGGGTCTTGACGATGATCTCGCCGGTGAAGGACCTTTCACGGTTTTCGCTCCGACGAATGACGCGCTTGAAACGGCGCTCGAAGGGTTGGGCGTGACTTTGGAGATGTTCTTGGCGAGCCCGATGCTCGAAGTGGTGTTGACTTACCACGCTGCGGCAGGGAGTGTGATGAGTGGAGACATCACCGACGGTATGATGGTGACCATGCTCAATGGTCAGGACATCACGCTCAACATCACGGCAGAAGGCGTTGTGATCAACGGCACGGCACTCGTGACGGTTGCGGATTTGACAGCCGACAACGGCGTGGTTCACGTGATTGATGCAGTTTTGTTGCCAGCACCACCTCAGACCACAACAGTTGCAGACATCATCACCAACAGCGAGGACCACACGGTCCTGGAATTGGCTGTCGTCGCGGCTGGTCTCGATGTCAACCTCGAAGGCGAAGGTCCGTTCACGGTCTTTGCCCCGACGGACGCGGCCTTCACCACATTGTTCGAAACGCTGGAGGTGACGGCTGAGGATTTGTTGGCGAATCCGGATTTAGCCGGAATTCTGCTTTACCATGTCGCCAGCGGCACAGTCATGAGCACCGACTTGAGCGATGGCATGACAGTCACGACTCTGAACGGTCAAGACATCACGATCAACATCACGGCCGAAGGTGTCATCATCAATGGCACAGCACTCGTGACGGTTGCAGATTTGACAGCTGACAACGGCGTGGTTCACGTGATTGATGCTGTGTTGTTGCCTCCGACGGATGATGTCCAAGAGATGAACGTCGCGTGGACGTTGGCACCTAACCCTGCTCAGGGCCAAGTGCGCTTGATGAACGTTCCTTCGACCGCGGTGGTTCTCGTTCGAGACATGACCGGTCGGGTGTTGGCAACGTTGCCTCAAGGAGCCCAAACCTTGGATGTCCAAGGGTGGACTTCGGGAGTGTATTTTGTAGAATGGAGCCAAGGATCCATGCATATGACACAAAAGCTCGTGGTGAAGTGATGCTCGTCTGTGGCGAGTCTTTCGCCGCATTTCAGCATGAGAAAGGGCCTCTTCGGAGGCCCTTTTTATTTTCTGTTGGGAGCGCTAATCCCTTTCTCGAGGAGGCACGATGGACCCACATGACCCGCAATGCTCAGGGGCAGAGACAATCTTTCAAGGCTCCTTCCAAATCGGGATGTCTCCAGATGAACCCCGATTGTTCCAAAAGGCTGGGTGAGACCCGTTGAGAGTGCAAAACGACATCAGCCAGATCGCCCAGCATCATTCGAAGGACCCAAGATGGGACCCGAGGTGCCACATGAGGACTCCCCAAGACCCGGGCGAGGGCCTTTGAGAAGTTCCGGTTTTGAACAGGTTGGGGTGCCACCACATGCACAGGGCCTCGGAGATGGGTTTGCTGCAAGCACCAGTCAAAGGCTCCCACGGCATCGTCGATGTGAATCCAACTCATCCATTGCATTCCTGTTCCCAAGGGTGCACCAAGTCCGCATCGGTAGATGGGTTTCATGCGTTGAAGAGACCCTCCATCCGGGGAGAGCACCACACCTAGGCGCAGTCCCACAACGCGAAAATCAAGGGGATCATCCCAAGTCATTTCTTGTTCCCATGCTTTCACCACATCGGCCAAGAATCCTGTACCGGCCTCATCCCGTTCGACATGAAGCATGTCGCTGTCCCCAAACAGCCCAACGGCCGATGCACAAAGGAGGGTGCCTCTGAAGTCTTGTTCTTTCAGAGCATGCATCAAAAGCCGCGTTCCAAGGACTCGGCTCTCCAAGATGGCTCGGCGATGTCGAGCTGTCCAGCGCTGTCCCACATTGGCGCCGGCAAGGTGAATCACGACGTCCATGGTTTTCAACCCATCAGACTCGAGCATCCCTTGGGCTGGGTCCCACGGAATATGGCCCGTCGCCAGGGGGGAAGAGGTCTTTCCGCGGCCGATTGTCCAAATCTGATGGCCTCGGGTAGCGAAGTGATCAACCATGGCTCGCCCCAACAATCCAGAAGCGCCTGTGATGGCTATCTTGATTTGAGATTTCATTCGTATCTTAATTCCTCTTCTTTGGTTTGCCCCCAATGTGTTCTCATAACCATACAAGTTCCCGCATGTTCTCTGTTCCTCCTTTTTGGATGTGCTGGATTCACGGGGCGTGTGTTGTTGTGATGTGGTTGAATTGGACAAGGCTTGCCAACGCCCAAACCTCTTTGGAATTGATCACAGGGGCAGAGTCATGGAATGTGGAGGCTGTAGATTTTGTGGGTGTGAGTTCCTTGATGACTGAAAAGGTCAACGACATCGCGAGTTGGCGGGATGAAGAACATGAACAAACGTATTTGTTGGAGGGATGCTCCAACGGAACCGCTTTTTTGAAGGTCTTGCCTGGTGGCAAGATGTTGTACATGGGGAAGTTGCCGACCCAGTCTGTCGTCAGTTTGTGGAGAGACATCAAGGTGTTGGGCAACACCATGTATGTGGTGAGCGAGGCATCTGAACACGGGATGCAAGTGTTCAATTTGGAGGCGTTGCGGGAATGGAGTCCTTCCGATGGAGTGGCCATGTGGGCGGCCGATACGGTCATTGCGGCTCCGGCAACAGCCCACAATCTTGCGGTGAATCCCATGGCGGGCCAAGTGATTCAATTGGGTGCATCGGGAATGAGTCCCGGAGCAGTGATTTTTGATGGCAACGACCCTGGAGTTCCTGAAATTTATGGCGTTGCCGCTGAATGGGGTACGTTTCATGATGCCCATGCTTTGCGTTACGCCGGCCCCGATGTCGAGCACCAAGGGAAGGATCTCTTGTTTGCTGCGGGCAATCAAAAACTCTGGATCCTCGACGTGACAGATCCCACAGACATCGCAGAGATTGCCCATGCCACATACCCTTCACCGGTGTTTGCGCACCAGGTCTGGGTCTCGGACAGCCATGATCACGCTTTCATGGGGGATGAATTGGACGAATCGTCTTCGGGGTCTGGCACGCGAACGCTCGTGTTTGATTTGACCGATCTCGATGCTCCATGGCTGGCAGAGACCTACCATTCTTCCGTGATGGCAACGGATCACAACCAATACACCCATGGAGAATGGTTGTTTCAGAGCAACTACCGGGCGGGCCTGCGGATGTTGAGTGATGGATGGCCGGCGTCGCCAGTGTTGGTGGAACGAGGTTTTTTTGATCCCGATCCCCTCTCCAATGCCCCCGGATTTCACGGCGCATGGTCACACGTCATCCTCGAAGAGTTGGGATTGGTGGCGATGTCCCACATCGAACAAGGCGTGTGGATGGTGCGACCTGAATTTGCGCGCCTCACCAATGTGTCTATCACAGGTTGCAATGCCCAAGGAGAGGGAGATCCGGGGTTTTGGAGCATGGTGCTTCACGTGGAAGAGGGATGGTCATTTCCCTTGACCCTGGAGTTGGATGGGGTGGAACTGGCGGAAGGTGAGTCAGGCACTTGGATTGTTCAAGAGCCAGGAAGCGTGATGCTCACATTCTTTGGTTGGGGTGTCGGGGGCAAGCAGCCTCAGTTGATTGTGAACAGTCAGCGAAGTTCTTGGCCTCTTGCCATTTTGACTGACGATGCCTTGTGGCCAGCGCATTACGCAGATGAAGATGGAGACGGCTATGGCAACCCAGACCTTCCTGTGTGGGGGTGTGGAGAGGTCATGGGAACCTCCAGCCTGCCGTTGGACTGTCAGGATTGGAATGTCAACACTTACCCAAGCGCACCAGAGCTCTGCGATGGGTGGGACAACGATTGCAATGGCCTCATGGATGAGGGAACCTCTCAATTGGCTTGGTACCTCGATGCAGATGGTGATGGATACGGAACTTCATTGGTGCCGCCCATATGGAGTTGCACGGCCTTGATCAATCGGACCTTGATGCCAGGTGACTGCAACGATGGAGAAGCCACCATGTACCCCAATGCGGAGGCCCTGGCAGCGGGTGTGGACAACAATTGCGACGGCATCATTGATGAGGCGGAATTGTCGGCTTGCATGGGCGACTTCAACCAAGACGGTCAACGCAGTGTCAGCGACATGCTTCAGTTGTTGTCCTATTTTGGTTGTGACATGGGTTGCGTCACAAGCATGAATGAGTTGGACATGGTGAGCATCGTTGATTTGCTGCTCTATTTGTCGGTTTTTGGCACGTCTTGTCCCTAAACAGCGCACTGAGGATTCAAAACTCTTGATCGTCTTGAGCCTGTTGCTGTGCGTACATCGTGGCGTACAAACCGCCAGCTTCGACCAAGGATTCATGGGTTCCTTCTTCCACGAGTCGGCCTTCATCCAAGACCAAAATCCGTTCCGCTCCCCTCAGCGAAGACAGTCGATGACTCACCATCAAAGACGTTGTGCTCCCCGAGGCTGAGAGACCAGACAAGATGGCATGTTCAGTTTCAGAATCAACAGCACTGAGACAGTCGTCGAGCAAAAGAATGGGAGATTGACGGATCAGGGCCCGGGCTATGCTGACGCGTTGTTTTTGGCCACCGCTCAAATTGACGCCACGCTCTCCCAACAGGGTATGGTATCCCTTGTCAAAAGCCTCAACATCCTCAGAGACACCGGCTGCCCGAGCCGCCAGAGAGACCTGAATGTCATCGGCATCCACGTTTTCTCGGCCAAAGGCAATGTTTTCTCCAATGGTGTCTGAGAACAGGAACACATCCTGGGGCACATAGGCCATGTGAGAACGAAAGGTCTCGAGCTTCCATTCGTGCAGGGACGTTCCGTCCAACGAGATGGTGCCCTCGGTGGGATCCATGATGCGCATGGCCAACTGCAACACAGTGGATTTGCCTGATCCCGTCCGGCCAGTGATGCCAACTTTCTCACCCTCCTTCAGTGTGAAGCTCAGGTCATGAACGGCTTCAATGCCTGTCTCTGGGTAGGTCCAAGAGACGTTTTGAAAGGAGAGGACAAACCCTGGGTTCACACCTTGCATTCGTCCGTCAGAGGCTGGTTCGGTGACGGAAGGTCGCGCCTCCATGAAGTCGAGGATGCGTGCCATGGAGGCCTCGGCTTTTTGGACGAGCGAAGTGACCCATCCCACAGAAGCGAAAGGCCACGTCAACAAGTTCACATAGAAGACGAATTGAAAAATGTCTCCCAATTCCAAGATGCCTCGATCCACCCGAATCCCCCCGACATAGATGGTCAGGATGGTGCTCAAACCCACGAGCAAGACAATCAAGGGCATGAACATGGCCTCCACCTTGACAAGCTCAAGCACGCGCCTTTTGTACACGCCCGTTTCTTCGTCAAACCTGTCGGCCGACGCGGACTCTCGGTGAAAGCTCTTGAGCACGCGGATGCCTGCCATGTGTTGTTGCACGAAGCTTGACACGGCACTTTGGGCGCGTTGTTTGGCATCGCTCTTTCGGTGGATGTTGGCGGAAATCCAATAGATTCCCAACGACATGAATGGAAGGGGGAGCAGGGCAAAAGCTGTCAGCACGGGGTCGATGTACCACATCACCCCAACCACCATCAACACAAGGACCACCAAATTCAGCGAATACATGATGGCCGGCCCGAGATACATGCGAACATTGCTGACGTCTTCGCTGATTCGATTCATCAAATCCCCCGTGTCGTTGGCACGATAGAATTGAGCATCCAAGCGTTGGTATTGGTCGTAGATGCGCGCTTTCAAGTCGTATTCCACGTGCCGGCTCATCACGATGATGGTCTGACGCGTGAGGAAGGAAAAGATGCCCTTGATGAAGTAGGCCACGAGGAACAGGACGGCCTGCATCGCTCCCACCCACACAATCCAATCCAAGACCTCACTTTCCTGTGTCGGGGCAGAGATTGCGCCGATACCCAACGCCTTGGACAGCCATGTCAAGTTGCCAGGCGTTGTCAGTTTGGTCCCATCAATCTCTTCAAAATTCGTTCCATCAGCCAGTGGGATCAGGTAGGTGGACTGGGCACTTCGCAAGGTGTTCACTCCCTCTCCGATCATGGACGGAGCCCAAACTGCAAAGACATTCGTCAGCACGATGAATGCGATGCCAAGGAGGACATGCCCCTTGTAACGCCAAATCATGCCATTGAGTGCTTGCAGAGACTTCATTCGGTGCCGTCCGATGCTTGGTCAAAAACTGAAATTCCAAGAAATCGAAGGCAAGATGGGGAACAAGCTCACTTGTTTCGCCTGGATTTGAAGTGTTCCTTCCAAAAGATCCCCTTCATTGTCAAAGAACAAGAAGAAGGGGTTGGCTCGGTTGTAAAGGTTGTATACGCTGAATACCCAGCGGCGTTCAACCTTTTGGTCTTTGTCATTTTTCTTCGGGTAGAAAGTCGCACTGACATCCGCCCTGTGGTAAGGGACCATGCGGTATCCATTTCTCGGACCGTAGACATCGGTGATTCGTCCTTCAAGGAAATAGCGCTGAACAGGCAAGGTCAATGTGTTGCCCGTGGCATAGACAAAAGCCCCTGAGAAGTTCCACCGGGGGGAAGGCGTCCAATCCGCGATCACACTCAAGTCGTGCCGACGATCAAACTTCGCAGGAAAAGGATTTCCACCGTTGAGTTCATCAAACTGACGGTCCGTCTTACTCCACGTGTAGCCCACCCAGCCATTCAATTCACCAAACTTCCGCTTGACAAACAACTCCAGACCGTAGGATGTCCCTTCGCCAAAGACCAAGTTGTTGTCCGGATTGGTTCCAATGTTCTCGTCAGGCCTGGTGTTTTCAGCATATTCGACAAGGTTTTGAAGCTGCTTGTGGTATGCTTCGACAGAACATTCCCATTCGCGGTTGGCGCCCAAATCCATGAAATACCCCGCGTTGATCTGCCGGCCAGTTTGGGGGGCGACCAAATCAGAACTCGGGACCCACACGTCGGTAGGGGTGGTTGTGGCCGACAGCGAGGCGAGGTGAACGTATTGGGCGTTGATTGACCAACCTGCCTTGACGCTGCTTCGGGGGCCCGTGATCAACCGGGCACTCACGCGAGGTTCCCAATTTCCATAGCGCTTCACCAGTTCCCCTGCACCGTAGGTCACGGAGTCTGGCAGTGCACCGGGGCCTTGGCCTGGGGTTACGCGAGTGAATGGACCCACATGTCTGAAATCACTGCCCCGCAGACCGGCATGGATTCTTAAAGCATCGGACAAGTCGAAGGCGTCTTCCATGTACAGCGCAGTTTCGTGACTGGTTGTCACCACTGCTTGACCAAAATCAAACTCTGTGTCCCCTTGCCGAGCGAAGAATGAGGTGGGTACAAATGTGTGACGCACATAGTCTACACCCGCACGGATGTCATGCCGGAGGTTGGGATACCAACTCAATTGAGCCTTGCCGCTCCAATCTCGAACCCCGGATTCAAATCCAAATTCGAAATCGTCTTGCCCCGATTCGAAGGCAAATTCATAGTCGCTGAACGTTGCATTGACATTGAGGAACGCCCTGTCGGACAAGATGTGGTTCCATCGCGCGGACACCATGGCATTGCCCCACGGTATGGAGGCTCCAAATCCAGCATCAGCACTCTGAAAACTGAACACGTCCCGGCCAAAGTAGCTCGAGACAAACACCTCATCTCGGTCGCTGAATTTGTGGTTGAATTTGGCGTTGAGGTCGTAGAAGTAGTACCCGGATCCTGCAGCTTCTGTGGTTTGGACATAGGGCTTGGTCAGCACATCGATGTAGGTTCGACGCCCAGAGACCAAAAAGCTCGACACGCCCTTCTTCACAGGGCCTTCGAGGGTCAGTCGGGAGCTGATCAGTCCAATGCCGCCACTTCCCTTGAATTCCTTGCGGTTTCCTTCTTTCATGGCCAAGTCAAGCACGCTGGACACCCGGCCGCCGAAGCGCGCGGGCATGCTCCCTTTGTACACTTCCACGCTTTGGATGGCATCAGCGTTGAACACACTGAAAAACCCAAAAAGGTGGCTCGCGTTGTAAATGGCGGCATTGTCGAGGAGAAGCAGGTTTTGGTCCGGGCCTCCTCCTCGGACGTAATATCCACTGTTGCCTTCCCCTGCAGATTGAATTCCTGGGAGCAATTGAATGGCTTTCAAAACGTCGACTTCTCCCATCAATGCAGGTAGCCGTTGGATGGTTGCCATTTCCACTTCGGCTTTGCCAAGGTTGGTGCTTTGGGTGTTTTGGCCTGCTGTCCCTACGACCTCGACCACATCCACCTCAATGGATTGCGTGAGAAGCTCGACATTCCAGACTTCATCTTCAGTTCCTGAAAATGTGCGCGTCTGGGGCACATAGCCAACAAAGGTGCATTGCAAGGTCGTTTCACCAGCGGGCACAGTCAAACTGAAAAACCCGTAAATGTTGGTGGACACACCGCGTCCTTTGTCGATGTGGACGACGTTGGCGCCTAGGACGTACTCGCCTGTGGAGGCGTCGGTCACTCGACCACTGACAGTGAAGGATTGGGCAGTTGCCGACATGGTCATGAACCCCATGAATGCCACGACCATCCACGGGCCAAGGGGCCAGCCTTGTTTGGGCACGAAGCCTGCCTTTCTCGGGCGATGGAAAGGCTGAAAACTTGCGGTGGAATGTGGATGCGATGACATGGTCATGTGAGGGGTTGCAAAGGTACCCGCGTACCTTCGGGCCCGTGACCTTTAAATCCCAAAAAGCGTTGAATGTTCACCAAGAGAGGCATTCAAGTTGTGGCTCGCTCTCAACCCTATTTCTGACAGTTGTGGAGGCAGGGAAGTGGACGGGGTGTCGAGTGGGGACGTTGTGTCTGGTGGCCCTCGCTTCTTGCGGAAGTCCCGAGGACTGGGATGATCCTCGGGTGTTTCGATACAACGAAAGTGCCTCCATCACAAGCCTCGATCCCGCGGCAGCGCGCAGTTTGGAGCACATGTGGGTGGTGGATCAGCTTTACGATGGGTTGGTGGAATTGGGTCCCGATCTCGAGGTGTTACCCTGCCTCGCAGAGTCTTGGACGTTTGACCAAGAAGCACAAGCATACACATTCCATCTGCGGGACGATGTGGTTTTCACCACGGGAAAAGGGTTGGAAGCCTCGGATGTGGTGTATTCGTTGGAACGATTGAGGGACCCCTCTGTGGTGTCTTCTGGTGGCTGGATTCTAGACGCCGTGAAGCCCGGGGGCATCGAAGCTTTGAGTCCAAACGAGGTGCGAATCACGTTGACGGATTCGTACCCGGCATTTTTGGGGCTTCTGACGACAGCATATGGAAGTGTCTTGGATGCGGAAGCTGCCCAGGCTCATCCTGACTCCTTGAGATCGAGGCCCGTAGGATCAGGACCATTTCAGTTGGCCTGGTGGCTCGCTGATGCAGGAATGGTGTTGCATCGCAATGCAGCCTATTGGGAGCGTGATGAACGAGGGAGGCAGCTGCCTTACCTCGAAGCGATCCATGTGGATGTGGTGCAGGACATGGGTGCCGAATACTTGGGACTGTTGCAGGGTCGATATGACTTCATGAGTGGATTGCATCCAGCGTCGATGGAAAGTCTGCTCGACGAGGAGGGGCAGTTGCGCACCATCCATCAATCCGCGCTTTCCTACGAGCACGTGCCTTTTCTCAAAACGGATTATCTCGGTGTGGCACTCGACGGTTCAACAACCCCCGAGGCCCTGCGCGACAAGCGTGTGCGACAAGCGATGAGTCTGGCACTCGATCGTGCAGGAATGGTGGAGCACCTCAGACGCAATGCCGTGGTCCCTTCTGATCATGTCGTTCCTCCTTCGATGCTTGGATTCCGCCAGCCTCCTCCGGTCAAACAAGACCTGAATCTCGCCCGTCGTCTTCTGGCGGAGGCGGGCTATCCCGAGGGTCGCGGCATCGGACCCATCGTGCTCAGCACGACCTCGGATTACGTCGATTTGTGCGCGGCCTTTCAACATGATTGGGCCATCCTTGGATTGGATGTAAAGGTCGATGTGGTGCCGGCATCCGTGCACCGCGAGCGCGTGGCTCAGGGTGAGGCAGCCATGTTCTACAAGTCTTGGCTAGCCGACCATGCGGATGCGGAGAATTTCCTCGGATTGTTTTTGGCCGCCAACTTTGCTCCTGGAGGTCCGAATTACACCCATTTTGAGCATCCAGAATTTGAGGCCTTGTTTCAAGCAGCCCTTCAGTCACAGGACGAAGCAACCCGACGAAAGCTGTATGTCTCCATGGACAGTCTTGTCCATGCTTCCATGCCTGTCATCCCGCTCTTTCACGACCAAGTGACCCATTTTGTTTCCCACCGTGTGAAGGGATGGACTGTGCACCCGGTCAATCGTTTGGACCTTCGACGGGTGTCCAAGAACCCCGGAATTGTGGACAAATCACTTTGAGAGGAGGGAGGGACTTCAAGTATCTTGGCGGAGCATCAAGGAATGCATCTCATGCTCAAAATTGACAGCCACACGCACATTTTACCTCGTATCATGCCCAATTGGGCAGAGAAGTTTGGATACGGTGGATTCATCCAATTGGAAGTGAGTCGCCCCGGTTTTGCCAACATGATGCGCGATGATGTGTTCTTTCGGGAGATTGCCTCCAACTGCTGGGATGCGGAGGAGAGAATCGATGAATATGGCAAGGCGGGGGTTCAGGTTCAAGTGATTTCCACCATCCCTGTGATGTTCTCTTATTGGGCCAAAAGCCAGGATGCTGCGGACCTTGCGCGTTTCTTGAATGCGCACATTGCAGAAATTGTTCGCGACCATCCAAAGCATTACATAGGCCTGTGTTCCGTGCCTATGCAAGATCCTGAATTGGCCATTGATGTACTCGAAGAAGCTTGCAATCAAGGCCATCGGGGAGTTCAAATCGGTTCCAATGTCAATGGATTGAATTTGGGGGACTCTCGGTTTTTTTCATTCTATGAGGCTTGCCAGCGATTGAACATGTCGCTTTTCATCCACCCATGGGACATGATGGGGAAAAACGAGATGGAGCGCTATTGGTTGCCATGGCTCGTGGGAATGCCTGCTGAGACCAGCCGGGCGGCGTGTTCCATGATTTTTTCTGGTGTCCTCGACAAGTTCCCGGATTTGCGCATTTTGTTCTCGCATGCGGGTGGGTCATTCCTCCCGACCATCGGCCGAATTAAGCACGGACATGCTTGCCGTCCAGACCTCGTTGCCGTCGACAACCCAACGCCTCCAGATCATTATTTGGGTAAGTTTTGGGTGGACAGCATCACCCATGATCCGCGCCTCCTCCGCTACATACTCGAAATGCAAGGAGCGGATAGGATCTGCATGGGAACCGATTATCCATTTCCATTGGGGGATTTGGAGTTTGGACAATTCATGGAGGGAATGGATTTGAATGAAGCCGCCCTCAAGCAACTCTTCGCTGGTTCAACGTTGTCTTGGTTGGGATTGGAATTGTCGGCGTTTGAATGAATCACAAGTCTTGAAGAACCATGGAGGATGAATTGAAAGAACTGTTGCAACGATGCCAAAACGCGGATCGCTCCGCGCAGTCGTCGTTGTACCAGCGATTTTCATCCAAGGTGTATGCCACGGCCCTTCGTTACACGGACAGTCCTGACGAAGCCGCTGACATCGCTCAAGAGAGTTGGATCAAGGTGTTCCGTCACCTTTCCAAATTCACTGAATTCAACAGTTTTGAGGGTTGGGTCAGGCGCATCACAGTCAACACGGCCATCACGCATTATCGCCGCAACCTCAAGCATCGTTACCACGAGGATGCTGCCGAATCCTTGTCTTTGCCCCAAGATTTGGAATCAGCCAAAGAGGCTGAATTCACGATGAAGGAGATTCAAAAAGCATTGCGGTCACTCCCGCGCGGATACCGGACCGTGATTCAACTTTACATCATCGAGGGTTTCAGTCACAAGGAAATCGCCGAACAACTCGGAGTGGATGTCAACACGTCCAAAAGCCAATTGTCCCGGGGTCGCAAGCTGCTGCAGGCCACATTGGCATCCATGGGACAGCGCGCAAAACCTGTTCCGCCGGGGGCGTCCGGTGTCAATTCCCTCCCCAAGGATTGAAATTCCATTTTTTTTTGAGGCTTCGAGCAACCTTTCATTCTGCATCTCGTTTCTGTTGTCAGACCCCTCTTGGGTACCAAGACCGACATTCTCTCCCAGTGACTACTTCGAATACACATCTCGAAAATTTTGCGCATGCTGACTTGACTGCCATGGAAAGGACACTCCGTGGGGCAGCTCTGTCTGAGGAAATTTCTGCTCCTGAAGGTCTTGAGCAAGGAATTTGGGACGCATTGGAATCACAAAGTGAGTCCCACGAATCTTCAGAAAGGCGTACTTGGCTGTGGGGCGTTGGTGCTGCGGTCTGTGCAGGGCTGGTGTGGTTGGCGGTGAATCCCTCCGCCCAGGGTCCTTCCAACCATCCCGCAACATCTTTGGAGGGGCTGTCCGTTGAAACGGAGTTGGCATCGCCTGAGGTGGGGACATCGTTCGAAGGTTCACCTCAGATGTCTGTGGCCGACGGCGGTGTATCTGAAGAGATGAAGGAGGGTCTGGTTGAGATTGAGTCTGGAGAAACCGAGGATTCTCCCGGGTCTTCAAAGGCCTCTGTTGTCACGGACCAAGGCTCCAGTGATGTTGTCAAGCCTCAACCCATGCGCGCCATGGGAGAGCGAGATGCGAAGGGTTTGGATCTGCAACATCCAGGCTCACAGGGGCTCAAGACAGATCCGGGACTGCCCCAAACGGAGCGCCGTCCTGCGAGCATCGAAGTCAAGGAGTAACTTCAGGGCCTCATGGGGCTCTTGTCAAACATGCATTTCAGGGTGTGGAGTGTGTTGGCGTGCTTTGCATTGTCACCTGCTTTGTGGGCTTCATCCCATGATGGGACAGTGCAGGACAGTGTGGTGGTGGACGGCAGACCCCTGACGTACATTGCGGACATTCGAATCGATTCCATTGCCTCGTCGACTTTTCCAGTCCGCAAGGATTGGTGGTTTGGGGCCGGATGGGTGGCGCCTCTCGATCTTTTGCTTGTCAATGCGGATGCATTCAGCGTGGCGCAATTGGCCGAGAATCGACCGGAATTTGTGGTGGAACATCACCGGACAGATGCCCAAACAGGAAGGAGGTGGGGGGCCAAACTGATGTATCACCAACCTTGGAAGTTCATGGCTGACGATGTCTTGGAGGGTACCAAGGGATGGGTTGTGGATGAAACTGCCGGTTCTCTGTCCTTTCTGCGTCAAGTGGCCCTGATTCCGGACAGTTTGGCTTACGAAAGGGACACGTTGGCTGCACCTATAGGGGCCGGTCATGGTCTACGTTTGGGCATTCTTTGGGAGGGACACGATTGGCATGGTGTCAGGCCGCGTGTGGATGTGAATGTGGGGTTGTTTCGTCCCAATGTTTGGTCTTTGTTGTCTCCCCCGGACCCTGCGACTTGGCAAATGATTGATGCCCAGGATACCATGCGTGAAATGGGTTGGATGCATGCGCGGTTGTCCATCGATGCAGGTGGGGTGGTGGATTTGCGACCGCCTGGCAATGGAGCACGTTCTGCGTCACAAATTCGAATGCAGGTTCGATGGACGCCAGGCGTGGGCTCTGGCTTTTGGATTTCTTTCGCGGCGTCACCCACAAGGCGTTGATTCTGTGTGTGCTTGTGGATGAATGCAAGTGCATTCATGGCCGTCATTGAGAGGATTTGTTGTACTTTGCCTCGATGATGATGGCGAACAAAAGGGCTCCTCTCCCGCATTTTTCGACTTGGATGGTTTCTTGGTTCCTCGTTTTGGGAGCTTGGGAGCCGTCTTTCGCCCAAAACGAAGTCGGTGTGGTCAACGCTGGATTTGAGGTCTTTGAGGCCTTGCCCAGCGCGTCGGGACAGATTCATTTGGCGCCGGGGTGGTCGGGTTGCAATGGTGTTGCAGTCCCAGATTTTTACCATCTCAACGGAAGCAATGGTGGTGATTTGCCCCAAACGCCTTTGGCCAAGGTGTCGGCTTATGATGGTCGTGGGATTGCAGGGTTTGTGGCATGGACGGATGAGGCCAATGCCCAGCATGAATACCTCAACGGTCAATTCACACGACCTCTCGAGGAAGGGGTGCGCTATGCCATGTCGTTTGCCATTACATCGGGTCGGGTCCATGATTGGGTTCAGGCTGGCATTGGAGTGAGCGGATTGGGAGTCTCAATTGGGTATGGCATTCCAGAACAAGTGGGACATGATCCGTTGAATTTGCACACCCAATTCCAAATCCATCAGGTGGTGTACAACAAGACTTGGAAGAAGGTTGAATTCGTCTTTACCGCCACAGAAGCGTTCACGCATTTCACATTGGGTGTGTTTGAAGGTGAGGTTCGAAAGAGACAAGATGTGAACGGTGACAGAACCATGGCGTATTACTTCGTGGATGACTTTCAAGTGGCGGTCGTGGATCAGGCGTTGTCCGCAGACATGGCAGCTGACCGAGGAACACCAGGAACTCCCTTGCCTGAGGGTGTTTACATCCCCAATGCTTTCACTCCGGATGGCGACTTTGTGAATGATCAATGGGTTCCAGTGTTGCCCGAGGGGATGTCGGGTCAATGTGTTGTGTTGAATCGATGGGGACATGAGGTTTGGAGCATGGCAAGCGATGGGAATTGGCAGGTTGGTTGGGATGGGAAGGACCCTTCAGGACAAGATTGTCCTGCGGGTGTTTATGTGTGGCGCTTGGTTCTCGACAACCCTTTGGAGCTCGCCAGTGAGTGGAAGGGGTGGTTGAATGTGATGCGCTGATTGCCCGAATAGGAATTCCATGGAACCTGATTGGAAGCGTCTTTCCTTGTCTTCTTGGCCTACATCCTTGCCATCTGGCGGGGACCCGGCTTGGTCAGGGTGGTCGAAAGCACCGGGAAAGACCTCGGGTCCATTCCTGGGAGAAGGCCTTGAGACCGAAGGTCTACATCCTTGGCGATTGAAGGAAGCGGTGGTTGATGTTCTGTCACGTCAATACACCACAGCAGGGCTCGACCTCGGTGTCTTGGAGCCTTTGGCCTCTCACGACGCGAGGGTGGTGACCGTCGGACATCAACTGGTGTTGGCCGGGGGAGCGGCTTTTTTTCATCACAAAATTCTGTCGGCCATTCGCGTGGCACGGCGGTTGTCCGAGTTGTGGGACATTCCCGTGGTCCCACTCTTTTGGATGGCAAGTGAAGACCATGATCTGGCCGAAATATCGAAGGTCTATGGTTGCTCGGATGCCCATCAATGGCGCCCCATGGATAAGGAGATTCCTCACCCCGTGGGCCGACGTTCTTTGGAGGGGGCAGAGGAAGTTTTGGCGGCTTGGATGAAAGATGGTGTTCATGCACGAGACGCCGAGGTGATTCTGTCGGCATTTCAGCAAGCCCAGCAACGGAATGAATCTTGGGCTGGATTCACGAGAAGGTTGATCCACGCGTGGTATGGAAAGCATGGGGTGGTGGCCTTGGATCCAGATGAAGCAGCGTTCAAACGCCTGTGCCTGCCCCTTTGGCAAGCTGAAATGGAGGGAGTGGGAGTGGCAGAGGCCCTTCGAAATTCCGGCATGGATCAGGGTCCTGCGCATGTTCGAGACAACCAGTTGTTTTGGCTGGATTCTACCCGTGGACGGGTGGGCCTGGTGACAGATGGGGGGGATGGTTGGCGTGCAGGAGATTTGTCTTGGTCTCGTCCAAGCGAGGGCTGGTCCCCTTGGGTACGAGAGGCGGCACCCAATTGCAGCCCAGGGGTGTTGTTGCGGCCGTTGTATCAAGAGTGGCTTCTGCAGAGCATTGCCGTCGTTGTGGGGCCAGGGGAATGGGCGTACTGGCACCAGTTGCCAGCGGCCTTTGCAGCTCATGGGTTGACGTTTCCACCCTTGCGAATGCGGGATCACGCGTTGGTTGTTCCAGCCCTTGCCAGAGAATTTGGCTGGAAGGGAGAACTGGGTTTTCTCCACAAAGAGGCTTGGGAGAGGTGGGTTCTGGATGTGTGGGAGAAACCGCATCAGCGTCATCTCGAAGCTCTCGGACGAGGTCTGGAGAGAGCTGTCGCAGAAATAGCGGCATGGGGTGTCAATGAATCCGATCAAATGGCGGGTGCCTCAGGGGCATTGGGTGCATCCTTGGACAAGGCTTGGATTCAGTGGCGCAAGAAATTTCGCAATGTGTTGCGAGGGTCTCGTGGTGCGGAATGGGCTGCAGCTGTGGAGGCGGGTCTTTGGCTTTGTGCACACAACGTGCCCCAGGATCGGTTTGCCAATTGGCACGTTTTGGCGCACACGTTGGGTGGGGTCTCTGCCGAGGTGTGGTCGGAGTCTTGGCTGAAGGACGTCGATGATGGGTTGACACCTCAGGTTTGGTGGTTGGAGCTCTGAGCTTCCCATTCGCTGCCCAAACATCTCCCAAAACATTAGGACGCCATTGTTCTGCCCGGTAAATTTGCGGGCTTCTGAGAACACGAGAGAACTTCAGGAGATGGCATCCAACAACCAGCACCACCTTGAACCCGCGCGCGACGCGCAAGGACACAACGCTTCACCTCAACTGCCGCAAGGCGTGAAGAATTACCTGATTGACATTGACGGGACGATCACGGAGGATGTGCCCAACGAAGAGCCCCAACGCATGGCCACGTGCATGCCTTTTCCCGACGCCTTGGAGACCCTGAACAAATGGTATGACGAGGGACACATCATCACCTTTTTCACGTCTCGCACCGAAGAACATCGCGAAGTCACGGAGGAATGGCTGATTCGTCATGGGTTCAATTACCATGGGCTCCTCATGGGCAAGCCTCGAGGTGGTAATTACCATTGGGTGGACAATCACATCGTTCGCGCCACCCGCTACGAGGGTCGGTTCACGGATTTGGTGAGGGAGCAGAAGACCGTGGAGGTCTTCAAATCTTGACGAAGCAGGTGGGCTGAAGCCCTTCGACCTCGTCACACCACATGCTACCTACGCTGAAGGGCGAGAGCATCGAGATGCCGTTGCAAGATGAGTGAGGCTGCGATGGCATCGAGGCTTCCTTTGATTTGCCGCTTGGATTTTTTCATGCCACCAAGTCGTTGAATGGTTGAGGCTTCCAAGGAGGTCAAACCTTCGTCCACTTGATGAATAGGAAGGCCTGGAAACGCTTGGGTGCAATCTTGAATCACGCGATGGATGTGGGGATGACTGTCAGTCGTTCCGCCCACGATGAGCATGGGAACACCTACGACCAAGGCGTCGATTGACTCCTTGGCATGCAAGTTCTTGAGGATGTCAATCAACTTGTTCGTCTCGACTGTTTCGAGGGGAGAGGCGATGAGGTGGAGGCTGTCTGTGGTGGCCAAACCCGTGCGTTTGGCACCAACGTCGAGACCAATCAATCTTCCCATGCAGGCAAGGTACGACCTACCTTCGCAGCATGATTCACAACGAATGGCGGTCGCTGGTGGAGGCGGCATGGGACGACAGGACACGACTCTCCTCTGAACAACTCAAATCAGCTGTCTCCGGAGTGATGGCCGCGCTCGATTCCGGTCAGTTGCGCGTCGCGAATCCCACTGCACAAGGGTGGGTTGTGAATGAGTGGGTCAAACAAGCCGTCCTGCTGAATTTTTCGCTGCAATCCATGGTCACGATGGAGGTGGGACCGTTTGAATTCCATGACAAAATGCCATTGAAGAAGGGGTACGCAGCGGCAGGTGTTCGCGTGGTTCCACATGCCGTGGTTCGGTATGGGGCCTATGTGGCCAAAGATTGCATCTTGATGCCGTCTTATGTGAACTTGGGAGCCTACGTCGGCGAGAGAACCATGGTCGATACGTGGGCAACCGTGGGGTCATGTGCTCAAATTGGGGCAGACGTTCATCTCAGCGGGGGGGTCGGCATAGGAGGGGTCCTCGAACCACTTCAGGCGGCTCCCGTCATTGTCGAAGATGGCGCATTTCTGGGTTCTCGGTGCATTGTGGTGGAAGGTGTCCGGGTGGGGCGTGAAGCGGTGTTGGGAGCCAATGTGGTGCTGACAGCCAGCACACCAATCGTGGATGTGCGAGGGGAACAACCCGTGGAGATGAAGGGCGAGATTCCACCGAGGGCTGTCGTCATTCCTGGCACCAAGCCCAAGGCCTTTCCTGCGGGAACTTACCAGGTTCCTTGCGCTTTGATCATTGGAGAACGAAAGGAGAGCACCGACCGAAAGACTTCCTTAAACGATGCGCTGCGTGCGCATGATGTGGCGGTTTGACCTCGTAACTTGCACGTACTATGCGCAAGGTTCTCTTCATCCAAACCGCGTTTCTCGGAGATGTCGTGCTTTCCACCTCGGCGATGGAGGCGTGGCACGCAGCTCACCCTGGGGATGCGGTGGATATTTTGGTTCGCAAGCCCATGCAAACACTTTTTGAGGGGCATCCTTGGTTGCGAGAGGTGCACGCATGGGACAAACGGCCGAGAGTCAAGGGAAAGGATTGGCGTCGACTGATCAAGGTGATCCGGTCACGTCGTTATGACGTCGTGGTGAATTTGCATCGACATGCGTCGTCTGGCATCTTGACGGCTTTGAGCATGGCGGAAGTGCGGATCGGTTACGCCAACAACCCGTTGGCGTGGCGGTTCACCCATCGTTTGCCTCACGTTTGGGGGACAGGTGTTCATGAGGTGGAACGCCATGCCTCGCTGGTGGCTCCCTTTGTCCAAGGGGTTTCCTGTGAACCTCGGTTGTATCCCCTGCCAAACCATGTGGCTGAAGCAGAAGCCGTAGGGGCTCGCGGCTCCATTCTGGTGTTCCCAGGATCTCAATGGGCCACCAAAACTTGGCCAGAAGGTCAATTTTCGAAACTGCTCTCCGAGATGAATGAAGGGGTGTTGTTGCTGGGGTCGCCCTCAGAACAAGCCTTGTGCGCGAGACTGGCCGAGGGGAACCCTCACGTCCAGGACGCCTCTGGCAGATTGTCGCTGTTGGGGCTGGCCGCTGCCATCCACATGGCTCGGGTGGTCCTGGTCCATGACAGCGCTCCCCTGCACATGGCTTCGGCGATGGGAACCCCCACGGTAGCCCTGTTTGTCAGCACCGTTCCGCGTTTTGGGTTTGGTCCCCGGAACCAGCCGCACGCCGTGGAGGAAACCTCTGTGGAATTGCCATGCAGGCCTTGCGGAATGCATGGAAGAAAGCGATGCCCTGAGGGACATTTTCGGTGTGGATGGGAGCTTTCTGTGGCCCAAGTGCTTCAGTCTCTTCGCAGGGTCGCTGCCATGGGATGATGTTGGACCGTCAGAGTCGCCATCAATGGGGATGAAGTGTGGAAAATTCGAAAGCCTGTTCTCGTCATTCCTAGGGATCTGTTGGCATCTTTGACCTTGACTAATTTCTAAGTGTGATGCAGTTCATCGTATCCAGCAACCAGCTTCTTCGCCACCTCCAAACGCTCAGCGGTATTCTGAGCAGCAGCAACACGTTGCCCATTCTCGACCACTTCTTGTTTGATTTGGCCCCCGGTGAATTGGTCATGACGGCGTCTGATTTGGAGACCACCATGTCCACCAAAATGGAGGTGCGCTCGGATGACACCGGCACCATTGCGATTCCTGCCCGCATGCTCGTCGACATCTTGAAGGCGTTCCCCGACATTCCACTCACAGTGAAAGTCGACGCAGCGAGCCACGCTGTGGAATTGACCAGTGATGCTGGCAAGTACAAGCTCACGGGTGCCAACGGGGATGAATTCCCTCAGAACCCAGCGTTGGAAGGGGCTTCGGCGGTGGAGCTTTCGGCCCACACCTTGGTGTCGGCCATCAACCGAACGTTGTTCGCGGCCGGCAGTGACGACCTGCGTCCTGTGATGAGCGGAATCTTCTTCGAACTCTATGCAGACAACGTCAGGTTTGTGGCGACGGATGCGCATAGGTTGGTTCGATATGCGCGAACGGATGCGTCGGCCCCTGAAACGGCCTCGTTCATCGTCCCGAAGAAGCCGCTGAATTTGTTGAAAAATGCGGCTTCTTCAGCCGAGTCTGTGAGCATCTCCTTCACCGACAGCAATGCATGTTTCACCTTCGACGATGTGACCATTTCATGCCGTTTGATCGAAGGCAAGTATCCCAACTACGAGGCGGTCATCCCTAAGGACAACCCCAACCGCATGACAATCAACCGGGGTGCCTTTTTGCAGTCCATTCGGCGTGCAGCCATTTTTGCCAACAAAACCACGCATCAGGTTCGCCTGCGCATCGCCGGAAGCGAGCTGACGGTGAGTGCGGAGGATTTGGACTTCGCCAATGAAGCGGTTGAGCGCTTGGCTTGCAGCTATCATGGCGAGGACATGGAAATCGGATTCAACAGCAAATTTTTGGTGGACATGCTGAACAACCTCAATGCGGAAGAGGTGAATCTCGAGTTGAGTGCCCCCAACCGGGCGGGAATCATTCGCCCAAGCGAGCCTGAGGAGCCGGGAGAAGATGTGCTGATGCTCGTCATGCCCGTGATGCTGAACAACCAATAAGTTTTCTGGGGTTCACGACGCATCTCGGGGTTCATCCTCCAGAGACAGGGTCAGGATTGACTGCTGTGGCCAAACCTAGGTGGTGGCGTCGAGGTTGTCGTCATTGGAGCGTCCTGTTTGTGTGAATCTCTCTCGCGTTGGGCCAACGTGTCAGGATGGTTGGGATGGGCAGCCATCCACCATTCAGGGAGTGTTGCATCCTCGGATTCCCGTTCAAACGCGTACACAGGGTCTTTGGGACCCTGCCGTCTGAATGCTAGGGCCAGCAGGGTGCCTGTGACGGCCCCGCTGAGGTGACCCTCCCAACTGACATGATCGTCAATGGGTAGCATCCACCACACAATTCCTCCGTACAAAAAGGCCACGGCCAAGGATACACGAAGAAGAAGGCGGTTGTTTCGAATGACCCCACTGGTAAACAAAAAGGCCGCCAAGCCATAAATGATGCCACTCGCTCCGATGTGGTTGCCGTCCACTGCGAGGCCCCACAGCATGAGGCCGCTGAGCAGGAACAACCAAAGCCAAACCCTGAGCGCAATGGACCGGTAGAAATAGAACAGAAACCCGTTCAGGGTGAAGAAACTCATGGTGTTGTTCCACAAATGACCCCAATCTCCGTGCAAAAACGGGTAGGTGAGGATGCCGGTCAGTCCCTGGACGGAACGAGGATGAACCCCATGTTTTCGCCACCCGAGGTCCAAGACTTCATTGAGCACATACACGGACCACATGGCGACCAAGAAGGCCATGGTGAACCAAAGCGCATAGGTCAACCTCATGGCATCGGTGACATGGGCGGGCCCGAGTGGAGGGGGAGGTGAGGACTTCAGTTTCACATTCCCAAGATAATCCTCGAATTCTCAAGAGGTTGTGATGCGATTAACACAACAGGTGTGAAAACTGCCGAGCATCCCCCCTCAAGAGCCCAAGGGTGTCGGGTAGTTTTGGAATCGTCTGCACTCTTACAATCGCACGCTCCATGCAACCCAACGAAATTCACGCACTCATTCAATTGCTTGATGATCCCGATGAATCGGTCTACCAACATGTCCGGGAGCAATTGCTCGCCAAAGGCACGGAGGTGTTGCCCGCACTGATTGAATCACGCGAATCCCATGCATACTGTGAGGAACATGAGCGCCGCATGGATGAACTGGTGGATGGACTGCATGGATCCTACGTGCACACGGGATTGCGAGATTGGTTTGATACAGGTGCCGATCGGGTGTTTGAAGGTGCCCTTTGGGTTCACAAGGCAGCTGATCCTTTGCTGGACATGCAGGCGCTTCTTGAAGCCTACGAGGTCTTGAAACGAAATGTATGGCTCGAGTTGAACGAGGAATTCACAGCCCTTGAGCAGGTTCGTATTTTGAACCACATTCTCTATGACATTGAGGGTTATGTGAATGCCAAAAGCGGACAGCCAGACCCCAAGCATGCTTTGCTCGGTGAGGTGTTGTCAGATCGTCGCGGCAATCCCCTGGGTTTGGGCATTTTGTACTTGAGTTTGGCCCAGGATCTCAACCTTCCCATCCATGGTGTCAACCTTCCCAACCACTTCATCCTGTGCTACTGTGATGAGCATCACGTGCATCATGAGCCGCATACGGCGGATGACGAAACCCCGGGAGGCGTGCTGTTCTACATCAATCCGTTCAGCCAAGGGACCGTCATCAACAAGGCAGAGGTGAGCGAGTTTTTAAGTCATCTCGAATTGCCAGTCGATGAGAAAAATTGTGGGCCATGCGGAAGTGTGGACATCGTGCGAAGGTTGATTGGCAACGTAGCATACGGCTACGAGCGCAATGGCTACATTCGTCAGGCAGAAAAGATGCGTGAACTGCTCATGTTTGTGGAAAGTGGGGCGACCGAGACGCCTTCCACGGATTCCTCCGCCCATGACGCCGACGGAGAGGAGGGTGGAATGTATTGAGGGAGCATATGCCTTGCCGTGTTGATGGTACTTCTCCTTAATTTGGCCCTCTAAAGGCTTGACCCATGTGGACTGAAAGAGACAACAAACTCATCCGAGAATTTCGCTTCAAGGACTTTCAAGAGGCGTTCACGTTCATGACCCGTGTGGCCTTTTTGGCGGAAAGTCATGATCACCACCCGACCTTGGTCAACACCTATTCCTACGTGCGCATCGAATTGCACACACATGACGCGGGCGGAGTGGTCACGCGCAAAGATCAAGCCTTGGCGGCTGACATTGATGAGTTGTTGAAGTGAGTCACGTGGAGACGTGTGAAATGCGTCTGGCCAACAAGATTGGATTGAAGGTCTAAATTCTTGAGCATCAAAAAAGGCACCTCGTCGGGTGCCTTTTTTGCCGATATGAAGTGGGCTTATTTGCTCGCGTCTTCAGCGGGATTCACGAAGGCCTTGATTTTCAAAATGGTCTGGCCTGGATCCGTGTTGGCATTGATTGTCACAGTCTTGGTCTGTGAGTTCTTCTTGCCCTTGGAGTTGAATTTCACTTCAATTTCACCCTTCGCACCTGGTGCAATAGGTTCCTTGGGACATTGGGGGACAGTGCAACCGCATGAACCCTTGCAATTGTCGAGAAGGAGAGGCTCGGAGCCTGTGTTGGTGAAGGAGAAGACGTGAGTCACAGACTCCCCTTCATCGAGCGTTCCAAAATCATGCTCATAGGAGTCAAACACCATGGAAGTGGTTGGTCCGGCAGGGGCCTGGGCCTCCGACTTGGCGGGGTCAAACTTTTCAGGTTTGGCATTCACTGGAGTCTCTGCAGTTGGAGTGCTCCCTTCAATTGCTTTGGCAGTGGTCTCTGTTCCGCCTTCGCTGCATGACGTGAAGCCAACCATCAGGGCGGCTACAGCCATTGTGGTAAGAGTAAAACGCATGTTGTATGTGTTGATTTGTGTTGCAAAAATAAGAGTCTCGCTCAAAAAGTTTTATGAGCCAGGTTCATCTCCTTGAACGTGCCGTCGTTCAAAACGCGAATGGCAGTTTGAAGGCTTTCATTCAACCCTCCGATGACGCGGTAAAAAGTTCGGCTGTTGTAGATGTTTCTGCCGTAAAAGGCCTTCAGACGAAGTTCAATGGCAGGGAGGGATGTCGACCACTCATCCTCCATGATTTCCACTCCTTCTGCGGAGACGAAGGACTTGAATTCCTCCAGTTCTTGCGCTGAGAATGCCATGTTGCGCACGAAGTCATCCTCGTTCGTGTGCCTCGACTCCCAGTCGGCGCGATTGCCATCGACCTGTTCCAGCGCGTATTTGGAACAAAGCCCTTTTCGGAGGATGCGCGCGAAGGTTTCGGAGTTGTACGTGGTGTCAAGTGGCACGAAGATGTCGGGCAATATGCCTCCTCCGCCATACACTTCTCTCCCTTGAAGGCGCGTGGTGTACATGAGGCTGTCAGGCAAATCGAGGCTGTCAAGGCTCATGAATTCACCCTTGGCGTATCGTTCAAACTTCTCTTTCCGATAGGCCTCCACACCGTCGTCGTAGGGCTTTTGAATGCAACGACCAGAAGGAGTGTAGTACTTCTGGACCGTCAAACGCACGGCGCTGCCATCCGGCAAGCGCATGGGACGTTGAACCAACCCTTTGCCAAAGCTGCGACGCCCCACAATCAGGCCTCGGTCCCAATCCTGAACTGCGCCGGAGACAATTTCACTGGCGCTTGCCGAAGCCTCGTCAATGAGCACGACAAGGCTCCCTTTCTCAAACAAACCCTTGTATTGCGAGTCGCGATCTTCCCGTTCAAACGCGCGGCCTTCGGTGTAGACGATGAGTTTGTCCCCACTCAAGAACTCATCGGACATGTCCACGGCCGTTTGCAACATCCCGCCACCGTTGCCCTGAAGGTCCAAGATCAAATCCTTCATGCCTTGTCCTTGAAGATCGACAAGGGCTTCGCGGAATTCGTCCATCGTGGTTTTGGCAAATCGACTCACTTTGACATAGCCCGTGTGATCATCCACCATGTGCACCGCGTCGATGCTGTAGATGGGGATTTGGTCTCGCGTGATGTCAAAATCCAACAACCCGCCGATGCCTTCCCTGGCAATACCCACCTGCACGATGGTCCCTTTGGGGCCTTTCAGCAGACCCATCACGTCCTTGTTGGTGATGCCTATGCCGGCCACGTTCTCGCCATCCACCTCGACGATGCGATCCCCTGCACGAATGCCCAAACGTTCGCTCGGGCCTCCACTGATCGGTGAAACAACAAGGATGGTGTCACGGAAAATGTTGAACTGCACCCCGATGCCTTCGAAGTTTCCATTCAGCGGTTCGTCTGCTTCTTTGAGTTCCTCTGCAGAGAAGTACACCGAATGAGGATCGAGTTCTTCCAACATGTGCACAATGGAAGACTCCAACAACGCTTCCAAGTCTACCGAATCGACATACAATTGGTCGATGTAACGCATGAGCGTGCCAAACTTTTGGGCCCCATCTTGAGGTGAGATGGATTGTGCTCTAGAAGCCAAGGGACAACTCAAGAAGCACAGAATCAGCAGGACAAGTGTTGAAGAACATTTCATGGGACCGTGAATGTACGGGCCAAAGGGGAACCGGGGGTAACTTGCGAACCATGAAAGGCAAGAAGATTCAAGGATTTTGGGATTTGGCAGGGGCTTGTGGCTTGTCCCTTGGAACCGTGATTTCCCTTGGAGGGACGGGGACCCTTCACGCGCAGCAAGTCGTGGTGTTGGACACCCCAGATTTGGCCAAAACAACGCATGCGTTGGAGCTCGCATCTGACGAGGAGGGCCGCGACAAGGTGGGAATTGTCCTGCCTTGGGTTGCGGATGTTCTCGAATTGGCCGATCACGTGGTGACGTCCGAAGGAGAGGTTTGGACACTTCGGATTCAAGCCCCTGGAGCCGAGGCGATGAGCGTCTATTTCGATGCGTTTTACCTCCCCGTGGGTGCCGAGTTGTTTTTTGAAACACCTCGCGGTGTCTTCGACGACATCTGGGTGGAAGGTCCAATCACATCCTTTGAAAACAACGCACATGGACGATGGACAAATGATGAAGTCCCAGGCGACGATGTTGTGATTCGCTTGACCTTGCCAGCTGGAACCGTCGAAGAGCCGGTTCTTCACGCCGAAGGTGTGGGGTTTTTCGCCAGGCACACGCGGTTTTTACCGCCGTTTGACGCCCATCTCCAACGAGGAGGGGCCGAGGCTTGTCAGGTGGATGTCATGTGCCCGGAAGGGGACAGTTGGCAATGTGATCGCGATGCGGTGGTGAAGCTTCGAATCACTCAGAATGGGGGAATTTATCTTTGTTCTGGATCCATGGTAAACAACGTCGAGCAAGATTGCCGACAGCTGATGCTCAGCTCATTTCATTGTGCCGACGGCGTTCAAGAGGACGAATGGCCATATTTCAAGGTGCAGTTTAACTATGAGTTTTCCACCTGTGGAGGGACTTCTTCGATCAATTCGCGCACCCGAACCGGCGTCATTCATTTGACGGACAGTGATGACATGGTGGGAAGCCAAATCAATGGCAGCGACTTTCTCCTTGTCGAGGTTGAAGATCCGATTGACAGTGCGTGGCATCCCTATTTTGCAGGTTGGGATGCCACTGGGTTCAATGGACATTCCGGGGTTGGAATCCACCATCCATCAGGTGACCGCAAGAAGATTTCGACCTATGGCGCCCAATTGACAACTTCGGGTGTGTACGCTCCGGGAGCTCATTGGCGCGTCACGTGGATGTCTACTCAGACCAACCATGGGGTGACTGAAACAGGGTCGTCAGGTTCTCCCATTTTCAATGAAAACCATCACATCGTGGGTACTTTGTCGGGCGGTTCGTCCTTTTGTGCCAATCCATCTGGTGCCGACTACTATGGCAAGTTGAGCTACCATTGGTCCGGCAACAATCCCATCCCAGACCATATGAAATTGGCGGCATTCTTGGACCCCAATGGCACCGGACAAGAGGTGCAGCACGGGAGTTACATGGTTCAAGGTGACGACGGTTCGCTGCAGTGCGATGCCTTTGCATATTGCGAGGCGACCTATGTTGAGCACGAGCTGATCAGGGGATTGGTTGTTTCTCCCAATCCAGCCACGGATGCTTTGGTTGTGTCGATGCCCGCGGGTTTTGCCCTGGCCGGGCTGAGAGCTTTTGACGGTTTGGGGCGTTTGCAAGAATCTGTGGATGTACCAGGGCAGCCCCTTGCGTGGACCCTCGATGTTTCAGGCTGGGAATCGGGTATCCATTACCTGACGTTGACGACGGTGGAAGGTTGGGTTGTGACCCGAAAGGTGGTTGTCGAGTAAGCGCTTCGTGCTGGGAAAGTGCTTCTTGCTGGGAAAGCGCTTCGCGCTGGGAAATCAAAGCGTGTCGTCGTCAACGCAGCCAGGTCAGTCGGCTTCGTTCCACCTTGGTTTTGAAGGCCCCAAACATCACCGTGATTTGATCGCCTTCAACGGCAATGACATCGCCTCGCTCTTGACCTGTGCGGAGTCTGACGAGCGAACCTCGGACGATTTTTTCGGATTGGTGATTGGGTCGACGCTTCGCGGACTTGGTACCCTTGGATTTCCCGACTTGGCTTTCCATTCGGGCCTTCTCTTTGGCGAGGTACGTCTTGATCTCCTCGAATAGATCCTTGTTTGATTGGCCGGACGCAAACTTGTCAATGAATTGGCTCAATTTGCTGCCACGCACACGCGCGACATTCAAGGCTTCGAGCTGCTCGTTCAAACTTCGTTCCTTATCCACGAGCGCTTGCTTCATGCGCTCAGCTTCTGCCGTGGCTTTCTCGGCTTCAAGTTCTGCGCGCAATTGTCGGTTGGTCAGCTTTGCCAGTTTGGACTTTTCCTTGTGCAAATCGGACAAGAGGCCATCCAATTCCACCCGTCGTTTGTCGAGTTTTCCTTTGGCGCGGTTGATCAAGGCAGGAGGAATGCCATTGATTTCGGCCACTTCAAAGGTGAACGAAGATCCTGGTTGACCGATTTCCAATTGGTATTTGGGGGACAGGGATTCGCGGTCAAAGAGCATGCTCCCATTGAAGGCTTCAGGCAATTTGGCAGCTCGGGTTTTGATGTTGGCGTAGTGTGTCGTGACCACGCCAAAAACGCCTTTGTCATACAACTCCTCAAAAAACACTTCTGCGAGCGCCCCGCCTAACTCAGGGTCGGATCCCGTTCCGAATTCGTCCAACAGCAACAAAGCACGCGGGTGGGCGACGTGGAGAAAGTGACGCATTCGACCGAGGCGGTAGCTGTACGTAGAAAGTTGGTTTTCAATGCTTTGATGGTCTCCGATGTCTGGGAGGATGGCGTCAAAAATGCCCACCTCGGAAGCGTTGTGACAGGGGATGAGGAGCCCGCTTTGAGCCATCAATTGAAGCAAGCCAACGGTCTTCATGGTGATGCTTTTCCCACCGGCGTTGGGTCCGCTGATCACAAGCATGCGCTGGCGGGCGTGCAGTTCCACATGTTGGGGGTGGGTGATCTTGCCTGCCTGTTGATGGGCGAGCTGAAGCAGAGGATGGTATGCCGACAAAAGGTGCAGCCCGGGCTTGCGGCGCACTTGTGGCAGGCTTCCCTGGATGTTGGAGGCCAATCGCGCCCGGGTCGCAATCCAATCCAGTTCCGTCAAGCTTCGTTGGTACCCTTTGATTTCGGGGAGATGCCGGCGAATGCTTCGGGTGAGCGAGCGCAAGATGTTTCGAATCTCCTTGCGCTCATCATCCCGAAGCATCTCCAACTCGTGATTGAGAGGGATGCACGGTCCTGGTTCGATGAACGTCACAGATCCCGTGTTGGAACTTCCAAGCACAGCCCCTTGGACCTGCCGCTTGTAGCTGCTGATGACAGCGAGGGCACGACGTTCTTGGACGAATCCCTCTCGGATGTCCGCGAGCTGTCCTTTGTCTTGCAAGACTTTCATGGCACGTAAGAACGCTCGGTTGATTTTGCGACGAACGGCAGTCATGTCCCCGCGAATGGTCAAAAGTTCAGGGGAAGCATCGTCTCGAACCTGTCCTTTGGCGTCAAATACCGCGTCGATGGCTTCAATGAGCTCCGTGTTGGGGGTTTGTCCTTCGACGACAGCTTCGATTCTGGGCCAAGGCAAGTCAGACGTATCAAGCACCTCGAGCACTTGGTTCATGATGCGACATGCGGAGGAAATTCGACGAAATCCAAGTTCATCGAGGACACTGTCTCGCACGGTCAACATCGCAATTTCCCTCGTCAACTCTTCGAATTCAATCAACGGAAATCCCATCCCCGAGGCACGGAGACGTTTCATTTCATCGGCCTCTTCCAAACGGGCAATGACCCAATGTCTGTCTTTGCTCGGCACCAGATTTGCGGCCCGTGCTTCACTTGTCGGACACCCGGCCAAGCTCACCAGCATTCCGCGAATGACATCAAACTCCAAGTCTTCGCAAACCTGGTCGTCAAAGTGGTCAATGGGCGCACCTGGCATCATGGAGTTGGTGCTTGGTTGGTGTCGTTTAGACCGGACAAGGACTTCATTTCACTCAGGACGAATTCCAAGCAGTCCTCCATGGCTTGGCGTTGTGTGCCTTCTTCGAAGGGGAACCACCTGGTGGTTGAATCCCGCTTGAACCAAGTCAGTTGGCGCTTGGCGAATTGTTGCGTGTGAATGATGGTGTTGCTCACGGCGTCTTCCAAAGTGCACGTTCCCTCCAAATGCATGAACAACTCTTTGTAGCCCACCGTGTTCAATGCATTCTCTTCCCGCAGTGGCCAAAGGGCCCGAACTTCATCGAGCCAGCCATTGGCCATCATGTCGTGAGTGCGCCGTGCAATCCGGGACCTCATGGTCTCCCGGTCGGGCAAGAGTCCCACCTGGAGAAGGTGCCAGGGGCGTTTTTTGGCCTCGTGGGCGTGAAAGCTGGAGAATGGCTTGCCTGAGGCCAAACAAACCTCCAGGGCCCTCACCACCCGTTGTGGGTTGTGAATGTCCATGTGTTCCACATGGTCGGGGTCCAAGCTCCTGAGCTGTTGAACCAAAGCTGAGAGGCCTTGGACGTGCAGGGCTTCGGTGAGCTGTGCCCGGATGGAGAGGTCTGCAGGCAGGTCATCCAGGCCCTCGAGCGCAGCTTTGAGATACATCCCAGACCCTCCTGCCAGCACTGCAGATCCATGAGACGCGCAGAGCGAGGTCAACAAAGGCACGGCATCAGCTTCGAACATTCCCGCGCTGTACAGTTGCGTGGGGTCCAAACAATCCACCAAGTGATGCTTCACGGCCTCCCGCTCGGATTCGGTGGGTTGGGCCGTACCGATGGCCATGCCGCGGTAGACCTGTCGTGCGTCCGCGCTGACAATTTCAGTTCCAAGGGCTTGAGCCAATTGGATGGCCAAGGATGTTTTCCCCGCGGCTGTGGGTCCGACCACGCTGATCACCACGCCATTCCGACGCATGTCTGCCTCGGCCCCGGCCATCAATACAAATCGTCCAAATCATCAATCGACAGATGCCCATCCCCACCATAGTCATCGTCGTCATCGTCGCCATCGAGGTAGGCATCCAATTCCGGATCTCCCGTTCTGTAGGGTTCATCATCTTCTCCGTCTTCGTCCAAATCGAGATCCATCCCCATCAACAAGTCCGCGTCCTTGCTGTCAAAAGCAGGTGGGGTCCCAAATTCATGGCAGAGAAGGGGGTAGGTGACAGAGGGGTCAGCCTGTCCGTCTTGGAGGGGCTCGACGTAGAAACACCACATTCGCAAGAAATCGTACACATAGATGGCCCGTGCCCCAAGTTCAGGGATGAGATCACCTACAGTGTGTTGCGTCATTTCTCGGTCCTTGCGAGAAGAGTCAGCTGCGTTGTCGTCATCTCCTTCCATGTCCATCATGGGGTCACTCATGTCGAGGAGCGAAAACTCGCGGCCTCGGCTCCAGGAGTCATCACTTTGGAAAAAGGATGCCAATTCTCCCGCCTCCCAGCCGAAGGCATCCAACACCGCAAAATGCAGGTGCATCAGGGGTGACTCCAAGGCAATTTCAATGTCCCGGAACACATCCTCTTCAGTGTCGAGGATGACGCGCAAACGCATGATTTGACTCATGAAACGAAGGTACACCGCCTGTGGAGTAGTTTTGCGCTCGGTTCAGTCCAAAAAATTAATCCATGCTTACCCGCCTCTTGAAAATTTTGATTGCCGCAGCCTCGTTGGCAACCACCATCAATTTGTACATCCAAGGGAGTTGGGGTGCGGCCATTGGCATGACCTTGCTCACCGCTGTGTTGGTGTTGGTCAACCTGCGTAGCGTCCGACTCGTTGTGGCGTTTGCCAATCTGCGCATGCAGCGCATGGAGGAGGCCATCAAGTGGCTTGGTCGAATTTCCCCCGACCAGTTGTGGCCACGCCAACGTGGGTACTACCACTTCTTGCTTGGCAGTGTGACCATGCAAAACAACCTCGTCGAGGCTGAGTCCCACTTGAGGAAGGCCTTGTCTCTGGGCTTGCGCCAAGATCACGACAAGGCCGCTGTGAAGCTCAACCTTGCGGTTTGTCTGAGCGCCAAGCAGGATCGAAAGAAGGCCTTGTTGATGATCCAAGAAGCCAAAAGGCTCGACACCAAGGGCATGCTCAAGAAGGACATCAAACAAGTGGAGTCCTTGATTAAAAATCCGCGCGTCGTGCAGCGAGCGCGCCGCTGACGACTGTCCTGCCCTTACCGCTGACGAATCAGCGCCTCAACAAATGGGTCAAATCTGACTCGAGGCGGGCATTGGCCATGAAGTTGCGCTCCAGGTCAGCAGCAAAAGGGAAGGCCGTGTCGAGGCTAGCCGTGCGAGCCACCGGGGCGTCGAGTGCTTCAAAGCATTGCTCATGGATGCGGGCGCTGATCTCCGCTCCGATTCCACCCGTCATGGTGTCTTCGTGCAGAACCAAAGCTTTCCCTGTTTTTTGAACGCTCGACATCACCAACGCTTCGTCCCAAGGCAGAAGAGTCCGCAAATCGATGAGCTCCACGCTCCATTCCGGATGGGCGTCGAGCACCTGTTCAGCCCATTGGACGCCCAAACCATAGGTAATGACCGTCGCATCACGTCCTTCTCGAACGATGCGTCCCACCCCAAATTCGAGGAGGTAATCCTCCTCTGGTACAGGGCCGGTCAGGCTACGATAAAGGTATTTGTGCTCGAAGAACAGCACAGGGTTGGGGTCGTCGATGGCCATGCGCAACAGCCCCTTGGCGTCTGCAGGGGTGGAAGGGTAGGCAATTTTCAAACCGGGGACGTGAAAGAACCACGCTTCAGTGCTTTGGCTGTGGTACGGCCCCGCACCCACACCGCCTCCCGTTGGCATCCTCACCACCACATCTGCAGCTTGTCCCCAACGCCAGTGAATTTTGGCCAGGTTGTTCACAATTTGATTGAAACCACAAGTCACGAAATCGCTGAATTGCATCTCCACCATCGCCTTCTTGCCGGCAATGGACAATCCCAATCCGGCACCCACAATCGCAGATTCACAGAGAGGTGTGTTTCGAACGCGGTCCTCGCCAAATTCTTCCACAAAGCCTTCAGTCACTTTGAATACACCGCCATAGGCACCGATGTCCTGTCCCATGAGGACCAATCCGTCATGGAGGCGCATGCTTTCGCGCAACCCTTCTTGGATGGCGTCGATGAAACGGAGCTCGCGGTTGGAAGAAGGGGCCTCCTTCAATCCGACCGGGGTCCCGGGCGCGAAGCGGTCGGTCAACTCTTCGACCGTGGACGCTTCGATGACCGGCTCAGACGCGGCATCTCGAAGTCCCTCTTCAATCTGTGATTTGATCGCCGCTCTCATGGCTTCTTCTTGGCTTTCATTGAGCACCCCGGTGCTGTACAGATGAGCGCGCAACCGCTCCACGGGATCCACTTGTGCCCAAGTCTCAATCAAACCTTCCGGGTAGTACTTTGTGCCTGATGCTTCTTCGTGACCTCTCATTCTAAAGGTCTTGAATTCTAATATGATAGGCCTTGGTCTTTCAACTAAAGATTCAACACATTGTCGCACTTTGTGGTACACGTCGAACAAGTCGTTTCCGTCCACTTGAATGGCGTCTTCTTCCGGGATTCCGTACCCGATGGCCTTGTCTGTGAAGTGCGCGCATCGAAACTGCTGAACGCTCGGAGTGGACAAGCCCCAGGCATTGTTTTCGATGCCGATCAGGACGGGCAACTGCCAAACAGCAGCCACGTTGATTGCTTCGTGGAAATCGCCTTCAGAGGCGCCACCGTCTCCGGTGAAGACAAATGAACATCCTCCAGTGTTGTCGAGCTTTTCAGCCAACGCCACGCCATCGGCCAGGCCAAGCTGAGGGCCGAGGTGGCTGATCATGCCGACGATGTGGTGCTCTCGGCTACCGAAGTGAAAGCTTCGATCCCTTCCTTTGGTGAAGCCCGCATCCTTGCCCTGAAACTGGGCAAACAAACGGGAGAGGGGAATGCCCCGGGTGGTGAAAATCCCGAGGTTCCTGTGCATGGGGAAGATGAATTTGTCGCTAGGCATGGCAGCGGCCACACCGACAGAGATGGCTTCTTGCCCCATGCCGCTGAACCATTTGCTGATTTTTCCCTGGCGAAGCTGGGACATCATTTTCTCCTCAATCATTCGGGGGAGCAACAATTGACCAAACAATTGGCGCTGGGCTTCTTCGCTCAGGCCTTGGGCATCGAAGCGAAGAGGGTTGTGCGGGAACATTTCCGACATGGCGTACGAAGGTAGGATGTGCAGGTATCTTCGCACCACCACCATGGACGCTTCTTCTTCACAAATTCAGGTTCGTGTCCTTCCTGAGGTCCTCGAGAACCCCGAGGCCCTGCGACACGCTGTGGAGCGACAGCTGGCCAACGAAGGGCGCCCGAGATTGCCCGTTGAGGCCCACCTGGAGGTCCTTCGTCACAGTTGGGATGCTAGAAAATCACCGGTGATGGCCCAAGTGGTCGTTTCGTGGGGACCGTCTGAGGCTCCGAGGCCATGGGTTTGGCATCCCGTTCCTGAGGATGCGCCCATCGCCCTCGTTGTAGGGGCTGGTCCCGCCGGGTTGTTCGCGGCCCTTGAATTCCTGCGCCATGGGGTTCGTCCGATTGTGTTGGAGCGTGGGAAGGATGTCCGGGCGAGGCGCAGAGATTTGGCCTTGCTGAACAAACAACACGTTGTGCACCCCGATTCCAATTATTGCTTTGGTGAGGGGGGGGCGGGAACCTACAGCGATGGCAAACTCTACACGAGAAGCAAGAAGCGCGGAGACATCAGGGAGGCGCTGCAGTGGCTTGTCGCACACGGGGCAGACCCTGGTATTCTCGTGGAGGCACATCCACACATCGGAACCAACCGACTTCCTCAGGTAGTCACGGCCATGCGCGAGACCCTCGAGCGGGCCGGAGGACATGTACTGTTCAACCATCGGGTGGTGGACTTTCAACGTTCGGGAGGACGTTTTGAAGGGTGTTCCGTGGTGAATACCATCTCAGGTGAGCGCATCGAGTTCCGGGCTCAGGTATGTGTGCTTGCTACGGGTCACAGTGCACGGGATGTGTTTGAGTTGCTGCACGACCGTGGTTGGGCATTGGAGGCCAAACCTTTCGCCATGGGACTCCGTGTTGAGCATCCCCAGGCATGGGTGGATCAAGTACAATACCATGGAGAAAGAGTGGAAGGGCGGCTTCCGCCGGCCAGTTACAGCCTCGTTTGTCAAGTCGATGGTCGCGGAGTCCACAGCTTTTGCATGTGCCCGGGAGGCATCATTGCGCCGTGTGCAACATCACCAGGGGAGGTTGTGACAAATGGCTGGTCTCCGTCCAAAAGAAACAATCCGTATGCCAACTCTGGCATGGTGGTTCAGCTCGGTCCTGAGGATTGGGAGCCCTTGGGATTTGAGGGGTCGCTCGGTGGACTCAGGTTTCAACAGTCCGTTGAAAGAGCGTGTTGGGAAGCTGCAGGATCTACACAGGCTGCACCAGCCCAAAGGCTGGTCGACTTTGTCAACGGCCGTGCTTCAGCGAATGTTCCTCCGACGTCGTACGTCCCCGGTGTGGTTCCCGTGCGACTCGATGAGGTTCTCCCTGGGGTGATGGCGCGCAGTTTGCGGGAGGGGTTCAGGACGTTTGGCCAAAAAATGAAAGGGTTTCTTCATCCCGAGGCCGTGGTTGTGGGCCCAGAATCGCGCACAAGCAGCCCAGTGCGCATTCCACGAAATCCAGAGACATTGCAGCATCCCGAAGTTCAAGGCATGTTTCCCACTGGAGAGGGCGGTGGATATGCCGGGGGCATTTTGTCCGCCGCCATGGACGGTCGTCGTGTCGCCCAATGGGCCTCCGTCCACATGTTGTCCTCAAGCCCACTTTCGTAGGTCCAGCCCCAATTCTTGGGTCAAGCCTCAGATGTTGAGTTTGCCCCCAAGTTCTCAGTGCCGCCTAGCTTGTCGGGGTCAGTCTTCAGCCACGGATTTCCAATCGGATGTTGAACGCTTGGCACGAGCCTCTGCGATGCTGCAAGGTTTGCCGTTGGCTTCGGCCACCAAAAAGGCATCCTCAAATCCCCGCGACATGGCATCTGACAAATGTTGTCTCGCTTCAACTTCGCTGTCGAATCCACGGGTGATGTAGCGATGTGTGCCATCCGATTCGAGACGCTGCTCGACATGGCCCATTTGAAGGAAACTGTTCAAGATGTCCACCGGAACGCCTGCACTGTACCGACCGAGCTGGACATGGAACCGGATGGACGGAGCGTCAAACAAATCGACGGCTTCCGCGACCCGTTCTTGACGCAGTTTTTCAAATTGATCCGCTTCTTCCAATGAAATCCGCTTTCCGTTTCGGTAGGCTGTGATGAAGGCATCCTGGTGGTCCTCCGACTTGACAGTCGCCAAGACTTGTCTGACTTCTGACAGACGCATGTATTCACCACCTACATGAAGCGTCAGGCCATGTTCGCCTTGGATCGATTCGACATCGTCGGCTCCATAGGTAGAAACAGATGGCTCAAAATCGGCCAAGTAGGCTCCGTATTGGATGCGGTACGTGATGCTCGGATTGTACACTTTTTCGCGGAGTTCGAGCAACATTTTTGCTTCGGTGTTGGCGGCTGTGTTGCCCACACGACCCAGCATTTGGGCCATTTGTGCGGCGTTCAATTCGGCCACAATCACGGCACTGTCTTGGGCAAAGAGGGATGGGTCGCCGCGTTCCGGAGCCCACATGGCCTGCCATTCCTCCCAGGTTACGCTCACGCCATCGGTGTTGACGAGCATGTCTGGGCTGTTCAATTCGAGGTCCCTGTGGTCGGGTACCCCATCTCCATCGGTGTCCACGGCACAACCAAATTGATCCACGATGGCTCCACGCTCTGTTCCTCCGCACAAGTCTTTCACATCTTTCACACCGTCGCCATCGGCATCATCACCAAGGGCCAAAAATTCTTCTGGGAACAAGGTGCGAACACTTGGTGCACGTTTGCCAAAAGTCATGCCCACACCAGCTTGAAGACCCGGGTTTGATGTGCCTGGCATCATCCATGCAGCCACGGAGGCATGCACGCGTGGAGTCAATTGGAGGTCCACACCAAGTTTCACTGGCACAACCATGCGGTTGGCATCTGAGACGCGGGTTTCATACACATTGTCCCGCTGAAGGGGAGTGGGGAGTTCGGTGTCAGGCATGGGCTCGGGCTGGGCGAATTCATACAGAAGTCCGTCTTCCCAGAGGTGGTAGGTGCGGCCGTCCGCACTTTGGGCGTCGGCCATCACTGTCGCTTGTTGCCAAGCCAAACCTGCACTGACGAAAGGTCGAACCGCCTTTTGTTGGACGGACCATGGGGAGTACCGAAGTCCCAATCCAAGGTTTTGAGAGGTGGATCTGAATGCCTGCACGCCAGAATCTTCATCCCGCTGAAGGGAGAGATAGGCGACTTCCAGGGTCCATGTCGATGCCAAGGGTTGACCTACAATCACACCACGGAGTTGTGTTGGTGTGGACTGAATGGATTGACCCACATGGCCTTCGACGAATGGAGCTGCTTTCGGCGTGTCTGAACCAGTTGACAGGTCCTGGGTCCATGCCAGGGTGGAACAAAAAAGAGCGACCACGGTGATTGTGGCTGCGTACAATGGGGTGCTCAAGAAGCGCATGGTCATCAGAAATGGGGTTGTGCGAGCGTACGGAGGCAGTCCCCAAAAGGTTTCACTCTCCCAAGGCGAGCTCTGCCAGCTGACGTCCCACCAAACTCCCAATGGCTACGCCCATTCCTCCCATGCGAACCCCCACATGGAGTCCTCGGGCAGGCGAGTCCACGATGGGCCAACGTTCTTGACCCACCCCCAGAGTTCCAACCCAGTGGTGGGATGGTGTGAACCCTGCGTGCAGGTGGGTTTGGGCCCACGCCGTCAAGGCCTCCACCACCCCTCGGGCATCGAGTCCCCACTGGCGGCCACCCCCGATGAGCAATCGATCCTCAACCCTGCGTGCATACACATAGCCTCGGTCGTGATGCACTGTGTGTGTCAAAGTCAGTTCGGGGAGGGGAGCAGACACCAAAACGTGGTTGTCCACCGGTTGGACGTCGAGGTCCAGCCATTGAGCTGCCAAGGCGTTGGTTGCCAGAAGCACTTGGCGGCTTTCCAGCACCCCCGAGGGTGTGCCGATTCGCCAACCTCGGTCGCCTGATTCAAGGGATGTCATGGGGAGGCCCGGCAAGAAAGGAATGTCACGTTCCACAAGGGCCCGACGCATGGTTTGGATGGTTTTTGCCGTGTCTAAGAGCCCTTCGCATGGACTGGTCACCAGTCCTGCGCCCTTTTGGATGCCTGGGAGGGACCCTTGCGATGCGAAGTGAAAGGGTGACTCTCCCAACACGGGTGTCAGGAGCTCATTGAGGCGAGGAAGCAAGGCTTCGACTTGTCGTTGAAGCTCCGAATTTGTGAACAATTCGACACTCCCGCTCGCCTGGTAGCCCAACGCCTCATCTCCCCAAGAATGCCGCAACTCTTGCAGGCCTCGCCACCGCATGGCCACCAATTCTGCGGTTCTGGCTTCACCGAGTGTCAGGATGTCCTCGGCGAGTTCCGAGGGGCTGCCGAAGCATGCAAATCCCGCATTTCGGGTGGATCCGCCCCCCCCCAAGGGTTGCCTGTCGATGATGACAATCCGTCCTTTAGGCCTTTGGGTCTTCATGTGCAAGGCGGCTGTCATGCCCACCAATCCTCCTCCCACCACCAAGGCATCCAATTCTCCCAGCCAACCTCGAAGCTCCCACCAGCTGAATCCCAGTCCAGGGTCAAGGCTGTTTGAGCGGAAATCCTTATTTTTCGGCGAACTTGCCATGATACAAACCTACGAGAGAACCATGCCTTCATCGCGACTTGTCAACCTTGGGAAGCTCACTGTTCGCTTTGGGAAAACCTTCAGCTGGATCGTCGCGCTTTGGGGTGTGGCGGTGGCGATGAATACGGGTGAATTGTGTGCCCAAGACGACATGCTTGTGGTCAATGGCACCTTGCGTCATGAAGATTCCAATGCCAAACTTGTGGACATCACCGTTTCGGTTTTGCAGAATGGAGAATCGTTTGATCAAATCCTCACAGACAGAAACGGACAGTACTTCTTGGAACTCCCTTTGAATCAGAATTACACCATTGAATTCGTGGGTGATGGGATGGTCACCAAACGTGTCCAAATCAATGCTGGCAATGAGGCCAACCCCCTCGAAAGCGATGGCTACACCTTTGATTTGGACATGACTTTGTTTGACATGGTCGAGGGATTTGACCTCACGATCATGGATAGCCCCATAGGAATTGCAAATGTGGACGACCGAGGCAAGCTGCAATTTGACATGGCCCACACCCAAGACATGAGGCGGGCCATCGACAGGGAATTGGATCGGTTGGCCAACATGGAAGAGGATTTGGCCCGTGCCCGCATGCGTTACGACAATGCCATGGAAGATGGTGAGCGCGCAGAGGTGCGGGAACGTTGGGAGGATGCCAAGACCGAATATCAAATAGCCTTGAATTTCATCCCGGGTGATGACCGTGCTCAAGCCGGGTTGGATCGAGCGAATGCGGCCTTGAATGACTTGCAAAGGGAGGAGAGGGAAGCCTTGGCGGCGGAAGAGGCGGCTGCCGAACAGCAACGGGCGGAGGAGCGCGCGGCGGAAGAGGCGAGGGCTGCCGCTCTTCAGGCTGAAGAGGAAGCTGCGCGCGATGCGGCCAAAGAAGCGGAGGCTGCGGCCCGCGCGGAAGAAGCCGCAGCCCGTGCAGAGGAGGCAGCCCGTCGTTCAGCCCAATCTCAAGCGGGGCAAGAAGACCAAGGAACAGACGATGGGGAGCGATCTCTTGCGGAGGAGAAATCGCGAGATGCGGAACGTCGTGCTGCCGAAAAACAAGCAGCAGCCGATGCGCAGGCGCAGGAACGCGCTCAAGGAGATGCGGCGCGTGAGGCCCGACGTTTGGCCGAAGAAGAACGTGCCAAGCAATCGGAGGAGGCTGCGTCGGAACAAGCGGCGCGTCTGGATGCCAACCGAGCGGCCCTTGAAGCCAAAGAGCTGGAGTTGCAAGAACGACTGAAGGCCCAAGAGGAGGCTCGCGCTCAACGAAAGGCGGAATCCCAAAGTCGGTCCAATGAGGCTGGCCTGAGGAACGCGGCTGCCGAGGATGAGGCGGAGTTGTACTACCGTCAAGCCGTCGAATCTGAGCGCCGGGCCGCCGCTGCCGCTGTGGAGGACCAAAAGGAGGAGGTGCAAATGGCAACGGATCGATGGCAGGCTGAATCAGCCATGCGGGCGGAGCGTGCACGCCTCGATGCAACCTCCCAAGATCGGGGACATGGTTCCACAGGCCGAGATGTGCAGGATGGATATGCGGGTCGTTCGGAGGAGCACCGTGAGCACATCATCCAAACCCAAGGCAGTCTTGAAGATGACAAGGCGCGTTGGGCCGAAGAGGAGATCAGTCAGGCCGAATTGACGAGGAACCGAGGTGCTTTGGCAAAAATGGAGTTGAACTTGATCGAAGAGGCCTCCAAACATCCACAAGGCGAAGTCATCTTGGCTGCAGAGGATCGCGACATTCCTCGAGGCGTTCAGGAAACGAGCTACGACATCCAAAATGGCATTGTGATCCAACGAACGGTTCGTGAAGGAGATGTGGTGACCCGCTACAGAAAGGTTGTGACCAAGACAGGGGTCTATTACTTCCAGGGAGATCAGAGCATCACCAAGGCCATTTGGGATTTGAAAACCAATCCCTCGTACGACTGATTCATGGGGATTGCTCGACGGGCGGTGCTCTACACCTTGTTGGCCCACGTTGTGGTCCTTGGGGCCATGGTGTGGGTTCCTGTCAGTGAAGGATTGTCCCCGAGTGAAACCTACGCGGAGGTTTGGACGGTGGAAGAACAGCCTGCGCCAAATTCCTCCCAGAGCTATGAGGATCGCATGCGTGAGGCCATCGCGGCGAGGGTGGCCAACCTTCGGGCTGATGCCCAAGCCCAAACCTCGTCAGAAGCCCGATCCACACAGCTCTCTGCCCAAGAACAGGCTGCTCTTGAGGCCCAAGTCGAAGCAGAACTGCGTGCGATGGAAGCTGATGAATTTGCGCGGTTGTCGGCACAGGGAAAGGAGTTTGATACGGCGGGGCGGGCCAATGTGACACATCATCAAGTGGACAACACGTATGAAGCGTGGGATGCCCAATACGATGGTCTCGTGACGGTCAGGTATCGTTTGACCAACCGTCAAGGATTGGATCTCGATGTCCCTGGCTATTCTTGTCGCGGTGGGGCGCAGTTGGAGGTAGCCATCGATGTGGACCAAAACGGTCGTGTTGTCGGCGCTTCCTTGGTGTCAGGAGACCCGGAGAGTTGCTTCGGGAAAGCGGCTCTTCGAAGTGCGCGGCGCGCGCGATTCAATGCGTCCGAAGAAGCCCCTAAGAGACAGGAGGGTCGACTGACCTACGTCTTCGTCGCTCAATGAATGAGACAGGTTCTCGCTGCATGAGGCGCGGCCATTCTGGCACTGTCAGGCGCGGTCAATCTCGCACTGTCAGGCGCGGTCAATGTCGCACCCTCAGGCGCGGTCAATGTAATCTTGGAGGTATCGATACTTGGGTGCAAGGGCTCCATCCAACGTCGTCTCCGTGGCGTTGGTCAACATGTTGTCGCGATCCCCTCCAACAAGGAGTGGAATGACGTGCGCCAGCATTTCTTTCCCAAATCCATGGCTCGCGTCACGTGGCAACTCGCAGGGGAGGTTGTCTACAGCCATCACGGTCAAACCCGAAGGATCGTCAAAGGCACATTCGCGCTCTTCACGTGGGTTATACCCGTAGAGTGGGTCTGAGATGGTACTCGGACGAATCGTGCAAGCCACGGGTCCATCAATGTCACAGCTCACGTCTGCGACAACGCACACCTTCCATGCGGGATCCCTCATGTCTTCACGCGTAAAGATGAAGGGAGACCCCTCCGCCCAATAATGCCCGGCAATGTATAGGTCAGCGACCCTTGCGTAAGGCAGGAAAGAGCTCTTGAAATCTGTGGGGTCATCGATGAAATCCTTCATCGCGAAGGGTTTGCCATCTCGACGTACGTTGTAATCTTCAACATCCAATCGCGTGAAGACAGCCTCTTCAAATGGCTCTTTGAGAAAAGCTTCTTTGTGGACCTCGCGAAGTCCCAGATTGGTGAGCAACTCGTGCGCTCCCATACCCACGCGCCCTCCACCAGTGAGCACGATTTTCATGCGAGACGGCAGGTCCACGCCCTTCCCGTGCTCAACCATCTCTTTCATGTCCCGACATTCTATGGCACGGGGCAAGTCTAAGGCACGTTCGCGGAGGCCCCAAGCCCTCAAGGCGTTGTACGCCCCGACGATGCCGGCCCACTTTCCGAAGCCAATGACCCGCTTTCCTGAAGTCCGTTTGATGAGTTCGTAATCAATCAAACGGATTCGCTTGTCCACAATGGTTTTCAGCAACTTGGCGTTGTACGGTTGCAGCTTGTACGTGTGGCTGAAGAACAGGTAAGTCGTGTCTGGAATCAACTCGTCCAAGGGCACTTCCTTGACGCCGAGAAGCACGTCGCAGTTCGCTCCCACAAGCGTGTCGACCACGTCGATGCCCTCGGCACGGTATTCGTCGTCTGAGATGCGTCGCACTTCGCTCGCCTCCACCACGAGCTCGACCTCGGGATAAAGCCTCTTCAATTCAGCACATTGGGCAGGGGTGAGGGGCACCCGCTGATCTGGGGGCACCTTTCCTTCGCGCACAACTCCAATCTTCATGCCTCAAATGTAGCGGAGCGGAACTTGGTTTGGACAACTAAAGTCACAGACCATTCAGGACTCGCCCGGGATCTTTTTGCCTTTGGCGAGTGCCTTCCAATACTTTTTGCGCAGACGTTGATGTTCTGCGCGTTCCATCAGCCGGGACATCTGTTTGGTCACGCTTTTGCGTCCCGTCACGATGCCGTAAGAAATGGACCCTGCGGTGGCCACGGCAATCAGCGTGATCCACATCCAGTCAAAAATCGAAATCCCCATGTCACTCTCGTTTGGTTCTCAATAAGATACAAAAAACTCCCGTGCCCCTCCAAATCCCTGGACCCTCCGTAGCTTTGCAAGTCCTGTCTTGGACGCTCAGGCGAGGGATCTGGCAGGGCATTGTTCTTTGAATTTTGGGGCCGATTTTGGATTTGACAGCAAGATGACCAAATCGGGGAAGCATGTCGAGCTCTTGGAGATGTCGCTCGTTAATCTCAAATCTTCAGTCAGAAATGACAACACTTCCTACGCGCTCGCGGCTTAATCGACTCAGTCGATTCGCCTAATTCCAGTCACCAGGTGACGGAACGAGCTGCCCTGTTGCGGCGTACGGACCCTTCCGTCGCAACGTAGGGCATCAGGTAAATGGGACTAGCTAAGGGTGTGTCCGACGCCCGGCGCGAAACTTACTGGACTACGCTGTGTGGTAGGCTGCTCGTGGTCAGCCTTCAGCCGACAATCAATCGCGAGATAAACATGTAGAAACTCCGGTGTGGCCTTGTTTGGACGGGGGTTCGACTCCCCCCGGCTCCACTTGATGATCGCCTCTTCAGGCGACGCAAAGCGCGGATTCACGGAGCAAGCAGGCGCATCAAGCTCGCTTGAAGGTGCATGCGAAGCGCACGTGAACAAGCCATGCG
>JAQBVN010000007.1 GCA_027622975.1 Bacteroidota bacterium | reverse complement strand
TCGATCCAATTCTCAATGAAAAAGCCGGCGTATTTGAAATACCCAAGCAGGCCAAGGTTGACGGCGAGCGACACCCAAAGCCAATGCCGTGCGCTGCGGCTTCTCGCTTCTGCCGGGGCGTCATCGGGGAGGTCGCGGGCGTTTGCCTTTGCGATTTGCAGCCCCACGGCGTAGTCGACGACGGTCGAGAAGGCAATGAGCGACAAGAACCGCCAATCCCACCAACCGTAAAAGACGTAGCTGGCGATGAGGAGCAGGAGGTTTTGGGCGCGCAGCACGCCAGGCCCCCGATCGATCCACTTGTTCAGGATCCAATACGCCGCGAAGACGATGGGCAGGAAGAGCAGGAATTCGAGGGAGTTGAAGAGCATCGCGCCGCGGGCTGTCGATTGTGTTTTTTTCTGCGAAGCCCGAAAATAAACAAAAAACAACCCGCACCGCCATGCGAAATGTCCGGCTTTATCTTTGAACCGTGGACCACGTGAATTCAAAACAACCTCACGCCAGCGCCGAAGGGGGCCCCGTTCAAGCGAGCGTCGCGGGGCGGCGGGATGCGCTGCTCGCGCGGGTGGCCATCCGGCCGTCGGAGGACGAGTGGGCGGCGTGGCTCCGGCAGTGCCCGGACCTCGAGGGGTTGAGCCCGACCGAGCTCCGGTTGCTGCCCCTCGTGTGGACGCAGCTCGAGGCGGCGGGCGTGGCGGTGGCGCCGGATTTGGCAGGTCGGCTCAAGGGCCTGCACCGCAAGATGTGGATGTGTGGGTGCGGCCGGGGCAGTTTGATTGGGCCTTGGGTTTGATGAAATCCTGGCCTGCCATGACTGTCAAGGCGATCGATCTGCACTCGACCACCTTCACCTTTGACGGCGTGCATTCCCTCGATTTGCATCGGATGCCGCACCACCTCGGCGGGCGGGTGGACATGGACCGGCGCTTCGATGCGGCCTTTGCCCAGCCCGGCGATCGCACCCAAGCCATGGCGTTGCTCCTTGCGAATGCGTTCGTGAACGACGCCCCGGACCAATTCGTGGGGCTGTACACCCTCGTCGATTGGCACCGTTCGGGGGTGGCGTGGTCGGCGGTGGAGCCGATGATCGCAGCGGAGGGGCTGCGGCCTGTGGTGGCGGCGCATTTGGCCCAATTCCCATCCAGTGTCAACGACGTCATTGATTGAAACGTTGATGTCCACTCCGGTCAAAGTTACAACAGCCGTGTGATGAGGGCTTCGACTGTGATGCCGTCGGCCTCCGCTTTGTAGTTCCGAACGATGCGATGGCGCAAGATTGGCGTGGCGACGGCCTGGACGTCTTCGATGTCCGGGCTGTATTTGCCGTTGAGGGCCGCGTTGACCTTCGCGGCGACGATGAGGTACTGCGAGGCGCGGGGCCCTGCGCCCCAGCTCAGGTACTGGTTCACTTCGGCCGTCGCGCGGTCCCGGCCCGGGCGGGTGGAAGCGGCGAGGTTGACGGCGTAGTTGACGACGTTGTCGGCGACGGGCATGCGGCGGATGACCGCTTGGTAGGCGAGGATCTCGTCGCCGCTGATGACCGGGCTGACGTTCGAGGCCGCGTCGGAGGTCGTTTGCTTCACAACGTTGACCTCTTCGTCAAACGAGGGGTAGTCGACCCACGTGTTGAACATGAAGCGGTCGAGCTGCGCCTCGGGAAGGGGGTAGGTGCCTTCCTGCTCGATGGGGTTTTGGGTCGCGAGGACGAAGAAGGGGGCGGGCAGGGGGTAGCGCTGACCCGCGGCCGTGACCGCACGTTCCTGCATGGCTTCAAGGAGGGCCGCCTGCGTCTTGGGGGGCGTCCGGTTGATCTCGTCAGCCAAGACGATGTTGGCAAAGAGCGGGCCCTTGACGAATTTGAACTGCCGGGATTCGTCGAGGATTTCTGAGCCCACGATGTCGCTGGGCATCAGGTCCGGCGTGAACTGGATGCGGTTGAAGCTCAATCCCAGGGCTTGAGCGATCGTGTTGACCAGAAGTGTCTTGGCGAGTCCGGGAACACCCACGAGAAGGATGTGGCCACCAGCAAAAATCGCCGTGGTGACCTCGCGGATCACCTCGTCTTGTCCCACGATGACCTTGCCGACTTCGGCAAGGAGGGTCTGGTGTTGGGAGCGCAGCGCATCAAGCGCGGATTTGTCGTCGGAAAAGTTCGCCACGGTCGGAAAGCTTGGTAGGGAGTTTGCAAAGGATGTAGAAGCCCGAAGATAACGCCCCACGGGCGGTTGGCCTCAACCACGGGACATGAATTGAAAGGCTGGGTCGAATCAAGAAGAGGGGCGTCAAGTGAAAGGAGTGTGCTGAGAGGATGGGTGGATGGGGGTTGGGCGCTATTTTGCGAAATCGCTCAGGACCTCTAGCGGTGACTTTCTTCGGATCCTTCCATGGAGACTTCCCTCGGGAGTTTGGGTGGATTGCATGGGAGGGAGCTCGACCTAAGGGGGCAGGCGATTCAATCCATGCGGCATGCCCTTGTTTTTGAAGCACAAACTCCTCTTCATCCACATCCCCAAATGCGGTGGCGACACATTTTCTGGGTGTTTGGAAGCGGCTGGGGACCCCCCATTTTTGCACATCGCCGACGGGTCTGTCATGGTGAACGGACATACCCCGCAGCACCTGACTTGGGGTGAATTGCGCCAGATGGGGTGGGTCACCCCGCCCGGATTTCGGGTGGTTGCCTTGGTCAGGCATCCCGTGGACAGGGTGCTCTCGGCCTACCGCTATGCGCGACTGTATCGCCGTGATTTGGCCCAATTCACGGCAAGCCCCTCCGACTTTGTGACGCATTTTTTCTCGGAAGACGCGGAGGTGTTTGGGCGATTTGACCAGCACAACCTTGGCATCCTCGACTTTCTCCGAGACGAAGAAGGCAGGGTGGATGAAAGCATCGAGGTGTGGCCACTGAACAACATGGATGACTTGCTCGCCTCCTTGGGGCTGCCTGCCGTGGAGCGGCGCGATCGCAAGAATGTGACCGAGCGTGGTGAGGCATGGGATCCTTTGCTGATGTGGGAAATTCGGGACCGTGTCCAAGCGGATTTGGCGTGGCTTCAATCTCGTTTTCCCGGCACCTTCGATTCGACCATGGGATGATGGAGACGCACCCACAGACGCACCCACAGACGCACCCTCAGACGCACCCTCGGATGTGGCCTCGATGTGGCCTCGAGATTTGGCCTCGACATGAACACCGACCGACATGATCCACAACCCCCGACTGGGCGTCCTCTTCGTCCACATCCAAAAAACCGCTGGCACCAGCATCACGGAGGCCTTTCGCGCTGAGCGCGGGTCCCGGCTCATCAAGCCCCATCACATGAGGCTGTGCGATGTGATGTTGCCTGCAGATCGCCCGCGCATCGTGGCCGTGGTGCGCAATCCGTGGGAGCGCCAAGTGTCGTGGTACCGCATGATGGTCCGCAAGGGTGTGCACAACGCCCTGTCAGCCTATCTGCTTGCCCCTGAGAATGGCGGTCCTGATGGTGGTGCGCCGGAGGCGGGTGTGGAGATGGACCGACCTGCGGGACGCAAACGACCTGTGTCCTTTTCCACCTTTTTGCGCCGAACCGCGACCATCGAGGAAACATCGGCCAAGGAGTTGGCGAGGTCGTTGCGTTCTCGCTTGTGGCCCATTGGACCCCAACCGGGGGCGCCCTACCTGAAGTCGACGGGCTGGAATCAAGAGGATTACCTGATGCTCGATGGACATTTTGCAGGGGACGACGTGCTGAGGTTTGACCGGTTGGAGGAGGCGTGGGCCGAATTGGGCGAGGCGTTGAAACCGGGAGAGGGATGGTCGCGCCCGTTGCCACGCGCCAACCGTGCCCCGCAACGCGTGGATTGGCGGACCTACTACAAACACGAGGCTGACGCAGAATTTGTGGCCCAACACTACGCCCGGGATGTGGCGCGATTTGGGTTCACCTTCGATGATTGATCACGGCGATTGAACCTCGGAGAGGGTTCGCCTGTGATTGCGCTTCGGCGAGGGCTCTCCTGTGATTGATTTTCGGAGATGAGCCACTGGCGATTGCCAAGGGAGGTTGACGGGTGCCCTTGAGGAGCGAGGCTTGACTTCGCTGAGGCTTCAGCGGGTTGTCAAGGCATTTGGAATTCAGGACACTTGGAATTCAGGACACTTGGAATTCGGGACACTTGGAATTCAAGAAACTTGGAATTCGGGACTGTGCTTGGCCCTCATGTACGCACAGAAACTGCTCCACGTTCTCGGATTCATGGTGCGCGCCATCGAATCGTCCTTGAGAAGGTACTGGCCGACTGGCTCGGGATGAAAGGCAATGTGCTTGTTGGCACGCATCAAACGGACCCACAACTCATAGTCTTCCAAGCCCCAGCAATGCTTCAGCAACTGAGGGTCCCAGCCACCAGCCCGTTGCAACACCGTGGTGTCAAACAGGGCCATGGCGTCGATGTGGTTGCCCTCGGTCATCATCCACTGTCGATCCGGCGGACGGTCGGACACCCAGCCCATGGACTCACCGGTTGTGGTGAGGACGTCGAGGGGCCCGTAGGCAGCCGTGGCGTGCTCCCGTTGCATCAGCTGCCAAAGGTTGACAAGCCCTTCGGGGTAGACCTTGTTGTCCGCATCCAGCACAAACATCGCCTTCGACCGGCTGGACATCAAGGCCAAATTCCGAGCCCCAGTCAACCCGATGTTTTTGGCAGGCTGCAACAGACGCATCGGAACCGGAGATGCATCGGCAAGCTCGCATGCGAGCTCCCACGACCCATCCCCACCGCAGTCCTCCACCAGGGCGATGCCGCCCCGCCACCCGTGATTTCTGAGGGCCTCCAAGGCTTCTTGGGCCGACGTCACGGCTTGCTCGACGTAGTCCTTGTATTTGAAGACGGTGATCAGCACTTCCACATCCAAGGCGTCATCCGAGGCCGCGGCCTTGTTGCGGTGCTTGCGGGCTGCGCGCCTGCCGTAGCGTTTGGCCCGTGCGTATTGGTCCAAACGCTCAGCCTCTCCACCCGCATCCAGCCACTTCCAGCGATCGGCCCATCGCAGCCACAGGTAGGCAACCCTCGGGAAGAGGTCCAGCAGCAGGTTGAGCAGGTTCAGGCGCGGGAGGTTCATGGTCATGGCGTCACGCTTCCTCGGGTGACGTGGGTGTAATTTCCGACATTGCGAACAAATGGTACAAACGGAAGCATGTGTGTGGCTTCATCTGCCCAGAACGGGAGGGACGTCCACGGTTGCGGCGATGCGACAGGCCCAGCGCTCTCTTCCACGAAGGGAGCGCGCCACGTGGCGCCTGGACGATGACAAGCTTCAGCTTAAACACGACAACTTGGCCACGCGAGCGGTGCGGGAAGGCCACGTGGTGGAGGCCGAGCGCGTGGCGATGAACATGAGGCCACTGGGCGATTGGTTGATGAGCAACCACAAATGGGCCACTCACATGGGCCTCCACGTCCCCGTGGACCGGTACCGCGAGGGAGAGTTTTTCAGCTTGCGACTTGGTCGGTGGTGCCCTGCCGATTGGTGGCTGGGGTACTTTGACGTGGAGAGGGTCACGGATTTCCTCAGGCTGGACCATCTGGCCGGGGACCTTCAGGCGTTTCTGGCCGAAGTCCATCCCCAAGCTGCCCCTCTGCAGCTTCCGCACCTCAACGATTTGGGGGCTTCGCGTCCTGCCGAGCTCGACGCCTCAGCCCGGGAACGCAACCCCCTGTGGTCGGCGCTCGAGGCGCGGCTATGGCCTGATGGGACCGAGCAGGGCGGCTGAGCCGCCGGGGAGCGATCACGCCGCTCCCAAGTCCATCACCGTGTCGCAGCGAGCGGCCAAATCCTTGTCGTGTGTGACGAGAAGGACGGTTTGACCTGACGCGGCGCGCTCCCGAAGCAGGGCAAACACGCGGTCACGTTGCCCATCGTCCAAGGCGCTGGTCGCCTCATCGAGCACCAAGACGGGCCGATTGAGTTGCAGGGCGCGAAGCAGCGCAAGGCGTTGTTGTTGGCCACCACTGAGGTTTTGGCCCCCTTCCACAAGGTGGAAGGCCAAGGGATCGGCTCCAAGGCATTCTTCCAGCCCCAGCGCCTTCACTTGCGCTCTCACGGAGGCATCATCCACCATGCGTCCAGGAACCCCCATGGTCAGGTTTTCTTTCACCGTACCCGCAAACATGAACGGTTGCTGGCTCAGGTAGCCCACGCGTCCCATCCATTGGCGCACGGAGACATCCTCGCCCAGTCGTTGGGGCGGGCCTTCGGCGGGTCCGACCATGATGTCCCCACTGTGAGCCGGTTGAAGCCCCAGCAACGCATGCACCACTGTGCTCTTGCCCGAACCCGAAGGACCCACTATGGCGTGCATCATGCCTGGTTCAAACGTCCACGTCACCCCTTTCACCACAGTTCCTCCTCCTTCGTAGGCCACGGAGACGTCCCGCAAAGTCATCCTGGCCGTGGTCCAGTCGAGGTCCGCCTCCTGAGGCTGGGCGTCGAGGTATCGCCACCGCAGGAGCGCCTCTTCCAGCACGTTGATCAGGTGGTATTTGGCCCTCAGGTTGATGAGGTGCGCATTGATGCGCGTCATCGAGGGCATGATTTTGTACGCGCTCAAGGCCATGAGGATGAGCAAATTGAGAAAGTCTTTGTTGGAATCGCCAAAGGCCAAACTCATCAGGATGGCCACACAGATGCCGGCCACTGCCAACAATTCGTAGAGTTTGGCCGGGGTGCTGCCGATCACTTGGGCATTGCCCGTGGTGAGGTACAGCCTGTGGGTGTGCCGGAGGTAGTTTTCGGAGATGGCGTCCGATGCCTGGAAGCTCAGCACCTCGATGAACCCGCGAATCGCTCCGTTGATCAGTGTTTCAGCTTGAGGTTCAACGGCTTTGGCGGTTGCGCTGTAGTAGGCGAGCCGTCGTTTGGTCGCCACGTGAATCAGAGCGGCACCAGTGCCTACAATCAGTCCCACCCCCACCAAGACCAGGGGTTTGTACACCAGCAGTCCCACCACCACGATCGCCACGACCAGGACTTCGTTGAGGAAACGCAAATTGCCCACGATGAACATGGACGAGAAGGCGAGCGGCCAGCGGTTGATTTCCTCGAGCACCCGTCCCGAGGCTGTGGTGCGCAGGCGTTCGAGCCTTTGCGAAAAGTGATGCTTCCACATCACGCGCGACATGCGATGTCCGACGCCAAAGGAAAAACGGGTCTGGACGAGGTTCAAGGCGAAATTGAAGATCGCCTTGAACGCAAAGGCTGCCATCAATCCCAGGGCCATGGCCACGAGAAATTGCGTTTCCGAGCCGACACCCCATGAACGGCTTCCCTCGTAAGCCCGTGCCAGCAAGGCGTTGTCGTGAATCAAGCCCGGATCGATGACCAAACCAATGACAGGGATGACGACGGTTAATCCCCCGATGTCGATGACGCTGTTGACCGCGATGCCCACCAAGATGAGCCCCGTGCGCCTGCGCTCCTCAGGGGTCAGCAGGCGCCACACCCGGCGCAAGATGCTCGGGATGCCAAAGGGTGGGGGTGCCTGACTCATGCCTGAAAAGATACGCCGCCCTGCCGGATGGCTTACTTGCGAGCCAGGAATTGGGGAAGCTTGCGCAGGGGTTTGGCCCACAGCGCAAGGGGAGAAGGCGAGAATCCATTCATTCGCCAAGCCTGCCAATCTTCGCGGTGCGCCCGGAGGCGATGCCCAAGCGAGGCGTTGCTCATCCCGCCGGCTCGCATGTGGACCAAGGTCATGGAGAGGTAGTGCAAGGTCATCTGGTGGCGGTGGATGAAGCGCAACATGAGCTCGTAATCGGCCGCTGAGCGCAGCTTCAAGGTGAACACGCCCCAGCGATCGTAACACGACTTCCGCACAAAGAAAGCGGGATGTGGTGGCATCCATCCCCGACGAAAGCCACCTCGCTGGTAGGCTCCAGTCTTCCATCGACGCACCACCTTGGTGGTGTCCTCGGCCTCGACGTAGTTCAAATCGCCGTAGACACCCTGGGCCCCTGACGCTGCGAAGGCCTCGGCCACATGCATCAGCACCTCGTCTGAGGCATAGACGTCGTCGGCATTGAGGATGGCCACCACCTCACCGGTGCAGGCCGCCACCCCTTTATTCATGGCGTCGTACAACCCCTTGTCGGGTTCTGAGATGAGGGTGGCGATGCGGTCTTTGTAAGGTGCCAGCACCTCGAGCGTCCCGTCTGTGGATGCTCCATCCACCACCACGTATTCCAAGTCCCAAGTCCCATTTGCCCCATGGCGTGTTTGGCCTCTTTGGCCGAGTACACTCTCCACCGCGTCGGCCACTGTGGCAGCCGCATTGTAGCAAACTGTGATGACTGAAATCCGCATGGGTCAGGAAGTGAAGTTCGTCAACATTCAAGTGATGGCAAGGAGTCCCTTGGGGGTGTCTGTTGGCGGTGGTTGATGGGTGTCGATTGGATGTGGAACGCGGGGCTCACCTGCCTTCGTCTGAGGGATTACCACGGTCCTTCCTGGGGCTGGTTCCGATGGCCCGCGCATTGATTGACCCCGACAACCAGGGTATCTCCATGACACACTCTTGGTGGGGGGCATCGATGCGCACATAGGTCTCTCCAATGCGTCGGTTCACCCAACGCATCAGGGCGTCCTGACGAAGGTTGGATTCGACCTGTTGTTGGAACATGGCGTAGTCGTCCTGGGGGTTGGCGCGGTGGGCGGGATGGCGCCGATCGAGTCGCAACATCGCCCAATAGGCCTGTTGGTCCTCATCGTACAGCTGCACAGGAGCGGACACCTCTCCTTCACGAAGGTCCTGCAACAGAAAGTACATGGTGGGGTCGAGCTCGTCCACCCCAAATCGGTTGCCTCCGTCGCGTGGGTTGACAACCTGGCCCTTCTGGTTGCGGGTGGCCTCACGGGTGCTGTAGGCCAACACCGCCTGTTCAAACGTCTTCTCCCCCTTGGCCAATTCCAACGACACCGAATCGCTTTGGGCTTGCATGGCCACAAGGGCTGAAGGGTCGAAGGTGGGCTTCATCAACACGTGACACGCGCTGAACTGCTGGCCACGTCGGTCCGTGACACGCAGGAAGTGATAGCCAAAATCCGACTCAAACACAGGCGAATAATCTCCGATGTCTGTGCCGTACACAGCGCCTTCAAATTCAGGGACAAACTGCCCTCTGGCAATGTTGTTGTAGCACCCGCCTTTGTACTTCGACCCCGGGTCTTCACTGTACCTGGTTGCCGCCAGGGTCATGCTCATTTTGCCCGTCACCACAAGGGTTCTGATGGAGTCGAGGGTGTTGCGGGTCCGGAGTTTTTGGCGCTCTCCCACTTCAGGCTGCAGCACCAATTCGCTGTAGCTCAACTCCTCGGGGATCAGTGGGAGGCTGTCGACGGACAGGCTTTCAAAGTAGGATTGCACTTGCGCCGGGGTCGAGCGGACGCTTTGGTCGATTTCGGCCTGCATCTTTTGGGCCATCAACTGTTCCCACACGGGCTCCTGAAAGTCGGCTTTCCACTCCGCAACAGATTTCCCATACTCCGCTTCAAACGCTTCCAAGGTGCCAAACATCTGCAAGTAGTACGTCAACCTGCGGTCAATTTCCCCCATCACTTCCGCCTCTGTGACTTCCAAACTGTCGAGCCGTGCGTTGTGCACGAGGAGCTTCTCAAACAGGATGGATTCGAGCAGGCCACACGTTTGGGCTTCTGTCACGACGTTTCCTTCCATCTGTGCTTGGACCACGCGTTCTTGGATGTCGCTTGCCAACACAATTTCGTCCCCGACCACGGCTACGATGCCGTCGATGCGTTGGTAGCTCTCTTCACCGGGTTGTCCCCGCATGACGGGAACTACTGAGAACATCAAGAGTCCCACCCACAGGCGTCCTCTCCAGGATGACTGGCAGAGTCCGTGGGTTTGACGTGTCTTCAGGCTGAGATTCATGGAACGAAGGTATGGGCCTGCCGCCACTTTTCGCCTCCTCCACCCGAAGGCTTCCTCACAATTTATCCCTCATGGAAATTCTTCAGGGTCCGTTTTTCCAGCCAATCCCTCACGCCGCAACGCCCCCTCGGCCCAAGCCCTTTGGTAGAGGGTGTCTCTCAAGGCTTCGAGCATGGCTTGGCGCCGAGCTTGTAGGATCAACTCCTCGATTTGAATGCGGGCCACCTCGAGGGGGGCGGTTCGGCCTTTGAGACCGGCCTCCAAAAACTTGACAAAATACCGGCGCCCTTCCAGCTCGAAGGAGAGGGGGGAGGTGCTTTGGATTTGGTCTTCCACGCGGTAGAGAGACAGCGGAATTTCCTGCAAGAGGTCGCTCAAATTCCACCACGCTTCATGGTCCACATGATGCAAGGCCCCTTGTTCAATGCACCAGCGCTCCAAGGCGGGGATGGTCACGGAGTCGGCCCGTGCCAGCCAGGTGCGCACAGAATCTTGGTCACGGTTCCAACGCTTGGCCTGGGCGGGCGACAGCGGGCGGCCTCGTTGGGCAGCGACCCATGCCCGGTCGGGCAGGTGGGCGTAGAGCACCCGCACGGTGTGATCGTGCAACGTGAACAGCTCCTGATGACCCTCGTAATAGGCCAAAATGTCGGCCTCGCTGACCGCTGTGTTCAGCCGGCTTTCCACATAACGTGTCTCGTACGTATTGATGGTCAAGCTTTTGCGATAGGCGTCGAGGGCGCGTTGGATTTGGGCGCGCTCGGCCTGGAGATGCTGCTCAGCTTGGTGGAACATGACATGTTCACGCATCCATCGGTCAATCACGCGCTCAGCGAAGGCGGCGCTGTCTTCGAGGTTGAGGTCGTCCGGCACTTTGGAGGCCAAACTGTCCCAGGTCAGCCTCGCTTCATAGGCCGTCGCCACGACGTCTGACCCAAAGGCGCCCCTGCCTTCACGTGGGGTGCATCCCGTCCCGCCCAGCAATCCGAGTGCGCCCAGCACGCCCCACGTGCCGATGACGCCCCAGGCTCTCAAGGACGGGAAGGTGGCGGGCTTCATGGCCGAACCAAGCTGTACAGGGCCTCGCGGTTGATCTTGAAATTGTATTTCCGGCGAAGCGCCATGATCCACTCCTGCTCAAGGTGATCTTGGTAGGCCGCAATGGCTTGACCCCGGCAATCATTCAATGCCTTGGGAGAATGGGGCAGCTGGGCTTGGACGTGGACCAAAATGACCTGGTCTCCCCCCTCGGAGGTTTCCAACAGCACCAAGCCGTCCTTGCCTTCCGTCAAGGTGCCTGCGTCAAGGGCGTCAAATGCGCGATCTGCCCACGCATTGTCCCCGCGCAAGAACTTGCCAAATTCGTTCCTCAGACCCAAGGGCTGTTCAGCCATGAGTTCGCGACGGTAGCCTTCAATGTCCTCGCCTTTGCGCAAAAGCTTGCGGACCTTCTTGGCAATCTTGACGTCGGCACACGTGTGGATGCCCACCTCGAGGCGCTCGTCCCACATGAAGAGTTGGGCATTGCGCTGGTGGAAGTCCTCGAGGCCTGCCGTGTCGCGGACGGCGCGCGTCCACACGTTTTGGTCTGTCAGTTCAAACAACAAGATGCCGTCGTGATATTCCTCCATCAACAGTCGAAAGTCGGTGTGCTTCTGCTCCAGCTTGGTGTCCTCGTAGGCCAAAAGCTGCTCCTCCACGTAGCGCTCCACCTCGTCTCCCACCATTTGGCGACGTTCCCTCTCGAGGTTACGAACCTTCGTGCGGTTCACCCACGTCACAAAATCCGACACAGCATGCGGATTGCCATCGATGGAGAACAGGGTTTTGGCCATCTCACTCGTGCGAACGCCGGTCAAGGGGTGGCCAGGGTAGAAGAGGCTGTCGACCCGACCGGCTGCGACCTTCAAGGCCTCGAGACGGCGTGGGTCGACGTTGACCCCATATTCGACGCGCAACTTGCGCAGGAAGGAATCTCGGGTGATGTCGGCGCGTGAATCTCGACGCACCTTCTTGGCCAATTCGCGCTCGCTCTCGGCAAGGGTCGGCAAGGTTTTCTTGTCCAGGAGCTTGATGAGGTGGAAGCCGTAGCTGGTGCGCACAGGACCCACCACCTCGCCAATGCCCTCAATCCCAAACGCTGCATCCTCAAATTCCTCCACCATCTTTCCGGTGCCAAACCACGGCAGCGCGCCGCCTTTGGCCGAAGACGAGGGGTCCTCGCTGTACTTCATGGCGAGCGCTTCAAACGACTCTCCGCTGCCAAGAAGGCGTTGGACCTCTTGGATGCGACCCTCAGCATTGGCCACTTGATGTTGGGGTGCATCGGCGGGCATGCGCACCATGATGTGAGCCACTTGCACTTCACCACGGGCTTTGCGCTTGCCGGTCACTTCCAGAATGTGGTACCCGTAGCGCGTGCGCACCACCTCGCTGATGGCTCCCACCTCTGTCTTGTAGGCGGCATCTTCGAAAGGATAGACCATCTGAAAGGCTGTGAACCAGCCGAGGTCACCCCCATTGTCTTTCACCGAAGGGTCGTCGCTGCCGTCTCGATCTTTCGCCACGGCCTCAAAATTCTCGCCACCCATCACGCGTTGGCGGAGCTCTTGGATGCGGTTCCAGGCGCGCAAGGTGTCGGCAGGGGAGGCCGAGTCATCGAGACTCACGAGGATGTGTCGTGCTTTGACTTCGCTTTGACGACGCTCAAACGCCTCCTTCACCAAGGCATCCAAGAGGTCCCCATCCACCAGGTAAGGTCGAGCCAGTTGTTCGCGGTACCCGGCCAATTCTTTCAAGAACGCAGGCACGGTGTCCATGCCCAAGGACTCGGCCTCAAGAACTTTCATCTTGAAGTTGACAAACAGCTCCATGTACTCGTCGAGGGTCTCGACGGTATAAACACTGTCGCGGTTGTTCTTCCCATAGATGGCCGCGAAGTCGGACAGGGTCACCAACTCTCCACCCACCTCCAAAACAGGGGTGTCTGGGTTGACGATGCCGCGTTGGGCAAGGCTGTGGAAGGGCAATGCCATCAAAAAGAGAAGGGCTCCTATCGCCCCAAAGGCTTTCCAAACGTTGTTCATGGTCTTCGTCTTTTGTGTCTCGGATTGGCGCGTGATGGACAAGGTGATTGTAAGCGCTTCTTGGATGGATGTTTCTTCTGTTGGCTTCACTGGAGGCGCGAAGTTTTGGCTCGAGCCGCTCAACGAATGCTGTAATTGGGTGCTTCCCGGGTGATCATGACATCATGGGGGTGGCTTTCTTTCACACCTGCGGATGTGATGCGGACAAACCGCCCTTTCTCACGGAGATCTTTCAAGGTTGCCGAGCCGCAGTATCCCATGCCCGCGCGCAATCCCCCGATGACTTGGTGCATCACTTCTCCCACGCTTCCCTTGAAGGGTACGCGGCCGCTAATGCCTTCGGGAACCAATTTTTTCAGGTCGTCTTCCGCATCTTGGAAGTACCGATCCTTGGATCCTTTTTGCATGGCTTCCACGGATCCCATGCCTCGGTACGCCTTGAATCGGCGTCCCTCATAAATGATGGTCTCGCCGGGGCTTTCTTCCGTGCCGGCAAGCATCGAACCAATCATCACGGTATGTCCTCCTCCTGCGAGGGCTTTGACAATGTCACCCGTGTATCGGATGCCTCCATCGGCAATGACGGGCACCCCTGTGCCCTCGAGGGCCGCAGCCACCTCCATGACGGCCCGCAACTGAGGCACACCGACCCCAGCAATGATGCGGGTGGTGCAAATGGACCCCGGACCGATGCCCACCTTGACGGCATCTGCCCCGGCTTCGACCAGGGCAAGGGCCGCCTCCGCGGTGGCCACATTGCCGGCCACGACATCGACTTTGGAGCCAAAGGCCTGTTTCACATCCCGCACCGTATCAATGACGCCACGGCTGTGCCCGTGGGCGGTGTCGACAATCACAGCGTCGACCCCAGCCTCGACAAGGGCCTCCACCCGTTGGTGGGTGTCCGCCGTCACTCCCACGGCCGCCGCCACGCGGAGCCGACCATACTGGTCCTTGCACGAATTGGGGAATTCACTCAATTTGATGATGTCGCGATACGTGATCAACCCCACAAGCTTTCCCGAGGCATCCACGACGGGAAGCTTTTCAATGCGGTGTTCCCGCAGGATGAGCTCCGCCTTGCCAAGATCGCTCCCGTCGTTGGTGACGATCAGACCCTCGGAGGTCATGATTTCCCGAATGGGTCGGTCCGCCTGCTTTTCAAAGCGCAAATCCCTGTTGGTCAGGATTCCCACAAGCTTGCCGGCGTCGTCCGTGACGGGGATTCCTCCAATGCGATGCTCTCTCATGATGGAAAGAGCTTCCCCTGCTGTGGCGTGCACATCGAGGGTGATGGGGTCCTGGATCATCCCGCTTTCTGAGCGCTTGACTTTTCGGACCTCATTGGCTTGGGCGGCGATGGACATGTTCTTGTGAACGACGCCGATGCCTCCTTGCCTTGCCATGGCAATGGCCATTTGGCTTTCTGTCACCGTGTCCATGGCGGCACTGACAATAGGAGCCTTCAGTTCGATGTTTCTGGAAAACGGAGCGTGCAACTTGACGTCGCGGGGGAGCACTTCAGAATAGTTGGGAACGAGCAAGACATCGTCGTACGTCAACCCTTCGCCCAAAAACTTGTCTTCGATGGAGGCCATGTGTGTCGAATCGCGTGGTTTCTCGCAGGCCTGACGAGCGTCGTTGGGTCCGCGATTCGCGCAAAATTAATGAAGTTCCACTTCACATGCACGCGGTCACTCGCCCGGAAGGACGGTGAGTTGAATCGTTTGGGTTCTCCAAGCGCCAGCTCCGTCCAAGTAGCGAATGTGCACCGCATAGATTCCCTCCTGAGCCAGTTGTCCTCCCACCTTGCCATCCCATGGCTCGTCGATGGATTCACTGTGAAAAGCAGAGAGGCCCCACCGAGAGACGACATCCATGATGAAATTGGAACTGCCCGGTTGGGGCTCGCCCAAGAACCCAACCTGGGCTTGACCAGGAGGCCATGGAAACCAATCGTTGATGCCGTTGGTTCCGGGGGTGAACGCATTGGGGATCCACACGATGGGGTCTTCGGTCAAACAGATTTCGTTGGAAGCCGCCCCTTGCAACACCTGTCCATCCACGCTGTGTTCGATGGCCAAAACCCGGTAGCAGAAGATGCCCGGGGTGTCCATTTCATCCCCCACCTGGTCTTCATGGGTTTCGTGGATGGGTGCCACAGTCTCCAAGGGTTCAAAAGCCACGGCCGGATCATTGGAAAGTTTGCGCACCACTTCATAGCGATCGAGTCCTTCCGCAAATCCGTTGTAGGGCGTCCAAATCAGGCTGTTTTCAAACATGCCCTCGGTGGTGCTCCCGTAGCCTCGAAGCAGGATGGTCTCGGCTACTTGCGATTGTCCCACGATGGCTTCGCACCCATTGAACACCACGGCACGGTAGCGGTACTGGGTTTCTGAGGTGTGGCGCTGGGGGTCTACGTGTGTCACTTGGAAGCCCAAACTCGCGGGATACTTGGGTGTCAACGGTGTCCAGGAGCTGTCAGCGGGGTTCCAGCGCTCAAATTGGTACAGGCTCACCTCCGTGGCCCCAGGATCGGTGGCAAGCACGAGCTCCACCCGTGTTCTGTCGAGGACGGAAACGCGGCGCATCACGGGCGGCATGGGTGCATCGGGGTAATCGAATTCCACTTCCTCCACGTTGGAAGTGGCGGTGTGAAATTCGCCGCCCTTGGCCAGGACGCGGTACGTCGTGGAAACATCGAGCGACGCGCCCTCGTGAACCACACTCTGTGCTGTCGATGGAAGGGTGTCAATGCTTACCCAAGCCCCACCTCCTTCCCGGTATTGCGGGATGTACTCGGCCACGCCGCCAGCCAGTCCCACAGGTGGCATCCAGGCCAATTGAGCCCGGTCTGTGCAAGGGATTTGGGCGGCAGTCATGAACACCGTTCGGACGCAGGCACCGGCCCCTGAAGGGTTGGGGGTTCCATCGTCATCCACGCAATCGTAGGCGGCGACTTGGTAGCTTTCGGGTCCCTGGTTGGGGCTGGACGTTGGGATGACGATGTCGAGCACGGTGGGATCTTCGATGGTGGCCACGATGGCACCACCTCCGGTGTCGAGGCATTTGTAGACGATGTACCCCAATGTTTCGCCAGGAATCACATTGTAGTCCCAGTGCACATGGGCCAAACCGGGGTCGACGACATCCACATGCGTGACCACGGGTGTTTCACCCACCGCGTTGCCCATAATCAAGTCAGCGATGTTGCTGACGTGCAGATCCTCTCCGTTGCTGGCAAGTTGGGTCACCTTGTACACCAGCAATTGAGCGCAGGGACCTGCATTGTGGGTGAAACTCCCGCCGTAGGGTGAGTCCGGCACGGTGGCAATCAGGTCCCACTCCCCTGTGAATTCGTTGAGTTTCTCGATTTGGAAGGGCCCTCCCGCGGCTTCACCTGTCAAAGCGTAGGGACTGTTCCAAGAAAGATCGACATCTCCAGGAGAGGTTCCCTCCTGGATGCCCACGTGAATGGAGCAAAGAAACGGTGAGGGGTCGGAGACCGATTGCACCCCATTCTCCACGGTCACTTGCACCCCCACGTAGCAATGGGCCATTTGATTGGCATCGTACAAAAACGAGGGCATGACCCATCCTGTGGGAAGTTGTCCCGTCACCTGGTCCGGAGCGATGATGTGCCATTGGTTGGACAATGCGTTTTGATTCAGGTCAAACACCTTCACTTCGTTTTGGACAAACGCCTCTCCTCCCACAGCGGAAAAGATGTTCCAATGCAGCGTGGCGTTCCCAGCCGCATTCACATTGTTGACATGCGTGAAGTCGGGCGGAGGAAGCTGGGCCACCGAGGGGAGGGGTCCCGAGAGCCCCAAGGCGCACACTGCGATCCAAAGCACGGACACAAAGCGTTCCGGGTGAAGCTTTGCAGTCAAACGCGGAAGGGGAAGGTGCATTGGCATCATGGACAGAGAACAACAAGGTTTGAAGCTCCCAACGCGGGATTTCTCTCAAAATTACATGTCGCACTCACAGAACGCATGCCTCCATGAAGGGGTTGCTCACAATGGGGTGTGGGTGGGGTCAATGAATGGGCTCCCACGCTTGATCCCGGGACTGGAGTCACTCGGGACTTCCGCTGGGTCAGGAAACGTTGTCGTCCATTTCAGGCTCGTCCCCATAGCGCGCGCCGTACCCACCGTATCCACCGTATCCATACCCGCCGTATCCATAGCCATATCCATACTTCGAGACGTACTTGCTGTAGTAGTACATCCAGCGTTTGGGCTTGATGCCATTCAAAACAAACGAGGCATGTTTCAGCCCGTTTTGAGCCAAGACGCCTTCCATGTGTTCCACGCCACGCCTGTTGGCCAGGTGCACATTCATCACCAACAAACCGGTGTCCACGTGACGCATCAGAACGAGTGCATCGTTGATGAGCAGAATCGGAGCGGTGTCCAAAATGACGTAGTCGTACTCTTCCTTCAATTCACGCACCAACGAGACCAGGCGGTCGCTGAGGATCAAATCCGAGGCGTTGGGAGGCACGGGCCCTGCGGTGATCACGTCAAGGGAGGGGTAGGGCCCTCGTTGCTTGACTTCAGGGGCTTTGGCGCGGCCCACCAAAATGCTCGAAGCTCCTCGTGTGTTCTCCAGCCCCATGTATTTGTGGGTCTTGGGCTTGTGCATGTCGAGGTCGACCAGGCAAACGCGTTTTCCAGCTTTGGCCAAAATGCTCGACAAGTTGGCCGAAACAAAGGACTTGCCTTCCGAAGGATGCAGGGACGACACCAAGATGACATTGGCACCCTCTTGGGCAAGGAGGTACTGCAAATTCGTGCGCAACGACCGGAATGCCTCCGTGGCCGCGGATCGGCTGTCTGCCCGCACGGCGATGGGGTCGTCATCGATGGTCGGAAAATATGGGATGCTTCCCAACACGGGGAATTCCGCCACTTCTTTCAGTTCGGTCACTGACTCAATGCGCTCGAAGAACACCATCCGGATCAACCCGATGGCCAAGGCAATGAGCAAGCCCACGGCGGTGTAAACCAAGATGGTGCGACTCTTGTCCGGCCCCACCACCCCAGAATAGCGTGCGGTTTCAATCATGCGCGCTTCAGGGGTGATGCTCGCACGGTCGATGATGGTGGCGGCCTTTCGCTCCAACAGGTAGACCGCGAGTTTTTCGTTCACAGCCAGTTTCCGCTCCATGGCCAAGATGTCGCGTTGTGTCTTGGGCAATCCCGTCAACATGTTTTCGACTTCTCGAATCTGGGCCGACAATTCCACCTTTCGTCGCTCCATCTCGGCCATCATGTCAGCCAAGTAGCTCACCATGCCCGTTCTGACCAAGGTCATGGCGGAGTCAATGCGTCGAATTTGGTAGGAACCCGGCTGAACATCGAGCAACATGGCCGACCGACGTGCCTGCAATCCATACAGTTCTCCGAGTTTGTCCACCATGATGCCATCCTCGAGGGAGAGGTAGCCTATAGGGGGCAAGTCCGTCCCGGGGTTGCGGAGGTAATCTTCGAGGGTCAGCAGGCTGTTGTCCTGCATCTCCATCAGGCGTTTTTGGTTTTCCAAATCGAGCAACCGCTCAAACGCCTGCGACTGCTCCAATGTCAAATCAAGCACGTCGTTTTGGGCACGGAAGTAATCCACCTGCCTTTCAAGCGTATCGGTGATCGCTTGCATCTCGAGGAGTTGGCTGTTGATGAATTTCTCTGTCTGTAGGCTGGTCTCAAGCTTGGCTTCAGCGGTGTACGCAATGAAGGTCGAAGCCAAGGAGTCCAAAAATCGCACGGCGCGCCCTGGCATCACGTCCTGACATTTCAAGGCAATGATGCTCGTGCGATCAACGTTGCTGGCAGTTAAGCGTTTTCGGTAGTCCTCAATGCGTTGTTCGCGCGAAAACACTTGGATGCGGAAGTGCTGCGATTGGGCCATGGCCAAGCGCCTGTTGTCGAGGGTGTATTCTCTGTTGAGTCGCACCACCAAATCTACACCGGCCTCTTGAACGCGATCCCCAAAGGCGCGGTCCAACACGCGGTCTTCGCCTCCCCAAGCGTCGGGAATCACAAGGCGAAATCGCTGAGCATCGAGCACAAACACATCGATGGGAAGGCCCATGTTGGAAGGATCCCAGGCCTCGGCTTGGACGTCAATCGAAATCGCTCCAAACCCATCCACGGGGGTGGCCTTCAACCGACCCACCAAAAAATGATCGACTTGGTCGTCAATGCGGTCCAGGACGCGTCCAACGAGGTCGTAGCTGCGGATGACGCGCAATTGGTTTTGGACGTTGTCGTTTCCACGGAACCCCATTGCGCCTGCTCCACCGGCCATCATGCCGAGCATACTCGGGGTCTCTCCTTGGGTCAGAAGGATTTCAGCCGTGGCTTCGTGTGTCTCTAGCTGGCGGTGAGTCACCAGTCTTCCCGCTGCATAACCCAGCACCGACAATCCCACAATCAGCCACCAGTTCCTGCCCAACAACGTGATGTAGGGCCGCAAGTCATCCAAACTGACGAGGGGCTGTTGAGGATTTTGGGCCATGGTGAGGCCAAAAATAGCGAACTTTGAACCATGCCCAACCCCGACCTTCGCCCTGTTCAACACGTCATGGTGGATGATTGTCCTTCCATCGGAGCCTCGGCTCGGCAAGCCATCCAGTCCCAGATGGACCGTCTTGCGTTGGGTCCCGAGGCGCGTGTTTGGTTGTACCTCACCAACCGCCCCCTCACGGACTCTGAGCGAAATCACGTGCTGTCAGAATTGGATGGGTTCACCTCGCAATGGCAGTCCCACGGCACGCCATTGAATGCGGCCGCCACGATCCTCCTTCACGACATCGTGTTGTTGGCGGTCGACGAATCGTCTCATCAAGCCACGGGCTGTAGCATTGACGCGTCGGTGGCATTCCTTCGCCAATTGTCCAAGTCCTTGCCCTCCTTGGCGGACCTCGACCTCATGGATCGTTCCTGGGTGTTCCATGCGACCCTCCCTAATTCAAATTCCTCACAAGAATCCGAGGCATTCACGTGGCAAAGGTCCAGGCTCCATGAATTTTGGGCAAGGTGCAAGTCCGGCACAGTACCGGCCCAAACTCCTATTCTCGACACGACCATCCAAAGGCTGGGTCAGCCCTTGATCCGTCCCCTCGAATCGTCGTGGCACGCCACCATGTGGTAACGCAATGGGCGTGCGGACCTTCCGTGTTGGGTCCATGCATAGATCCATGACTGGGGCAGGAAATTCGTCCACACATGATCACGAGATTCGTCTTCAATTGTAGCTCGCTGGTTTTCAGTTCATTGCGCTAAATAATTAGACGAATCCCCACATCTTGTCGACCAATTGGGTTTCCGTCATGTTCCGATTTCTTTAACGAACGTTGTTTTTTTGACGATGCAGAGTTACATTTAACGCGCTGAACTGTGAACAATTGTTCGTTTCAATTGTGTGCGGCGAGGCAACCAAGGTGATGCAGAGCCGTCTGGTTCAAGGCTGCTGTCACGCCATAGTTAATGACGGAAAATAATTGTTTGATTCAAACCAAAACCTGTTCTAATGTTTAACTTCTACACGAAGCTTGCGACCGCCTTTGGTGCGTTTGCGCTTCTCTTCTCAACTGGAGCCTGGGGCCAGTGTGCGGCTGGCGAGGTCGCGATTGGATACTCCATCGGCAACGGGACGTACCCGTCTGAAATCTCCTGGCAACTCAACGATGCGGCGGGGAACAACCTTTTCGTGGGTGGCGCTGGCGTCGCTGGTACTTGGTGCCTAGTGCCGGGTGATTACACGTTCATCGGTTCCGATTCTTATGGTGACGGATGGAATGGTGCAACGGCGTCGTTCACCAACAACGGCGTCCAAATCGGCTTCTTCCAACTTACGGGTGGTGATTGCGGGGGTCCAAACTGTTCGGCCAGCATCACCTTCACAGTCTCCTTTGATGTGCCTGGTTGTACAGATCCAACGGCGGACAACTACAACCCAGCGGCCACCGTGGACGACGGGTCTTGCTGTCTCGACAACGTCATGTACATCAATTTGTTCGATAGCTTCGGTGACGGATGGTCTTGGGCCGGCGACTTTGGGGGTCTGATTTTGGACGGTGATACGGTTGAATTCGCCAGCGGCGATGAACTGAACATTGTTGGTTGTTTTGCCGAGGGTTGCTACACGGGCCAAATTGTGGTTCCGGCATACGCAGGTGAGGCTTCTTGGAACGTGACCGACGTGAATGGAGTTGTGATTAACTCTGGAGCAGGCGCTGGATCGATCTTCTTCTGGGCCGGATCTGACGCTTGTGTTGTTGCGGGTTGTACCGACTCAAATGCTTGCAATTACAACGGAGCTGCTAACCTGAACGACGGTTCTTGTGAATACCTGTCTTGCGCTGGTTGCACTGATCCAATCGCTTGTAACTATGACGACACTGCCACGTTGAACAATGGCACATGTGATTACAGCTGCATTGGCTGCACGGACGACACGGCCCTCAACTACTGCGGAGATTGCACGGTTAGTGATAACACGCAATGTGTGTACTGCCCTGGAATCTATTATAACTTCACCATCACGGACAGCTTTGGTGATGGCATTTGCTGCACTTGGGGTGAAGGGTCTTACTCTGTTGCTGTCGACGGTGTTGTCGTGGCTTCAGGTGGAGACTTCGGTGATTTTGAAACGACGCTTTTCTGCGTTGAAAACGCAGAGAGCTGTGTATCCGTGACTTTGATTCCAGACAACTATCCCGGCGAAACGGATTGGACCTTGACCAACGCCATCACCGGTGAAGTGCTCGCTTCAGGCGACGGCACGGAAGGCACCTTCGGGACCAGCACATGCACCAGCGGTTGCAACGACCCAGGCGCTTGCAACTACGACGGTTCTGACTTGAACGACGGTTCTTGTGATTACAGCTGCGTTGGTTGCACGGACAGTGCAGCGGCCAACTATGATCCCAATGCCACGATTGACAGCGGAAACTGTGTGTACTGTGCTGCTGGTGAGTTCATCTTGGTCGTTGACATGTTCGACAGCTTTGGAGATGGATGGTCGGGATGTCAGTACTTCATCTTCAACTTGCAAGATGGTTCTCAAGAGGCTACGGGTGATTTGAACAACGCATTCCTCGGAGACGGAGAGACCTTCGGAACTGATTTTGTGTGTTTGGCCCCAGGTTGCTACAGCTTCCAGACGTCGAGCGATACTTGGCCAGGTGAGGTGAGCATTGAATTGTCAGACTCTCCATTCGGCACGTTCTACGGTACCGTGGGTACAGACGCAGACTATGGAATCGACTTCACTTTGACTGGTCAATGCGATTTTGCGGGTTGTACAAACCCTGCTGCCAACAATTTCAACCCTTCAGCTTCCACGGATGACGGTTCTTGCTTGTTGCCTCCTGCCAACGATGATGTTGCAAACGCAGACCCTATGTTCTGTGGAGCAAGTCTTTCAGGAACGTTGGAGAATGCGAACGATAACGAAGGTCTCGCTGGAACCATTTTCGGAAACGAAACGGGTGCGGGTTTGAGCGCTGCAGCGGTTTGGTATGTGATCAACTCAGATGCTGACCAACAAATCACAGCCAGCACTTGCAGCACGCCAGCGAACTCTGCTGGTACCGACTACGCGACTAACACAGACTTGCAAGTATTCACCATGGACGTGGATGGAAACTTGAACATTTTCGCACAAAACGAAGATGGCTGTGCAACAGGATTGCACTCCACCATCACGTGGTCTGCGTTCACTGGTGTAGACTACTACATTCGCGTCGAGGGCTCGGGTGGAAACAACTTCGTCATTACGGCATCTTGTAACCCCGGTCAAACGACCTCCCCATCCAACGACAACTGCGATGGCGCAATTGCCCAGGTAACGGGAGAAACATTCACTGGCAACCTTTGTGGTGCCAACGCTGAGGAGATTTTCCTCCCTTGGGAAGGCACTGGAACGGCTTATGCCGTGTACTTCACGTTCAACAGCGCCAACTACAACACATTCTACTTCAACACGACCAACTTGACCAACGAGGTGGTTGGATTCGCCATGTTGGAAGGAAACTCGTGCGACGATCTTGCTCCATTTGTGGGTTGCGTGGTGACGGGAACGTGCGCTGGTTCTGTGGAAGGCTTCTTGCCCCAATTGGATCCTAACACAGACTACTACTTCGTGGTTTGGACAGATGACCAAAGCACCTGCGGTGACTTTGAATTCACCACAACGGGTATCATTCTTGGATGCACTGACATCACAGCCAACAACTACAACGCTGAGGCTAACCAAGACGATGGTTCTTGTGACTTCGCAGGTGTAACGCAGCCCAACGATTCTTGCGCTGATGCCATCACCTTGGAGTGTAACTCAGTGACGACAGGTTCTACAGGAGGTTCTACAAACATTGGCGCGCCTTTGAACGTGGCCGGTTGTGAAGCTGCCCCAGGTCCCGGCGTTTGGTACACCTTCGTGGGTGACAGCTCATTGCACACCTTGAGTACTTGCGGTTCGGCGATTGACTCGAAAATCAACATCTACACGACCGATACGCTTTGCGGTGGCGGTGGAGTTGATGTTCCACCTGCTGACGCTTGTGACACACTCGTGACGACCAACTACGCTGTGGGTGGTGGATCTTGGGATTCTGAAATTTCTTGGGAGCTCGTATTTGCAACCGACACAACGGATTCTGTGACGGTTCTCTCAGGGGCTGCCCCATCGAATGGGTCGGTTTGTTTGGCGCCAGGAACATACACCTTGGTGATGTATGATGCATTTGGCGACGGATGGAACGGAGCTGGTGCATCGTTTGCCAATGGATTGGGCGACGTCATGGGTGCCGCTGGATTGGATGATGGGTTCTATGGTACTGCTACCATTACCATTGCGCCTTACAGCACTGAACCCACCTACATTGCTGGAGACTTCGATTGCTTCGCGAGCGCAACGTCTTCTGACGGAACGGGAATTTGCACGTTGTTCGACTCAGATGACGTGAGCTTCGAGTTCATATCCACACCAGGGTTGTTGTACTACGTCTATGTGGGTGCTCAGGATGTTGATGGCAACCCCACAACGGATGACAACGGTACGTTTGACATCGAGTTCACTTGCGAGCCCGTGGTGGAGGGTTGCATGCTCTCTGTGGCTTGCAACTACAACCCAGAAGCCAACGTCGACAACGGAGATTGTGACATTTGGAGTTGCGTTTGTCCCGACGGTAACGGAACGGCTGTTCAGTTCTACATGAATGATACATTCGGTGATGGTTGGAACGGTTCTGAATACTTGATCACGAGCTTGAGCGGTGACACGGTGGCTATGGGCTCTCTCGACGATGCTGCTTTCTTCGTGGATGATGACAACTACACTGGACCAGAATTCGGATTTGACATGCTCTGCTTGGATCCTGGCTGCTACAGCGTTTCTGTTTCCAACGGATCTTGGCCATCAGAGGTGTCTTGGCAAGTCCTGACCGAGGACGGAGGCATTTTGACTTCTGGCGGTCCAACGGCTGGCATCACCATTTCTGTCGGTGGCGCTGTGTGCGGATGTACCGATTCTGGTGCTTGTAACTATGATGCAACTGCAACCGATGAGGATGGCTCTTGCGAGTACTTGACTTGTGCCGGTTGTACGGATTCGTCTTCATGCAACTACGATGCGGCAGCGACAATTGATGATGGTTCATGCTGCTATGACAACTGTGTCACCATCAACATGTCCGACTCGTTTGGTGATGGATGGAACGGTGCCAACTACACCTTGACAGATGTGGATGGTAATGCCATTGGCACAGGAACCATTGCCGCAGGTTTTTCTGCGAGCGACACGTACTGCTTGGGAGATGGATGCTACATCATCTCTGTGACGAACGGCTCATGGCCATCTGAAATCTCTTGGACTGTTGTCGGAGCTTGGGCTGGAATCGTTTCGGGTGGAGCAGGTGATTCTGCCACATTCAACGTTGGCAGTGCCAACCAGTGTGTTGTGGGTTGTGACGTCGCTTGTGCGTGCAACTACAACCCAGCGACCAACATCTCCGATCTCACTTCATGTGTGTTTGACGGATGCTCTGGATGTACCTACCCAGACGCGACCAACTATGACGAAGGTGCCGTGGCCGACGATGGCTCTTGCACATTTGACATTGCAAACCCATGTCCTGCGGATTTGAATGGTGACGGATCAGTCTCTACGGCTGACTTGCTCGCCTTCTTGACGGCGTTCGGTCAGGTTTGCTAATCTGACAAAAGCATGATGGAAAGGCCCGGCGAAAGCCGGGCCTTTTTGTTTCTTTGAGATCATGAATACAGTATTGATTACGGGAGCAGGCTCAGGGATTGGGTCGGCAGTGGCGAAATCGTTGGCGGAGCGTGAAGGGATCAGACTTGTGTTGATGGGGCGAAGATTGGAACCGTTGCTTGTGGTGAAGAGATCTCTCAAGAACAGCCAGCTTCATGAGGCAGTGTCGATGGATGTTTCTGATTCTGATGCAATGGTTTCTTGGTTGAGTGGAGAGGTGGCGAATTTGACGAAGTACCCGCTCGTCGCGGTGTTTGCGAATGCTGGCATAGGGGGGGGCAATGCATTTGGTGAGGGCGATCGCTGGGACGAGATCATTCGAATCAATTTGACAGGGACTTACATTACCCTTATGGCCTGCCATCCTTACTTGAAACAAAGCAAAGGGGTGACCCATGCCTTGGTGACCAGCAGTGTGCTGGCTCGTTTTGGGGTTCCGGGACAAACCGCCTACGTGGCCAGCAAGACGGGATTGTTGGGGTTGGTTCGGTCGCTTGCCATGGAGTGGTCTGCGGATGGCATCATGGTCAATGCGTTGTGTCCAGGTTGGGTGGATACTGACATGGCGAGAAATAGCATTCAGGCGATGGCTGAAGCCCAAGGAATTTCCTATGACCAATCCAAGGCGCAGCAGGAGGAGATCCTTCCTGCCAAGCGAATCAGCACCCCCGCCGAAATCGCTCAGTGGGTGGACTTCCTATTTTCGGGTTTGGGTGAAGGATGCGACAAGGCAAGAATTGAGACTTTCACAGGCCAGGCGCTCGACATCAACAGTGGTTCTTGGATGGGGTAAAGAAGGGGAGCTCCAACTCGTGGCTACCTTTGTCACATGCGACACAACCTGAGCGACGTGTCGACCTTGATCAGGGATCGGAGGTCGTTTGCGCCCGAAGCATTTTCATCAAGGAGGGTCCACCGGGATGTTGTGGAAGAAATTCTGCGCGCGGGAACGTGGGCACCGACCCATGGAATGACCCAGCCGTGGCGATTCACGGTATTTCTTGGAGAGGCAGTAGACGAGTTGAAAGAGGCCTTGCCCGAATGGTACACCACGTTTGTCGGGGACGAAGTGAACGAAGCCAAACGGGAAAAATTGAAACGTCGCTTCGAAACATGCAATTGCGTCATTGGAATCGGGATGGTGCCCGACGCAAACCAAAGGATCTCGAGGGAAGACGAAGAGTGGGCAGTCGCTTCGGCAGTGCAAAACATGCACCTGATGTGTACGGCATATGGCCTTGGAGCAAAGTGGACCACCCCCGGATTCATGGGTTTGCCGGAGGTCCGACAAGCGTTTGGCCTCCCCGAAGAGGGCAAGGTGATGGGCCTGTTCTATGTGGGCTACCCGGCTGGAAATTGGCCGCATTCCCACCGGTGGCCGCTGGAGTTTGTTACGCGCTGGAAGGGGGATCAGGGTGGGAGCCGAGCTCATGAAATCCGACCTTCCGTATAATGCGCTGGGTCAACCACTACACGCACCCTGGGGACACGCGGTACCGCGTGTTTGAATTTCGTGAGGCCCATTACGCCTCGCGGTTCCAGGAGCGCTGCGAGGATGCCGGTGTGCCGTTCGAGCGGCACGAAGAGGATGGCGTGACGATGTTTGGGGTGCCAAATTCTCACGTCAGTCCGGCCATGAAGGCCAACCATCTGGTATACGCGGAATTTCGAGCCCATTTCATTCCACACCGAGGTTGGCGCTATGGTTTGTTGGTGTTCACCGCATCTGTGCTGGCCTTGGCCTTGTTGGGGTGGTTGACCTCTACCTCAGCGAATGCGCAGCCCGACGGTTTGCCTTGGGAGTTGGACGTCGTCGCCCGTGTTCATGTTCCAAATTCAGTGTTGGGCATGGAGCCGACTATCGTCCAAGGTCAAGGGATCATGGCGTATTGGAATCCTCGATACGGTAGCGAATTGGGATTGCGCATTCACCGAAGGCTCAAGGACGGATGGACGCTCGGTGGGGGCCTCGAATGGGTGCGCCGAGAGCATGCCTTGGTTTTGGCCTATTCCAACGACAGTTTGGGGATTCAAACCCAAGACACGCTGCCTTCGATGCGCAGTCTTTCCTACCGCATTCCCGTTCTTGCCGGCATCCGGGTGCCACTTAGTTGGAGCGGGTTGGAATTGCAAGCCAGTGGTGGCTTGGGCCTTGAATGGAAGACTTCGGAGACGGTGGTGTCGCAACTGGTTCAAACCGGTGGCGCCGACCATATCCTTCAGGCCTACCAGGGCCGCTCACGCTTTGTCACGGTGCCGGTGCTGGCGGAAGTGGGCGTGCAGAGGGCTGCCAAAGACGATCGGCCAGGTTGGTATGTGGGATGGTTCTGGTCAAGCCCGTTGGGAAGAGATGCTTGGGCTGAGAACACGTGGCAATCGGGTTCAGTTTCAGGCTTGGCGAGAAATTGGCTAAACCTGGTGGTCACGGGGATGGATGTGCGTCTCGTGCTTCCCGAGTGATCCCCGGAAGGGTTGTGATCTTGCTCGTTGAGGCAAAAAAAAAGCCCGCCATAGGCGGGCTTTTTCAACCACGCATTGGAGGTTTATTTCGCGTCAGCTACGAGGTTGAAGCCCACGGTGAAATTGTCTCCGAGGTCGTCGAAAAACGAACCAGAGCCGTATTTCACGTCGAATTCTGAACGGTCGAGAACTGCCGAACCTGAGATTGTGAGCTGTGAATTGCTCTCAGAAACGAGGGCTGTGAACGTCACGCTCTTGGTGATTCCACGAATGGTAAAGTCTCCTGTGACGCTATGTGTAGCTGCTCCGTCTGCTTTGGCAAGTGGTGTGATTTCGCGCAATGTGAAAGAGCTGGTCTTGTGCTCAGAAACGTGGAAGAAGTCTTCGCTGTTGAGGTGGTTAACGAGTTTGGCACCCCATTCACCCTCGAGGTCCGTGCATGCAATGGATTGCATGTCGACGATGACGTTGGCAGCCACAAGTGAACCGTCGGTGACGGAGAAGAATCCATTTTGAATGCCTACCGTTCCACTGTGTTCCCCGGTGACTTTCGTGGCATTCCAAGTGATCGTCGACGCGTCGGCATTGACGCGGTAGCGGGTGGTGTTGTCGTTGGTTGCCCATGTCGATCCCGCGAGAAAGGCTGCGATAGCCAAGGTGAGAATGTTTTTCATGGTGTTGAATTTGAGAATGTATTACAAGTTTTGGGTTTCATTCCAGCGGTCCAGCAAGTCGCTCACTTGAGCAGCTTCGTTTGGTGCCCAAACTGCCTCAAGGCTTGACAGAGATGCTTCCATTAACCCCGAAAGATGGCAAATGGTTCGTTCTCCTTCGGAAGTCAACACGATGTCGATGCGTCTTCGGTCGTCAGGGCAGGACGTGCGCTCCAAGAGCCCTTTGGTCAAGAGTTTGTCCACCAATCGTGACGTGTTGCTGTTGGGATCGATCATCCGAGAGGTGATGTCGCGAAGGGCAATTGGTTTTCCTTTTTGGCCCCTGAGGATGCGAAGGATGTTGAATTGTCCTGGCGTGATACCGTGCGGCTTCAGGAGCGTCCTGTGGAGGCTCATCAAATTGGAGGCGGTGTGAAGAACCGTCAACACGACGCGTTGTTGCTCCGAAGAAAAGGAGCTCATCTGAAGGGCTTTGGCTGTCTTCACGATTTAAATGTACAAACAAAAGATGTAACTACAACTAATATGGTGCGAAATGAAAACGCCCCTAACCAGGGGCGTTTTTCATGGCGCGGTGCCAAGGGCGGTCAGGAGGAGAGGATGTTTCGCACGAACTGTGAAATCACCTTGCCGTCAGCCTGACCGGCCATGGCAGCCGAGGCCAGGCCCATCACCTTGCCCATGTCGGCCATGGACGATGCTCCTGTGGAAGCGATGATTTCCTTCACCTTGCCTTCGATTTCGGCGTCGGTCAAAGCGGCGGGGAGGAATTCTTGGATGACCTTGGCTTGGGCTTCTTCTTCTTCGGCAAGGTCAGGTCGTCCCTGTTCCCGGTACAAGGCCGCGGTTTCGTTTCGTTGCTTGACAAGTTTGCTCAGGATGGCCATCGTGGTGGCGTCGTCGACGTCACTTTGTCCGCCCTCCTTGGTCGATTCGAGCAAGATTTTGCTCTTGATGTCTCGCAAAGCCGCCAATCGGTCTCGATCTTTGGCGCGCATCGCATCCTTGATCCCTTCCGAGATCGCTTGGGCCAAATTCCCCATCAGTCTACGTTGTCGTGAAGGAATGGGTTGTCGTTCCGCAATTCAACGCGGCGCTCTCCTTCTTCGTTGATCTCTTCGTTCAAACGCATCCGGCTAACCTGAGAGGTCGAGCTGTGGGGTGTGTCGTCGATGACGACATTCCGACGCTTGTATGCGGGCTCGTTCTCGAGGTCTGCAATCCGTCCGGGAAGGTTCAATTTGCTCTTGAAATCGGCGAGGCTGCGTGCGATTTGACGCTGCCGCTCTGCGAAGATTTCTTTGGAAGGTTGTGATGACGGAGAGGTTGGCTTGGGTTGACCCGCGTCATTTCTCGTTTCCCAGGTTTCAGAAGGGGACTCATTCGCTTCAGCAGAAGGTGCTGGTGTCAAGTCGGCAGGTTCAGGGGCGTCATCGAGGTTGTAAATCACAAACCCATCGGATGTAGTTTCCGCGGCGTCCTCGTCGTCATGGGATACCGGCACTCCGGACCAAGTATCCTCGCTGTTGTCTTGGCACGTATCGTTCAGGTCGTGAAATCCGAGTCCGGAAACAGGGAGTTCTTCTTGATGTTGCTTGGATGGAATGTCGGCCGAATTCACGGGAGAGTCATTCGATGAGAACAATTCTGCCTGGGGCGCACTCACATTCCATTGGTTCCTGTCAATGGGCAAATCTTGCGTTTTGATGTAGGGTTCATCGACATCAGGTGGCGTGTTTGGCAAGACTGGAGGGACATTGGCCGCAAAGTCGTTTCCGGATTGAGAGTCGTCGAGGTAGTGGGTTTTGGGCTTCAGGGGAGCCGTGTCAAGCGCCTTGCCCTCAAAACCGGTCGCGATGACGGTCACACACAAATCTTCGCCCAGGGTTTCATCGGTGCCGTATCCCCAAATCACTTCCGCCGTATCTCCGGCTGCATGCTGGATGTGGTCGGTGATTTCCATGATTTCATCCATCAAAATCTCTTCGGTGCCAAACGTGATGTTCAGCAACACAAAGTTGGCGCCCGTGATGTCGCTGTCGTTGAGCAGAGGACTTTCAAGAGCCTCGGCGACGGCTTTGGCGGCACGTCCTTGGCCGGAGGCACTGCCGGAGCCCATGATGGCACGGCCGCTGTCGCGCATCACCGTGTTGACGTCGTTCATGTCAACGTTGATGGCCCCTGTCAAGGTGATGACCTCGGCAATGCCTTTGGCGGCTGTGCACAGGACTTGATCCGCATTCGCAAAGGCACTGCGGATGGATTGGTTGCCAAACAACTCCCTGAGCTTGTCATTGCGAATGATCAGCAAGGTGTCTACAGCCTGTCTCATCGCTTCGAGTCCGTCAGAGGCTTGCTGGGAGCGGCGACGCCCTTCAAATTGGAATGGAACGGTCACGATACCCACGGTGAGGATGCCGCGTTCTTTGCAAGCCTTGGCGATGATTGGCGCCGCGCCGGTTCCAGTGCCTCCTCCCATGCCTGCCGTCACAAAGACCATGTTGGTGTCTGAGCCGAGCAATTCCGTGATGTCATCGAGGCTTTCAATGGCCGCATTTTTCCCCACTTCAGGCAAGGATCCTGCCCCTTTTCCTCCTGTCAATGTGGCACCAAGTTGAATTTTTGTGGGCACCGGGCTGATGTCGAGGGCCTGAGCATCGGTGTTGCACACGATGAAGTCGACACCCGTGATGCCTTGATTAAACATGGTGTTGACGGCGTTGGAGCCGCCTCCGCCCACGCCGATGACCTTGATGGGAGAATTGGAGGATTTGGGGAGATTGAATTCCATGGATGATATGTTCGGGTGGGTGGATTGAGTGAATGTGGTTGATGTGGGCCAACGATGTTTCAGGACATGTCTTCGGTTTCGAACCAGTTTTTGATGCTTCGGAAGAACTTGTCGATGCCCATGTCACGGGGTGTCTTGGGCGTGGGGGCATGTCCGGCGATTTCAGGGCGTTGGGCTCGGAAGCGGTCGTATCCCTTGATGACAAGTCCCACCCCCGTGGAATACGATGGGATGGCCGTGTCTTCGGGGGCCTTGGCGATGTGCTCCCCAGGGAAGCCCAAACGACAATCAAGGCCCGTCACAAATTGAAACAATTGTGTGACGTGCTTCAGCTGCGATCCACCGCCGGTGAGGACGATGCCAGCAATGAGCTGGTCTCCATAGCCGGAGCTGCGGATTTCGTAGTGCACATGCTCGATGATTTCGGTCATGCGGGCTTCGATGATTTGGGCGAGCGTTTTCAATGCGATTTCTTTGGGTCGCTTGCCTGTCAGCCCAGGAATGCAGACGATTTCGTTGGCCTTGGTTTCTTGAGCCAAGGCGGAGCCAAACTTCTTTTTCAGTTGCTCCGCCTGGCGCTTCATGATTTGGCAGCCTTGTCTGATGTCATCGCTGATGACGTTTCCACCGAAGGGGATGACCGCTGTGTGGCGGATGATGCCATCTTGAAAGATGGCAATGTCCGTGGTGCCACCTCCAATGTCGACCAGGGCGACGCCCGCTTCCTTTTCTTCCTCGGAGAGGACGGAAGCGGCGGAGGCCAGGGGCTCGAGGATCAGTTGGTCCACTTCAAGGCCCGCCTTGCGGATGCACTTGTAAATGTTTTGTGCGGCTGCGATTTGACCTGTGATGATGTGGAAATTGGCTTCCAATCGCACACCAGCCATGCCGATGGGATCCTTGATACCCTGCTCGTTGTCCACGGTGAACTCCTGCGGAATGACATGCAAGATTTCCTCCCCAGGTTGCATGACAAGTTTGTGCATGTCGTCAATCAACGCTTCGATGTCCGATTGATTGATTTCCGCCTCGAGGTTTTCACGGGTGATCAACCCCCGATGCTGCAAGCTCTTGATGTGCTGGCCGGCAATTCCGACATTGACCAATCCAATTTGAGCTCCGACCTTTTCCTCTGCCTCTTGAACGGCTTGTTTGATGGAAGCCACAGTACGGTCGATGTTGGCAACCACTCCGCGGGAAACCCCCACGGATTCGCTGCGGCCGTAGCCGAGCAGTTCAATCTTGCCAAACTCGTTTTTGCGTCCAATGAAGCACGCGATTTTGGTTGTTCCAATGTCAAGTCCGACGACGAGTTCGCCGGTGGGGTTGGGGAGTTGATTGTCCATCATGGGTAGCGTTGTGCGATCACTTGGTCGCGGTAGGTGAGGTCAATGCGTTGGTAATTGCGCAGATTCCCGCGTTGGATGTGCGCGCGGTAAAAGGCAAGGAGATTGCGTTTCTTGTGGTCTTGATCTTGGTCATCGCCGAGAATGATTTCGTGTCCGGCCAAACGGGGGATGACCACCAATTCCCCGTGTTCATTCAAAGTGAGTTGGTCCACCAGCGAAGTCCAAAAGGGGTCTCTGCCAACGGATTGAATGAAGCGCAACCCTATGTCGGCTTGACCTTCATGTTCAACATGCATGATGGGAACTCGAGGTGTGAAGTGAGCATCGAGTTCCATGCGGTGACCTTCCTCGTCAAGATAGAAATCTGGGGAGCTGCTTGGCATGGCACCCTGTCCCCCTGTGTCTCCGTGAGAAGCGTTGTTTCGTGCAGTGACATGCACCCGAAGCACCGGTCTGCGCTGCCAAACTTCAATGTGGAGTGTGCCGTCCATGGTGGGGTACACCTCAGCCTTGGCGCACGACCCCATGTCCAACAGGTGAGTGGCCACCAATTGCAAATCGACATCTCGGATGAGTTCACCTTCGATGTTCTCCACGCCGAGATGGTCTTTGATGCGCTCTGGGTGGAGGAAATGGGCAGATTCTGCGTCGCGCACATCCACCTTCACCGCTCGGACACGGAGGTCTGACGCTTCTTTGGAAGCAAAACCCAACACTGCGCCGAGGGCGAGAATCAGGGTGAGGGATGTGAGGATTCGCAAAACCATGTCTTCAACTTGAGCGGTCCTGCATGTGTTGAATCGCTTGTGGGACAAGGCGATCGATGTCGCCGGCCCCAGCTGTAATCAACACGTCGACAGGACATGCCTTCAAGGAAGTGAAGATGGTTTCTGAAGAAGACAAATGCTTGTGGGGTCCCGAGATGTTTTCAAACAACCATTGTGCATCAACCCCCGCAATGGGCTGTTCGCGTGCCGGGTAGATGGGCAACAACCAAAGCCGATCTGCCGTGCCAAGGACCTCGGCAAATTCAGCACCGAAGTCCCTCGTGCGCGAAAACAGATGGGGCTGAAAAATCAGGGTCACATGGCGACCAGGCCAACGCTCGCGCACTGCGGAAAGCAGGGCGCGCAGTTCTTCGGGATGGTGCGCGTAGTCATCCACGTACACTCCTGAAGGTGTGTCGAGATGGATGTCCATCCTGCGTTTGACCCCCCCAAATTGGGCAATGCCCCGAGCCAACAGTTCCGCGGGAACACCCGCCTTGTGAGACAGAGCCGCCGCGACCAAGGCATTGGCAGCGTTGTGGGTTCCAGGCAGGGCGGGCTTGGCTTGAAATCGGATTTCTTCAGGACTGCCACGATGGAGCCAAAACGTCGTCTCGCCTTGAGGACCGACCAGGGCCTGGTGGTCAGCACCTTCCAGAGCATGGATGTCCTTGCCCACAGCAAATCGCTCCACCGAGGGGGGCGATGGGTGGTCTGTCCACGACAGGTCCATGGGTAGGATCAGGGTGCCGGATACCTGACTTCCAAATTGTTCAAAGGCCTTTCGAAAGGATTGGGCATCGCCGTAAATGTCGAGGTGATCCGGGTCAAGGTTGGTGATGGCCGCGTGATTGGGGTGGAGTTGATGAAAACTTCGATCAAACTCATCGGCCTCCACAACATGCCATTCTGCACCTGGCCGAGACAGATAATTGGTTCCTGTCGACGCATCGATTCCCCCGAGAAAGGCATGGCATCCCGCTTCCGTTTCATTCAAGATGTGGGCGAGCCAACTTGACGTGGTGGTTTTTCCATGGGTCCCAGCCACTGCCAAGGTGGGCCGATCGGCGGTGAGGCGGCCCAGCAATTCGGCTCGTTTCATGGGTTGGATCCCCCGGGAATCGAGCCACACTCGCAAAGGAAGATCTCGGGGAACTGCCGGGGTATGAACCACGAGGAGGTCCTCGGCTGGGGTTTGGACAACCCAAGAGGGAAGGGACTCTGCATCGGGCTCAAACATCACATCGATGCCTTCGGCGATGAGGGCGGAGGTCACAGGACTTGGGGTCAAGTCATAGCCCGCGACCCGATGCCCCTGTTGTGAGAGGTGCCGAGCCAGAGCGCTCATGCCGATTCCGCCGATGCCAAGCATGAAAACATGGTGAGGCAGGGAAGGTCGATGGCTCATTGGCGAGAAGCATTGAACACGAGTCGTTGGACCTCATCGACGACGGCCTTTGCGGCCCACGGCCGGGCAGCCTCTTTCATGGCTTGCCCCATGGCCCTGCATCGTTGGGGGTCTGTGAGGAGGGAGGCCAAGGTCGTGCCGAGCTTAGACTTGACGTCAACGTCGGGCAAGAGCACGGCGGCTCCCCTGTCTGTCAAACTACGCGCGTTGAAGGTTTGGTGATCCTCGGCCACATGGGGAGACGGGACCAAGATGGTGGGTTTGCCCACCAATGCCAATTCTGCCACGGACATCGCCCCGGCACGTGAGGCAATCACATGGGCCGCGCGGTACGCCAAATCCATGCGGTCGATAAATCCAGTGCAGACCACGCCATCACAGGCCTGACCTGAGAGCCATTCTTGGCATTCCTTTTCATGCCTGCTGCCACATTGCCACAGCAACTGAAATCCACGTTCGCTCGATTGGGGCTGGGCTGAAATCAATGCCTTGACCGCATCATTCATGGATTGGGCGCCCAAGCTACCTCCCATGACAAACACCAGGGGGATGTTTTCGGACAATCCCCAATGGGATGCGGCCCCTTGGGATGCCGTCCCCTGGGATGCGGCCCCTCGGGATGCTGTCCCCTGGGATGCGGCCCCTCGGGAGGGTTCCTGAATGTGGGTCTCGCTGCCGTGTCGGTCCGCGTGTGATTCTCCACCCCCGGCCAAATCACGCACATGACCACGCAAGGGATTGCCCGTTTCCACAATGCGATTGGCTGGAAACCATCGTTCCATGCCTGGCATGCCTGCACAAATGCAATCGACGCGCTTGGCCAACAAACGGTTGGTGATGCCTGGGAAGCTGTTTTGTTCTTGAATCAGAGTGGGAATTCCCATCCGCACCGCTTGGTCGAGCAAGGGCCCACTGGCAAAACCTCCAACACCGATGACCACGTCGGGTCGATGTTTGCGGAGAAGTTGACGCGCCCGCCATAGACTGCTCATGAGCTTCAATGGAAAGGTCAGGTTGCGCAGGCTTGTCAAGGAGCGGTCGAGGCCACTGATCCAAAGGCCAGTGATGGGGTAGCCCGAGGCAGGAACTTTGTCCATTTCCATCCTGCCGAGGGCGCCCACAAAATGAATGCCCGCATGTGGATGGCGTTCCTTGATTTCGTCGGCGATGGCCAGCGCTGGATGGATGTGACCGCCTGTCCCTCCCCCTGAAATCAACACTTGTTTGATTTGTTGACTCATGGTGATGTCAAGAGGCTGGTGCCTTGTGGAGGTTGGTGGGCCGGTATCGGTTCTTGCCAGAGCCAGAGGATGGACCCTGGGAAGAAGTCTCCCCATCGGGGTTGAGAACGACCCGACTGACTGCGAGGATCATCCCAATGGAGAGGCATGTAAAAAGCAATGAGGTGCCCCCATAACTCACCAATGGAAGAGGTTGTCCAGTGGTTGGGAACAAACGAACGGACACACCCATGTTGACCAAGGCTTGCACAGCAATCATCATTCCAAGGCCCAGAACCAAGTTTCGTCCAAACACGGATTCGCATCGAATGGCAGTTTTGGCAGCCCGAAACAGCAAGGCCAAATACAGCAGCACGAGGCCGAGCCCGCCGACCAGAGCCCCCCACTCCTCCACGATGAAGGCGTAAATCATGTCCGAATAGGGGTGTGGCAGGAAGTTCCTCGAGGTTCCGGAAGCGGGGCCGCTTGGGAGCCACCCTCCCTTGTAAATGGCTACTTGTGCGAGGTCGATTTGGTAGTCCTCATCGTTCAACGTTCCCCTGTGCGCCTCGCCCCGGGCAAATCCGGCGAAACTTTCCATCCGATTGGCCCATGTCCCAAATCGAGGCAAGGCCTCAGGAGCTGCCTTGCCCAAGCCATAAAGGCCCACCAATGCCAGGACGGCAATTCCAGCCATTTGAAACACCCGACCCCATGGCAGTCCTCCAACGAACAGCATGGTCAAACACACAGCCCCCAGCATGGCGGCCGTCGAAAAGTCGGAATACAGGATCAGGCCGCAGACGAGACCGATTCCACCAACAATGGGGGCGAGTCCCTGCCAAAAATCATCAAGCAAGTCCCCACGCACTTGGAGTTGCCGTGCCACCCAGAGGACAAGCGCCACTTTGGCAAAGTCGGAGGTTTGAACGGTCAATCCAATGAAAGGGATTTTGATCCATCGCCGCGCATCGTTGATGTCCGTGCCAAACAAGAAGGTGAACACCAGGGCAACCACGGCCAACACCATCAAAACATTGGCCAGCTTGCCGAAGTATTTGAAGTGCATGCGATGCACCACAAACATCACGCCCCACCCGCCAGCAAGCAATGCTGCCTGTTTGAACAAGAACTTGACACTGTTTCCATCAGCCTTGTAGGCCAAGGTGCTGATCGCGCTGTACACGGTCACCAGGGACGCCAAGGTGAGCACCAGGGCGATTCCCCAGAGCACTCGGTCACCTTCAAGACGGCTTCGGATGCCGGCGATGAGCTCGTTCATGGACAGCTGGTGTTGGCTAAAATCAGAGGGCGCGTACCGCAGATTTGAAGGCGCGTCCGCGGTGTTCGTAACTGCCAAACAAGTCAAAGCTTGCGCATGCCGGGGACAAGAGCGCGGTTTCCCCTGGCATACCCAATTGGTAAGCCAAGGTCACGGCTTCTTCAGCAGATGTCACGTCGTGGCTGCTTTCGACCAGGTCATCGAATGCGGCGTGCAGCAAGGAATTGTTCTTGCCCATGCAGATCATGTGCTTGACTTTGTCGCGAACCAAGGGCACCAAGGTGCTGTAGTCGTTGCCTTTGTCAATGCCGCCAGCAATCCAAATGACGGGTCCTTCTGTGCACTCAAGGGCATACCAAACGCTGTTGACGTTGGTGGCTTTGGAGTCGTTGATGAAGGTGATGCCATTGATCTCAGCGACAAATTCGAGGCGGTGTTCAACACCTTCGAAGCTCTGCAGGCTCTCGCGGATTCCTTCTTTGCGGAGTTCCAAAATCCGACCGGTCATGCCGGCTGCCATGGAATTGAACAGGTTGTGTTTGCCCTGCATGGCCAGTTTCTGAATGGTCATGGTAAAAGGTTTGAAATGTTGGAGGATGAATTGTGAATTGTCTTGAGAGTCCAAACCCCCGCCCCGACCCGCTTTGGCGACCTCTTCCAAGGTTCGTTGGGCGGTGAGAGGGTGGAGGATGGCGCGGGTTCCGCGTTCCTGGAGCATGCGTCCAGTCCATTCGCAGTCCGCGTTGTAGATGAGGTGGCAGGCCTCCGTTTGGGAGGCCGTGATTCGCCACTTCGAAGCCGCATACTGGGCCATGTCGTATCCATAGCGATCCAGATGATCCGGTGTGATGTTGAGCAGCAGTGCGATGTCAGGACAAAAGGTGGATGTTCCGTCTAGCTGGAAACTGCTCACCTCGAGGACCGTCGCCTCGGCTTGCCCCGTGCCATGGGCCAAGCGTTGCGCCAATCGCCGCGACCAACTCGTTCCGATGTTGCCCGCGCAGTCCACGTCCCACCCCTCGTGACGGAGCATGTGTTCAATCATGGAGGTGGTGGTCGTTTTGCCGTTGGCTCCCGTCACGGCGACCACGGGGTTGTTGTGGCCGACCGCTTGATGAATTCTGCTTGCATACTCGATGTCACTGATGACCTCGCACCCGCGCGTTTTGCAAGCAGCGACCACCTCGGCTGTATCGGGAATGCCGGGGCTCTTCACGACCAATTCTGCATCGGGCCACTTTTCAGGTCTATGGCCGCCGATCTCGTGCTCGATTCCTTCTGCTTTTAACTCGTCCACGCCTGGTCCCTTGCCTTGGCCCGCGTCGCTGACAAACGCGCGTGCGCCCAACGCCTTGGCAAGCAAGGCAGAGCCCACACCGCTTTCACCGGCGCCTAGCACGAGGATGGGATCGTGGAGATTCATGGGGTCAACGAACTTTCAGGGTGACGATGGTTAACACAGCGAGGAGGATGCCCACAATCCAAAAGCGCGCTGTGATTTTGGATTCAGGCAAGTTTTTCTTTTGGTAGTGATGGTGAAGCGGCGCCATCAAAAAGACCCTGCGGCCTTCCCCGTACTTCTTTTTGGTGTGACGGAACCAAGCGACCTGGATCATCACACTGAGATTTTCAATCAAGAAAATGCCGCACAACACGGGAATCAGCAGCTCCTTTCGAATGGCGATGGCAAACGTGGCGATGATGCCTCCAAGGGCGAGGGAGCCTGTGTCGCCCATGAACACCTGTGCGGGGAAGGCGTTGTACCACAAAAAGGCGATGCATGCGCCGACAAATGCCGCGATGAACACCACGAGCTCCTGCGACCCGGGGATGTACATGATGCTCAGGTAGTCGGCAATGACGGTGTTGGAGCTGACATAGGCGAGGACAGCCAGGGCCATGCCGATGATTGCACTCGTGCCAGTGGCCAAACCATCGATGCCATCCGTGAGGTTGGCCCCGTTGCTGACAGCGGTGACGATGACGATGACCAAGGGGATGAACACAAGCCACACGTAGGAGGCGGCATCCTCCAACACCCATGAAAGGAGCCAGGTGTATTCGAAGTGATTGTCCTTGATGAAGGGGATGGTCGTGGCTGTGGACCGAACAGCATTCCACGTCCCGTCCTCGGCCAGTTCTTTGATGGCGATGTCAGGATGCCAAATCATGGCAGCTCCCAAAATCACGCCCATCCCAACCTGGCCAATGACTTTGAATTTACCAGCCAAACCTTCCTTGTTCTTCTTGAAGACTTTGATGTAGTCGTCAATGAATCCAATGGTTCCGAGCCATACGGTGCTCAGAATCATGAGCTGTGTGTAGACGTTGGTGAGGTCGGCAAACAGCAGGGTTGGAATCAGGATGGCCGCCAAGATGATGAGTCCACCCATGGTGGGGGTCCCTTGCTTGTTCATTTGGCCTTCAAGTCCCAAGTCGCGAACAATTTCTCCCACCTGCTTGAGTTGAAGCCGCTCGATGATGCGCTTGCCAAACAGGATGCCCACCACCAAGGAGGTGATCAAACTCATGCCCGCCCGGAATGAGACGAAGCTGAACAGGCCGGCGCCTGGCAGGTCGTACAATTCTCGGAGGTGGGTGAAAAGGTGGTATAGCATGGTTCGTGAGGTCAGGTGGTAGGCGCGAAGGCTTCTTTGAGTTCGAGCCGATCGTCAAAGGGGAACTTGTCCCCTCGGATTTCTTGGTACGTTTCATGGCCCTTTCCAGCCACCAACACGATGTCGCCTGGTTCGGCGAGGGCGGCCGCAGTTCGGATGGCTTCTCGACGATCGACGATGGTCAGGCACTTTCGTTTTTCAATGGGGTCCAAACCGGCTTCCATCTGGCGCAGGATGGCAGCTGGGTCTTCTGACCTCGGGTTGTCACTGGTCAGGATGACCCTGTCGGAACCGCTGGCTGCGCTTCGCGCCATGACCGGGCGCTTGGCCACATCCCGATCTCCGCCGCACCCCACCACTGTGATCACTTTCTCTCCCCCTGTTCGGACATGGGCGATGGTCTTCAGCACATTGTCCAAGGCGTCCGGGGTGTGGGCGTAATCGACCAAGGCGGTGATGCCATCCCGTGCAGGCACGCGTTCAAAGCGCCCGGCTGGCGGCTTCAACAGCGACATCTGGGTCAGTGCATTCATCTTGTCCGCCCCGAGCATCTTGCTCACGACATACACCGCCAGCAAATTGCTTGCGTTGAAGCCGCCCACCAGCTGCGAATACAATTCCTGTCCATCAAGGTGCAGGACCAAACCAGTGATTTGGTTTTCCACCATCCTGGCGCGTTCATCCGCAACCCCCTGCACGGCCATGCTCACGACTTTGGCTCTGGTGTCAGCCACCATGTCCTCTGCGTGGGGATCGTCGGCGTTGATGACGGCAAATGCGGTGGCAGGCAAACGGTCAAAGAGCTGTTTTTTTGCCTTGATGTAGCCGTTGAAGTCTCCGTGATAGTCCAGGTGGTCGTGGGTGATGTTGGTGAAGACAGCTCCCGCGAAGTGGGTTCCCGTCATGCGTTCTTGAACAATGGCATGCGAGCTGGCTTCCATGAAGACATGCGTGCACCCCGCGTCGACCATCTCTCTCAGCATTGCTTGCAAACTCAGGGCATCTGGTGTGGTGTGGGTGGCCGGGAGAACGCGGTCCACGATGCGGTTTTCGACCGTCCCGAGCATCCCAACCTTGCGGTCCAGCAATCGGTACAATTGATGGAGAAGGCTGACAGTCGTCGTTTTGCCATTGGTGCCCGTGACGGCCACCACCTTCATGTCTCGAGATGGGTGGTTGTGAAATGCGGCCGCCATGTGGCCAAGGGCAGCGGCGCTTGATTTGACCTGAACCCACGTCACAAGCGGAGGCAATGCATCAGGCAAACGCTCGCAGATGATGCATGCCGCTCCGGCGGCCAAAGCCTGTGGAATGAAGTCATGTCCGTCCACCACCGTGCCGGTCACGGCCACAAACACACCCAGCGGCTTCACCTTCCTGGAGTCGACGGCAATGTCTTCCACGGCAAGGTGCGTGGTGCCTCGCACCTCGAGGATGCGCACGTCGTACAAAAGGTCGGAGAGCAGTTTCACGAGAGTCTCAATTGAATGGTTGTCAATTCTTTGCGCAAGGGAGTGCCAGGTGTGATGGATTGGGATTTCACAGACCCTTGCCCTTCATACACCACGCGCAGGCCTGCATTTTCTAGGAGATACAGCGCGTCTCGAAGTCCCATGCCTCGGACATCAGGCACCCCTTGTTCAGGGATCGTCAATTCCGTCAACTGAGCTTCTGTGTCTCCACTTTGGACCTTGACCCAATCGCTGTGCACGTCCTTGTTGTAGGCAATGCCCAACACGTCGTACAATCCCATCAAATCGGTCCTTGCTCCATCGTTGGCTGCTGGAATGGCGCGTTGTTGCGCCAATGGTCCCTTCGACAGGGTGTGGAAGGCAGGGTCTGTGGCGTAGATCAAATCCGCGAGCTGCTGAAACACAGGGGCGGCAATGGTGCTGCCGTAGTAACTTCCACTGCGAGTGTCCGCAATGACCACCACACAAGAATAGCGAGGGTTCTCAGCCGGGAAATAGCCTGCAAAGGATGCTCGGTATCGGCCTTCTTCGTATCCATTTCTCGTTGCGATTCGTGCTGTCCCTGTCTTTCCTGCCACGCGGTAGGGCGAATTCTTGAACACCCGCTGGGCTGTTCCCTCTCCTTGCGGATCGCAGACGCCCTCCAGCATGGCCTTGCACGCAGCCAAGGTGGATGCGCTGCAGAGCTGGGGAGAAATCACTACCGGCTCGTAGGTTTTCACGATTTCTCCATTCGATTCCAGGGCTTCGACGAGTTGAGGCCGCAGAACTTTTCCGCCATTGGCGATGGCATTGTAGAGAGTCAGGGTTTGAAGGGGAGTTTGTTCCACTTCATAGCCAATGGCCATTTGGGTCAAGCTCAAACCTGTCCATCCTTTGTCAGAGATGGACGTTTTGACCTCAGGTTCACCTTCACCCACAAAGCGAATCCCCGTTTTCTTGTGCACGCCGAGTTGTTGGAGGCCATCGAGGAAGGCTTGGGGATTCTCTCCGAATTGTTGTTTGACAGCCAACGCCGTACCCACATTGGAGCTCACCTCAAAAATCTCTTTCAACGAGAGGGTGCCGTGACCGCCCTCGTTGTGGTTGCTGTCGCGCATGCGCTTGCCGTGGAAGAAGACTTCGCCATCTCCCGTGTCGATGCTGTCGTTGGGTGACATGCCTGCCTCCATGCACGCGATGAGAGAAGCGAGCTTGAAGGTCGACCCGGGCTCCACAGCCGTTCCGATGGCATGGTTGTAGCTTTCCCAATACGCTGTGCCATCTTCTCGTTCCACCCGTGACAGGTTGGCGATTGCGCGGATGGCCCCTGTGGATACTTCGCACAGGATGACGGTGCCCCATGCCGCGTTGTGCGTTCTCAATTGATGCTCCAGGGCGTCCGTTGCGACGTCTTGAAGGTGCAGGTCTAAGGTTGTGACCACATCAAGGCCTTCCACAGGGTCCACCAAATAGTCATCCGTGACGGGCATCCATTGGTTGCCTGCAACTTTGCGGGCAAGGATTTGTCCTTCTTGCCCAGACAACTCCTCATTCCATGCGCGCTCAAGGCCTACACGCTCATGTTCTCGATCGATGCCGATGGTGCGTTTGGCCAACAGCCCAAACGGTTGGCGACGGTTCTCACGACGCTCAAACACCAACCCGCTTTTGTAACGGCCCAACTGCGCGAAGCGTGATTCTTTGAGGCGCTGGTAGTCCGTGAAAGGGATGGAGCGTGCAATCAGAGCGCCGCGATGACCTCGTTGGCGTGCATTGTCGAATTTGGCCTTGATGTCCGTTGCATTGCGTCCAACAGCCTCTCCCAAATCCTCGCAGAAGCTCTCTATTTCCTCGTGGTACACATCCCAAACCATGCCCTCGCATCGTGCGTCCCAACGCAAATCATACACTGGAACGCTCGTGGCCAAGAGACTGCCGTCATGGGAAAGGATTTGACCCCGTGCAGGTTCAATGGTTCGAACACTGGCCGAGAAATCTTCGCCGAGTTGTGCCCAACGGTCGCCCTCAAATTGTTGGATGATGACAATGCGTGCAAACACCCCGAGGCCCACAAGGGTGAGTCCCACAAAGACGAGCCAAATCCGTCCGCTCGATGGAGGTGTTGCGTTCATTCTTCGGCGCGGATGACAATGGGGGGTGAAACGGGCTGTTCCAAACCAAGGGCCGCCGTCGACCGCTCCAGCTGGCTTTGCTGGAGCTGGGATTCGAATTCGGACCGCAGGGTTTTCTCCACGGCGATGGCCTCTTCAAGCAAGTCTTGGGTTCGTTGCTTTTCGCGTAGGATGCGTTCTGTTTGGTATCCCAATGCGAGGTAAAGAATGGTCAAAAAGCTCACGAAAAGCAGAAATGGCACCTGTCGAACGAGCGCCTCTCGCGCCAAAATCTCTCCGCTCAGCACTTCGCGCACGAGCCCACCGATTTGGTTGTCGCGACGTCGCTTGGCGCGTTGTTTTTCTCGTTGTTCTGCCCGAAACTCTTCGGAGGTACGCAGCCGATTGCCGCCAGAAGCCGTGTTGGCCTGGGGCGCTGTCTTGGCATTTGCCTGGGCTTCCTTCGCTTCAGCCTGGGCCTGGCGAGCGAGCAATTCAGCCTCGGTCAGGGTGCGATTTGCCGGGCGTTTGGCCATCTCCTCGGCGCGGCGTTTCTTGAACCACTTCATGGGTTGTAGGTGGTTCGTTCCGCCACGCGTAGACGGGCACTTCGCGCACGTGGATTGTGAGACATTTCCTCGTCAGTGGCCACGATGGCCTTCCGGACCAAGGGGTGGAAAGGCGCGAGGATTTGGCCTTTCAGGTCGCGTTGGACGTCGTCATCAAAATTGCCTGAGCGCATGAAGTGCTTGACCAAACGATCTTCCAGGCTGTGGTAGCTCATCACCGCGAGCCGACCTCCGGGCTCGAGCATGTTGACGGCATGGGTGAGCAAGTCTTCGAGTGCTCCGAGCTCATCGTTGATGTGGATGCGAAGTGCTTGGAAGACCTGGGCGAAAAACTTGTTCTCTTTGCCTCGGGGAGCGAATGGGGTCAACACCCTGACCAGCGCGCCCGTTGTGTCGATGGCCCCCTGTTCTCGGGCCTCCAACAGCGCGCGCGCCAGTCGATCGGGTCGTTGTACCTCTCCATACCGGGCCAAGACTTTGGTCAGTTCTTGGACATCAACCTTCGCCAGCCACTCGGCGGCGGAAGGCCCTGTGCCGGGATTCATACGCATGTCCAAAGGGCCGTCATGGCGAAGTGAAAATCCGCGCTCCGGTGTGTCGAATTGATGGGAGCTTACCCCCAAGTCGGCCAAGACGCCCCGAAGGGGCAGTCCTCCGTGGGCGCGCAAGAATTGCGGTGCGAATCGGAAGTTGGCCGGCACCAAGGTGAAGCGTTCGTCTGTCAGCGCATTGGCTGCCGCGTCGGGATCTTGGTCAAACCCAAACAACCGCCCCCCAGGACCCAAGCGACCCAAGATGGCCGCACTGTGTCCTCCTCCCCCAAACGTCGCATCCATCCAATGGCCGTCGTGGCCGTCGCCGCCGAGGTTGAGTGCCTCCAAAGAGGCTTCAAGCATGACGGGGACGTGGTAGGCTTGGGTCATCACTCTCGTTCGCCTTCGATGTCTTTTCTCACGGATTCTGCCAAGGCTCCGAAGTCGATCGAATCGTCTTCTTGGATCACTTGTTTGTGGTAGGCCTTCTGGCTCCAGATTTCCACCTTTTCGCCCAAACCAGAGACAATGACTTCGTTGGCATCCACGGGGTTGATGCCAGCGTAGGCCAGCAATGCCCCCGGCAGGTTGATGCGTCCGGCACCGTCAAGTTCCACGTGGGTCGCACCCTTCATGAACTTTCGTTGAAACAGCTGGTGCTGCTTGTTGTAGCGGCTTAGTCGCGCCATCTCGGCATTGACCTTGTCCCATTCGGGTTTGGGGTAAAGCACCAAGCACCCTTCGAAAATGTCACGATTCACCACGAGGCCATGATGAATCACACCGTCAAGCTGCTTCCGCAGTTTGGCGGGGAACATCAATCGGCCTTTGGCGTCGATGCGACAGGGGTGTTCTCCGAGCAGGTTGAGCATGGGTTCAATACCTCAAACCAAAAGTACGACTGATTTCCCACTTTCTCCCACTCATTGACACTTTCTCCCACTTTGTGGATAAACTCCGGCGGTTCGTCAGGTCTAACCTCAGGAAAATCAAGGGTTGCGAGATGTGGGAGAAAGTGGGGTGGGTGCGTAATTCACACGTTGTTCACATGGGATGTGAACAACCGGCAGTGAATCCCGGTGGGGGGCAAGGGGTGGAGTGGGCGGTCGTTCGTCGGAATTTTGGGCCCATGGAATCCAACATCATCGAGCGCGGTGCGTACCGCTATGTCGAGGAAGGCCAGGGAACACCCCTTGTGCTGCTGCACGGATTGTTTGGTGCACTCAGCAACTTTCAAGACGTTCGTGCACATTTCAGCAAGTCGTTTCGGGTGATCACACCGATGCTTCCGATATACGAGTTGCCCATGCTCGACACCAACGCCAAGAGCCTTGCCAAACACATCGCTGGTTTTCTGGATGAATTGGGGCTCGATCGGGTTCACCTGCTCGGCAACAGCTTGGGGGGGCATGTCGGATTGATCTATACCCGAGACCATCTAGACCGTGTGGCTTCCTTGACCCTCACCGCGAGCAGCGGGCTGTATGAAAATGCGTTTGGTTCAAGTTTCCCGAGACGCGAGGACAAGAACTACATCAAGGAAAAGGTTGCGGTCACCTTCCACGATCCCAAGCACGCCACGCCTGCCTTGGTTGATGAGTGTTTCGAGGCGGTCAATGACCGAAACAAGGTGTTGCGCATTTTGAGCATTGCCAAGTCGGCCATCCGGCACAACATGGCCAAAGACTTGCCCACCATGAACGTTCCAGTCTGCTTGATTTGGGGAAAAAATGACATCATCACACCCCCAGAGGTGGCCGAGGAATTTGAAGCGGGCTTTCCTGATGCGGATTTGTTCTGGATTGAGGAATGTGGTCACGCTCCCATGATGGAACATCCCCAAACCTTCAACCAAATCCTCTCGGATTGGTATGCCAGCCGAGGCATTTCCTGATGACCCAAAGCGATTCATCTGAACCCATCTTGGGAGGAACGGACGGATGGGACATCCGAGAGGCGACGTTTGTCAAAAGCAGTGCCCAACCCTCTGAATGTCCTGACCCGGACAGGCCGGAGTATGCCTTCATCGGTCGTTCCAACGTCGGGAAGAGTTCCTTGCTGAACATGTTGGTGGGCAGGAACAGTTTGGCCAAAACGTCAAGCACCCCAGGCAAAACACAGCTAATCAACCACTTCGATGTGGACGGTCGATGGTACTTGGTGGATTTGCCGGGTTTTGGCTATGCCAAGGTGAGCAAGAAGGACAGGGCAAAATGGATGAACGTCACGAAGCATTATCTGGATTCAAGGCGCAACCTCATGTGTGTCATGATGCTTGTCGATGCGCGAATTCCAGCCCAAAAAGTGGACCTCGAGTTCATGGCGTGGATGGGGGAGGTGGGCTTGCCTTTTGTGCTGGTCTTCACCAAGGTGGATAAGTTGAACAAGACAGAACGAACCACATTGTTGCCAGCCTATGAAGCCGTCATGCTGAAGCAGTGGTCAGCCATGCCCCAAGTTTTTGTCACCAGCGGGACGTCAGGAGAAGGACGGGAAGATGTGCTCCAATTCATTGCACAAACCAACGGCTTGTTTGGTCAAGACGCTTGATTGAAGGGGTTTGACGCCATGATGCGGTCACCTGCGCGTGGCGTTTTGCCCGGGCAATCCCGTTGGTGTCGGTCACGCATGGCTTGGTCGTCGGATGCCCCTCATCCCTCGAGCACCCCGATGCGCTTGGCAAGTTCCTCAGTGAATCCACGGATGGCTTTCGCATGGTCCTTGTCCGAGGTGGCTCGTTCGTAAGTGTCGGCGAGGGTCATCATGGTCTGGACCACGAAGGACCGCATTTCTTCAACGCTCATGTCCTTGGTCCACAAATCCATGCGCATCGCAGCGTAGTCTTTGGGGTTCCACATGGACAGGGCCATGGCCGAAGCGGACTGACCATTCACACCGCCGTCCTCGGCGGTCCATTCCATGGCAACAGGAACGTGGTTTTCGTCTGTTGTCACGTCGATGGTAATGCGGGATGTAGCCATGGGACAAAAGTACGCTGTTGTGGCCCCCTTGAAATCCCTGGCTCTTGAATGGGTGGGACGAATGAGCCGTCTTGTGGGTTCAGGGCCTTCGTTCAGGTGGGACGGCTCCACGCAGAGGTCACGGGCGATAAGTGCGCAGGATTTCCGGCGCGGAGGTGGTTGCCATGTAGGTGGAGTGATCCATGTCCCTATGGGCGCCTCGGTATGCTTCCATGATGCGCCATCCCATGAACACCCCTAGCCGATCGGGGCAGTCTTGGGGCAAAGCGCCCGCGCGTGTGAAGGGCCCCTCCTGAAACCAGCGCGACACATCCCGAGGTATCCCGTGAAACATCACGTCTTGGGGTTGCAATTCGCGCCAGATCAAACGTTCATTGGCCACGGCCCATTGCCATTCTTCGGCCGTCCAATCCATCAGTTGCCAGGGCTCATCGTCGGGAAAACACCGTTGGACCATGGTCATGATTTTCCCCCAATAAATCAATTGGTCAGCCATGTTGCCATCCGGGCCCATGGCGCCTTGATGGGCGACCAGTGCCCATCCGCGAAAGGCCGAACTTGCCATCAGATCCGGCCTCATGCGCGCGAGCCGATAAGCTGGGAACCGCGCTGGGGGCAGTTCTTGATGAAGTGGATGGGTGGCGCCCATGAACCAGTCGAGGCCCACGGCGAGGATGGGGCCTTCGGGGTAAATTGCATAATTGAACCCCGAAGGCATCCACACAATCCTCGGCAAGGCCAAGTGTGGTTGGAGCTGGTGAACACGCTTGAAGGCATCTTCCAGCCGCTTTTGTTCTCGAGACAGAATGGCGGGACTGCCCGAGGTTGTGTCAATCGCCTCGAGCATGGGACGCATCTCCCGCATGAAGAGGTCGATCACGTCCACGGTGGCGCTGTCATTCGCGGGACCTGCTCTCAGAATGTCTTCACTCCACAACTTCCAAAACACAGGGTCTATTTCTTGGAACTGACGCCATCTTTCACCTCGCGAGAGATTGGCTTGGTTGTTGTCATCCTGGGTCACATGAAGAACATCCATCCAATTCAACATGCCCCACGTTTCTGGCAGTTCAATCCCCTCTGTGTCAAGTCTGGGTTCGGCAGTTTGGCATCCACAAAGCATCCCCAGCAATACCCACAACGCAGGGTACAACAACTTGGCGAATGGCGAACGAATTGGGTTCAACGGTCAGCTAGATTTACACAAACTGCAATCTACAATTTGCTTGAGATGACAAAGATGAACAACGATTCGTTCAACAGGTCCATAAGGTGCCTCTTGGCTTTCCTTTTCATCGGTTGGCAGTTGCCCATGTGGGGCCAAGCTGAGGGATTCAAGATGGGATTGGCCCTTGATCCCAACGTCGCTTGGATGAACTCGAGAGACTTTGAGCACACCACGGAGGGTCTGCGCGCCCATTTTGGGTATCAATTCATGGCCGACATCTTGTTCACCGATACCTACGCGTTTGGCACGGGTCTTCATGTGTTCCGAACTGGCAGCCAGGTGAACTATCTCGAGCAAGTCAATGATTCCACCGTGCAGCGCGTGAAGCAGGACTTGAACAACCAGTACGTGGAGCTGCCTTTGACCTTCAAAATGAGGACGAAGGAGATTGGGTACACCACGTACTATGGAAAGTTTGGCGCGGGTGTTGGAATGAATACGCGCCGTGAAGTCGACGAAGTCAGAACGTCCGCATTTGAGCGGAATGAGGGAGTGTGGGCGACCGTCAATGACCCGGTCATCTCCGCTCCTGATGCCGTCGCCGATCAAGAGGTTTCCTTGTTTCGAGCCTCGATGATTGTGGGTTTGGGCTTCGAACGGAGAATCGCTGGGAGCACTGCGGTGATGGTTGGGCTTACCTACAACAACAGTTTGTTTTCCACGCATGGAGACCAAACCGTCGTCCGGGTCGATGCCAACGGCTTGCCCCAGGGTATCAATGATGGGTTGATCCTCACCGAGCGAATGCAGGGCCAAGACAGCTTCATGGCCTTGACTGTGGGATTGGTGTTTTAAACTTGCACAATCCGGGGCCCGTTCCGCCATGATTGGGTTGGGCAGAGGGTTGTTCCCACTTCCGGCTCGATTGTATTGAAACCTCCGATGACCCACTGATATGTCCGACTTTTCGACTTCATCCGTCACAGATCACATCGTTTCTTGGCTTCGTTCCTACGCAGAGCACGCGGGAATGCGCGGTTTTGTGGTGGGGGTATCGGGAGGCATTGATTCAGCGGTGACTTCCACACTCTGCGCCATGACTGGCTTGCCAACGACGTGTGTCGAGATGCCCATTCACCAGGCAAGGGACCAAGCGTCTCGTGCGTCGGATCACATCGTGGCTCTGTGCGAGAGATTTCCCCATGTTCGTCGATCCACTGTGTCTTTGTCTGAGGTGTACGATGCGCTTTCCGCTGCTTTGCCTGATGGCCCGGATGACAGCCTTGGATTGGCCATGGCCAACACAAGGGCTAGGCTGCGCATGACCACTCTGTATGCCTTGGCCCAACGGGGTGGTCTGTTGGTTGCGGGTACGGGCAACAAGGTGGAGGATTTTGGTGTGGGTTTCTACACCAAATACGGGGATGGCGGGGTGGATCTCAGCCCGATTGCGGATTTGTTCAAGACGGAAGTGTTTGCCTTGGGGAAACACTTGGGAGTGTCCCAGGACATTCTTCGGGCAGCGCCCACCGATGGATTGTGGGGAGACAATCGCACGGATGAAGACCAATTGGGAGCCACATATCCTGAACTCGAATGGGCCATGACATATGAGTCTCAACCCGCCGACGATCGGCTCGATGAAGAGAATCTCCCTTGGCGTCAACGAGAGGTGTTGGCCATCTATCGAAGGTTCCACAGGGCCAACAGCCACAAGATGGAGCCCATTCCGGTATGCGTCATTCCTTCAGGTGTTCGGTTTGGCCGTTGAGGCCCGAGATCGTCGAGGCACGTATCCCTCTTGTCGCGGTCCACTTGTCGCGGACCTCTTTTCGCGGTCCTCTTGTCTTTTCCTCAGGGTTGAGGTTCCACCAGGTGGAGCGTGCATTTGGCCACACGAGGGCCTGAATCCCCCTCGAGCTCGAGGAAGAGTTCATGAGCCCCGACGTCCAACCAGCCTTCGCCATCGGCAAGGCTGACTGTCAGTTTTTGAAGACCGGCAACGAGACCCACGGTGCCCAAGTCTAGGGCTTGGGGCGGTGCGTTTCTGAGACGATCTAGCACGGCCAGCGCTCCTTCGCTGGCCCCGTGGTCGTCCTTGGATGGGGTTTGGGACGTGTCATCGATGCCATGATGGAAGGACTCATGGCTGCGAACCACGCGCATCCTGGCCACACCTGCTTGAGGGGACCAAACCCACACTTCAGCCTTTCCTTCTCGGACCTCACCCCATGCCCAACCTCGCTCACCCCAAAGTTCGCTGCGCTTCACTGTCCAAACATCCTGGGTGAAGGAAAGGTCACGTGTGGCCCACTCTTGGGGGCTGCCTGGCAAATCGAGCAAAGGCTGAAGGTCCAGCACGTAAATGCTCCTCCCGTGGGTGCCAATCACCAGCTCATTCTCTCGTTCTTGAATCACCAGGTCATGAACAGGTACATGGGGGAGGAGCAGGCTGGAAAAGTGTGCACCTCCATCGACAGTGATGCAGGCGCCAGCGTCGTGGCCGACGAACCACCACCCGGGGCGATCTGCCGATTCCGCCAGGGCATTCACGGGCTGCATTGGGAGATTGTCGCTCCAAGATTCCCAGTGTTTTCCTAGGTCTCTCGTGGCATACACGTGGGGGGTGTTGTCGTCGTTTCGGTACCCATTGAGGGCCACGACCAGAAGGTCCTGGTCATGGTGAGACCACATCACTTCAGACACCCACATGTGCCGGCGTTCGGTCCCTTTGCCCCAGGAAGTCGCCACGGGGAGTTTCAGTTCCTGCCACGCGTATCCTCCATCCAAGGTCACGTGAACCCGACCATCGTCGCTACCCACGGCCAATTGCCCAAACTTGTGGGGATGTTCGGCCAGGGTGGTGAGGGTGCCAAACGGAACGTCTCCTGCACGTCCCCCGTGTGTCAAATCAGGGCTCAGGGTCTCCCAATCATTGCCCTGATTCAGGGAGCGATGCACCTTGTTGGAAGCCATGTAGAGCACATCTCGTTGGTGCCGACTCAACAGGATGGGTGTTTGCCAATTCCAACGCAAGGGTGTTTCTCCGAGTTTGTGCATGGGGTGCAAACCTTGACGATCCCCCGAAGTTTGGTCTGTGCGGGTGTACCACCCAAACTGTGACCCGGTGTACAAGAGGTCGTTGGTGCGGGTGTCTACTTCGATTTGCATCCCATCCCCGCCACCGATCGATGTGTAGGGGTAATGACCCGATTGGTGCCATCCGACGGACGGGGTGTAGGTGCTCGGGCCTACCCATGTGCCGTTGTCCTGAAGGCCGCCATAGACGCGGTAAGGTGTGGCATCATCGACTTCCACGGCATAGAATTGACCGACAGCGGGGCTGTTGCATTTCATCCAGGAACCCCCACCGTCCCAGCTGATGTTGATGCCCCCGTCGTTGCCGTTGATCAGGTGGTTGGGTTTCCGCGGGTTGACCCAGAGTTTGTGATGGTCAGCGTGGACGTTGGGCGCGCCAATGGATTCGAAGGTTTGACCTCCATCGAGGGATTTGAGCAAGGGCACGCCAGCGATGTAGACCACGTCGGCATCCGAAGGATCAGCGGTGACCATCCCGAAGTAATAGCCATAGGTGTAGCACACATCGTCGAGCCATCCGTCGTGGGTGCGTTGCCACACACCGGCGTTTCCCTCGCGCAGGTTGATGCGGTACAGTTCGGGTCCAATGATTTGGGTGTCAAACAAGGCAGCGTTGCCGTCGGTGAGGTAGTCGTACAGCGAACGGGGCTTCAATTCACCATCCCTGACGCGAGACTTGATGCTCGAAGCACTGTCAGCCTCAGCAAATCCCTCTTCAGACAAGAAGGCTGTGAGGAGGCTGTCGTCAAGGGCTTGGAATGCCTGCGGGGTCATGTCCAAAAAATCCTCACGCGTCAATCCATCTCGCGCATCCAAGTCGTCTTGATTGCCTTTGTTGCCGCCTGCTGAATCTTCGTCACCCTCGCGCTCGTCCTCGGGACGTTCGTTTTGGTTGTCGAGGTACGCATAGAGGGTACCCGAATTGGGATGCAAAGCCAAGCCGATGCGCCCTACCCCGGCACCTTGGGGAAATCCTTTGCGGGAGGATACCCGTGTCCACGTTGCACCCCCGTCGAGGGTCTCCCAAATTCCTGATCCGGGTCCTCCTTCCGAGAAGTCGTGGGCCCTTCTAGTTCTGTCCCAAAAAGCGGCGAGGATGTGCTCATACTGGGTGATGTCAAGGACCAAGTCCACAGCTCCCACGACTTCTCCTGACCGCGACCCTTGAACTTCGAGGATGCGCTGCCAGGTCGTTCCGCCATCTTGTGATTTGTAGACCCCTCCGCCTTGATTGGGGGTGTACAATTCTCCAAGCGCTGCGACGTAGATGATGTCCGGGTTTTGCGGGTGGATGGCCACACGACCAATGTGGCGGGCTTGCTCAAGGCCTGCATGGCGCCAAGTTTGGCCGTGGTCATCACTGATCCAAACACCTGTCCCAGCGTATGAACTGCGTGAAGAATTCGCTTCCCCACTGCCCACCACGAGGCGGCCGCTCGGATGGGCCGCCACCGCACCAAGTTTGCAAGCCTCATCGAGCAGGGGTTCAAAGGTGGTGCCTTGATTGATGGAGCGCCACAGCCCGCCCGTCGCATAGGCCACGTACATCGTGTCGACCACAACAGCGACATCGACCACGCGGCCGCTCATCACTGTGGGGCCGATGTTCCGGATGTCGAGCCCATGGGTCCAAGGTGACGCCAATTGTCCGAGGTGCACCCCGGGCATGAACAGGCAGGCAAGGAACAACAACGCCATCCGACGCATGCGACCCGTGCGGCATGGGGAAATCTGAAGGATTGGGCGAAACAGAGGATGAGAGGGAGCAGGCATGGGTCGAAGAGGGAGAAGAGGTTGAGATGGGGTGGCGCACAAAGGGAAACCAAGTTCCATTGATGGGCTAAGTCATGAAAGTTTGGGATTGTGCTTGTGTCGCAGGCTGTCCCGGTCTGACTTCTTTTTCATGTTGGCGTGAAAGGCCGAAGTCAAGTCGATGCCGCATTGGTTGGCGAGAGCCATGAGCACCCACAAAACATCGGCCATCTCGTCACCAAGGTCCTTGTCAGCATCGCTGGGTTTTTCACTTTGTTCGCCGTAACGACGGGCCATGATGCGCGCCAATTCACCCACCTCCTCGGTCAGGATGGCAAGATTGGTCAGTTCGTTGAAATACCGAACTCCTACGCCTGTGATCCATTCGTGGACGTGAGCTTGGGCCTGACGAAGGCTCGTTTCAGGGGCGTCGGATGGGGGGAATTGCAGGTCTTGTTTCACGGTTGATCGCGTTTGTTTGTCAATCTTGAAGTCATTCCTTGTCTTTGGTGTCCATCCAAAGTGTGACAGGACCATCATTCACGAGGTCGATCTCCATCATGGCCCCAAAACGTCCAGTTTCAACTTTCTGCTGGGTTTCGCGCTCGCAGGCGAGAACAAACGCTTCGTACAGGGGGATGGCGTGATCTGGATGGGCAGCTCGGATGTAGGAAGGGCGGTTGCCTTTTTTGGTTTTCGCGTGAAGGGTGAATTGACTCACCACCAACAATCGACCCTTGACGTCGGCCAAGTCTTCATTCATCTTGCCTTCCGCGTCGTTGAAGATTCGGAGCTTGGCGAGTTTGGCGGCCAACCAGTCGCCGTCCTCCACGGTGTCCTCTTCCTCGATGCCAACAAGGACCACAAGGCCTCGTTCAATCTTTCCCACCACCTCGCCTGCGATGCGGACTTCTGCACGGCTGACCCTTTGAATGACACATCGCATGGTGCAAATTACATCATGACAAGGCCTCGCAACGGAGCGCTCTGGCCATGAATGTTCACGTGGGGACGTTGGTCGTCTCGGAGGCTGGGGACTGCTCGTGGAAAACATGGGTAGAAAGGGTGAGGGAAAGGGCGGTCAGGGCGCGGGGGCGCAGTATTTTTGGGCTTGATTCGCGAAACCACCCATTTGCTGCCATTCATGAAGGCCTCCATTGCCCCAGCCACCCTCGAACAAGCTCAAGACATGGGCTTGCTTCCCGAGGAGTTTGATCAAATCAAGGAAATCCTCGGTCGCACTCCCAACTTCACTGAAATGTGTGTGTACTCCGTGATGTGGAGCGAGCACTGCTCGTACAAGAACTCCATCAAATGGTTGAAGACCTTGCCCAAGGACGGTCCTCACATGCTCGTCAAGGCGGGAGAAGAGAATGCCGGAATTGTGGACATCGGGGACGGCCTCGGATGTGCATTCAAAATCGAAAGTCACAACCACCCTTCGGCTATTGAGCCCTACCAGGGTGCCGCCACAGGGGTGGGCGGGATCAACCGGGACATTTTCACCATGGGGGCACGCCCCATCGCACAGTTGAACAGCCTGCGCTTTGGCGAGCTCAGCAATCCTCGCACCAAGTGGTTGCTCGAAGGTGTGGTGAAGGGAATCGGCGATTACGGAAACAGTTTTGGCATCCCCATTGTGGGTGGCGAGGTCTTCTTTGACAAGTCGTACCAAGTCAACCCCCTGGTCAATGCGATGTCCGTGGGAATTCTCGAATCTGACAAAATCATCTCTGCCACGGCTTCAGGCCCCGGAAACCCCGTGTACATTGTGGGGTCCGCGACGGGAAAGGATGGAATTCAGGGGGCCTCCTTTGCCTCGAAGGACATCACGGAAGAAAGTGCCAATGACTTGCCTTCCGTTCAAGTCGGAGATCCTTTCCAAGAGAAACTCCTCCTCGAGGCGACGCTTGAACTGAGCCAGACCAATGCTGTGGTCGGGATGCAAGACATGGGTGCTGCCGGCATCACATGCTCGACTTCCGAAATGAGTGCTGCAGGAGATGTTGGCATGGACATTCATCTCGACCGCGTTCCTCTGCGCCAAGAGGATATGGAGCCTTTCGAGATCTTGTTGAGCGAATCGCAGGAGCGCATGTTGGTCGTCGTTCGGAATGGACACGAGGAGGAGGTTAAGGCCATTTTTGACAAGTGGGACCTTCACGCTGAGCACATTGGTGAGGTGACGGAGGGAGACCGCATTCGGTACTTCATGCATGGAGAGCTCGTGGGTGATGTTCCAGGTTCGACTCTGGTTTTGGGGGGAGGCGCCCCTGTGTACGACAGGGAGTATCGCCAGCCAGCTTGGTATGCGGATGCTCAAAGGTTTGACCCCGCCAGTGTGCCTGTCCCCACAATTCAAGAATGTGTCGACATTGCCCACAAGCTCGTGTGCCTGCCCAACATTGCCTCCAAGCGATGGGTTTGGGAACAATACGACAGCATGGTAGGCACCATCAACCGATCCACCAACCGGCCATCGGATGCTGGGGTGGTCTCGGTGCGGGGAACTCAAAAGGCACTGGCGCTCACGGTTGACTGCAACGCGCGCTACGTCGAAGCGGATCCCGAGATTGGCACGGCAATCGCAGTCGCAGAGGCGGCTCGTAACATCAGCTGCACGGGTGCCGAGCCCAGTGCGATCACCAATTGTTTGAACTTCGGCAATCCCTACAATCCTGAGGTGTATTGGCAATTTGTCGGCGCCATTCAAGGGATGGGTCGTGCCTGTCGACATTTCAACACACCCGTCACAGGGGGCAACGTGAGTTTTTACAACCAAACCGCCAACCCTGACGGAAGTGCCAAGGCCGTGTTCCCGACGCCCACCATTGGCATGGTCGGCGTGATGCATGATCGCCAGCATCATACCGGGTTGAACTTTCAAGAAAAGGGGGAGTTGATTTTCTTGCTGGGCCCTTCCACAGGTTGTATCAACGCTTCGGAGTACCTCGCCAATGTGGTGGGCATCCAGCGTTCACCGGCTCCCTACTTCGACCTGGAACATGAGGGCAAGTTGCACGCCTGCTTGAGGGATATCGCCCAAAAGCAGCTCGCTGCTGCGTCCCACGATGTGGCTGATGGGGGATTGTTTGTGACCTTGTTGGAAATGGCCATGCCAGGGGGTCTTGGATTTGACATTGTGACAGATGATGAAGTCAGGATCGACGGTTTTCTCTTTGGGGAAGGCCAGGGAAGGGCTGTGGTGTCGCTTCGAGAGGAGGACCAAGATGATTTCTTCGATGTGTGTGATGCACATGGCGTATCGGCCACCTTGCTCGGTCATGTGACCAAAGGCAAAATTGTGGTGGACGATGCGTCGTTTGGGTTTTGCGACGAACTCCGGGCATACTACGACAACGCCTTGGAGGAAATGTTGGAAGAAGCATGAATTGGCGCCCCTGGGTGAGGCACATCGGACTCCTCGCAGCAGCGTGGGGTGTGCTGATTGGTGGCACGATGTTGTGGCTTCGGGTGTACAGCCAGCCGTCCGCAGAGCGTGAGGTCCCCGAAGTTACTGGTGTCGACCGCGATGAGGCTCAGGTCATTCTCTCAGGCTTGGGCTTGGAGGCGGTGATGCAAGATTCGATTTATGCTGCGGGAGGAAAGCCCGGTCAGGTTGTCGACCAGTTCCCTCCCCCCGGCAGTGCGGTGAAGGTGGGGCGAAAGGTGCTTTTGACGACTTATCGAATCACGCCACCTTCTGAGCGTGTGGGCATTCAAGAGGGTCAGGACGCCAAATTGGCTGAGCGAATCCTGACCACCCGTGGTTTTGACGTACACATTCGCGAGGAGGCCCATGGCTTGCTGATGGGCAAGGCATTGCGCGTCGAACACAAGGGAAAAAGGGTTCAACCCGACGATCGTCTTCCCAAGGGGAGTCGGCTCTCCCTGGTCGTGGGTGTGGCCGGGACCCGCGAGGTGGGAGTGCCTTGGTTGGTGGGACTCTCGTTGAGAGAGGCCCAAGATGTCTTGTTGCGCCGCAAGTTGTCTGTGGGCGATGTGGCTTTTGGTGACGACATTCTCACAGCACTCGATTCGTCTCTGGCGGTCGTGGTTTCTCAGGATGCCTCACCGATGGATCAGCCCAAAATTCGGGAAGGGACGGCCATTGACTTGTATCTTGGCAAGCATTGAAAGACTCGGGATGAATTGGACCAACTTTTTTGGCATGGCGCGTACGAATGGGCAACAACGTCCGTTGAAGGGAGGTATGCGTAAACTCGAAGCTTTTGAGAGGGTGGGGTGGATGTCTCGGATGCTCGGGGCGTGGATGTTGGCATGGTTGGGTGTCGCCGCCTCAGCCCAGCATCCGACGGAACTGGAATTGGACTTGATGGCTGTGCCGGTCAAGCGTGGGGCAAAGGCTGGTGCGGTGGTCAAGGGGGGTGGCACGTTGCTTCCTCCTTTGGGATTGCCTTTCGTGGACGATTTTTCATGGCCCAGTTTGTACCACGAGGATGCGCCTGTGAATGCCAAACGTTGGGAGCCCAGCCCCGTTCGTCGCACCATGACTCTGGCCTTGGACCCACCCACGGTGGGGTGTGCCACGTTGGAAGGCATGGATGGTGGTGGGCGTCCATACGCAATCAATCCGGCCAATCCCGTGGGGTATGCCGACACCTTGACCTCCCGCCGTTTGTTGCTCGGCAACGACCTAGACCCCAGCGATAGCGTGGCTTTGACGTTTTGGTTCCAAAGTGGTGGGGTGGCCAATGGTGCAGATGCCGGAGAAGATTCCTTGATTGTGGAGTTTCGAACGAGTGTCGCCCAAGGAGATCCGTGGCGCTGGGTTTGGTCAACCGAAGGTGTGGACGACGACACCGCCTTTTCATCCGTCACCATCCCCATTGTCGGGCCGGAATACTTCCACAACGATTTCCAATTTCGTTTCAGGAATTACGGGTCTCTCGAGGGCAATGTGGACACCTGGCATGTGGATTACGTGTCGGTGCGCGCCAACGGCATGACGCCGATGCCTGAAGAAGAGGAGATAGCTTTTGTGTCCACTCCCTCGAGTTTTTTGGTGTACCCCTGGACGGCCATGCCTTGGCCTCATTACAAGGAAACGCCTGGCCTCTATGTGGCGGACGAGGTGGTCACCACGCACCGCAGTTTTGGCTTAGCGAGCAACAGCCAGCAGGGCATCGGTCTGAAGGTGCAGCGGGTCGATGAGTTGGGCAATGTGTCCGAATACACCCCTCCTCCGGGGAACATCCCCAACAACGGGGTGACGGGGCTGTTCGAAACCGACTACATCGGGGAAATGGAGATTTTTGGTCAGCTTTTCAACCCTGCTGTGAGCGACACCTTCGCGACCTTTCATGTCAGCCTGTGGGAAACTGAGGTTGGAGGGGGCAATGGGACCAACCAAGCTGGTATTGTAGACAACGACAGCCTTGTGCATGTCCAAACATTTCGCGATTACTACGCATACGATGATGGCTCGGCGGAGAAGGCCTATGCCTTGGATGGTATTGGTGGCGAATTGGCGGTGCGATTTGAGATTCAACAACCAGACACCTTGGATGGTGTGTTGATCCATTTCACACCTTTCTTTGACGATGCCTCGGGCGATACGTTTGTGTTGAAGGTTCGAGGTTCAGATCCACAAGGAGGGGCTGCCCCTGGGGGTGATTTGGGGGAGCAATATCAATTGCATCAGCCGACGTATTTCACAGATGGCTATGACGATTTTGTCTATTATCCGCTCGATGCGCCCGTACCTGTCGACGGGACGGTTTTCGTGGGATTGCTTCAGCAAGAGGACACTCGTCTCAACTTGGGTTTGGACAAAACAACCAACACCAACCCGGACCATCTGTGGTACAAATTTCCCTCTCTCGGTTGGCAACAATCGACCATTTCGGGGTCTTTGATGATTCGTCCCGTCTTGAGGGCAGGAAAGGAGCTGGTGACTTCAACCTCCGAACATCGGGCCACCCGAGCTCCCGAGGTGTTTCCAAATCCGGGTCGGCACACATGCCATCTGCGGTTGTCGTCCGTCACGGACATTCGTGTCATGGACATCCGGGGACAATGGGTGGCCGATCTTCCCCGTTGTCAGCCAGGCCTACTGACTTGGCAAACCGATGTGCCAGGCATGTATCTTTTGGTGGGTCGCGATGAGCATGGCCGCACATGGACCACCCGATGGATTGCCAATCCATGAGGCCGGAAGGAATGGATTCGTATCGTCCCGAGAATCGGGATGAGGAGGATGGAGGTGAAGAGCTGTTTGAGCATCATCGTTTGGTCGCGGATCCGGGGCAGTCTCCACTCCGCGTCGACAAATTCATCATCAATTTGGTGGCTCATTTGTCCAGAAACAAGCTTCAAACTGCGGCCAAATCAGGATATGTTCGCGTCAATGGCGCCCCGGTCAAGAGCAATCACAAAGTGAAACCGGGGGATGTTGTCACGGTGGAGCTTCCTCAACCTGTGTTTGAATTTGAGCTCCTGCCGGAGCCTATGGATTTGGACATCGTCCATGAGGATGCGGAATTGTTGGTCATCAACAAACCAATGAATCTGGTGGTCCACCCTGGTCACGGGAATTACACCGGAACCTTGGTCAACGGTGTGTTGCACCATTTTCAATCGTTGCCCTCGCTCCCCAACAGTCCTGAACCTAGACCTGGCTTGGTGCACAGGCTAGACAAGGATACCACGGGATTGATGGTTCTTGGAAAATCAGAGCGGGCGTTGACTGATTTAAGCGAACAGTTTTTTGAGCGATCCGTGGAGCGACGATATTGGGCCTTGGTCTGGGGGGATGTCTCTGCAGATGGGACGGTTGAGGGCCATGTGGGACGCTCTCTTCGCGACCGAAGGGTGCAGCAAGTATTTCCAGAGGGTCGAGAAGGCAAGCACGCGATCACCCATTACCGGGTGTTGGAGCGCATGGGACCCGTGACCTTGGTCGAGTGCAAACTCGAGACAGGCCGCACGCACCAAATTCGGGTGCACATGCAGTTCATCGGCCATCCACTGTTTGGTGACCCTGTCTACGGAGGGAATGTGGCCGTGAAGGGGGCTCCTGGTGGGAAATACAACGCCTTTTTGAGGAACATGTTCGACGCACTTCCTCGTCAGGCTCTTCATGCCAAAACCTTGGGATTCACGCACCCCGGTACGCAAGAGCGCATGCATTTCAATTCAGACCTGCCCGAGGACATGTCCGCAGTTCTTGACAAGTGGCGATCATTTGTGGGAGGCGCTGCCAACTGAGGGACTCACGACTCCGTCTCCAGGCCTTCCAATGTTTCAAGTGCCTTTTCCCATTGGTTGATGTGATCCTGCATGTCCTGTTGGATGGCATCGTAGGCGTAGGCTAGTTCGGCGATTTTGCTTCGATCCGAAGGATCTGTTTCAGCCATGGCCTGGTTGTGTCGGGCCAGTTTTTCTTCAAGTTCTATGACTTTTTTCTCGAGGCGATCGACTGCGTTTTTGGCTTTTCTCACATCTTTCTCGCGCTGCTTTCGGGCTTTGTAATCCTCTCCTGTCGTTCCATCCACTCCGTCTTTAACCGATCCTCCTTGGCTTCGTTCTTGGTTTGGGGCTGTCCCAGCATCTCGTCGAGAGGTTTGGCTCACCTTGACCGTTTTGTTGGCTTCGTAGGCCGTGATGCTGGTGGCGTGCTTCTCATGCAAAAATGCCTTGATGTCCCCGATGTACTGCGTCAAGCCCCGTGGAGTCACTTCGTAGACCCATTGGGTCATCTCACTTAAGAAATCACGGTCGTGTGAGACCACCACGAGGGAGCCGTCGAAAGCTTGAAGGGCCTCCTTCAGCACGGCCTTGCTTTTGAGATCGAGGTGATTGGTAGGCTCGTCCAAGATCAGCACGTTGTATGGATGCAACAGCAACTTGCACAAGGCCAAACGCGCTTTCTCGCCCCCTGACAGCACTTTCACTTTCTTGTCGACATCCTCCCCTGAAAACAAGAAGGCGCCAAGCAAAGCGCGCAGGTGTTTACGAACGTCGCCAACGGCAACTTCTTCCAGGGTTTCCAGAACGGTAAGATCACCGTGAAGTTCGTCGGTTTGGTTTTGAGCGTAGTACCCAATGTCCACATTGTGGCCAATGTTCAATTCGCCGGCCGTGCAAGCTTCTCGACGCAACAGCATTCGGGTCAAGGTGGTCTTTCCGGCGCCATTCTTTCCCACAAGCGCCACTTTTTCTTGACGCGCCATGATGAAATCCAACCCCTCAAACACCACCAAGTCTCCAAAGGCCTTTTTGACGGTTTTTGCTTCAAAAATTACCTTGCCTGATCGGGGCGCAGGAGGAAAGCGAAATTTGATTTGCATGTTCTCCGCGGCATCGACTTCGATGCGCTCGAGACGATCCAATTTCTTCATGAGGCCTTGGGCAAAGGCGGCTTTGTTCTTCTTCGCCCGGAATTTGTTGATGAGTTGCTCGGTGTCTTGGATGTATTTCTGTTGATTTTTGGCCGCTTGTTCTTGCCGCTCTCGTTCTTCCTCTCGCCAAACCTGATAGGCGCTGTACGCACCCTTGAAGTCATACAACTTCACACCACCGAGTTCAACGGTTCGTTTGGTTAGCGTATCGAGGAACACCCTGTCATGCGAGATGAGCATGATGGCGCCGGGGTGGTGGAGCAAAAACGCCTCCAACCACTCGATGCTTTCAATGTCGAGGTGGTTGGTCGGCTCATCGAGCAACAGCAGGTCAGGCTGCATCAAGAGCAGCTTGGCCAACTCGCCCCGCATTTTCCATCCACCACTGAACTCACCCATGACTCGGTTCACGTCGGTTTGGAGGAACCCAAGTCCTTGCAAGATGCGGTGCGCCTGCTCCTCGGTGTTGGATGCACCGAGCGCATCGAGTCGTTCGTTGGCATCGCTGAGATCTTGAATCAACTGAGCATAGGACTCACTTTCGTAATCCGTTCGCGTACTCACTTCCTCCGTCAAACGCTCCAAACGCCGCTCCACGGCATTGACTTCCTCGAAGGCCTGCATGGCCACTTCCAACACTGTCGCCTGGTCCTCGTGCTCCATCTCCTGTGGGAGATACCCAATGCGATAGTCCTTGGGTGAACTTACCTGGCCTTCACTTGGTCTCTGAATTCCCGCGATGATTTTCAACAGGGTGGATTTCCCGGCTCCGTTTCTCCCCACCAGGCCGATGCGGTCCTTGACGCCAATCGCCAAGTCCAAGCCTGAAAAAAGGGTTCGATCCCCAAAATGTACCCCAAGGTTAATCAAATGAAGCATGGGCGCGCAAGTTCGCACTTCCGGATGGATGGTACAAGAAAAGGGCCGCACTTGCGGCCCCTTTCAAAGGTGAACACCCAGCTTTGTTCAGACTTGGGTTGATGTCGTTGGCACTTAGTAATGCCACATGTCGTGTTCGAGATTGAACAATTCTCGTTGAATTCTCTCAGATTCGGCCAAGGCATCGGTACCCAAGGCATAATCCACAATCAATCGGTCAAATGAATTGTCCTGCTTGACGATGTAGCTCGAGAAATAGCGCTTTTGGAACAGGTCCTCGTAGGTCCGTCTCTGGGCGTCATTGAACATGTTGTACACTTCGCTGTTGGCAAAGACGTAGCGACACTCGGGATAGTAAAGCCAAAACAGTGGCTGATATCCAATGCTCACACCATCCTTGTATTTCTCTTTCAATGGGGCAATGCCGATGATTCGCACGTAGCGTTCGCTGCGTTGCTTGTCCCAAATCCATTCTTCCTTGATGCGGTAACGCGTAACCTCTTGAGCCGTCACCCTCACCCACGTTGAATCAAAATCACCCGTGCGCTCTCCGTATTCATCCGTTTGGGCCACATAGTTCATGGTCCCCACGGCATTTTTCCATTTGGGAGAACCTGGAAGCATTTTTTCCTGGAACTCATCTTGTTCGCCGAGAGGTCCTGCGTAGTAGGGAACGATGGAGCCCTCAACCTCAATGGCGTTCATGATCACGTCGAACAAGTTCTTGCGATCCTGAATGGGGGTCAAGGGGAAGTAAAATGGGTGATTGAACTTCTGACGAAGATCAATGTCTTGCCAAATACGACGTTTGTACATCACGTCTGCTTCCCTCAGGTAGGGGTAAGGGATGACGCGTTTGGTCAGGTTGGTTTCCTTCACGTAGGCTCCATCCAAGACAGATTGTGCGTGGGTTGGCACAAAGGCACCTGCCAAAAGCAGAGCGAGCCAAGCACAGGTGTACAAGATTGTCTGGCGCATGAGACGTTAGTTGATGATTTTCAAGGTAAGAGGTGCCACGGGTCTGTCGCCGTCGGGCATCGTCACCAAAATGTTGGTGAAATAGATGTTGTCTCCCGCTCTCAGACGTCCAAGGGCATCCTTCATGTCCGATGTGAACTGGTTGGAGTTGGAGGTGAGCTCAGACACTTGGCCACTTCGAACAATGAGCAAAGTGAATTTTTTGACCCGTGCTCGGAATTCGAAATCGAAATTTTCCATCGCAGCGTTCAAGGGAGCGAAAGCCTGAACTTCTGACATTTTGATGGTGCCTTTCACGGAATTGTTGCCAAGCCAGTTCACCACTGGGTCAGGAATTCGTTTGACCCGGAAATTCTTTGCCGGAAGAGACTTTTTGGATCCATCGGGCAATTCTGCAGTCACAGTGATGTTGGCTTCTTTCACCTGGGTATTGGCGTTGGCCTCAACGACGTAAGTTCCATCCGATTGACGGACAAGCTTGTGTCCCCCATCGATTCGCACCTCAATTTTGTCCTGTGGTACCCCTGGAACTGAAATTTCTACGGGATTGGGCAACCCTCGGTAAAAGACATTCATTTTCGATGGCGACACCACCAAAGCGGGCTCAGCGACCGTGATGGGGTCAGTCAGCACCTGATAGTCCTTGTAGGATCCGTCGGTATCTCGGAATCGCACCAAACCCTTGAATTGGTGTTCACCAAGGGATAAACTCCGTGTAGACGCTTGGAATGTCCCGAATCCCGTTCCGCGATCCACGGGTAGGGTGGGCGTGCCATTGAAGTCAAAGATGGCCGTAGAATCACCGTCCCATGGTTCTTCGCTCAAGTACATGTCAGGGATGTTGGTGTTGTCAAAAGCGGCCAGCATGACCTTCGCCCGAATGCTGTCCCCACGAAGCACGTAGTTGGACTCCGGCACCACCAAGGGGACGAATTTGTTCACCTTGAACGATTTGCCGTCAATGCCGCTCAGGAGGAAGGACAACACGTCATGCTCGGCATCCTGCACATCGATGATGAGCTTGGACATGATCGGCATGACAGCAGCCAAGGGATTGTCGTGGAAGTTGGCAAATTCCCAGGTGACCTCCTTGTCCGACTCAATTTCATTGGGAAACTGAAAACGCTCGTCAATGGACAATTGCAATCCATTGGGGAGTTCAATGCGATTCCCGTTGGCGTCGGAGAATGAGATGCTTTTCAGCATGTCGCGGTAAGCTTCTAATTTGTTTCGCAAGTCGCGAGCTGACCACTCTCCGTCCTTGGGTTCGGCAATGTTTTCGCCATACAAGAACCGAGTCACGTTTGTGTACTCATCCTTTTGCTTGATCAGGTCTTCACCTTCTTCGTCCTTGGCATCCAGTGCCACACACATGGGATACCCTTCGTCATCCAAATCCAAGTAGGGTTTCATCCCATTGGATTCTGCTGCATCGTAGGCCCCCTGTGAATACGCCATGGTGCGTGCTTTGAGCTCCTGCATGTGGGCTCGCAATGTCTCGCTGGCTTCTTTCACTTGGACGGCTTGCTCGTGAAAGGGTGCAACCTTGGTTTGGTTGACAATCATTCGCGATTCAATCTCAGAGAAGGATTGAAGTGATTTTTCTTTCAGGGTCTCCTGTGTTTGAATGAGACCGCGCTCCACTTTGACGAAGCCGTTCAAGACTTCTTTGGAGATGTTCAAGGCCAAAAGTGCGGTCAGGACGAGGTACATCATCCCGATCATCTTCTGACGCGGTGTTTCTTTTCCTCCAGCCATGGTTTCTCAATCAGCTGCGACCGCCACCCATGGCATTCAACATGTTTCCATACACGGTGTTGAGAGAGGCAAGGTTCTTCGCCAGCTCTGAGATGTTCTCCTTGTAGACTTTGGTGTCTTCAATGGAGTCGTTGAGATTTTGAACGAGTTCACCCATGCCCGCAAAGAGCGCTTTGTTTTGCTCCAGCTGCTGCAACTGGCTTTCGTACATGGTGTTCAATGAGCTCAGATTCTCATTCATTCTGGCCAAACCGGCTCCAGCTTGGGTGCCCTCACTGCTTGCTTGCACCAGACCCGTCAGGCTTTGGCTCACCTCTTCATACGTGGAACTCAATGTATCCACTCTGTTGGAGGCCTTGACCAACGCATCGCTGTATTCTTTGGTTGCCACTGAAGCGTCTGCAACCTCTCCCATTTTGGAGGCCTGTTCGCCCAAGTGACGCATGCCATTTCCGAGTTTCTCAATCAAGCTGCTGTCGATGTTGGACTTCGCCAGCATGTCATCGAGTTGCTGGGTAGGAGACTTTTCCGCCCCTTCACCCGTGGCCAATTGAGGATACACCAAAGACCAATCCGGTTCCTCATGAGGCTTCTCGAACGCAGACATGAAGAAAATGAAGGCTTCAGTTCCCAAACCAAGGATGAGCATCAAGCCTGCACCTTCCCAGTGTTGGATTTTGAACAATGCGCCGACAATCACAATGGCGGCACCCCATCCGTAGAGTTTGGCCATAAAGTTTTTCCACTGCTTGCTTCCTGGTTTCATGGTGTTGGATTTTGTTGGTTTCAATGTCAGCGAGAACGCTGTGCAGGTTGGTTTTGGTGTGTGTTTCTAGTGCGCGGTTTCAAAACGCACTGTGGAGATCAATTCCATTCTTCGGGCAACCCGGACTTGCCGCGGCCGAGGTATGACATGACAGAACGGAAACCTATGTACGCCTTGGCGGTGTCACTGTATTCATAGGTGCGTGTGCCTGTTTGGCAGTAATAACCAATGTCCTTCCACGATCCACCGCGAATGACTTTCCGCTTCAAGGCAGGCGGGTCATCCACTTTGGCATGGTAGACATAGTCAGGTGCCAAGTCCCAGGAAAAGTCATAGACCGTTTCGTCAAAGGCTGTGTTGGTCCACTCGGCGACGTTTCCACTCATGTTGTAGAGCCCGTAGTCATTGGGACTGTACGATTCAACAGGAGCGGTGTAGGCATTGGCATCTTCCACGTAGTCACCACGCATGGGTTTGAAATTTGCCAGGACACAGCCTTGTTGGTTCCGAGCATAGGGGCCACCCCAAGGGAATGGGGCCAAATCACGGCCACCTCTGGCAGCGTATTCCCATTCAGCTTCTGAAGGCAGGCGGAATTTCTGAACGTAGGGTTCGCCGTTCTTCTGCTTCCACTCGTTCATGATTTGGGTTCTCCAAGCATTGAATGCTTTCGCTTGACCCCAAGTCACACCCACTACGGGATAGTCGTCGTATGCATTGTGGTAGAAATACATCTCGGCCAGCGGCTCGTTGTATGCATACGTATGATCATGAATCCAAACCAAGGTGTCAGGGTACACGTTGATGGTCTCACGAATCACAAATTGGGCGCGATCGCTGTGGCGTCGGGTGCTGTGGAGCTGGCTGATCTCATTCTCAACGCCATATTCCACCATGTCGCTCGTGTTGTTGCTTGCAGCAGCATCCAGATTGACCCAGAAATACGTGAAGTTCAGTTTTCGCGTATCCACTTCTCTGCGGTTGTAGAACTGATCTGAGCCTTGCAAGTAGAATTCGTCGTACAGGAGATCGAAAATGTCTTCATCCTGCCAGTCGATGGGTTCTTCCCAATTCAACACAAATCCTTTGTCGATGAAACGATCGAGTTCCTGTCCGCGGTCATTTTCCGCGATGTAGTATCGATCGTCGTCGTTGTCTGCGAGGGTTTGGAGAAACAACGAGTCACGCACGTAGAAGACAAATTGCCTGTATTCGTTGTTCGTGATTTCGTGCACGTCCATGTAGAATGGAGGGATGGTCACAGTTTTCGACCTTGTGTTCAAGGCAAACGGTACATCTTGATCACTTGGGCCCATGGTGTAGGACCCAAAGTGGATGTAGTTCATCCCAAACGGGTTGGACTGCTCCCAGTATTGGCGGTTTTGAACACCCACCAATTCTCCCTGGGGCCCCATGATGCACCCCACCATCAACAGCGGGGCGAACAGGATCATCAGGAATTGTTTCATGGAATGGTTTTCTAGCAGATTGATATGGATACAACGCCTCGAAGACATGGTTTCGTGTGTCTTACAAGAATCGCGGGTTTGCGTACTTGTTTTCGATGGGCGTTGTGATGAACTTGAAACAGTAGGACAAAAAGAGTTCGTGTGAACCGGTGCTGTAGGAACTCAATTCACTCAAGGTCGCATCATAGGAGTACCCCACTTTGAAGACTTGGGTACTCGAGGTAATTCCTTCTTTTTTCGAGGTGCGGTATTGGAAACCAGCAACAGGGGCCACAGCGTCGCCAGGCCGGAAGGTCAAACCTCCCCACACCATGTCACTCCATAGCACATTGACGTTCAGGTCGAGTGCTGTGGCGTTGAGATCACTTTTTGCAAGCACATTGGACCGAAGAATCAATTCGTCACCTGACAATGGGTAGTTGTACCCACCCATCAAATAGAAATGTCGGGTGGGAACAATGTTGAGTGATGCCATTTGAACCTCAGCAACGTGCGTGACCGAGAGGCCAGCATAGTATTCGTTGGGCTTGTTTAAAAAGACACCCAAGTCGATGTCTGTCGACGTCCCGGAACCAGAAGCGTCGGGAATGGCGGGGTCGTTCGCCACACCATCTACAGCAATCCAAAGGGCATCAAAGCTTTTGCTGAACAAGGATGCAGACAATCCCACGCCCAATTTGGCTCCATTGGAGAGGGGAGCGAGCTGGTATGCATATCCGAGTTTCACCATGGTGTTGGATTCCTGGCCGATCTCATCTTGGTACAATTGAAAACCGAGAGCCCCAGGAATGAAATCGACGGCAGAATGCACGTTGATCATGGTGGTGACAGGTGCCTTGTTGAGCCCCATCCATTGGTTGCGGTACCAAGCATTCACATGCACCAAATCATCTTGCCCAGCAGCTCCAATGTTGAAGGCGGCAAGGTCATTGAACCATTGGGTGAATTGCGGGTCCTGTTGTGCAGACAATGGACCTATGGTCAGCGAGGCGAAACAAAGGCCTAAAAAGACGTTGCGAATCATCTTATCACGTTGGTTTTCAGCAGGTTGATTCTCTACGCAGGTACGCAGAGGTTGGCTAATATAGGGATTTTCCCAATGTGCAAGGGCTTTCCGCAAACTTCTCATCTCAGAGTTGGGGGAATGGACGTGACCATGGTCATGCGAGTTTCTGGTAGGTTCTCCACCAACGGTCAGGAAGGTTGCCCTCGGAAGCTTCGACGTACTCTTCATAGGTGCATGGTACGAGCAATGAGGGCAAAAGGTTGTTTTTTTCTTTCGTCGGGACAGGAACGTCCATCCACCAGCGGTCGCTTTTGGGACTTTTGAGAAAGGCTATCTCGTGATTTTCGCCGGGAAGTGCGACAACATATCGGAGATAATCTTCTGTGCTGCACTTGGGGTGATCTCCCTTTTGGTTGAAGATTCCATCCAAGACATGCCACGTGCCCTGGGCGATCAAATGGGCTCCACGCCCTCTGTCGTCGAGGTCGGGATTGTGCTCAAAAAACCCCATGGCGAGCAGGCGATCGCTCATTCCGATGTAGCGCGCAAGTTGGCAGAGATGCTCTGCTGTCATGCCGTTGGGTCCCGCATGGCATGAGGCTGGATGGTCCGATGCTCGGATGGAAGCCACGTCGATACTGACCAAGTCGGCATTTCTTACCACGGGCTCGACTTGCCTCATGTCCTGCAACAACGTGCCCAAACGGATGGCCTCAAACTGCAAACGATCGAGAAGCTCCAACGTGTCTGGGTCGGTCAGGTAGCCCTGATGCCCAACATTGGTGTAGTCAAACAGATAGTTGGGCTCATGCATCACCACCTCGTTCATGTGGTTTCGCGAATGAACCGATGAAGGGTCTCCACCAAAGTCCAAGCGAGGATCGACAGTCACGACGTTGATGGGGCGCCCCACTGTTTCCAAGGCCTTGTACATGGGTACAGTCAAATCATGACCACCACCCAAGACAATGGGGATGATGCCCATTTGCACCAATTCCTCCACAACGGATTGAACAGCTGCATGGGTGTCCGATTCTTCGGCTCCGGCTCGCAGGTCGCCGAGATCGAGGGTAGGTTGCCAAGCGCTGGGGGGGACGAGTTGATAAAGCCAGTGCCGAATGGCGTCTGGCGCAGCGGCGCACCCTTCGTTGTCGCCGGAACGCCGTCCATCATTGACACCAAAGATGGCGACCCGCGCTCCTTCAAGCATGGGTTGATGGTCAAAACGATGGGTTTCGATGCGGTCGGCGATTCGCGCCACGCCTTCGGCGTTGGAAAAGTCCGGCGGGTGCGCCGGTTCAAACATGTCGAGGAATCCGTCGGACATAGGAATCAGGCTTTGGGTGGCCATGTGGCACGACCGCAAGGTCGAGGCAACAGGCGCCAATTGAGCGCGTCAGTTCCTTCAACGATTCACAACGAAATGTGAATGCAAGGCAGTTTCCGCAGCCAGGACCCTGAAAGGTTAAGAGGAACGCTTGCGTCCTCGGCGTGGATTGTTTTTGGCTTCCTCGATCAATTCTTGGGCGCGTTCCCAGGTGATTCCGGCAGGATCCTCTCCCTTGGGAATTGTGGCGTTGACGCGCCCGGCTTTGATGTATGGCCCATACCTCCCGTCGAGAATGCGAACCCCTTCGTCTTCGTCAAATGCCTTGATCAGGGCCTTGGCGTCTGCTGCCAGTTTGGCTTGGACCAGTTCCATGGCACGTTCGAGCGTGACCGTGTAGGGGTCATCTCCGTCGTCGGCCTTGAGAGACACAAACTTTCCATCGTACCTGACATAGGGTCCAAAGCGACCGATGGCTGCTGTGACCTTTTTGCCGTCGTGCTCTCCCAAGGTGCGCGGGAGCTTGAACAGGTCCAAGGCTTCATCCAAGGTGAGCGTTTCAATGGACTGCCCGGGCAACAGAGAGGCAAATTGCTTTTCCTCGTCGTCAGGCCCACCAATTTGGGCCATGGGGCCGTAGCGCCCAATGCGACAGAGTACTTGGGCTCCTGTTTCGGGCTGAACGCCCAAAATTCGTTCTCCCGAAGCGCGTTCAGCATGCTCCAGGGTGTCGGCGACCCGATCCTTGAAGGGAGTATAGAATTGCTTGAGCATGGCCCGCCAGTCCATCTGGCCTCGCGCAATCACGTCAAACTCCTCCTCAACGCCAGCCGTGAAGTGATAGTCGAGGATTTGAGGGAAATGTTCAAGGAGAAAATCATTGACCACCAGACCGATGTCCGTGGGGAACAATTTTCCGCGTTCTTGACCCGCTTGTTCCGTTTTGGTGTCCTCAGCAATGCCTTGGCCGCTGAGGGTTAGCATGCGATAATCACGGGGGGTGCCCTCGCGGTCTTCTTTGACCACGTATCCGCGTTTCTGCATCACCTCAATGGTGGAGGCATAAGTCGAAGGGCGTCCGATACCGAGTTCTTCGAGTTGCTTGACCAAACTGGCCTCCGTGTACCTCGCGGGATGTTTCGTGAAACGCTGGGTTGCGGTGATTTCTCGGCGCTCCATGTCCTGGCCTTCACGCATGGCAGGGAGCATGTCCTTGGTGGTTTCATCCACACCGTCCTCGTCGTCCGTTCCCTCGAGATAGAGCTTGAGGAAGCCCTCAAAAGTGATGACCTCGCCACGCGCAACAAATTCTTCACTCCTTCCTGAGACGGAAATTTTGGCCACCGTCTTGTCAATGTTGGCATCTGCCATCTGTGAGGCCAGCGTCCGCTTGTAGATGAGGTCATACAGGCGTTGCTCTTCGCGGGTCCCTTGCAGGGTAGAAGCCGCCATGTCAGTTGGACGAATGGCTTCGTGGGCTTCTTGTGCGCCCTTGGCTGATGACGTGTACGTGCGACGATGTGCGTATTCCTGGCCAAAGGTCCTGCTGATTTCTGCGGCGGCTGCGTCCAAGGCCAAATCACTGAGATGGGTCGAGTCTGTTCGCATGTATGTGATGCGACCAGCTTCGTAGAGTTTTTGGGCCACGCCCATCGTTCGAGACACGCTGAAACCCAATTTTCGAGAAGCCTCCTGTTGCAAGGTCGACGTCGTGAATGGAGCTGTGGGCTTCTTGGTGGCCGGCTTCGTTTCGAGGGACGTCACCACATGATGTGCCTGTTGACAATCTTCCAAAAATGCCCGGGCCTCGGATTCCGAGGAAAAGGAGGTGGCGCAATTGGCTTTCACGCTGGCATCGCCTGTCCAGAAATGTCCGGCGACTTTGAAGGAACTCGTGGCTTGGTGAGCATCGATTTCCCTTTCGCGATCGACAATGATGCGCACCCCTACACTTTGAACACGTCCTGCACTCAACGATGGGCGAACCTTTCTCCACAGCACGGGACTCAATTCAAATCCCACCAACCGATCCAGGATGCGCCGCGCTTGTTGGGCGTTGACGAGGTCAATGTCCACTTGACGTGGATGCTCGATGGCCTTGAGGATGGCAGGTTTCGTAATTTCTGAGAAGACAATGCGTTTGGTCTTTTCTGGGGCCAAACCCAAGGCCTCCATCAAGTGCCAACTGATGGCCTCCCCTTCGCGGTCCTCATCCGTCGCGAGCCACACAGTCTCAGCGTCTTTGGCCAAGCCTTTCAGCTCGGAGACCACTTTTCTCGACGAGGGGCTCACCTCATATTTCGGGGTAAAATCGTTGTCAATGTCGACACTGTCATCTCCCTTGGCCAAGTCTCGAATGTGGCCCATGGAAGATTTCACCTTGAAGTCTTTCCCGAGGTAGCCTTCGATGGTTTTCGCTTTGGCGGGAGACTCCACTATGACGAGATTTTTGGCCATGTAAGAGGGATTTGCAGTCGGTGAGACAATGTTTGGCGGGCAAATTAAAGGCAAGTTTGGGACATGATGTTTACGTCCATCCTTGGAATTGTGTTGCATTTCAAGGAACCCCTAAAGGGGTGACAATTTGTCAGCATCGTACATTTGCACCATGCGAGAAGGAGAACACTTGATGGATGAAACGCGCCAGGGTGAGGCGACAGTGGTTGCTGGTCCTGGGGCTGGGGGCCGAAAATTGTACCTGGAGAGCTACGGCTGTCAAATGAATTTTAGCGACAGTGAAATCGTGGCGAGCATTTTGGCTGATGCGGGATACCAAACCACACGGGATGCCGACGATGCCGATTTGGTGTTGCTGAACACGTGCGCGATTCGCGACAATGCGGAACAGCGTGTGAGGAATCGCCTTGTTCATTTCAAAACCAACAAACAAAAAAACCCAAGTTTGGTGGTGGGTGTGCTCGGTTGCATGGCTGAGAGACTGCGCGACCAGCTTTTGGAAGAGGAGCAGTTGGTGGACCTTGTCGTTGGTCCCGACGCATACAGGGATTTGCCCAATTTGGTCGATCAAGTTGAAGGTGGCCAAAAGGCAGTCAATGTCCTTCTCTCCCGGGAAGAAACGTATGCGGAAATCAGCCCTGTGAGGTTGGACAGCAGCGGGGTCACAGCGTTCATCAGCATCATGCGTGGATGTGACAACATGTGTTCGTTTTGTGTGGTTCCGTTCACCCGAGGCCGAGAAAGGAGCCGTGACCCACACAGCATCGTGCAGGAGGCTCGAACGTTGTTTGATCAAGGCTATCGGGAGGTCACGCTTTTGGGCCAAAATGTCGATTCCTACAAATGGAACATCGACAACAAGGGAGTGGTCAAGGAGGAGGGTCAGCCTGTCGTTCGATTCGCTGAATTGCTTGACATGGTTGCCCAAGTGAATCCCGACCTGCGCGTTCGATTCAGCACCTCGCACCCCAAGGACATGACCGACGATGTGTTGCATGCCATGGCACGTCATGAGAACATTTGCAAGTACATCCACCTGCCCGTGCAGAGCGGGCACAGCGAAGTGCTGAAGCGCATGAATCGCGGGTACACCAGGGAGTGGTACCTCGAACGCATTGCCGCCATTCGCCGAATCATGCCGGGATGCGCCATCAGCACGGACATCATCACGGGCTTTTGTGGCGAAACCCAAGAGGAGCATGAAGCGACCTTGTCCCTGATGGACGAAGTGGGCTATGACATGGCCTTCATGTTCAAGTACAGTGAGCGGCCGAAGACCTTGGCAGAGCGGAAGTTTGAAGATGATGTCCCGGAAGAAGTGAAGGGGTCTCGCTTGCAGGAAGTCATCGCACGGCAAATGATTCATGGCAAAGCGCGGACCGAGGCATTGGTGGGTCAGGTTCATCGCGTGCTGATCGAGGGCACGAGCAAGAAGCGAGACGATCAGTTTTTTGGTCGGACCACCCACAACACGGTGGCTGTGTTCCTCAAGGGTGATCACAAGCCAGGAGAATATGTGAATGTTCATGTCACCTCGTGCACAGCCGTGACCCTCTTGGGTGAGGTAACTAATCAACCGGCTGACACATGATGGATGTCGGTGCGTTGAAGCGTCGCTTTGGGGTGGTGGGCACATCACCCTCCTTGGACCGGGCTCTCGTGGTGGCTGCCCAAGTGGCCACGACAGACATCAGCGTGTTGGTGCTTGGAGAAAGCGGGACGGGTAAGGAAATCATGCCGCGCATCGTTCATCAGTTCAGTACGCGAAAGCATGGACCCTACGTGGCTGTGAACTGCGGGGCCATCCCTGAGGGAACCATCGATTCGGAGTTGTTTGGCCATGAAAAGGGAGCTTTCACCGGTGCGACGGATACGCGAAAGGGGTATTTCGAAGAAGCCAATGGTGGAACCATCTTTTTGGACGAAGTAGCGGAACTTCCACTGACCACCCAAGTCCGCCTGTTGCGCGTATTGGAAACGGGAGAATTCATGAAGGTGGGTTCGTCGAAAGTCCAAAAAACGGACGTTCGCGTGGTGGCAGCCACCAACGTCGACTTTGACGATGCCATCGGTCGTGGCCGATTTCGTGAGGACTTGTATTATCGTTTGAGCCAAGTACCGATTCAACTTCCCGCCTTGCGACAGAGGTCTGGAGACATCCACTTGTTGTTCCGAAAATTCACCACGGATTTCAGCGAGCAGTACCGGATGCCCCCCTTGAGTCTTGAGGACGAGGCAATCGAAATCCTGGAACACTATCCATGGCCTGGCAACATCCGGCAGCTTAAAAACGTGACGGAACAAATGAGCATCCTGGAGACGGAGCGTCGCATCGATGCAGACACCTTGCTCGGCTATTTGCCAGAAACGCATCGCTCGAGGCTCCCCAGTTCGACTTCCAGTGCAGGAGGTGCAGAGGGGATGGATGAGCGAGAGATCTTGTACAAGGTGCTGTTTGACATGAAGGGTGATTTGAATGACCTCAAACAGCTCGTGCTGTCTCTCATGAAGCATGGTGGGTTGAGCGGTGGGGACGACGAAGCGGAATTGGTGCAAAGGGTTTTCAAAGAGGATGCTGCGGATTTCGGGGCTCGAAGGCCCGCATTGCCTGCCTACTCGGGTCCGAGTCCCTCCGGCCATGACCTCGAGGATACCCACGACATCGACCATCAACCTGCTGACGAAGAGGTCCTTTCCTTGCAAGATTCTGAGCGAGAACTCATTCGCCGAGCCTTGGAAAAGCATCGAAACAAGCGAAAGTATGCCGCCGAAGAATTGGGCATTTCCGAGCGCACGTTGTATCGAAAAATCAAAGAATACAATCTCAAATGACGCGGATTTGCTTCTTGTGGTGGGTCGCGACATGGATCTTGGGAATCGCAGGATGCGGTGTGTACTCTCCCTATGGAGCCCAAACTTCCGGAGCCTCGACATTCAGTGTGGAGGATTTTGAGCCAGCACACCCCTTGGTGTCGGCCACCTCTGCCCAGTCCTTGTCGGAAGCTCTCCGCGACAGGGTCCAGCGCCAAAGCACCTTGCGTTTGGTGCCTCAAGGAGATCTCCAATTCTCGGCCCGCGTCGTGGGTTGGGACGTGCGCCCTGTGAATGTGCAAGGGGATGAGACTGCAGGTGCCAATCGCATCACGGTTGAAGTGGTCTTAACGTACGTGAACAGTTTGGATCCTGAGCTCTCGGCTGAACGTACTTTTTCGCGGTATGTCGATTTGCCCAGCACACAAGACGTGTTCTCCGCCGAGGAGGACATTGTGTCCGAATTGGGGGAGTTGCTCTCACAAGACATCTTCAATGCGACCCTCGGCAACTGGTGATCATCAGTACCTTCGACCTCATGCGACCCTTGAACGAATTGTTGGAACGTGGCCCCCAGTCTGAAGACTTGGCCCTCCTTCGCGATTGGGTTCAGCGGTATCCTTATGCGGGGCCACTGCGCATGCTTTTGGCCAAATCGGCGGACAAGGCCGGGGATTTGGAGCGCAGGGACGACTTGTTGCGAGCGGGCGCACACGTGCCTTCGAGACGTGCGCTGTTCACGTTTTTCATGGGGCCTTCTTTGGTGGAGGCTGCGCGGGAAATTCATGACCAAGTAGAGGCTTCCGAGGAGGTGTCCGAGCAAGAGGTCGAGGAATGGGTCCACCTGGTGTGGCACGGGGCGAGCCACGCGGAGGTTCCTGGCTCCGATGCGGAATCCCCCGATTCCTCGGACGCAACCTTGCCTGGCATGGGCCAGTCGCCTTCGGTCGAGCCCTCCCATGGGACCGAAACCTCCCATGGGACCGAAACCTCCCATGGGAAGGAAACCTCCCATGGGAAGGAAACCTCCCATGGGAAGGAAACCTCTGACGGGACGGAAACCTCTGAAGCGACCGGTGCAACCAGTGACGAGTCCGCACTCGGAACCATGGCTCATGACCCCGGATTGAGAGAGGCCATGGTGTCGGCCATTGCGTCGGTGATTGAGACTGAAGTGGCTGCATGGACCGAAGAGGATGGCATCGAACCCATCCATCCCGCCGACCCCTCCATGCCTTCGGATTCGTTGAACCCCATTCATTCGGTGGCTCCCTTGGGGGACGACTTGGACCAAGCGCACCCACAAAGCATGTTTTCAGCTTGGTTGCAACAAAGGGCCCGTGAAACGGGATTTGGCACCCCTTCCCAAGTCGAGAGAGGCGCAGCTGCCTTGATTGACGCCTTCATTGCCAAGGGCGACGTGAAGTTGGGTCCTGTTCGTGACAGCCTCGAATCGACCGAGGAATGGGCCCAACAAGGCCTCGTGGAAGACCCGAGTTTGGTCACGGAAACCATGGCCAAACTCTACGCCCAACAAGGACAATTGGGGCGTGCCAGGAAAGCTTACAAGCTCTTGGCTTTGAAATACCCGGAAAAAAGTGTTTATTTTGCGGCCCAGCTCAAAAAGCTGCGTAATTCTTGAACAACTGAACATGATCACCTTTCTGACCGTCGTCATCTTGATCGTCTGCTTCCTCTTGGGCGCAGTGATTTTGGTCCAAAATCCCAAAGGGGGAGGACTCGCTACCGGATTCCAAGGAGCCAGCCAAATCGGGGGAGTGCAGCGCACGACCAACTTCCTCGAGAAGGCCACGTGGTACTTGGCTGCAACCTTGTTCGTCTTGTGCATTGTGGTTGGAAGCTTTTCCGGCAACAATGCTTTGGATGTAGGCGTGGACGAGGGTTTCGCTCCTACCATGACTGTTCCGACGGACGACGCCGAGTGATCTCGGGAACTCCTCGGATGAAACGACACCCTGTCAGCACTCCTGACAGGGTGTCGTGTTTTTGAGCTGGTCATGGTGCAAGGCTGACAGGTTCACCAGCTTCCAATCCACTTGGCACGGAAATCGCCAATGGATAGTCGTGCAAGTGCACAACCCAAATCGATTCTACAACCAATTGTAAAAACATGTCTGTTACCATTCGCCCTTTGGCTGACCGGGTTCTTGTCGAGCCTGCAGCCGCAGAAGAGAAGACGGCCAGCGGAATCATCATTCCGGACTCGGCCAAGGAGAAACCCCAACGTGGCACGGTGGTGGCCGTAGGTCCTGGTAAAAAGGACGAGCCCACCACAGTGCAAGTAGGAGACACCGTGTTGTATGGCAAGTATTCTGGCACAGAGCTGCAGCACGATGGAAAGGACTACATGATCATGCGTGAGTCAGACATTTTGGCTGTACTCTGAACCCAACCCAACAACCTCAACTGAACGAACATACCTATGGCAAAAGACATTCAATTCAACAGCGAAGCGCGCGCAGGCCTGAAGGCAGGCGTGGACGCATTGGCCAATGCGGTGAAAGTGACCTTGGGCCCCAAGGGCCGGAATGTGGTCATTGACAAAAAATTTGGCGCACCTTCTGTCACCAAGGACGGCGTTTCCGTGGCCAAAGAGATTGAACTCGAGGATCCCGTGCAGAACATGGGAGCTCAAATGGTGAAGGAAGTGGCTTCCAAAACAGCCGATGTGGCGGGTGATGGCACCACCACGGCGACGGTGCTTGCCCAAGCATTGGTAAGTGAAGGACTTCGCAACGTAGCTGCCGGTGCCAATCCCATGGATCTCAAGCGCGGCATGGACAAGGCTGCAGAAGCCATTGTGGCGGGCTTGCGCGAAATCAGCCGTGAAGTGGGCAACGACAACAGCAAGATTGAGCAGGTTGGAACCATTTCTGCCAACAACGACAAAACCATCGGTTCTCTGATTGCAGAAGCCATGAAGGTCGTGGGCAACGAAGGCGTCATCACGGTGGAGGAAGCCAAGGGCACCGAAACTGAAGTGAAGACCGTCGAGGGAATGCAGTTTGACCGTGGCTATTTGTCACCCTACTTCGTGACCAACCCTGAGAAAATGGAAGCGGAGTTGGACAACCCCTACATCTTGATCCATGACAAGAAGATTTCCAACATGAAGGATCTACTTCCCGTCTTGGAACAAACGGCTCAAGGGGGGCGACCACTGCTCATCATCGCAGAGGATGTGGATGGAGAGGCACTCGCCACGTTGGTCGTCAACAAAATCCGCGGTGCGTTGAAAGTGGCTGCCGTGAAGGCTCCGGGATTCGGGGATCGTCGCAAGGCCATGTTGCAGGATATTGCGATTCTGACCGGTGGTCAGGTCATCTCTGAGGAGACCGGATTGAAGCTGGAAAACACGACCATTGCAGACCTCGGTACGGCTGAGAAGATCACGGTTGACAAAGACAACACGACCGTTGTGAATGGCTCAGGCGACAAGGCAGCCATCGCTGCCCGTGTCGGTCAAATCAAAGCCCAAATCGAGACCACAACCTCGGACTACGACCGCGAGAAGCTCCAGGAGCGTCTTGCCAAGTTGGCAGGTGGTGTGGCGGTTCTGTATGTCGGCGCGGCCACTGAAGTGGAAATGAAGGAAAAGAAGGACCGTGTGGATGATGCGTTGCACGCCACCCGTGCTGCTGTGGAGGAGGGCATTGTCCCCGGTGGAGGTACTGCTTACATCCGTGTGGCTGCCAAGCTGGAGAATCTCGAAGGAGAGAATGCCGACGAAACAACGGGTATCAAAATCGTTTTGCGCGCCATTGAAGAGCCCTTGCGTCAAATCGTCGCCAACGCCGGAGGTGAAGGCGCGGTGGTCGTGAACAAGGTTCGCGAAGGCTCTGGCGACTTTGGCTACAACGCTCGTACAGAGGTCTTCGAGAACCTCTACGAAGCGGGTGTCATTGACCCAACCAAGGTGACGCGCGTGGCTCTCGAAAATGCGGTTTCTATCTCGGGCATGGTGTTGACCACGGAGTGTGTCATCACAGACATTCCAGAGGAAACCCCTGCGGCTCCACCGATGGGCGGAGGCATGGGCGGAATGATGTAAGATTCCACTGCGATTCACACAACGAGAAACCGCGTCCCAAGGGCGCGGTTTTTTCTTGCGCGTTCATGGCGCCTGAGAATGCGGCATGAGGGGGTAACTTCGCGCCATGTCGATCGTTGTCCGTCAAGTTGAAAAGGTGTTTGGAACGCAACGTGCGCTCCAAGGAGTGTCCCTCGAGGTCGGTCGAGGCGAAGTGGTGGGGTTGTTGGGGCCCAACGGAGCGGGAAAATCAACATTGATGCGTTTGATTACGGGCTACATGCCCCCAACGTCAGGGAGTGTTGAGGTATGTGGTTGGGATGTGGTGGACCATCCGCTGGAGATCAAACGTCGGTTGGGCTATCTCCCGGAAAGCAATCCCTTGCATTTGGACATGTACGTGCGAGAGGCGTTGATGTTTGTGGCAGGACTGCATCGTTTGTCAGACCGCAAGCAGCGTGTCGAACGCGTGATCGAAGAGGTAGGGCTCACCCCGGAGGCTCACAAAACGTTGGGAGAACTTTCCAAAGGGTACAAACAGCGGGTGGGCTTGGCGCAAGCGCTGATCCACGACCCGGAGGTGCTGATTTTGGATGAACCCACCTCAGGACTTGATCCCAACCAATTGGTGGACATTCGGGCTTTGGTGAGGAGGCTCGGCAAGGACCGAACCGTGGTGCTTTCCACACACATCATGCAGGAAGTCGAGGCCATGTGTGACCGTGTGGTGATGATTCGGCTGGGTGAATTGGTGGCCGATGCCCCACTCCAGGACATGGTTCAATCGGAAGGAGGGCTCGAGGCCCAATTCAAAGCCCTCACTGCGGGATGATGAATGGCGTTGTTTTGCGATCCACAGGATCGTGGTACGACGTTCAAGCCTCGGATGGACAGGTTTGGGCCTGTCGTCCTGCCGGCAAATTGCGGCTGAAGGGATACCGAAGCACCAACCCCGTGGCGGTGGGCGACTGGGTGACCTTCGAATCGACAGAAGATGGTGCGGGCACCATCACACGGATCGCACCTCGAAAAAACTGCATTGTCCGAAAATCGGTCAATCTATCCCATGAAAGTCACGTGGTGGCAGCCAATTTGGACCGGGCTTTTTTGGTCGTGACTGCAGCCTCACCGAGGACGAGTACGGGTTTCATGGATCGGTTTTTGGTCACGGCTGAGGCCTACGGAATTCCCACCACGTTGGTGCTGAACAAGATTGATTTGCTCGACGCTGCAGGAATTGAATGGGCCGCCGGGTTGCAGGAGGTCTATTCTGACGCTGGGTACGGGTGGGTGGAAGTGAGCGCTCACACGGGGAAGGGTATGGACGATTTGGAGAAGCAATTGGCAGGTGGAATTCATCTCCTGTCCGGGCATTCGGGGGTGGGGAAGAGCACATTGGCCAACCGTTTGGTCCCTGGGTTGGATGCCAAAACCGCAGAAGTCAGCGAGTCCCACAGCAAGGGGAAACACACGACGACTTTCGCCGAGATGCATGCACTTCCGCGAGGGGGCTACTTGGTGGACACGCCGGGAATCAAGGGATTTGGGTTGGTGACCCTCGAGCGAGACACCTTGCATCATCATTTTCCCGAGTTTTTTCGGCGTTTGCCCGAATGCAAGTTTCACAATTGCATCCATCACAAAGAACCCGGGTGCGCGGTGCACGAGGCCATGAAGGCAGGAGAGGTGGCTCACTCGCGTCATGCGAATTACCTCGAGATGCTTTCGGAATTCGATGGCGGTCCTTACCGCGATGCCTTGTACCGTTGACTTTGGGCGTACCTCGTCAAGAGGTTGCAACGCTCAAGCAATTGCGATGCTGGCGCCGTCCGGAATGCTGGCGCAGCCCTGATGCTGGCCCCGTCTTGGATGCTGGCCCCGTCTTGGATGCTGACGCAGCCCCGGATATATGGCCCCGTCTTGAATGCTGGCCCCGTCCGGAATGCTGGCCCCGTCTTGAATGTTTTGGGTCAAACCCTCCAGCAACGGAGCCGCTCCACGCGAAGGGAAGGTGAATTGTAGGACAGCCTCTGACCTTCGAAGTCCACGACGTCAATTCCCATTCCCCGTAAAATGGCGTCACCAGCGGCACAATCCCATTCCATGTACGGTCCGCTGCGCGCATGAATTTCTGCATCCCCAGTCGCGAGAAGGCAAAATTTGAGGGCACCACTGATGGGGCGTGCGACCACGTCATGGGCGTCGATGTGAGGCGGCACGAGGTCAGTCAACGATCCTTGTTCCATCCAAGAGGTGACCAAACGAAAAGGTCTTTGCACCGGTGAAGGATGGATGTGTCGAACCATGGTGCCATCCAAGGGAGCCATTTGAACCGGCGCTCCCACACCCCCGAGATACATGCGGTTGGCCAAGGGGTCGGCGACAATGCCAAAAATGGGTCCCGTCGCATCGCACAAAGCGATGTTCACAGCAAAGCCTGACCGACTTCGCAGAAAGGACTCCGTCCCATCCAATGGGTCCACCAACCAATAACGCGTCCAATCCTTTCGTTCCTCATAGGCAGGTGCGGCGGCTTCCTCGCTCAGCATGGGCAATCCACACGGAGAGAGGTGATGTTGGATGATGGTTTGAGAAGCCAAATCCGCATCACTCACCAGCGATCCATCAGCTTTTTCTGCGATGTGGAGGTCCAAGTCACTCTTGGGCAAAGAGCTCAACAACACCCGCGCACCGGCACCGGCGGCATCAAGTGCAGCTCGCTGTTCTTCCGGTGTGGCTGAGGAGGGCGTCATGGCAGTCAATGGTGGCGTCGGGCGGATGTCCTTCTGTGACCGAAGGTACGTTACATTTGCACCGACGCAGGGGTGCCTACGGGCTGAGATGATACCCTCTGAACCTGCCCAGGTTATGCTGGGAAGGGAGCGACAGACTCGCTGTGCGAGTCCTCGGGCTTGGCAGTGCTCCTGTGTCACGAAAATCAAATCACGATGACACAATCCGCTATGTTTTTCCGCAGTCTGGCAGCGATGATTGCTCTTTCCCTGTGCTTCAACACTCCTGTTTTGAATGCGCAACTGGATGTAGATACCCTCAACATACCCATTGCCATGGTGTCAGCTTTGCAAGCTGCGAAGCAAGACCCCTTTGCGGTCACCAATTTGGAGGTCGAGGACATTCAGAAGCAAGATGCAGCGCAGGATGTGCCATTCTTGTTACGATTGACCCCTTCTGCGGTCGTGTCTTCCGATGCTGGGCATGGCATTGGTTACACGGCGCTTCGCATTCGTGGTGTAGACCAAAGCCGAATCAATGTGACCATCAACGGTGTGCCACTCAACGATGCAGAATCTCAAGGGGTGTTTTGGGTGGATTTGCCCGATTTGGGCAGCAGCATGACGGGGTTGCAAATTCAACGTGGTGTAGGGACGAGCACCAATGGTCCTGCCGCATTCGGTGCGACCGTGTCGGTAAACACCCTCGGCACAATCGCCAAGCCAGGCATTCGAGCGGTGCTTGGAGGAGGGTCTTTTGGAACCCAGCGTCGCACCCTTGCGTGGAACACCGGGATGCTACACGACGGATGGTCTTTGGAAGGCCGTGCTTCGCGGATCACCTCTGACGGCTGGGTCGACCGAGCCTCGAGCGATTTGAGTTCCTTGTATGGCCGCGTGGCAAAACGCTGGCAAAACGGGCGTTTGTCCTTCACCACCACCTTAGGCCATGAGCGTACCTACCAAGCTTGGTACGGCGTGCCCCACATAGTAGCCGATCCCGAATCCACGGAAGATGACATCCTGGCCTGGGTACAAGGAAGTGGGGAATACAGCTACGGTGCAGACACGGTTCGTGTGAACGATCTGCTTGAACGTCGTGCCCAACACAACTACTACCGGTATGAAAACGAGGTGGACGATTACCGTCAAGACCACTACCAGATCCACCTTGATCAAATGTTGGGAGATTGGAATTTTGGCGGTGTGCTCTACGCCACCTTTGGTGCTGGATATTATGAGCAATTTCGTCAGGATGACGATTTGTTGAATTACGGTCTGGATCCTCTAGTGATGGGCGCAGACACCTTGTTTGTCACGGACTTGGTGCGACGCCGATGGTTGGACAATACCTTGGTCGGAACCTCTTGGACGCTCAGCCGTTCCTCCAGGCCCTTCTCGCAGGTCTATGGCGTGTCCCGCTCGTTTTACGCGGGAGATCATTTTGGTGAGCTCATATGGATGGACTTCGCTGCCGGCGCAGAACCTGGCGATGAGTATTACCGCTCGCTCGGAGAGAAGACAGATTTGAGCGCCTTTGGAAAGTGGTCAGGCGAGGTTTCGGGCCTTCGTTGGCATGTGGAAGCCCACATTCGTCAAGTCCTATACCAAACCTCGGGCCGCGACAACGATTACAGCCTGATCGACATTCGAGACGAGTTGACTTTCTTCAATCCCAAGGCGGGCTTGACATGGACACCTTCCGAGATGCTGCAAGGGTTTGTATCCGCGGCGGTGGCGCATCGTGAGCCATCACGCTCTGATTACCTCGATTCACCGCAAGACTCTCCGCTGCGTCCTGAGCGTCTCTTGGATCTAGAGGCTGGAGCCAAAACCGGCGGCGACCGCTGGGCAGCGGGGGTTACGTTGTACAACATGCAGTACACCGATCAGCTCGTCGCCACAGGACAACTCAACGATGTGGGCAATGTGGTCCGTGTGAACGTGGCAGACAGCCACCGTCGAGGTGCGGAATTCGAAGCGGGCGTTCAATTGACACCCGCTTTGCGACTGGATGCCAATGCCTCCTTTTCACAGAACAGGATTGCCCAGTTTGAAGAGACCGTGTACGACTACGACAGCGATTTTGTCTTCGAAAACATCATCGTCCATGAAAACACAGACATTGCCCTTTCACCCAATGTCGTCGCCATGGGGATGCTGACTGTGGAGGCGCCCAAGGAGAGTGCCTTGGCAGGGTTGTCCGTGAGCTTGATCGGAAAGCATGTCGGACAGCAATTCTTGGACAACACCTCCCATGAAGGTCGCGCCCTGTCGGCTTACACAACTTTGGATGCGGTGCTTCGCGCAGAGCGTGTGTTGACAACAGGTCAAACCCTGACTCTGTCTCTCTTTGGCAACAACTTGCTCGATGTGGTCTACAGTGCGACGGGATGGACCTACACCTACATGTACGGAGGATTGGGCACGGAAACGACAGAGAATTTCGTGTACCCACAGGCCGGCAGGCATGGGTTCCTCACTTTGGCAGTGGAGTTTTGAGAGATGAAAATCAACCGAGTTGATTTCGTTTAACCGCGCGAATGGGGTACAGCGTGTCGAGGATGCTGAGGTTGCGTTCTATGGCGGATCCCACCACAGCCAAGGTGGCCCCTGCTTCCCAGATTTCTTCAAGATCTTCTTGGCAAGTCATGCCACCACCCACAATGATTGGCACATCCACAGTTTGGGCGATGGCCTGAACAGTGGTCGCTGGAATTTTGACATGAGCCCCACTTCCGGCGTCCAAATACAAGCACCGCAAACCGAGCATCACCCCTGCTTGGGCAGTGGCCACGGCTAGGTCAGGCTTCCCCAGCGGAATGGGCAAGCTGTGAGAAATGTAGGCTGCCGCCGTCAGTGGCGGGTCCCCAAGCAACATGTATCCCGTGGGAACGGTGTGCAAGCCCAGGGCTGCCACACGCGGAGCAGCTTCGACGTGACGGCCAATCAGCAAATCGGCATTCCGGCCAGAAATCAAGCTTAGAAATAGCAATGCATCCGCGCCTGGGCTGACCTGAGAGGGAGAGCCGGGAAAGAGAACCACGGGCTGGGCCAACAAATCTTTGGCATCTCGAACGAGTTGCTCGGTGTCCCCATCGGTGACCAAACTGCCCCCGATCAGCACATCGGTGGCAGCGCTTCGGGCGATTCGAGCGAGCAATTCGACTCGTTCCGCACCCGAGGGAGCGTCTTGGGGATCCAAGAGCACACCGAGTCGCCTGACGCATTTGTGGGCGTCTGCGACCAATTGATCGAGCCAGGTTGGACTTGAAGATGTCATGGATCAGTCTGGGGTGTCAGTTCCTGCAAGATAGCACTTCGCAGGCATTCCACGGTCTTTTGGTGTCGCATGACATGGCCCGAGGGAACCGTCAAAAACCAAACCCAGGACGGCGCGACTTGCCGCCAACGCTTGCACCACGACCAACGGATGATGCGGTCTCTTTCTCCAAAGAATGCCACAAACAAGGGAGATCTGCCGGCATGGGTTGTGGATCCGCCTTGCTGGGATGAGTCTTTTTCGCCGCGAGTTTGCCAGGCGCATGTCATGCCTTCGAGGGTAGGCCAAAACATGCGGTGTGTCATCCACGTTCGGGCCACGAGATCCCTCATTGTTTGGTTTTCAGTGTGGTGCAAGGCAAAATGCTCAAGATGCGCGGGAATGAAGCGGCACTTGCGAAGCATGCGAACCACCGACCGAACGAAGTCGATGTGTTGGTCGCACCATCGCCACACAGCTCGTCCACCTGGCGTTTCGACGGCCAATCGGTACACTGGGTTTTTGTAGAACCCATCGGGGGCCAGGAGCACGATGCGGTCCCAGGCCGTGCGATGATGCTCAAACAGGGTCATGGCTACGCGACCACCGAGCGAGTAACCCAACAGCACGCGAGACTCTATGTGCGTGGACTCGCCGGTCCAGCCGAGGACCCAAGCATCGATTGCCGATTGGAACAGGGCAGGTTCCAAGGCCGTGGTCACAGCTTGATTGGGAGGAGGGGAGCTCCCTTGGTGATGGCAGAGCGCGACGGAAAGCATCGCGGTTTTTCCGGGAAACAACGGTGCGTAGGTCAGCATTTCCTCGATGGGTCGACCAAACCCGTGAAAGGCCACCACCACGTGGTCCCAAGTTTCTCCCTCCTTGGAATTGGGAGATTCCCCCCATGTCGCCCAAATCCCTTGCCAAGTCCAGCCTTGATGGGTCCAAGACGTGTGTTGGGTTTGGACATTCCAAGTGTTCCACGCAGGGTGGGCTGATGGGTTGTCAATGTCTTCCAGAGGAGGGCGATCCATGGCACAAAGTTCGGGTCGTGGGTTCTTTGTGGAAAACGAGAGGTCACGAGTGAGACGCGAGGGGGCGGGTCTTGGTGTATTTTTGCGCCGTCCCACAACATTTGGAGCCTCAAAATTTGCCCGAACGCTTGAAGAATGACCTTCTGAAAGTGCTCGGATAAAAAAAAAATGCCCAAAGACAACAGCATCAAATCGGTCCTCATTATTGGAAGTGGACCCATTGTCATTGGACAAGCCTGTGAGTTTGACTATTCGGGAAGCCAAGCCTCTCGCAGCCTTCGGGAAGAGGGCATCGAGGTCACCCTGATCAATTCCAATCCAGCCACCATCATGACCGATCCGGTGGTGGCCGATCACGTCTACCTCGAGCCGCTGGAGCCAGAGTCTATTGTTCGCATTTTGTCAAAGCACAAAATCGACGCAGTGTTGCCTACCATGGGTGGTCAGACTGCTTTGAATTTGGCCATTCAATGCGAGGAAATGGGCATCTGGGAGGAATTTGGGGTGCGGATGATCGGTGTGGATACCCGGGCCATTGAAATCACGGAGAACCGGGAGGCCTTCCGAAAGCTGATGGAGAAGATTGGCGTGCCCATGGCTCCGCAAGCGACCGCCAAAAGTTTCTTGGAGGGCAAGGAAGTGGCTCAACAATTTGGCTACCCTCTTTGCATCCGGGCATCCTACACCCTCGGTGGGGCAGGAGCTGCCGTGGTCTACGACAAAAGCGAATTCGAGGAGAATCTTCAACGGGGCCTTCACTTGAGTCCCATTCACGAGGTGATGATTGACAAGGCCCTTTTGGGGTGGAAGGAATTCGAATTGGAACTGTTGCGGGACTCCAACGACAACGTGACCATCGTATGCTCCATTGAGAATTTTGACCCCATGGGCATCCATACGGGAGACAGCATCACCGTTGCTCCTGCTATGACCCTCAGCGACAGCACGTTTCAACGGATGCGAGACATGGCCATCCACATGATGCGCAGCATCGGGGACTTCGCTGGAGGGTGCAACGTGCAATTCGCGGTTTCTCCGGACGACAAGGAGGACATCATTGCCATTGAAATCAACCCTCGGGTATCGCGTTCTTCGGCACTGGCGTCCAAGGCAACCGGCTATCCCATTGCCAAAATCGCCGCGAAGCTGGCCATCGGGTACCACCTCGATGAGCTGAAAAACCAAATCACGGGCAACACGTCCGCGATGTTTGAACCCACGCTTGACTACGTGGTGGTGAAAATACCACGTTGGAATTTCGACAAATTCCCCGGTGCAGATCGTCAACTGGGATTGCAAATGAAGGCTGTGGGAGAGGTCATGGCCATTGGTCGCTCGTTCCAAGAGGCCTTGCAAAAGGCTTGCCAGTCCCTTGAAATCAAGCGCAATGGTTTGGGTGCGGACGGACGCGAATTGCGCGACCAAGATTCCATCATGCACAGCTTGCGTCATCCGAGCTGGAATCGTTTGTTCCACGTCTATGATGCCTTCAAGTTGGGCATTCCTTTCCGCTCGATTTTTGAGGCGACCAAAATTGACCCCTGGTTTTTGCGTCAGATTGAAGAGTTGGTTTGGTTTGAGCGGGACATGGCCAAGCACACACTCTTGGATCTGCCACTTTCCATGCTTCGCGAGGCCAAAAGAAAGGGATACGCCGATCGTCAGATTGCACACATTCTCCATTGCCTCGAATCAGAGGTACATGATCGGAGGCATGCGGAAGGCATTCGGAGGGTGTACAAAATGGTGGACACCTGTGCTGCCGAATTCCCTGCCCTCACACCCTACTACTACAGCACATTTGAGGAGGAGGTCAACGAAAGTACCTTGACTGACAAACCCAAAATTGTGGTTCTCGGCAGCGGACCCAACCGCATTGGACAAGGCATCGAGTTCGATTATTGCTGCGTGCATGGTGTGTTGGCTGCCAAGGAATGCGGTTACGAGACCATCATGATCAACTGCAATCCTGAAACGGTGTCGACGGATTTTGACACGGCAGACAAACTGTATTTCGAGCCGGTTTTTTGGGAACACATTTACGATATCATTCTGCATGAAAAGCCCGTGGGGGTGATTGTTCAGCTTGGAGGCCAAACGGCGCTCAAGCTTGCAGAAAAACTGGAGCGCTTCGGAATCCCCATCATGGGAACCTCGTACAGAGCGCTTGATTTGGCAGAGGATCGCGGAAGCTTCAGCACCATGCTCAAGAATGAGGGCATTCCGTATCCCAAGTTTGGTGTGGTAGAGAGTGCCGACCAAGCCGTGGCGCTCAGCAGGGAATTGGGTTTCCCTTTGCTTGTTCGGCCGTCCTACGTGTTGGGTGGGCAACGCATGAAAATTGTCATCAACGAGCAAGACTTGGAGCACCATGTGATTGACATTTTGCGAGACATGCCCGACAACAAGATCTTGCTTGATCACTTTTTGGACGGGGCGGTCGAATGCGAGGCTGATGCGATTTGCGACGGGGATGAAGTTCGCATCGTGGGCATCATGCAACACATTGAACCTGCGGGAATTCATTCCGGTGACAGCTATGCCGTGCTTCCTCCTTACAATCTGGGGGCCTTGGTGATTCAACAAATTGAGGATTACACCCGTCGAATCGCGCTTGCCTTGGAGACGGTGGGTCTCATCAACATCCAATTTGCGGTCAAGGACGATGTGGTGTACATCATCGAAGCCAACCCCAGGGCTTCTCGCACGGTGCCTTTCATAGCCAAGAGCTACGGAGAACCCTACGTGAATCATGCGACCAAGGTGATGCTCGGTGCCTCCAAACTGAAGGACTTGCCTCATCACCCTCAGATGGATGGTTATTCTGTAAAGATTCCGGTCTTCAGCTACGAGAAGTTCCCCAACGTCAAGAAAGAGCTCGGACCCGAAATGAAGTCAACCGGAGAGGCCATTCGGTTCATTCCTGATTTGCGCGACCCTTTCTTCCGAAAAGTGTACAGTGAGAGAAACTTGTATTTGAGCAAGTGATTTCGGGATTGCAGAGAGCTATGGGCCTTTGCGTTGCTAACTTTGCTTCATGTTCGCAGGCCTGATCAGGACACTCCTTTCCATCGTAGGGGTGTGGTTCATTTGGAGGTGGTTGGACCGCGTTGTCGGTCGAGGCTCGTCCTCACGGTTTTCCCAAACGTCTTCAAGTTCTTCGACTCATCGAGGACCCCAAGCTTCCCAGTCCCCCAAAAGGCCAGACGATTCGAAGGAGGGGGAGTACGTCGATTTTGAGGAACTCAACGATTGATAATGCATGAACGAGGGGCCGTGAAGGTCCGGCATGGGTGTGCACATCACCATGAAGCCCAAGGGCTGCCATTGCCCGATTCGCGCCCTAACTTGCGGCCATGGATTTTCGTGAAATGGGTCGTTTGATCTTGCCCCACTTGGGTGCGGTGGTTCTGATGTGGTTCGTGGCTGCGTTGGTTTTTTGGCCTTCGATGTCGGACAACAGGGCACTGAATCAAGGGGATACCACCCAAAACATTGGCATGGCCAAAGAGACGCGTGACTACCAGCGTCTCGAGGGAGAAATCCCGCATTGGACCAACAGCATGTTTGGAGGCATGCCGACCGTTCAAATTGCTGGCAACGATGTCAGCACGGCCCCCAAAATGATTTGGAAGGCATTTCGCAAGAGCATGCCCATGGAAATTGCCACGGTGTGGGTGGCGATGATCTCGGCCTACGTGTTGGGCCTGTGCTTGGGTTGGGGGCCTTGGTTGTCTTTGATGCTGGCCATGGGCTTTGGACTCGCCTCAGTGAATGTGCTGTACTTGGCGGCTGGCCACGCCACCAAGGTTCGGACGATTGCCACCATTCCTGGGGTTCTCGGTGGGATGCTCATGGCCTATCGAGGCAGGGTGTGGAAGGGTGTGGGCGTCACCGCATTGTTCACCGCACTTCACTTGGAGGCTTCTCACGTTCAAATCACGTATTACCTGCTGTTCTTGCTCGCGGCCGTGGCCCTGGCTGCGGGCATTCGGGAATGGCGGGTCGGACGGATCACGAAGTACGCCCAAACCACGGCGCTCCTGCTCTTGGGCGGGGTGGTCGGTGCCCTTCCACAGGCAGGACATTTGGGGATGACCCAAGAATACAGCACCTACACCACAAGGGGTGAGGCAGTGCTTTCCATGGGTGATGGCCAAGGGGACGGGCCGAAGAAGATCCAATCAAGTGAGGGATTAAGTCGAGGCTACATCTTGGAATACAGCATGGCTCGAGGGGAATTCTGGAGCATGGCCATTCCCAACGTGAAGGGTGGCAACGACCGATTGTATTGGGGAGAGCAGCGTTTCAGTGGCGGAGCCTTTTACTTCGGGGCACTCGCGTTTGCCCTGTGCTTGGCATGGTTGGTGGCTGGTTCGCATTGGCTTCGATGGCCTCTTCTCGCGGTCTCGATGCTGGCCATTGTGCTGTCTTGGCGCGATACGACTTGGGTCAGCGACTTTTTCTTGGATCACGTCCCCATGTTTAACAAGTTTCGCGACACGAAAATGATGTTGGTGCTGTTGCAACTCGCCATTCCACTTGGGGCAGCGATGGCCATTCATGAATTGTCGGGGAAAGATCCTTCGAGGTCTCAAAGGCGTTGGTTTGTCGGGGCGGCCTTGCCTGTCATCCTGTTTGCGACGTTTTATGCTGTGCCTGAGTTTTGGTTTGATTTCACCTCGTCGATTCGTGCCGATCAGGCCGCAGAGCAGCTTGGGAAGCGTCGCGTCGTGGGGATGCGCATCGATTTGTTTCGCGAAGATGTCTTGCGATCCATGGGTTGGGCTTTGTTGGCTGGTGCGGCGTTGGTGGCTCTGCTGAGATCTTGGATTGCCCCTCGTTGGGTGGTGATGGGGTTGGTTGTTTTCGTGGCCTTGGATTTGGCCTCTGTGGATGGCCGATACCTCAGTGACAAAAACTTTGTCTCTCGGATGGACAAGCGATTTCCTTTTGAAGCCACCCAAGCAGACAAGTTGATTTTGGCTGCAGAATCGACTTCAATTGAAGGGTTCGACAATCAGGTCGCTTCGGCCCGCGAACGCATGGAAGAGTCTTTGGGTCACCCATTGACAAGGCGCCACCAAAGAGCTTTGGATGGTCTGGATTTTGAGGTGTTGAACGCCAATTCACACTTCCGTGTGTTGGAGTTGGCCAACCCATTCAACGACGCCAGGACGTCCTATTTTTTCAAATCGGTTGGAGGATATCACGGGGCCAAACTTCGCCGCTACCAGGATTTCATCGAGCATGTCCTTTCCGGGGAGCGCGAGGCCATGATCCGTCAATTGCAGGCGGGAGATTTCAATCTTGATCCGAGAAATTACCCCGGCTTGCGGTTGCTCAATACGAAGTACATTCTCTTGCCTGGGGGTGATCAACCCCTGCCATTCCCAGGGGGACTGGGTGCGGCATGGATGGTGGATTCTTTGAATTGGGTCACTTCTGATCGGGAGGAGGTCGAGTCCCTTGCGGGGTTGGATGTTCAGCGCACTGCCGTGGTTCACGAGGAATTTCGATCTCTGTTGGGGAGCGTGGGAGATCCTGGGCAGAACACGGTTGGCCTATCGGCATATCATCCAGAGGGCTCGACCTACGAAGTGACCTCGGAGCGTGGCGGACTTCTCGTGTTGAGCGAGATCTACTACCCCGAGGGATGGTCCGCCACGTTGGATGGTGAACCCATTGATTTGGTTCGGGCCAATTATGTGCTTCGAGCGGTGGCCATTCCAGAAGGCTCCCATGTGCTTGAACTCCATTTCGAGCCGGGCCGATGGAGTGCGGCAAAGGCCGCCAGTTACGCTGGCTCTTTCCTGTGGTTGCTCCTGCTGGGATGGTCCTTTGTTCGGCGCGAACAACCGTGAGGTGAACAATTCCAAAGGAGAGTAGTTACCGAGGGATGGGAGCACTGAACATTCGAACCACTGACAGCGTTGGGGGGTTTTCGGACAAGGATTGGGAGGCGTGGGACGCATTGCTGACGGTAAGCGGGGAGTCCAGTGTTCATTTGGAAAGTCGCGCTGTCAGGGCGGTATTGAGGAGCCCGGAACGAATGGCTCGGGCAGCCTTGTGGGAGCATCCATCTGGCGATGTTCGTGGCATCGCGGTCATGGAGGATAGCCAAGCGAGCAGTCAAGGCGTCGACGACTTTTTGGACGGTTCTGTTTTGTTCGGAGCTGCCAAATCATGGCTTCATCGACAGGGTGGATTGCATTTTGACGTTCGCGTGTTGGGGACCCCCTTGGCCAGTGGTCCTCATGCGTACCGCTTCGCACCTGGTGTGGATGAACATGCTTGCATCGATGAATTGCTTGCCACCCCGGCGATTGGCTCCATTCAACCTTCGACTCTTCTCGTCAAGGACCATCCCTGCCGTTTCTCTTGGGGTGAGGCCAAACGTGCAGGAGGCAAATCTCTTTGGAGAAAGGGTTGGGTGGATTTGGAATTTGATCCCGTCATGGTGGTCGACATTCGGCGAATTCATTCGTGGGATGCTTATCTCTCGGCTCTTCGAACCAAGGCGAGAACCAAGATCAAGCGGATACTCTCCCTCTCCGGGGACTTGGAGTTTGAACCTTGGTCTTTGGACGAGATTGAACGCAATGCGGGGGATTTGCATGCTTTGTACCTGGAGGTATACGGCAGGGCTGCATTCCGTCTTGGCTGTTTGCAACGCGAAGATTTGGCGTGTTTGAAATTGGAGATGGGGGAGGATTTCCGCGTCCTGGCTGTCAAGCATGAAGGTGCCCTGGTGGGGTTTCAGTGTTCGATGGCCAACGCCGATGTCCTCGAGGCATTCTTCGTGGGTTTTCTTCCCCACTTGAATAAATCCCATGCCTTGTACCAACGCATGCTCTTGGAGTTCATCAGGAGGGGAATTGCTCTGGGATGCCAAGAGGTGGTTTTAGGCCGAACAGCCTTGGACATCAAATCATCCTTGGGGGCTGAGCCGAGGCGATTGGTCTTGCATGAACGAATGCGCAACCCGATCCTTCATGGCCTCTCGCGCTGGGCTGCGGCGGCGAGCGCACCCAAGCCACGTGACTTGAAACGGGCTTGGAAGCACGATGAGCCCCACGACTGATCGTGAGATGCGACAACTGAACCAGACCTAGTCGCCGAGGGCGTGGGTCAATCAAACATGAAGTCATCTCCTCCTCCACTGTCTCCTCCACTGTCTCCTCCTCGGCTTCCTCGGCGGTTGCGCTCCTCCATTTTTCCAAACTTGTATTGCAGTGTGATGAAGGCATTTCGGCTTTCACGCTGACGCCAAACCTCCTGCGAAAACGAGGTCGTTTCAGTGTTGTACGACCAACGACGGGTGTTGAGCACATCCTTGATTTGCAGGGTGATTTGCCATTTTTCTCCTGGCAAATCTCGGCTCGCGGCCACGTTCAGTGTCGCCATGCCATGAAAGCGGCCTTGGGCTGTCACGGAGGGTCCTCGCAAGAATCCGTTGGCCTGCATTTTCCAAGATTTGCCCACGGTCCACGATGCGAACAAACGAGAGGAGGTACTGAATCCAGCTGAACTGAATGGAGAATCCAGAGTTCGGCCATCGTTGACCACCCGGAACGCACTGGCCGTCCAGTTCAAGCGACCTGTGGTTCCGAAGGGAACCATGACGACCATTTCCAATCCCTCGTTGTGCTGCCTTCCCAAATTCTGAAAGTTGGAAGTCAGCACCCCAGTCAAGGAATCGGAAGACGTAAATCGGCTGATGACATCCCGAGTGTCTTTGAAGAACAAAGAGGTTGTCAAACTGGTTTTTCCTCGCTGCCATTGGTGATTGAGTTCGTAGCTGTTGGTGAATTCAGGCAAGAGGAAGGGGTTGCCAGACCGAAAATTCCTCGGATCCGACATGTCGACATACGGATTGAGTTGTCGGCCTCGAGGCCTGTTGACTCGTCTGCTGTAACTGACTGAAAACGTGTGTTCATCGTTGGTCTCCATGAACAGATTCAACGAAGGATAGAGCCTGAAATAATCATTGTCAAAAGGAGCGGCTCCCAGCGATCCCTCACCATCCAAGCGGGCAGAGGTGAACACTTGCTCGGCACGAAGACCCACCTGCATGCCAATGGGTCCCAAGGTTTGACCTGCTGTGATGTAGCCGGCATGAACTTGTTCATCATAGAAGAAGGCATAATTCACGGTGTCGAGACCCCATGGCTGAAAAATGCCCCCCACCAATTCCGTGCTGTCTGCCTCGGTGTACGTGAAATCGGTTTGGTCTTGGTTCCATGTGGATTTGGCGCCAAACTCCACCTTCCCTTGCTCTCCCCACGGGAGCTCCACGTCAGTTTGATACAACCATCGCTGGTTGTCGGCTCGTTGGCCATTGAAGGTGAAAACTTCTGGGATGTTTTGGGAGAGGCTAACATCGGTAAAGTGGTTCTCACCCGTTTGAATGTTCACGGATTTGCGGATGTCGAAGGTCCATTTGTGGTCTCGTTCCCCCCATTGCTTCTCAAAACCTAAGAACACATCTCCACCTCGAGAATCGCTGTCGCCCAATTCGTGTCGAAGGGCTTCGGTGGTGACGCCATCCAATGCGCCACCCGTCCAAATCTCCGAGGTGGTGGTGGAGTCCCAACTGTTCCGAAGTCCTTGATTTCCATTGATTCCGGCGAATAGGGTCCAGGTCTCTTGGGGTCGCCATTCCGTGCGAACGGAACCGGTCAAGGATGACCGGTGTGAATCGCCGGGCCGCATGACATGGGATTCTGATGTGGAGTCATTGGACCACTGTTGGATTCGATCTGTTTCCCCGGCCATGAACATCCATTGGTCGTTCCAACCCACATTGCTTGACACGGACCACATGCTGTTCCTGTAATTCAAGCTGGCGTTGGCGTCGTGGTTGTCTCCGGAGCCATAGGTGGCTTGAAGTTGACCACTGATTCCTTCCAAACGATTTTTTTTCAGCACGATGTTCAGAATGCCAGCTGTGCCATCAGGGTCAAACCTCGCCGAGGGGTTCGTGATCAGTTCAATGCGATCAACGGCACTCGCTGGCAAAGACTCCAAAAAGGCTTCTCTCGCGCCTCCTGAGAGACCGGAAGGACGTCCGTCAATGAGGATCTGTACGCCAGCACTTCCACGTAAGGTGATGTTTCCATCGATGTCGACTGCCACTGAAGGGATGTTTTCGAGCAAATCATTGGTGTTCCCACCTCGGCTGGTCAAGTCGCTCCCAACGTAAAAGACCTTCCGATCTACGCGCATTTCCATCACGGTGGCTTGTTCAACCACAACGGCTTCTTCCAAGGCCGTGATGTCACTTTCCAAACGCAGGGTTCCGGTCTCCCAAACCAGGACGCCAGGAGGCCTTGGACCCAACATGGCAGGGCCGAGCCACAGGGTTTTGTAACCTGGAAAGCGAATGTTCAGCAGGTGCCTGCCCACTTCTACCTCGGTCAGATGGAAGTGTCCGTCTTCTCCTGTCAATGTACCCGCCACGGTTGTGCTGTCTTTGGCACTCAAGATGACCACGGAAACGAAAGGCATGGGCAACCCAGAATCTGCGTCTATGACAACACCTTGGACTTCAGCAATCTTGGGCTTGGGAGTGTCTGAAGGCCGGGATCCTCGCCCTGGAGGCCCCTGCTGAGCTGCAAGATTCTGTGGGAGGATAGACAGAAGCCCTAGACAGCACATGCCAAGGAAATGGAGAGAGGTTGGAACTTGCATGTCACATGGACGAGGGCTGGGCAGAATTGTTGAAAAACGCGAGGAATTGTCCCTGCCTTTCAAAGGTAGCGCATGAGTGCGCGGCTATCTTCGTGTCGTGCGTGAAGTCGCCCACATCCCACACCCCGTGATGCGCATTGCCATCCACTCGTACAACGGCCAGTATCGGTTGCAATTCGAGGTGGATCAGTATGCCCAGTCATTCAAGTTTTCGGAGGCGGACCATCGTTTGGATGACATCCAAACTTGGGGTGCTTCCATGGCTGAAGAGGTGCTGCTGCGATTTGTGGACATGAGAACGCAACATCACAACATACTTTCATCCAAGTCATGATGATTTCTTCCAAAGTGTTTTGGCCCGTGGTGGCCGTGTTGGTCTTGTGGTTGGGGGTTCTTTCTGCTGGGCAATGGGGCGGCAAGAAGTCGGTTGGACAGCGTGCGGCCGATGGAGGTCATCCCGTGGTAGCTTATGTGCATGGAGACAGTTTGCAACGAGGTTTGAATTTGTTGAAGAATTTGCAGGCCAACCTCATGGCTCAAATGGAAGAACGAGATTTGCAACTTCAACAGGACGCTCTGCCATTGCAAGAAGAGGCCCAAGAGCTGATTGATTACGCGAACAGTGGCGCTGCGACGGAAGATGAGTTGATGATTGCGGACAGACGGGTACGTGAAATTGAAAACACGCTACGCGCCATGCAAATGGCAGCAGAACAAGACTTGCTTGTGGCCGAACAAAACATGCAGGCAGTCATTGCGGAGGCCCTTCGTCGACATCTCGAAGCCCATGCTGATGACGAAGGCATTGACTTGATTTTGAATTGGGGATTGAGTGGAGAGGGGGTGTTGTATGGTTCTGAGCCCTGGGACATCACGGACGCCGTGTTGGAAAGAATCAACGCGGCTCATGGTTTGTCCCCAGCCCTGTCGGCTGGCAAAAAGGCTGTTGATTCCTCAGCGTTGGAAGACCCATCAACCTCTCCAGGGGACGACGCGCGCTGACCGGCCTCCAACCACTCAACATGACTGTCGCACAGGTCAAAAAGGAACAGCACATCGTCGACTATTTGCTCTTTTGCTGGCAGATGGAGGACCTCGTGCGGGCTGCCAAATTTGACGTTGCGATGCTCCAAAATTGGGCCGAGCAGCAGGCTGAAGATGAGGGAACGCATCCCGAGGAGGAAGTCCAATGGCTCTTGGGTCTTGCTGCCGACATGAAGACCTCTGGTGCACAGGAACAAGGGCATTGCAACCAGGTGCAGGAGACAATGATGGAGTTGGCGCATTTGCACGAATTGCTCGTAGGGGCCATGGTGGACTCGAATTACCAAGAGGCTTTTCGGGAGGCACGACCGCTGTTGGATGAATTGACCAAACGCCTCGATCGAGACATGCACCCCGTTGAAAAGCTCTCCATGGGGCTCTATGGGTGGCTCGTCATGCGCATGAAAAAGACTGAGGTAAGTGCAGAAACGGAGTCGGCCATGGTGGGGCTCAGGACATGGGCCAATGAATTGGCCAAGGGCCATTTGAAGGTCTATTACGGCCGAGGGTAAGGGATCCCTGATGCGGGATTTCAGCCACCATCCATCCCCCATCCTGTGTTGACAACTCCTGGAGCAACGCCCCGATTCAGAGGGGGGTGTGCTTCAATTTGCAATATGCCCGACAACCACCTTTGGCAACCTGAAATTTTGGATCTTTCGTCGGCATCCGACAAGACCCGTTGGGAAAATCTGCAAGCCTCTGGCTCTGTGCAGGAGGTCTACGACACTTTGGATGCACAGGTGGCAGAATGGGCAGTTTGTCATGAGCCTTCCGCCAAGAATGACCCCACGCTTCTTGCGACCACCTTGGCCTCTTTGATGGCTGATCGAGATTGGGACACTTTTGGGGTTTGGGTGCACTACCCATGGTCAGCACGCTTGGTTCATGTGCTGCCTGAGGAAGCTTTTGTCGAAGTTCGGACCAATCGAAACCGTGAAAAAATCACACGTGAGGAGACACAGCGCCTGAGAAATGCCACCATTGGGGTTGCGGGATTGAGTGTCGGACAAAGCACAGCGATTGCCTTGGCCATGGAACGGGCTTGCGGAACCCTGAGGCTAGCCGACTTCGATGTGGTTGAGTTGAGCAACATGAATCGAATTCGATGTGGCCTTCATGAATTGGAATTGCCCAAATGGGTGGTGGCGGCTCGGGCCATTGCGGAGTTTGATCCCTTCTTGAACATTGAGATTTATGACGAGGGGGTGAATCGACACAACGTCGCGGAGTTTGTGAGTGGATGTGATGTGTTGGTTGACGCTTGTGATGGTCTGTCCGCCAAGGCTTTGCTGAGGCAGGAGGCACATCGCAACGGGATTCCTGTTGTGATGGACACCAACGATCGTGGCATGCTCGACATTGAGAGATACGACGTCGATTCGGTGAGGTCCAAGGGATTTGTTCACGGTCGCATTGATGAGGCGACCATGGCGGAATTTGCCCAAGCGACCGCCTGGTCGCCAGCGGCCTTGGATGCCTTCGTGGACCTTCAATCTGCTTCTGATCGCGGGCGTCTCAGTCTTTCCGAGGTGGGTAAATCCTTGGTGAGTTGGCCCCAAACATACACGGGTGTCGCCGCAGGGGGTGCCCACGCAGCAGAGGTGTGTAGGAGATTGGCGCTTGGAGAATCCTTGCCGGACACTCGAATTTACATGGACTTGCATGAGCAGCTCACTCACACGGCCATCCGTTGAGAGGCTTCGCAGGGCTGAGGAAGTCCAAGAGGTCATCGTCCTGGTTTCCCGAGCCAACCAGGATGAACGTCTC
>JAQBVN010000026.1 GCA_027622975.1 Bacteroidota bacterium | reverse complement strand
AGGCAAAGAAAAAGGCCTGTCAGGGCCATCGCGTATTTCTTCGCGAGCGAAGATTTGAGGATTCCAGAAGAGCTCATGGGATGCGTTGAAATGAGACGTTCAAAGCTACGTTGAACGCGATGGCCCACCAAGTAGAACCGTTCTAACCTCGCCAGCGAGGGGAAGGAAAACGGGAAGACCCAGCATGGGCCTCCCCGCCACGGTCATGCGTCTCAGACTTTCTTCTCCAGCATGAGCATCTCACCTGCCACCACCTCGGTGATGTAACGAGTTTGCCCTTCTCCATCCTCGTACGTCCGGTACGACAACCGACCTTCCACGGCAACTTCGGCGCCCTTCTTCAGGTATTGACCCGCGATCTCGGCAAGTCCACCCCATGCCACGACATCGTGCCATTGGGTGCGTTCAACCTTTTCACCTTCCCCGTTCTTGAACACTTCGTTGGTCGCCACCGGGAAGCGCGCTTTCACCTTGCCGTCGTCGAAGGTGATGACCTCGGCGTCTTTGCCGAGCCGCCCAATCAATTGGACTTTGTTTCGCAATGCATTCATGTTGAATTGATTTGATGGGCCAAACTTGCCTGCCATCATCCCCTCATGCGACGCAGATTTCACGAACGCAACCTTGGAATTGAGGGGCGCAGAATGTCGGGAGAACTACCTTTGCCGGCCATGACTGACGTTCGAGTTCGATTTGCCCCGAGCCCCACCGGGCCGCTCCACATGGGAGGTGTTCGCACCGCCCTGTACAACAAGCTGTTTGCCATGGCCCATGGTGGTACATTCATTCTGCGCATCGAGGACACCGACCAAGGGCGGTTTGTCGAAGGTGCGGAAGCGTACATTGAGGAGGCACTGGCTTGGTGCGGATTGACCCCTGATGAGGGGGTGCGGTCCGGGGGCGATTGCGGTCCATACCGCCAAAGTGAGCGCACCTCCTTGTACCGAGATGCCATCGCGCAGCTGCTCGAGCGTGGTTGGGCCTACGAAGCATTCGACACCCCCGACGAACTCGACGCCCTGCGCAAAGCGGCAGAGCCAGAGGTTTGGCAATACGACGCAAGCACCCGTGGAACATTGAAAAACAGCCTGACGTTGGGGGCTGAGGAAGTGGCTGCATTGAAAGCACAAGGCGCACCTTGTGTTGTGAGGTTCAAAACCCCTGAAACGGCCACCGACATTCAACTGGTCGATGCCATTCGCGGCGAGGTGACCTTTCAATCCAACATCCTCGACGACAAAGTCTTGATGAAAGCCGATGGGTTGCCCACCTACCATTTGGCCAACGTGGTGGACGATCACCACATGCGAATTTCCCACGTCATTCGCGGCGAAGAATGGCTGCCAAGCGCCCCACTCCATGTGCTGTTGTACCGCGCCTTTGGCTGGGAACATCCCGTGTTTGCCCACCTGCCACTCATCTTGAAGCCCACAGGAAATGGAAAGCTGAGCAAGCGTGATGGGGATGCCGGCGGATTTCCCGTGTTCCCCATCGATTGGCACGACCCCACAAGTGGCGACACGTGGCCCGGATACCGTGAACAGGGGTACACACCAGAGGCCTTTGTCAACATGTTGCTCATGCTCGGGTGGAATCCTGGCGACGAGCGAGAACTTTTCAGCCTTCAAGAGGCAGCCCAAACCTTCAGTTTGGACCGCGTCGTCAAGTCTGGCGCACGATTCAACCCCGACAAAGCCCATTGGTTTCAAGCACAACACCTCCGCGGTGCAGGCCCCCAAGCCCATGTCATGCCCCTTCAAGCGGTCATGGCCTCGCGCGGTGTGAATTGGGACCAAGCCCAATGCCTAGCCGTGCTGGATATGATGCTGGAACGCGTGACCTTTTTGACCGACATCGCCAACACCTCGTGGCTGGTTGCCGCTCCTGCCCAATTCGATGCGAAGCTGGTTCGCAAAAAATGGAAGGATGATACTTCGAGGCTTCTCAAGGATTTGGCCTCGGAGCTTCAGCGCCTCGACATCTTTTCCAGCGACGCCGTGGAAGCTTGCTTCACTGCCTTTTTGGAAGCTCGGGAACTCGGGTTTGGCCAGGTGCTCTTGCCTTTCCGAATCGCCTTGACGGGAGAGGGTGGTGGACCCTCCATGTTTGATTTTTCAGCCTTCCTTGGCCAAGAAGCCACGCTCTCTCGCCTCGCCGATGGCCTCGCCGCCATTGAAGCCATTCGATCCCAAACCGAAGGCTCATGACCCGGAACCAAATTCATGTCAAAGGCCTTCGATTCTGGGGCCACCATGGATGCATGGAGGAGGAGGCTGTGATCGGCCAAGAATACCGTGTGGACGTCATCCTGTGGGTGAATTTGTCCGCGAGTGCCATCTCAGACGATCTCGGCCAAACCATCGACTACTGCGATGTGCATCGGATCGTCCAGCGCGAAATGGCCGTCCGAAGCAAACTTGTGGAACAGGTTTGCGGGCGCATCGTTTCCGCATTGCGTGCTGAACTGCCCATGGCAGAAGCGGTGGAGGTGCAGCTGGCCAAATTTCAGCCTCCCATCGGAGGAGACTGCGACCACATCGCAGTGGTCATGCAGGGTTGAGGCTCATACCGCTCGCGTCTGCGGTCAGTCAAGGGACATTTCAGGAACGTCATCGGGCACCACGAGGGGACCGGCCGTCGCCGCGACGATCTGGTCCACACTGACCCCTGGGGCTCGCTCCACCAAGTGGAACGCACCCTCACGGATGTCGAGCACCGCAAGGTCGGTTACCACACGCTTCACACACCCGACGCCCGTGAGAGGAAGGGTGCATGCGTCGAGGAGTTTGGATTCTCCAGCGCGGTTGGTGTGTTGCATGGCCACAATGATGTTCTCTGCAGACGCGACCAAATCCATGGCCCCACCCATCCCTTTGACCATTTTTCCTGGAATCTTCCAATTGGCAATGTCCCCGTTGGCGGCCACTTCCATGGCCCCGAGCACCGTCAACTGGACATGGCGACCACGAATCATGGCAAACGACGTTGCGCTGTCGAAGTACACCGCGCCCGGCATGGCAGTGATCGTCTGTTTGCCCGCGTTGATCAGGTCCGCGTCTTCTTCACCCTCCCAGGGAAAAGGCCCCATGCCAAGAATCCCATTTTCACTTTGAAATTCCACGTCCAAACCCTCCGGGATGTGGTTGGCCACCAAGGTGGGAATTCCAATGCCGAGGTTGACATACCATCCGTCTTTGACCTCCTGAGCGATTCGCTGGGCAATGCCGTCTTTGTTCAACATGACACGTCAGTTTGATGGGTTGTGGGGACGAACCGTGCGCTGCTCAATGCGCTTTTCATAGCTCTGGCCTTGGAAAATGCGTTGGACAAAGATGCCAGGTGTGTGGATGGCATTGGGGTCCAATTCGCCCACCGGCACGAGCTCTTCCACCTCAGCCACTGTGATGCGGCCAGCCATGGCCATCATGGGGTTGAAATTCTTGGCCGTCGCTTTGTACACCAAGTTGCCCGCTGTGTCTCCCTTCCAGGCTTTGACAAACGCAAAGTCCGCAGTCAGGGCGGATTCTAGGATGTGGGGTTTGCCATCAAACATGCGAACCTCCTTCCCTTCTGCCACCTCCGTACCATAACCTGCCGGGGTAAAAAACGCGGGGATTCCTGCACCCCCCGCGCGGCATCGCTCCGCAAGAGATCCTTGAGGAATGAGATCCACTTCGAGTTCCCCGCTTAACATCTGTCGTTCAAACTCGTCGTTTTCCCCCACATAGGAGGAAATCATTTTCCGGATTTGGCGGTTCTGGAGAAGCAATCCCAAACCGAAGTCATCGACCCCCGCATTGTTGGAAATGCACGTCAAATCTCGCACGCCCAGGCGCACCAATTCCGCAATGCTTCGTTCGGGGATGCCACACAGGCCAAACCCTCCCAGCATCAGCGTCATCCCGTTGGTCACCCCTTCAAGGGCGGCCTCCGGACCTTGTACCACTTTGGAAATTGCCATCGTTTGTTGTCGCTCTTTGTTGTCGCTCGATGTCGCTCGATTTTGGGGTCACCGGAAAGGATTCCCGCCCCGAGGACGGGGCCTCAGTTGAACAAATCATCGTCGTCCAGCGGATCAAAGGTAGGGCCTCGCAGGGCGGCGATTTGTTTGCACGTCAGTGTATCGCCGCCCAGACTTTCTGGCCGCACAAAATCCTTTTGGCTTACGCCCAAGTTGACATCGGCGTAGACATCCTTCATGTAGAAGCCGTAAATAGGCAGGGCTGTATTGGCCCCCTGGCCCAAACGCGTGGTTGAGAAACGAACCGTGGGATCCTGAGCGCCCACCCAAACACCAGTGACCAAGTCCGGGGTCAGCCCCATGAACCAACCGTCCGTGTTGTTTTGGGTGGTCCCTGTTTTCCCGGCCATGGGAACCTTGATTCCGTCGTAATCGCGTTTGTCCGAATCGTAGCGCAGCCGAATGCCCGTGCCCATGCTTGCCTGCGTCTCCTCATTCCAAGCCCCGTCCACCACACCTTTCATCATGCGAACCACGCGATATGCCGTGGCCTCGTCAAGCCCCTGCCGGATGTCTTGCAGTGGCTCGTAGATCGGGTTGCCAAACCGGTCTTCAATCCTCGCAATGAAGGTGGGTTCCACGTACACCCCTTGGTTCACCAACGACGCATTGGCACTGACCAACTCGCGAAGGGTCAATTGCGCCACACCCAAGGCAATGGACGGCACATTGGGGATGTCGCTTTCCACCCCCAAAGCATGAGCAAGGTCGATGACGCGCTTGGTTCCATAGTCCTTGATCAATTTGGCTGTCACCGTATTCATGGAGTTGGCCAAAGCATACTCCAGGGTCACCATCTCACCATATTCCTCATCGCTGTTGTCAGGACACCAGCGCGGGGGGTCGCTGCCGGGGGGAAGGTCGATGCACGTTTTTTGGTTGGGGTATTCGTCACACGGTTCCGCTCCCAAACGAAGGGCGGTTGCATAGACGAAGGGCTTGAACGTAGACCCCACCTGCCTGCGGCTTTGTCCAACGTTGTCGTATTGAAAGTACTTGTAGTCAATGCCTCCCACCCAAGCTTTGATGTGGCCCGTGCTCGGCTCCATGGAAACCAAACCCGCATGAAGAATCCCCTTTCGATGAAGGATGCTGTCCATCGGGGACAACACCGTGTCGATGGCCCCATGGTGGGAGAAGACCTTCATGGCGGTGGGGACCTTGAATTCCGCGCGCAATTCCTTGTCTGATTGAGCGGGCCACACATGGCCACACCCTCCCTTTTCAGGATCGCATTCATGTTGCTTGCCCTGAACCTCATGGATGTAAAAGCCGGGACGGTTGCAGGAAGGGCAAAGTTGGCCGACGCCTTTTTTGTAACGGTCCGAATCACGCATCGCTACATCGAGGATGGCCTGTCTCGCCTTGGGGTCAATGTCCTCAAAAAAGGGAGCAACATTCTTAGGGCGCCTGGCAATGTCTCGGTCAAAACTCCCCTGCAACTCCCCGGCCAAATGGCGATGCACCGCCTGTTCGGCATAGGCCTGCATCCGGCTGTCAATGGTGGTGATCACCCTGAGGCCATCGCGATACATGTCGTACGGAGAACCATCTGCTTTGGCCAGCACGTAATGTCCAGCCTTGTCCTTGCGGGCCAACATCTCCTTCAAGCGGGCCCGCAAGGTTTCCCTGAAATACGGCGCGGCGCCCTCGTCGTGACTGACCCTTTGGAACTGAAGTCCGAGTGGCAAGGCACTCAATGAATCGGCAACAGCAGGGTCTAGATGTCCGTATTTGACCATTTGCGAAAGCACCACATTCCTGCGCCCCTGAACCATATCCGGACGACGAAGCGGGTTGTACAGGGCGCTGTTCTTGAGCATCCCCACGAGCATCGCCGATTCTTGGACGTTCAGCTCTGAGGCAGGCTTGTTGAAGTACACATTGGCAGCGCTCTCGATACCCACCGCTTGATTGATGAAGTCGTAGCGGTTCAAATACAAAGCCACGATTTCCTCTTTGGTGTAATGCCGTTCCAAACGCGCGGCGATGATCCATTCCTTGGGTTTTTGGAGCACTGCTCGTTCCAAAAAACTCGTGGTCTCGTACTTGTCCGTGAACAGAAGTTTGGCCAATTGTTGGGTCACGGTCGAGCCCCCACCTCTCTTCCCCATGAAGGCAATGGCCCTGGCAAGGCCAATGAAATCAATGCCAGAATGTTCCTCAAAACGGGCGTCCTCCGTGCTAATCAGGGCATCCACGAGGTGGGGCGGGAGGGTCTCAAAGCGCGCGTCCGAACGATTTTCGGTGTAGTAACGCCCCAGCACCTTCCCGTCGAGTGAATAGACCTTCGTGGCCAAGTCCGTCTTGGGGTTGGCCAGGGCCTCCGTGTCGGGCAAATCACCCATCAGAGCCAGCATGACCAAACCCGCCAGACCGAGCAAGGGTCCCAAGCCGGCCAGCCACAACACCCATGTCCAAGGAATGCGCTTCATGGGGTCCAAGTTGCACACACAAAGCCGCATCTCCGTCGCCTTTTCATTTCGTTGTGAGCAACACGACGTGGATTGCGGAATGCCGGCGCTGCCCCGACGTACCTTTGGGGCTTTCACAAAGACCTTTGACCCTGAGATTTTCGACATGGTTGCCCTGATCAAAGCCGCCCAATTGCTGTTGAGTTTGTCCATTTTGGTGGTTCTCCACGAATTGGGTCACTACTGGGCGGCACGCGCCTTCAAAACCCGGGTGGAAAAATTCTACCTCTTCATGAACCCGGGATTCTCCTTGTTCAAAAAGCAAATTGGAGACACGGAGTGGGGCATTGGTTGGTTGCCATTGGGCGGTTACGTGAAAATTGCCGGGATGATTGATGAGAGCATGGACACTGAGCAGATGTCCCAACCCGCCAAGCCATGGGAGTTTCGTTCCAAGCCAGCGTGGCAGCGCCTGATCATCATGCTCGGAGGCATCATCGTCAACCTCATCCTTGGCTTTGTGATTTACAGCGGTGTGCTGTTGACCTGGGGAGAAACCAAACTTCCCAACGTCCACGCTGTCAACGTCGACCCCGCCTTGGAGGTGCTTGGATTTCAGGATGGCGACCGCATCCTGGGCTACAACGGTCAAGAATTGGCGTACTACGATGACTTGCGCATGCAGGGATTCAACCAAAAAGTCAAGGCTGTGGACGTTCTGCGCAACGGCCGCATGGTGCGTATTGAATTGGACCAAGAACTTGGCCAGACCTTCATCGACAAAGGCATTCGTCGCCCCTTCTCTTTGCTGTTCCCTTGTGACATCCTTGTGGTGGATTCTCTCAGCCGGGCCCAACAAGCTGGACTCGAAGTGGGCGACCGCATTGTGGCTGTGGGGGACATGACGCTCCCGTACTACGAAACCGTCAGAGAGGCCATTCAAGCCCATCCAGAAACCCCGATTCGATTGACCGTGGAGAGGGCTGGAACAACCATCCAGCTCGATGCAGTGCCAGACAGCACGGGAAGTTTGGGCTTCGCAGTGCACAGTTTGGCCCATTATGCCGACGCCTTCCCAACGGAGCACATCAGCTACGGTGCCTTGGAGGCCATCACGCATGGGTACACCACGGCGTGGGAAACCCTCAAGGACTACGTGCGTTCCATGCGCTTCCTGTTTACCAAGTCCGGGGCATCCCAAGTCGGAAGTTTGGTCACGTTTGGGAGCATTTTTGACGCCGGCTGGGACTGGGAGATTTTTTGGCGAAACACCGCCTTTTTCTCACTCATTTTGGCCTTCATGAACCTCCTGCCAATACCGGCACTCGACGGTGGGCACGTCATGTTCACCTTGTATGAAATGATCGCTGGTCGACCTGCCCCTGAAAAGCTTCTGGAGCGGGCCCAAATGGTGGGCATCATCGTGTTGCTTTCTCTGATGATTTTCGCCTTGGGTAATGATTTTTGGCGCCTGTTCACGGGAGGTTTTGGATGATATGAGGCCATGAACCTTCTTTCCTTGCACCTCGCGCTTTTGAACATGCTCGACCTCGGCGTGGAGCACATCAATGCCTACGGACTCGTCATTGGAGGGAGCACGGTCATCATCCTGAGCTATTTCGCCAACCTGCTCGCCCGTCGAACCAACATCCCGAGCGTCCTTGTGCTCATCGCCATGGGCATCGCCATTCGCCAGGGATTCAACGCCGTTGGACTGACCGACATCCCTTTTGAAAGCTTGGTGCTGGAATTGCTCGGGACGGTGGGGTTGATTTTCATTGTTCTCGAGGCCGCTCTGGAACTTGAATTGAGCAAGGCCAAACTCCCGCTCATTCTCAAAAGCGCGGCTCTGGCCTTGGCAGCCTTGGTCCTCAGCACGGGAGCCATCGCCCTGCTGTTGCATCATCTCATGGACATGCCTTGGCTCAATGCCGCTGTCTATGGGATTCCCTTGTCCATCATGAGCAGCGCCATCATCATTCCTAGCGTGGGTGGTTTGGCCAGAGAACCCCGAGAATTCATGGTCTACGAAAGCACCTTCTCGGACATCTTCGGCATCATGGCATTCTACCTGCTGCTTGGAAACCAAGAAGCCGCCTCGGGAGGTGAGGTCGTGCTGAACATTGTCTACAACTTGGTGGGAACCTTGGTCATCTCGGTGGTGGTCGCCTACCTGATGGTGTTTGTGCTTCAAAAAATTGAAAGCGGTGTTCGCCTGTTCTTGAGCATCGCCGTGCTGCTTCTCATTTACGCCATCCAAAAACTGCTGCACCTCAGCCCGCTCGTGTTGATTTTGATTTTTGGGTTGATGCTCAACAATCACAAATTATTCTTTCCCAATTGGTTAGGGGTGACCAAGGGGTGGCCCGGAAACCTGCTTCGGGATGATCGTATGAAAGCACTTCACCACGACTTTCATGTGCTGACCTTGGAAAGTGCATTCGTGATTCGAACGTTTTTCTTCGTGATTTTTGGGATGACGGTAAGCTTGGCTGCAGTCACAGACATCGAGGTGGTCTTCTTTGGGCTGGTGATTTGCTTGCTCCTCTACGGTGTGCGTCTCGCGTTGCTTTTGTCCATGGGCAAACGACCTGTTGCCCCGTTGCTGTACATCGCCCCAAGAGGCTTGATCACCATCCTGCTGTTCTTCGCTCTGGAATCCCAACATCCCGAGTTGGTGTGGCCGGGCTTTGACCAAGGCATCCTGCTCGTGGTCATTTTGGCCACCTCGCTCGTGATGACAGCGGCCCTGATCCAATCAGGTGGTGGCATCCAACCTGTGGCAGACCATGAGCTGGAGGTGCTGCCTTCTGTCCATGATGGGGGAGGCCAGGTGGAGAGGCCGGAGGCCCTTGGCGGGCAGCAGACCCTTGGCGGGTCCGAGACTTGAGGCAAGGTCAGCACCGCAACCACTTCCCACCCCATGTGCGTCGGGCCAACCCTCGACTTTCCAGGCTGAACAAAGCTTGACCAAGCATGCCCTCATCCAAACCGCATTGCTGGGCAAGGCGATTCGGGTGCATGCCCTTTCGGCCATCCAAGGCGCACCACACGTCCTTCAACCACGGCGCTTCGGTGACGCCTCGAAGTGGCGTTTCCTGCCAAGCTGGTTGGGACCCTGACATGACGTGATACAAATGGGTGGGGTTTCGCACACCTTGAGCAGCTCCAGACCACACAAGGAATCGGTTTCCCGACCACGACGTTCCCATGGCAGGGTCCCACATGGCATACACTTCGCGATTTTGGTCCAGCGCGCATTGGGCAGAAATCAACGATCCTCCCCTCGCCGGGCTTTGAACGACCAACGTGGCTGGCGTCAACCCTGTCACAAGGCGGTTGCGCGCTGCAAACATCCAGCGTTCCACCGAAGCCCCCGGTGGTTGCTCCGTGAGCAAGAGACCGCCTCGGGCCACAATTTCCGCGGCGAGAGGAGCATGGATGGCAGGATGGATGGCGTCCAAACCACATGGCAGCACAGCCACCGTATCGTCCAAGGCTGCACGATGCGCTGCCGCATCAATCCCTCGGGCCAAGCCACTTACCACGGTGCCCCCAGCCTCTTGCCAGTCCCTGGCGACCTCCGACGCCCAATCAACGCCGCGGGGCTGGCAAGCCCGTGTCCCCACCACAGACAACCCGCGTGCCCAGGCCCGGTTCTCGGCAAGCCTTCCCAATCCAAACAACACAGGGGGTGGATCATGAATTTCCCGCAGCAACCAAGGGTACGTTGCATCCGTCCACAAGACCACCCAAGCCCCCAAGATTTGCAATGCCTCGACTTGGTGATCCACCCGTGACCCCACGTCCACTGCCGCGACACGGTTCCCCGACTCCCAACGATTCCATGCATTGACGGCATTTCCCCCCATCACGACATCCCGCCTCGCCGCTTGAACTCCTGACCCAGGACGTGCAAGCAACGCCATCCATGCCCAAGGTTCCGATCCACGGCCCATGTCTTGCTCCACCTCGCATGAGATGTCCCCTGCTGTCCAATCCATGCGTGCAAAAAGACAACAACCCCCACCCAGCCTGCCTGTCAATTCATGGTTGCAGGCCGATGTTTTGCACATGACGCGCGAGTTTGGGCGATGTGTTGTTATTTGGTCCCATGCGTTTCACCTTCTTCGCGTCGCTGAGTCTGTTCGCCACATTCTGGATTGGCTTGGGAACTTCCTCAGCCCAAACCCTCCAGGGGCGCGTGCTCGACAATAGCCAACAACCTATCGTGGGGGCTTACCTCACCAACGGCGTCCAGACGGTAGCCACAGATCTCGATGGGCGATACCTCCTTCAACTGAAGCCAGGCACCCATGAGGTGATGTGCAGCTTCATCGGGATGAAAAAGCAAGAGCACGTGGTCACTTTGGGCGAAGGGGAAATCCAAACTTGGAATCCCATCCTTCAATCAGCCACGGAAGAGCTGGGGCTGGTCGTTGTTTCGGCAGGACGCTTCGAGCAGGACGCCTCCGAAGTGACCGTGTCTCTCGAGGTACTCAAGCCCGCCCTGGTGGAAAACAAGGCCACAACATCCTTGGAGACTGCCATCGAACAAACCCCGGGCGTCAGCTTGGTAGACGGCGAACCCCAAATCCGGAGCGGCAGCGGGTTCAGTTACGGCGCCGGATCCCGCGTCATGGTTCTCGTCGACGACCTCCCCGTCCTGAGCGGGGATGCCGGCCGACCCACGTGGGGCTTCCTTCCCCTCGAGAACCTCGAACAAATCGAAGTCATCAAGGGGGCGAGCTCCGTCCTGTACGGAAGCGCTGCTCTGAGTGGGGTCATCAACATCCGCACGCGCTACCCGGACGCCCGACCGCTCACGCGGGTCAGCCTTCAGCATGGCGTGTACAGCGATCCACGAAGCGCCGACGAAAGCAAGTACTGGGACGGCTCCCTTCAACAAAGCAACCTGCGTTTTCTACACAGCCAGCAGCTCGGAGGGTGGGACATCGTCGTGGGCGGGAACGTCCTCGGCGACGACGGCTACAAGGGTCCAGAAATCTATCTCGACAGCCTGACGGGTACCCCCCTCGACACTGCCACCATGAATTACAACCCCCTCACAGTCGACCGTTGGGGAGCCAATTCCCAGGCTCGGTTCAACGTGAACTTGAGGCGGCGTGAGACGAGAATTGAGGGGTTGAAGTTTGGACTTAACACCAATTGGCAAAAAGGCGAGTCCCTCAACTCTCTGATCTGGGAGCGCGCCTACGATGGCCTTTACGGCACAAGCGATGGGGCAGCCACGCGTACAAGGCAACTTGTGGGAACCGTCGACCCGTACATCGAATACCTCTCGCCCACCGGCATGCAACACAGTTTCCGCAACCGCTGGCAACACCTCAACAACGAGAACGACAACGACCAAAGCAATGCCAGCGACGTGTTCTACTCCGAATACCAAGTCCAACAGCGGGGCTCGGTTTGGGGACTGGATGGCTTGGTCTTGACGGGGGGTGCAGTGCATCAATTCACCCGAGGAGAAGCTGAACTCTACTCAGGTGGTGATTCGACCGGGATCAACACCGCGCGAAATTTGTCCGGTTACGTGCAAGTAGACCAAAAATTTGGCGATCGCCTCAACCTTTCTGCGGGGACGCGCTATGAACATTTCAGCATCAACGACAGCACGGCATCCAAACCCGTGTTTCGGGCCGGCCTCAACTATCAACCAGCACAAGCCACATGGGTCCGGGCAAGTGTAGGTCAAGGATTCCGCTTTCCGACCATCGCTGAAAAGTTCATTCGCACTGGTTTGGGCCCCCTTCAAGTCTACCCCAACAACGATCTTCGGCCCGAAACGGCCATCAACATCGAAGCTGGCATCAAGCAAGGCCTGCAGGTTGCGGGATTTCAGGGGTTCCTTGATGTGGCCGCCTTTTATCAGGAATACGAAGATTTCATCGAATTCACCTTCGGACAATGGGGCACCCCAGCGGATCCTCTGGTGGGGAACGGCTTCCGAAGTTTGAACACAGGCCGTTCACGCGTCACTGGCTGGGAAACGTCGTTGATGGGACGTGCCAACTGGGGAGAAACAACCCTTGACATGCTCGCGGGGTACACCTACACCAACCCAGTCAGCCTCACTCCGGACTACCTCTATTCGGTGGTCACGAACGCAAACGGAGACACCGTCGGCGGGGCGAGTTACCTGAACACAAGCCTTGACACCTCGGGTCTGGTGTTGAAGTACCGTTCCCAGCACCTCGTCCGTGTGGATGCTGAATTGCGTCGTGGACCTTGGTTTGTGGGAGCCAGCGCCCGCTACCAAAGCGCGCTCCAAAACATCGACGCTGCATGGATCGTGTTTGAATCCCTCGGCGTCGTGGATTGGGGACTGTCCTCTTGGCTGGAAGACCACCCAAACCTGCCTTGGATTTGGGATTTCCGGGCGGGATACAACCTGAGCGACGCGCACAAGGTGTCGGTGGTCGTGAGCAACCTCACCAATGCCGAATACAGCATTCGGCCACTGGCCATCGAGGCGCCGCGGCTTGTGAATGTGGTCTATACCTACGAAATTCACTGACCCTATTTCCATGGATGTCACACGCACATCGCGCAATTTCCCATTGAGTTCATGAACATTTTGGCGGTGATTCCCGCGCGTCACGCTTCGACGCGATTTCCAGGCAAGCCCTTGGCGTCAGTGGCCGGTTTGCCAATGATTCAGAGGGTTCACCAACGCGTGGTGGACTCCGGTGCCTTTCAACGCGTGGTGGTTGCCACGGACGACATCCGCATCGCCAACGTCGTTTCAGAGTTCAACGGCGAGGTCATCATGACGTCCGTGGACTGTCCCAACGGCACCGTGCGATGCCATGAAGCCGCCGAACAACTCGAGGCACTTGGCCACACATTTGACGCCGTGGTGAATGTCCAAGGAGATGAACCCTTTGTCCATCCCGAGCAGCTCCAACAGTTGGCCGACATGCTTCACAAGCCTGATGCTGCTGTTGTCACCCTGGCCAAATCCATGCCATCAGGCCCCGACATTCAATCCCCCCATCGCGTCAAAGTCGTGCGCAACATGTTGGGACGTGCCTTGATGTTCAGTCGCAATCCCATTCCTTCGGGAGATGGCCCTTGGCTTCAACACATTGGGTTGTATGGCTTCACGCGCACAGCCCTCGAGGCACTTGTCCAATTGAGCCCCACAGCCCTTGAAAAGCGGGAGCGACTTGAACAGCTGCGCTGGCTCGATCACGGATGGAGAATCGACGTGGGGACTACAGCCCATATGACGCCAGCTGTCGATACGCCCGAGGACCTGATCGCCATTGAACACCTCATCGCCCAAGGTCATCTCACAGCTTGACAACCTCGGAGCCCATACGGGCGTTATCTTCGCAGCCCTGCACGAGGTGTGCAGGGCAATTTCATTGAAATGAACCAGTCTTTTCTTGGGGCGGCGACGGCCGCCTGTTTGGCCCTCGCCATGGGCTGCAACACTCCTTCTCAAAACATGAAGACCCCCGATTATGTGACCAAAGCCTCCGAGCTTCCCTCAGCCCCAGACGCTCAAAAAAAGGCCCACACCACCGACATCCATGGCATCCAGCTCCATGACGACTACTTCTGGATGCGGTTGAGCGATGAGCAGAAGGAAGCCCTTGAACCCGATGCCCAAACCGCAGAGGTGGTGGCGTATTTGGAGGCCGAGAATGCCTACAAAAAGGAGGTCATGGCGCCCACTGAGGCCTTCCAAACCCAGATTTTTGATGAAATTGTTGGCCGCATCAAAAAAGACGATGAAAGCGTGCCGGTGTTGGACAAGGGGTACTGGTACTACTCCCGTTACGAAGAGGGCAAGGAATATCCCTACACCTGTCGGAAACTCGGGACCATGGATGCCGAAGAAGAAATCATGTTGGACCAGCCCGCCATGGCAGAAGGCCACAAGTACTTCGCCGTGGGTGGGAGCAACGTGAGCCCGGACAACAATTTGCTGGTCTATGGCGTGGACACAATCAGCCGACGAGAGTACACCTTGTACGTGAAAGACCTTCGCACGGGCGAAGTGCTAAGCGACCGCATCCCACAAACGACGGGGGGCGCTACGTGGGCCAACGACAACAAGACCCTGTTCTACACCAAGAAGGATCCTGTCACCTTGCGTTCTTTCCAAATCTACAAGCACGTGTTGGGAACGGATCTCCGCGAAGATGTACTGGTGTTTGAAGAAACGGATGAAACGTTCGCCTGCGGAGTAGGCAAGACCAAAAGTGAGGCCTTCCTCGTCATTGGTACGAGCACCACGGTCAGCACCGAATGGCATTACCTCGACGCCAACACGCCCGACGGGGAGTGGAAGGTCATCCAGGCTCGCGAGCGCGACCTCGAGTACAGCCTCAGCCACTACGGAGACCACTTCTACATCGTCACCAATCGCGATGCCAAGAATTTCAAATTGGTCAAAACCCCTGTGGACGCAACGTCTTACGACCATTGGGAAGACGTGCTCCCTCACCGCGACGACGTGTTGATCGAGGGCATCGAAATCTTCAACGATTGGCTTGTGATTCAGGAGCGGAAGGATGGTTTGAACCACATCCGCATCAAGCGCTGGGATGGGACCTCCGATGAGTATATCCCATTCAACGACCCTGCCTACACCGCCTACATCGGATCCAACCCCGACTTCAATGCTGGCAAACTGCGTTACAGCTACACGTCGTTGACCACACCCAACAGTGTCCTGGAATACGATTTCGACACCAGCGACATCGCGACGTTGAAACAGCAAGAGGTCCTGGGAGGCACGTTTGACCCTGCCAACTACGTCAGCGAACGCATGATGGTGGAGGCCCGCGACGGCGTGAAGGTTCCCGTGAGCATCGTGTATCGCAAGGGTGTTGAACGCAGTGGCGACAACCCCTTCTTGCTCTATGCCTACGGCAGCTACGGATCGAGCACGGACGCATATTTCTCTGTGGCTCGCCTGAGCTTGCTCGACCGCGGGTTTGTCTTTGCCATCGCTCACATTCGGGGTGGCAGCGAGATGGGTCGCCACTGGTACGAGGACGGCAAGTTGTTCAACAAAATGAACACCTTCAATGACTTCATCGACTGCGGCAAAGCCATGGTCGCGGAAGGCTTTACCAGCCCCGAACACCTTTACGCCATGGGCGGCAGTGCGGGCGGGCTCTTGATGGGTGCCGTCATGAATCTCGAACCCGGCTTGTTCAACGGCGTCATTGCCGGCGTGCCGTTTGTGGACGTGATCAACACCATGCTCGACGAAAGCATCCCGTTGACCACGTTTGAGTTTGACGAATGGGGCAACCCCAAGAACAAAGAGTACTTCGACTACATGATGCAGTACAGCCCGTACGACAACGTCGAAGCCAAAGACTACCCCCACGTGCTCATCACGACAGGCTACTGGGACAGCCAAGTGCAGTACTGGGAACCGGCCAAGTGGATCGCCAAGCTGCGCGATTTCAAAACCGACGACAACTTGCTCATCATGGACTGCAACATGGAGACGGGGCACGGGGGGGCTTCTGGGCGCTTCGAACGCATCAAGGAAGTGGCGCTCGAGTACGCCTTCATGTTCATGCTTGAGGACATTCACGAATGAGCGCCCCGAGGCGTTTTAGGAGCTTGACTCGGGAAGAACTCGAAGGCTTGGAATTGGAATTTGCCCGGTTCTTGGCCTCCCAAGGCATGCCCGCGCAAGAATGGGCCCGACTCTCCAAGGAAGAACCGGGAAAAGTGGAAGCCCTGATTGAGGAATTCAGCACCTTGTTTTGGGAGACGACGACCTCTCGGTTGACCTACCTCGAGCGCCATGACAGCGGGGATACCTGGTTTTTCAAATTTGGAGAAACCTCTGCCTCCGTGGTGCGGATTGACCCGGAAGGAACGCGTTATCGGGGCCAAAAATCATTCCCCGAAGAAGCCCGTGGACAAGAAGTTTTTCTCGTGCTCGAGCAAGGTGCGACACCCGTTCACTCCGACCAGTACGAAGACCTCGACGAGTTGTTTTCAGCGACGGCTTGAGGGGCGGCGAGAAGTCATCGCCAGCCCATGCGTGACATCCATTTTCCCAGGTCTTCTTGGGTCAAGTCCAGATGATGGGCCTGCAACCCTGCCTCTCGTGCTCCATGAACGTGTTGGATGCTGTCATCGAGAAACAAGGTGCGGTCAGGCTGAAGACCGTGCAGCTGACACACATGGAGGAAGGTGCTCGGGTGCGGCTTCTTGATGCCTAAATCATGGCTGTAGTGCGCCTGTTCAAACGCACCCCAAAACCCCTCGCTATCTGGCAAGTTCCGCTTCAAGTCCTGCTCAAAAACAGTTGCGTGAATGGCGTTGGTGTTGCTGAGCAAAAACAACCTGGTACGCTTCCCCAATCCCACCACCAACTCCGCACGTGAAGGAGGCATACCGGTCAAGATGCAGCACCACGCCTCGTGCACCTGTGATTCCGTGGTTCCCGGTCGGCATCGTTTCAGCAGATGGCCGTAAAACGTCTTCCTGTCTAGGGTGCCAGTCTCGAGTTGGTCAAACCATGGGGTTTGGGCTGCTTGGTGGTACAGCGACCTAAAGGAGTCATCACCCAACGCGGCAAAGGCCTGAACAGGGGCGTCGTAATCGATGTCGTACAGGACACCCCCGAAGTCCAAAATGACTCCGTCGAGGTCTTCGAGCTTGGGGTGCTCCAACGACATCACAATTTCTTGAGCCAAGCCTTCTCCTGGCCTCTGGTCCGAGCTGCAGACAAGGCAGACCGCGCCTCGGATTCTGTGGCATAGCCCCCCAAAGACACCACCGTCAACCCATTGTGAGGTTGAAGGTGAAGAGAAGTTTGAAATCCTTGCCTGGAGAGGGTGTTTGCCAAATTCTGAGCATTCTCTACCACGGAAAAGGCCCCTCCCACAATCATGAAGCGAACCTCGGGTGCTGATGCTGTGGCAGGCTCGGGAGATGCTTCCTTGGCACCCTCTTCAACCTCCGGTTCCGGATCGATCGCGCTCTCGGGAACAACCACGTGATCCCATTCATTCACGCGCTCGGAATCATCGTCAAGCTCCGGATCGATCGCGCTCTCGGGAACAACCACGAGCATCCCTGTGGCAGCGGGTTGGCCGCGCTCCACATCAAACCTCAACAAACCCTCCCATCCCGTGCGCTCCACAAAGGCCCGTGGAGATTCAACGGCCTCGTCGACTTCCCACGACACAGCCACGTGATCATAGGGCCTTGGGGCAAATGTGGCAGCCACTGGTTGAGCATTCCAGAGCGGATTGGCATTGAGCAAACTTTGGTTTCCTGAAGGATTGGAAAGCAGCCACGCCCCAGCCATGGTCAACGGCAAGGCCACAGCTGCGGCCACGCGACCGAGTTGAACACGGAAAGGAATGACCTTGGGAGTGGTCTCGGTTTCCGAGGTGGGGTCGGACTGAGATGCGACGATTTCCTGGGCTTCGGGGGGTGCCAATGTGGCGTGCTTCTCGGCTTGTTTGGGAGTCTGCGTGGCCGCCTTGACGGCTGTGAGCCCCTGCGGCTGCGAGCCTTCCAACGTGCCAATCGCCAATGGCGTCAAAGGAATGCTCGTGTGGCCAAAAGACCGCAACATGCGCTCGAATTCAACGTCAGCCATGAACCGAACTTGTGCGTCATCCTCTCGATACAACCGGCCCACCCCGGGCAAGGTCACCGATTCTCCCCGGTCCAATGACTCAGAGATGAAGCCCACAAAAGATTCCACAGCTCCGAGGGCTTCGCGGTAATCCACCCCATGACGGCGCATCAATTCGTTGGCCAACAACCCGTCATTGGTCGTCAACCTAGGGTTGAAAAGCACATCGCGGGACGGGGGAACAATTTCACATTTGGCCTCATCAAATCGAGCAGACCTTGGATTGCATACAAACCCTCCCAGGCCCGGCAGCATCACACAATCATGGTCCCAAAACATCCCCGGCAACACAGCCCAAACATCAGAAGGCTCCAAAGGGGAGCGCAATCGCAGTGAATCCATGTTCGAAAGGTAGAAATCGCGCGCGGAATGTCAAGCCTTTTGCCCCCCATGCACTCACAACAGCCTGTGAATGAAGCGCCTTTATCTCAACAGCTGAACATGTCCATTCAACAGAACAGGGCCTCCCGCCAACTCAACACGGATTTGATAGAGGTACACCCCGTCTTGGCAATAGTGATCCCCGCCTTGGAAATTCCCCAGCCAAGGCTCCTCGGGGTCCGTGGTTTCAAACACCTCGATGCCCCACCTGTCGTAAATCCGCATCCACAGGCCTCGAATCGATTCTCCCTCCACGCGAAACACATCGTTGATTCCATCGTTGTTGGGTGTGAACGAATTGGGCACATACACTGGATAAAAAACGTCCACATACAACGAGTCGCTTCCCGCGCAACCCGTAGAATCTGACGCGTGAAGCGTATACCAACCTGGCTCGGAAGGAACAATGGTGGCGGTCAAGCACGTATCACAATCAAACGCCACAGAAGGCGTCCAATACCAGCCCTCACCTTCTGTCGAACCATAGAGCGTGAACTCCTCAAGCCACCCCACTTCAAGGTCTGGACCTGCAAAAATTTCAGGTGGTTGCGTGACATAGACCGTCACCTGATCACTGGCTGTACATCCATCGCTGTCGGTGACAAACACTGTGAAGGTTTGGGTGAAATTGGGGAAAACCAAGGTGGTTGCGCTGTTGGGTTGAAGCACCAAATCGGCGGGAGTCCATACAAACGTCGAAGCCGGATCGCTTCCAGAGGCGGACACCTCAAACATGGTCCCACGGCACACTCCACCATCCTCTGAGGCAAAAGCATCCGGAACCAGCACCTCCACTGTCACCATGTCTTCGCCTGTGCCACAAATGTTGGCAATGGAGACAACGTAGGTGGTGGTGGTTTGGGGGAAAGCGTAAGGGTATTGTATGTCGTTGTCATTCAAGGTGGATGAAGGGCTCCACAGCCATTGATCTCCTTGAGCGCCTGGCAACTGCACACTCTCTCCTACACAAATCACTTCGGTGGGGTAGACAAGACCCCCAGGAGGTCCAGGAACCACAGAAACGGTCGCTTCAGCTTCGCCTGTGCAACCCAAGTCGTCGGTCAGCGTGGCGGTGTAGGTCGTGGTCACTTGTGGAGAGGCCAAAACCGTGGTGGCGTTGGGGTTGTTGAGTCCCGTTGGAGGGTCCCAAGAGACCTGCCCCGCTCCCGTGGCAATGAGGTTGACGCTGTTGCCCAAACAAATGGCTGCGCTCGAGGGTGTCACCTCAGCAACGACTTGTTGAACCACCACCTGCACGGAAGACTGGCCCGTGCCGCAGTCGTTTTCATCGGTGACCGTGAATGTGGTTGTGCCAACAGGGGGGACAATCACTTGCACAGGATCGGTCAAATCCCCCAAAGCGGGGTGGAATGTCCAAACCAAATTCGTGGACCCTGCGGCCACCAATTCAATCTCCTCACCTGCGCACACCGCATCCACAGGCAAAATGTTGGGGAGAGGTGGAGCCTGAATGTTGACTTCAATTTCAGTGTTCACGGGGGCCAAACAACCCGTGGGGTCCGTGACCGTCAAAATCACAGTGAACGTCCCGGGGTTGGGAAACACGTGCACTGGTTCGTACTCAGTGCTGGTCGTGTTGTCATCAAAGGTCCACAAATATTCGTAGCCCGACGTGGAGGTGTTGTCAAAAGCCACGGTTTGGCCATCACACAGGACACCGGGAGTCTCCACGTCGATCCCCACATTCAACTCACCCAACTCAAACTTGAAGAGCCCTAGGTTGCAGTTGAAGCTGTCGTTGGTGGAGCTCCAAGCTCCGGGCGTCGTGGGCAAATCGCTGTTGCCTCCACAACCCGCACACATGGCCTGATAGACCGTGCCGTCCTTGTCAAATCGAGACGTACCCCCATCCACATGCTCGCTGGATGTTCCCCCTCCGAAATACGTGGCATAGTTGAGGTCCGTCCCGCCTGGATTCATCACGCCCAGCCAGAAATCACCGTCATTGGTTCCCAATTGAAATCCATCCGGTGTGGTCGGCATGCCATTGATGCCCGAAGAAAAAATGTACGGACTTTGGCTGTTGTTGGTCGACCCGCCCCAGCCACTCATGTAAATCTCACCACAATCGCTCACCAAAAACGCGGTGGGGCTGATGTCCACGCTTCCCGTGTTTCCCGGGTCGCCCACCCGCGTGTGCCAGACAATGCCGTCCAACCCAGGCGTCAGACACGCCACAAATTGTCCGGCCGCAGGACTCGCGTTGTAGGTCCCCGGAGTGATGGGCTTCCCCCCGATGCTTTGTCCAAAAATGTACACCTGGCTCAAAGGGTCGACTTGGACGAAGTAGGCTTGATCGTAGTTGTTGGTGCCAAAAAACGTCCCGCCCGACGGAGCGCCGCCTCCCGAAGGAAAACGCATCACAAATCCATCGCTGAGACCCCCAAAACTCGTATCGTCCCCATTGGCCTGCACCGGAAAGTTCCCCGAGCTTGTCCCTCCACAAACGACCGCCTCCCCTGAAGGGGTGAATTGCACGCCATAGGCAGCATCCTCCGCCGACCCCCCCACAAACGTGGACCATTCAAGGGTTGACAAATCCGAGGACATTCGGAAGAGAACCGCGTCTGTTTGGCCGCCTCCATACACGGGGAAAGGAGCGTTTTGCACGGGAAAATCCGACGCCCCGGTGACGCTGGCAACCCAAGGTCGGTCTTGAGCATCCACGTTGATCTCCCCTCGAAAAACATCCCCGTAATTGTAAGCTAGATAATCCCCTCGGTTCACCCCTGAGGGTCCGTTGCAACCCCCGATGTAGGTCGAAGCGTCAAGCGTGCATCCCGCATCTACCTCGGTGAACTTCATCACAAAGAGGTTGGCCCCGTTGGGCAGCCCCCCTCCTCCGGGGTAAAAACAGCATGCATCCAAATTCACCGAGGGGCCTGGACAAAAGGACATGTCAAAGGAGCCCGAGGTCACGGGAAAATTGCTTGAGCCCGTGGTGCCCATCACATAGATGGCGCCCTCACTGTCTGACACGATGCTCGAAGGAACATCCAGTTGGTCTCCACCAAACACCGTGCTGTAGACCAGGTTGGTCCCGTCGGCTGAAAAGATGGACAACCCGCAATCAAAGGGTCCTGTGGCCACGGTCATCCCCGTGGAAATCGCCCCAGCCGTCGTGGGGTACGTCCCCAATGCGCCGTCCCACAACGCCGTTCCTCCGAGGGCCCTGGCTTGGTCGTCGTATGCCGCTGTGAAGCCCCAATTGGGCTGCACCGCTCCGATGTACGTGGCAAACACGATGTCGGGGTCGATGACCAACTCGTGGTTGGGATCAAACTCCCCCACCTCAAAGGCCACGAGGCTGCCTGACAAAGCATAGGACACGTCAACCTCCACCAAACGCCCATCGATGCGTTGGTACGCATAAGGGGGACGCCAAAACGCTTCCGCGGTAGAGCCCATGCGCACGCGAAGCCCTCCGTCGGTCAGCCTGTCAATCACCACGCCTTCGTGCCGAATGACGATGTCTTCCACATGGGCTCCCGGAGCCACAATCCAGTCCTCCTTCCATCCGGGACCGGGCAAAGCCTCGTGGTCCCCGGGAGATCGCGGGCCCACGCGGACATCAATGCCGGGCCATACGTCCGTCAGCCTGTACCTCTCCAAGGGGACAAGACCTTCCACCCACCGGTCGGGATCATTGCCTTTGTAGATGTTCACCCGATGATGGGCCTCGCGCAACACGTGAACCGGCGCATTGGGTTGAGCGTTCTCCCAAACCACACGCCACCCATGACTTTTCAATTCCCTTCCTGGATCAGGAGGAGGTGCCAACCACCCTTCCTCGGCGTGGGCCCACAAGGCATCGTACCCCTCTCCCGCGACCCAAACATTCATGCCATCGGGTTCCAACCACGTCACCCCTCCTGCCCAATCCGCCCGCATTCGCGCTGCCACATCCCATTGCCCCTCGTTGGGCAACCAATGCAATTGCGCGTGCACAGCATTGGCGCACAGCAACATCCCCAAGCACGTGAACAAGCGAACGGTCATCATGACGAATGTACAACCCCCATGAATCCAAGACGAAGAGAAGGCCACAGTCGTTGCTTGTTGATGGGCCAACGTTTGGCGGGTGACCCAAACCACGCTGTGACTCCCAACTCCCCCAGAGACCTCAACGCAAATCGTCCGTGAGCAGGCGCATTTCGATCGATGGAGACATCTTCTCGTGCAAGATCCGGTACACCGCTTCCGCAATCGGGATGTCGACGTGGTACTTCTGGTTGAGGGAGTGGATGCCCAACGATCCCGTGAACCCTTCTGCCACCATGTCCATTTCGAGGATGGCGGATTTGACGGTGTAGCCCTTGCCGATCATCGTGCCAAGGGTGCGGTTCCGGCTGTGCGGGCTGTAGGCCGTCACGAGCAAGTCTCCGAGGTAGGGGCTGCCCTTGACGTCACGATCGATTTGATGCACAGCGGCCAAGAAACGCTTCATTTCCTGGCTTGCGTTGCTCACGAGGACGCTGATGAAGTTGTCACCGTAGCCCAAACCATGGGCCACCCCCGCCGCAATCGCATACACGTTTTTCAGCACAGCCGCCAGCTCCGCCCCAAACACATCGTCACTCGTTTGGACCCGAATGAAGCGCGTCTCCAACCTCTCCGCCAACCAACTCGCATGCGTCGCTCTCGGACACGCCACAGTCAGGTAGCTCAACTTTTCACGCGCCACCTCCTCAGCGTGGCACGGACCGCAAATCATGCCAATGTTCTCATAGGGTGTGCCGAATTTTTTGTGGAGATAACGTGCCGGAATGCTGTCGTATTCGGCCACCATGCCCTTGATGGCGCTGAAGAGAATTTTGGTCTCCAACCCTTGAATGTCTCGGGCCTTGAACACGTCATCCAAGTACAAGCTCGGAATGGCTACCACCAGGACTTCACAGGCATCCACCACCAATTGCATGTCTGTGGTGACGCGCAACTTTTCGCGGGGGAAGCTGATGCTTTGGATGTATTTGGGGTTGTGCCCATAATTCATCAGCTCGTCGACGGTCTCCTGCCGACGAACCCACCAATGGAGGGTGTCGACGTTGTGGCACAACATCTTGGCGATGGCTGTGGCCCAACTTCCGCTGCCGAGGATTCCGACGTTCATGGGCGCAAATGTAACAGGAACGGCCCTTGGGGTCTCCGAACCTCGGCGTACCTTCGCGCGCGGAGCGCGCACCCCTGAAGGAAACGCCCACCCTACAACCACAGGCGCGTGCGGCGCGCAACCAACAACAACGACCCAGAGCATGAGCGACGACGGATTGAAAAAAATCATCAGCCACGCCAAAGAGTATGGCTTTGTGTTTCCCAGCAGCGAGATCTACGACGGCCTCAGCGCCGCCTATGACTACGGCCAGCTGGGCAGCGAATTGAAGAACAACATCAAGCAGTATTGGTGGACCGCCATGGTTCGCATGAACGAGAACATCGTCGGCATCGACGCCGCCATCTTCATGCACCCCACCACGTGGAAAGCCTCCGGCCACGTCGACGCCTTCAACGACCCGCTCATTGACAACAAGGACAGCAAAAAGCGCTACCGTGCGGACGTGCTGATTGAGGAGCACATTGCCAAGATTGAGGCCAAAATTCAAAAAGACGTCGACAAGGCGGCCGCGCGGTTTGGCGACGCCTTCGACGAGGCTCAATTCCGCAGCACCAACCCCCAAGTCCTGCGACGTCAAAGTGAAATCGACGACATCAACGCCCGCTTCAAGGCCGCGATGGACGCCGACGACCTGGCCTCGGTGAAGGCCCTGATTGAAGACCTGGGGATCACCTGCCCCATCAGCGGTTCGAAGAACTGGACCGACGTGCGTCAATTCAACCTGATGTTCAAGACCGAGCTCGGCGCCGTCAGTGGGGATTCCGGCGTGGTGTACCTCCGGCCTGAAACGGCGCAAGGCATCTTCGTGAATTACCTGAACGTGCAGAAGAGCGGACGGATGAAGTTGCCGTTTGGCATCGCCCAAATCGGAAAGGCCTTCCGCAACGAGATCATCGCACGTCAGTTCATCTTCCGCATGCGTGAATTCGAGCAAATGGAGATGCAATTCTTCATCAAGCCGGGCACGCAGGAGGAGTGGTACAACCACTGGAAAGACGCCCGAATCCAATGGCACAAGGCCCTCGGACTCGGCGACGAGAACTACCGTTTCCACGACCACGTCAAGTTGGCCCACTACGCCGACGCCGCATGCGACATCGAATTCAACTTCCCGATGGGCTTCAAAGAGCTCGAGGGCATTCACTCGCGCACGGATTTTGACCTGAAGCAACACGAGGAATACAGCAGCAAAAAGCTGCGCTACTTCGACCCTGAGACCAACGAGAGCTACGTGCCTTACGTGCTCGAGACCTCCATTGGCCTCGACCGGATGTTCCTCGCTGTGCTCAGCTCTGCGCTCCGCGAAGAGACGCTCGAAGACGGAAGCGAGCGCACCGTGATGGCCATTCCGTTTGCGCTCGCGCCAGTCAAAGCTGCAGTGCTGCCGCTGATCAAAAAGGACGGCCTCCCCGAGAAGGCCCGCGAAGTCCTTGCGCAGCTTCAGCTGCACCACATCGTGCAGTACGACGAGAAGGATGCCATCGGCCGCCGCTACCGTCGCCAAGACGCCATCGGCACGCCGCTGTGCATCACAGTCGACCACGACACGCTGAACGACGATGCCGTGACTGTCCGCAACCGCGACACCATGCAGCAAGAGCGCATCGCCATTGCCGACCTGAATGCCTACGTGGACGGCCTCGTGAGCATGACCAGCCTGTTCCAAGCCTGACCTCCTTGCATCTCTCGACACTTCAATCCAATACCATGACCTTGAACGACCTCGACCTCACAGGCAAACGCGCCCTTGTGCGCGTGGATTTCAACGTGCCCTTCAATGATGCACACGAGGTGACTGACGACACGCGCATTCGCCGAGCCATCCCCACCATCCAGGCCCTCCTCGACGGCGGCGCTTCAGTGGTGCTCATGAGCCACCTCGGGCGGCCCAAGGGGCCGAGCGCAGAACTGTCGTTGAAGCACGTGGTGCCGACGTTGTCAAGCCTGCTCGGACGTCCCGTTCAATTTGCCGAGGACTGCGTAGGCGACAAAGCCCTTGACGTGACCCAAGCGTTGAAACCCGGTGACGTGGCATTGCTCGAAAACCTTCGTTTTCACGACGAAGAAAAAGCCGGTGACGAATTCTTTGCTGGACAACTCGCCGAAAGCGGAGACGTGTATGTGAACGACGCCTTCGGGACCGCACACCGCGCCCACGCGAGCACGGCGGTCATTGCGAAGTTTTTTCCGGAGGACAAGGCGTTTGGGCTGTTGATGCAAAGCGAAGTCGAAGCCCTCAACAAGGTGCTTGCGACGCCAGCCCAACCGCTTCTAGCCATCATCGGCGGCGCCAAGGTCAGCAGCAAGCTCAGCATTCTCGAGAACCTCGTGGACCGGGTGGACAAACTGATTGTGGGGGGCGGCATGGCCTACACGTTTGTGAAGGCCCAGGGAGGTGAAGTAGGAACGAGCCTCGTGGAGGACGACATGCTCGACAAGGCCCGAGCCATCTTGGCCAAAGCGGAGGCCGCAGGAACCGAATTCCTGTTGCCATCAGACACGTTGTGCGCGGACGCCTTTGCGGCAGACGCCAACACCGCGATTCACGCCACCCACGCCATTCCGGACGAATGGATGGGTTTGGACATTGGGCCTGAGACCCGCACTCGATTTGTGCAGGCTGTCATGGAAAGCCGGACCATCTTGTGGAACGGCCCGATGGGGGTGTTTGAGATGGACGTTTTTGCGGGTGGGACCAACGATGTGGCCGCCGCGCTTGCCGAGGTGACGGCCCAACAAGGTGCCTTCACCCTGATTGGCGGAGGGGACTCTGTGGCCGCGATCAACAAGGCGGGCTTGGCGGACGCCGTGAGCTATGTCAGCACCGGAGGTGGCGCCATGCTCGAAGTTTTGGAGGGACGAATTCTACCAGGTATCGCGGCCATCGAAGCATGAAGGCCCCTTGGGAAGCTGTCAACGTCTGAAAACGTCGCTCATCACAAACATGCTCTGCACAGTGGCAATGTTGGGCATGGCCGCCAGTTTGCGCGTGATGAATCGGTGGTAGGCATCCATGTCCACAACCTCCACCTCCACCAAGTAGTCAAACGAACCGGCAAGGTGAAAACATGACCTCACCTCACGGTGGGATCCAATGTTGGCTTCAAACTCCTCGAGGAGCTCGCGCTCGTGAAGCTTCAATGTGATGTTGCAATAGGCACGTATGGCCATCCCAAGCTTTTTCCGGTCGACCCTGACGGTGTAGCCCGAAATGACCCCTTGATCCTCCATTCGCTTGACCCGAGTAAAGACGGCCGAACGGCTCAACCCAGTCAATTCGCTGAGGTCCTGCATGCTGCTTCGCCCATCGAACTCCAAATGTTCCAAAATCGTTTTGTCCAAAGCATCCATAACAAAACAAATGTATTGTATTGTATTGTTTTTTCTTAATTTGTTTTGTCATCTATTGTATTTGGTGGACACATGATTAACATTGATGCATGAAGAAGAATCTTGAGACACGCGCAATGTTCGCGGGTCACACCCCTTCGCCCGCCAATGAATTTGCGGTCAAACCACCCATGCATCCCGCGTCCACATTCGTCTTTCCCGATGCGCGAACGGGTGCCGCTCACATGGAAACTGCCTACGGCGTGCAAGGGGCTGAAACGCCTCCTGAAGGGTTCATTTACAGCCGGCTCGGAAACCCCACCCTGAATCTTGCCGAGACCCGACTCGCGGCTTGGGATGAAAGTGACGATGCCGCCTTCTTTTCCAGCGGGATGGCAGCCATTTCAACGGCCCTGCTTGCGTGGTCTGGGGCTGATCGGCCCGTGTGGTATGTGGGGCCCTTGTACGGAGGTACGCAACATTTTTTGGACGAGGTAATGCCCACCATGGGACGGGAAGTGCGTGCGATTGCGGGGTTGGAATTGCTCAACGCAACTTTGGAGGAAACCGACAGAGCATTGCCAGGAATCATCTATCTCGAAACCCCCGCAAACCCCACCATGCAGGTGCGGCGAATTCGTTCTGCCGCAGAATGGGCTGCGACACATTCCACCCCCGATCATCGGATTGTGGTCATGGTTGACAACACCTACCTCGGCCCAATCCTGCAAAGGCCGCTGGATGAAGGTGCGGATCTCATTCTGTACTCGGCAACCAAGTATCTAGGGGGACACAGCGATCTCATCGCCGGCGCAGCTTCAGGGCGGGCTGACATCGTTGCCAAAGTCAAGGAATTCAGAACCTTCCTCGGCGGAATAACCGACCCATGGACCGCATGGATGCTTGCCCGATCCATGGAAACCCTGCACGTTCGTGTGGAACGTCAGCAATCAACGACAAAGCGCGTGCTCGCTCACTTGAGAGACTTGTGTGGACCTCAAGCCGTGCGATCTGCATGGGTCGAGGACCTGGCCACAGCGGGTCTTGACGTCCACGCCGCGGAGGCCCAACAAAAGGGCGGAGGAGCCATGGTCGGTCTGGTTGTCCCAGGAGGGAGGGAGGGAGCCTTTGCATTTTTGGACAGCCTGAGCGTATTCAAGCTGGCCGTGAGCCTGGGCTCGACCGAGAGTTTGGCCGAACATCCAGCCAGCATGACCCATGCCGGTGTCCCTGCCCACATCAAAGAGGAGACGGGAATCACAGAAGGATTCGTGCGCCTCTCCATTGGACTGGAGCACCCCGAAGATCTCGTGGAAGATTTGACGCAGGCTTGGAAAATCGCCTGCGACGTCGCGACCTTGGCTGTGTGAGTCATCCTACTTCAAGCCATCGAATGTTTGTGCCCGGGCGCCATGTGGCCACGCTCATCGGGTTGGGCTGGTGCCTGTCCACGTCTTCCCTTGTGGCTCAACGCATTCACATGCACAGCGACGAAACGCTGATGTGGTCCAACATGGTTGCCCACGTGGATGGCCAGGTCGTTCGTTTGGGCCCAGATTGGCGGGGTGACGTCATCTTCACCCTGCAAGGGGATGACAAAAGCTCAGAAGCCCGGTTGTTCCAAGGCTTTTCAACCAGCGCCCTTGACGTGCTCTTCACGGTTCGAGACGGCCGCTTGATGGCAGGGGATTCCCATTTCACCCAAGCCATTTTGTACACCGCGCACGAAGATCAAATCTTCCAGGGTGACTCCACATTCCCTCTCGACGTGGTGTACACATTGCGCGAGGAGAATGCCGTGATGGGAGCATCCCGTGGCGCATCTGTGTGGGGCTTGTACACCGAGGACAGCCGAAACTGGAGTGATCGGGTGGTTTTGTTTGAGGGCAAACCCAGCACCGCGCAACTTTTCGCCTTGCTTTTGGCAACGGGTTGGCTCTGAAATCAACCCTCGACGAGGGATCCTTCGAAACTTGTCTGGAAGGGGTCACAATGGATGTCGGGCCTGTGACAATTCTTGTCATTTTACATAATTGTTTCGTACATTGAGCTACTCAAGCTGTTGACTTGAATGCAAGTGTCTGATGAATTTTGATCGCCCTCCCCACTTCCTCAAAACGACATTGGCGCACTCCGTCTTGTCTTTGACCATACTTTGGGCTGCACTTCCTGTGGCTGTGTCGGGGCAAGAGACCTTGGTTCGGGAGTGGAATGAAGTTCTGCTCGAGGCGATTCGACATGACTACGCCCGACCCACGATCCACGCACGCAACCTTCACCATTGGTCACTCGCGGTGTATGACGCCTGGGCTGCGTACGACAGCATCGCGGCGCCTTTTCTTGTCGATGCTGGCATTGCCGCGATCGAAGACAACGGGGCAAGGCGATTGGCACAGGAAACTGCCATCAACTACGCCTCGTATCGTTTGCTCTGGGCTCGATTCCAAAACTCACCCGGAGGCACCGCCACCTTGTCCTCCATCTACCAGCAATTCAACAGCTCAGGCGGCATCCACAACTTGACAAGCACGGACATCGCCACCCATGGTCCCGCTGCACTAGGAAACGCCATCGCGGCCGCTGTATTGGCCTATGGATTGGGCGATGGAAGCAACCAAGGCAACGATTACGCCAACCAAAATTACGCCCCTGTCAATCCTGATTTGTTCATCGAAACCGTGCCCGGCAACCCAACCTTGGTCAACATGAATCGGTGGCAGAGCATCAATTTGAGCACCTTCCAAGGCCAAAGTGGCATTTCTGAGAATGAAACCCCGCCCTTTCTGAGTCCAGAATGGGGGTTGGTGGCACCCTTCGCATTGCCGGATAGCGTTCAAACCATGCACTTCCGCGATGGTTGGCCTTACCCCGTATGGCTTGACCAAGGACCTCCTCCCCTGCTTTCCTCTGACGGATTGGAAAGTCCTTACAGTTGGGGCCATTCCATGGTCTTAAGGTGGTCCGAACACCTTCACCCCGATGACGGGATATGGTGGGACATCAGTCCTGGAAACATGGGAAACGTGGACCCCGCATTGTTTGACATCGACCCCACCCACTACGGTGAATTCTACAATTGGCAAGATGGTGGCGACCCGGGAGAAGGTCATGCCATCAACCCAACAACAGGCCAACCCTACGAGCCCCAGTGGGTACCACGGGGAGACTTCACCAGGGTTCTGGCTGAATTTTGGGCTGATGGGCCCGATTCTGAGACCCCTCCAGGTCATTGGTTCACCCTTCTGAATGGGGTCACCGCCCATGCTCAATTCACGCCCGCTTGGAAAGGGGAAGGAGAACCTTGGGATTTGTTCGACTGGGAGGTTTGTGCCTACTTCACTTTGGGAGGGGCCTTGCATGACGCGGCCATTGCGGCTTGGAGCCACAAAGGGTGGTACGATTACATTCGCCCGGTGTCGGCCATTCGTTGGATGCAAGGCCAGGGGCAATGCACCGACCCATCCCTTCCCAATTTTGACCCAGTTGGATTGCCCTTGGTCGAAGGTGTTTGCGAGATGGTTCTCGACAATGACCCCGATTTCCCCGAACCGGAACACCTGAACAAAATCAAGGTGCGCGCCTGGCGAGGCCCCGAATTCATTGAGAATCCAGCCACCGATGTGGCAGGGGTGGGATGGATCCTTGCTGAGCGTTGGTGGCCCTACCAACGCCCCTCTTTTGTGACACCCCCCTTTGCTGGCTACGTCAGTGGTCACTCCACCTTTTCTCGGGCAGCAGCTGAAGTCCTAACTTTCATCACAGGAGACCCCTTTTTCCCGGGAGGCATGGGCGAATTCCATGCGCCTGCTCATGAATTCTTGGTCTTTGAAGAGGGTCCCTCCCATGATGTGGTTCTGCAATGGGCCACTTACCGCGACGCCTCTGACCAATGCAGCTTGTCTCGCATTTGGGGTGGGATCCACCCCCCTTGCGATGACCTCCCCGGTCGAAGAATCGGGATCGCAGTCGCGGAACACGCCATTGACAAGGCTTTGTCCCTCATCGAAGCGCACAAACCTTGCCCCGCCGATTTCAATGGCGACGGAACCCGCAATGTCGATGACTTGCTCGTGTTCCTGCTCCATTACAATTCAGGAACGGCACCCCCACAGAACGACCTCAACATCGACGGATCCGTCGATGTCAATGACATGCTGATGTTCCTGATTTATTACAACACGACCTGTTCTTGACAGGTCTCGAGGTCACAAGGCCTCCAACCGGAAGGAGAACCCTTCCATGATCTCATTCACCAGCAACTTCGTGCATGCCTCATTCACCTGGGCTTCGGCCACCTCCTGGCTCGAGGCCTCAACTTCCAATGTGATGTGCTTTCCAATTCGCACGTTGGAAATGCTGCTCAATCCAATGTTGGGCAAATTGTTTCCAACAGCCTTTCCTTGAGGGTCAAGCAATGCTGGGAGCGGCATGATGTCGATGTCGGCGCGAAATTTCATGGTGCGTCTGGTGTGAATCTATGGGGTTTGCTTCTGTGGCGTCGTTGCCATGGCCAAACCGAGGTACAAAAGTAAACACAGCGGCACAGCAAGAAACACGCTTCCCCACCCAAACCACGTCCCCGCACCCACAACCGGAATCGCCCCCACCAACACGAACCGCCAACGGTCAACGCCAGGTTCTTTGCCCCACCCCTTCAGTCCCCACATCTTCCGGCGGCTTACCATCGCCAGCGGCACCACCACAATCCCAATCCACGCCAGCCCCACCGCCATCAGCGCATCAAACCCGCCCTTCAATTCGCCCCACGCCAGCATCACGCCCATCCAAAACACCCCCGCCGCAGGCGCCGGCAACCCCTCAAAGTGCGTCCCGCCCTTCCCGCTTTCCGCAGCCACATTGAACCGTGCCAACCGGTACGCCGCCGCCGCCGCCACGCCCAAGCACGCCAGCATTTCCCACGTCATCCCCACCCCAGCGTGGTCCTGAAACAAGCGCATGGCCACCATGGCCGGCGCCACACCTCCCGTCACCACGTCTGCCAAACTGTCAAGTTGCACGCCCATCGGCCCAGCCACCCCCAACATCCTTGCAGCCCATCCATCCAGCACGTCGCACAACATCGCCAGCGCCCACACCAACGCCACCATCTGCACACCTCGTGCTTCCGCACCTGCGGGCCAGGGTTCTTGCATCCACAACACCATTTGGCCTGTCCAATCGGCCACCAAGGCCTCACCTAAAAACGATCCCGACGCCGCAGCCCAACACACCACAACACCGCCAAGCAAATTGCCGAGGGTCAACGCATTGGGAATCCAACTCCTTGAAATCATGCCACAAAGCTAACCCACCAAAGCCCCGGTTTTTTGCCCCATTGACAGGCGTTTGTCATGAAATTATACGCGCAAAACGAAACCCCGCCGCGAGGATTTCCGTATATTCGCAAGCCCATGGCGATTCCTCGCCTAGAAAAGGGTCCGATGGCCGAGTGGCTAGGCTCAGCTCTGCAAAAGCTGCTACAGCGGTTCGAATCCGCTTCGGACCTCCAACCCCAGAAAGCCCCAAGCACACGCTTGGGGTTTTTTTGTGCCCAAAACCTGCGACCAAGCTTGCTTGAGTCGGAGGCGAAGGGCGCAAAAACAGCAAGCGCGCCATGTGGCGCGCTTGAGCTTTCTGGGGTTGAGAACAGCCCCTGTCCCGGCATTGTCGCCCGACGGGCGGCAATCCCTCCGTTATGAAAATTCAAACAGAAGGGCCCGTTGACACTGTGACAGCGGGGTATCTTCTTAGGGGAGTACCTGCACTTTGCTTGGATGTCAGTCATCACTTCAGCGACAACTCCAAGCGCAATCGGCCATCAACTTCAATGCATTCGCGACCGAAGACGACGGTTCGTGCTTGTTCCCTGGGGACAATGGATGCGCCTACGAGGCGGCTTGCAATTTCGAACCGTGGGCAGAGGACGACGACGGATCGTGCTTGTTCCCCGCTCTCGGGATGGATTGTGACGGCAACAGCCTCGGAGGAGACATGTGCCTCGGCGACTTGAACGAGTCCGGGTTGGTTGAGACCTCCGACTTGCTCATGTTGCTGTCCGTGTTTGGCGAGGCTTGCGACTGACGGGCCGTCGCCCAAGTTTCGTCAAACATGAGTTCAAATTGCAGAACTTGGGCGACATGAATCCACGACTTCACGCCGTGCTCCGGTACCTCTACGCCCTTGTTCTTTTGGG
>JAQBVN010000025.1 GCA_027622975.1 Bacteroidota bacterium | reverse complement strand
GCTTTGGGGTATTTCTCCGACTCGACGTAATTCTCGTTGAAGTGCTCTTCCATCAAGGCCTTTTCGAAGTGGAAGGCGCGCATCTGAACTTGAAAGGCAAACCCGCCGTTGGAGGCGTCGAGCAGTCCGCTCATTTGTGAATTCTCAGCTTCAATGTTCTCCATCGGGGTCTCCGAGAAGAAGTGCACGTGACCCGTTCTGGTCATGAATTGTTGTGCGTTGAGGAGCGAAGTCGAGAGGACGAGGAGGGAAAAGAGGAAAAATTTCATGGCGTGGAAGAGGTGTTGCGTTGGAGTCAATCAATTGTTGGGTGCTCCGTCGGCGACCCAGCGTTCAAACAAGCGCAGGTCGCATTCGGGAAGGGGGGTGCCGTTTTTGGGCATCAATCCGGGTTCTCCGGGCTGCTTTCGGATGCGGTCCAACAGGCTGCCCTCTGTCGAGCTCTGAGCCACTCCGGCGTGAGCCGTCAGGTCGGGGCTTGCTCCGCCTCCGTGGCACGACGCGCTGTTGCAGTTCAATTCAAGCAACGGAACCAAATCCGCAGAGTACGACACCGCCACAGTGGTGTCGCAGTCCACGGCCGGACCGTAGAGCTCATCGCGGACGTCGTAGTAGCAGCCGCCGATGCCCCACGTCCCTGCGAGGAGGGCCAACCCCACGACCCAGGCCGTGGCAGGGCGTCGATCAATCGTTGGGCATGCCGGCATCGATCCAGTGTTGGAATTGTTGAATCTGGCAATCTGTCAGCGGGTTGCCGGAAGGGGGCATGGCCTCCGCATAGGCGTCGTGCCGAATGCACCCCAAGAGGTTTCGGTTGGTGACCGCGTTCACCACGCCCGCGTGCGACGTCAGGTCAACCTGTCCGTCGGGGTTGGCGCCGCTGTGGCAAGACGTGCAAGAAGCGGCGAGGGTGAGCTCAATGGCGCCACTGTACGACGCCAGCGTGCTGTCGCAGTCCGCACAGGAGTTGTTCAGGGCGCCTTGCTCAATCCAGCCGTAAATGAGGTCAATTTGATCTTGGCTCAGGGGGCCTCCTTCATCAGGGGGTGGCATGAGCTTGTTGGGATTGTCTTCGACAAGAACTTCATAAAGCTCGCTGTTCTGTGGGTTTCCTGCAGAGACCAAATCACCACCCTTGCTACCCATGACACTCTCGTAACTGACCAAAATGACGCCATCTTCGGCCGTGGCCACATCATGACAACCTGCATAACCACATGAAGATTGGAGCAGGGGCAACACATCCTGCTCGAAATAGACAAGATTGGGGTCACAAGGGGGGTCTTGAACCACGGGATTGACAGGGTTGATGAAGTCAGGGTCCGGATTCATCGATTCATGGGTGCATCCCATCATTCCGACAAGGAGCGTGAAGATGCCAAAGAAGGCAGAGGTACGAAGGCTCATGTGGTCAAAAATAACGGATGGATATTTGCGAATACGTCACTGCGGTCACAATCGTTGGAGCCAATGGAAGGTGTTTGTATCTTTTAGCACATGTCGCAAACAGACTATGCCAAACTCTTGCAGGAGCTCCAGGAGGAATTGATGACTGCAGCAACACAGCACGCTGTAGCTTGGCGTTTTGGAAATTGGACAGCTCGACAGCGGTTGTTGCATGTGCATGAAGGCTTGCTTCGACATGTGCGAAAGACTTTGGTTCAACTGAACCAACGGGTCTTGGCGGAGACTCCAGAATTTCGAAAGACTTTTGGCGCTGAATTCCAACGTTGGGCTCATCAATTGCCCGAACCTGCGAAAGAACAGCTTGATTTGTTGAAAACGTACACCAAGATTTTGGTCGACCCTAAAACCCAATGATATGAGATACAGCCATCAAAAAACTGCGTTGGTGATGCTTGTTTTGTTTGGAATCTCAGCACACTCGGTGTGGGGACAAGTGGCGCTCTGGGAATCCGTGGATGTGCCACGACGAGAAGCCCCCACCATCGAGGTGGATGATTTTGATGTGTGGACTTTGGATGTTGAACAACTCGAGATCCTGTTGGCTGATGCTCCTCATGGACAGGCCTTTGAGGCAAGGTCGTCAGAGTGGATTCTCAACCTCCCCATGCCCCACGGACGGATGGAGCGGTTCGCGGTGGTGAACAGTCCCATCATGGCCCCGGAATTGGCGGCGCGTTTCCCTGAAATCCAAGTGTTCGCTGGCCAAGGTGTGGATTCCCCCGGGTCTACGGTTCGGTTGGATTGGACCCCTCAGGGTTTTCACGCCATGATTTTGTCTGAAGGCCAAACGATTTACATCGACCCATATCACCCTGGGGAACGAGACCAAGTCATTGTCTACACCCGCGACGCTTTTTACGCCAGCACGTCGAAAGAGCCCCAAGGATGCATGGCGCTTGAAGTGCCGAGCGAAAAACCAGGTGTTGTCAGCCCTCTGATGGGTGAGGGGAAGGAGGTGAGGACCATGGGGCGACCCGATTTCTCCGCGAATCGCGCAGACAATGGCTCCCAGCTCCGAACGTACAGGCTGGCGTTGGCATGCACGGGGGAATATGCCTCATTTCATGGCGGAACTGTGTCGAGCGTTCTGGCGGCGATGAACACGTCCATGGCACGAGTGAATGGTTTGTTTGAGAGAGATGCATGTTTGACCATGGTGTTGGTCCCCAACAACGATCAACTGGTGTTCCTGAACAGTGGATCAGATCCCTACACCAACAACAATGGCAGTGTGATGTTGTCCCAAAACATCAGCACCTGCAACAGCGTCATCGGATCAGCCAACTATGACATTGGGCACGTGTTTTCAACGGGTGGTGGTGGGGTGGCCTACCTGCAGTCTCCTTGCGGCAGCAGCAAAGCAGGGGGAGTGACCGGTCAAGGAGCACCGGTGGGAGATCCTTTTGATGTGGACTACGTAGCCCATGAAATGGGTCACCAGTACGGGGGGAATCATACCCAAAACAACAGCTGCAACAGGGCTTCTTCAGCGGCCTATGAACCTGGGTCAGCATCCACCATCATGGGATATGCGGGCATTTGTGCTCCCAACCTCCAGAGCAATTCAGACGATCATTTTCACAACCACAGCATCAATGAAATGATTTCCTTCACAGTGAATGGAAATGGCAATTCATGTGCGGTGAAAACCCCTACTGGCAATGGGCTTCCCACGGTCAGCGCTGGGACAGATGGGCTCGTGTTGCCGAGGTCCACACCTTTTGAATTGACGGCCACAGGGTCCGACCCTGACGGAGATGCCGTGACCTACAATTGGGAGGAATATGATTTGGGGCCTCAAACTGCCTCGGGGGACAACAATTTGACCAATCCCTCGGGCAACCAGCCCATTTTCAGGTCATGGTCTTCCACATCGAGTCCGACTCGCGTGTTCCCACGGGTCGTAAACTTGGTCAACAACACCACGACGATCGGGGAGCATTTGCCGACGTACAGCAGACAATTGAATTTCAAGTGCTCCATCAGGGACAATCGCGCCGGTGGTGGGGGATTTAGCGACGATTTGAAGACCATGAGCGTCACGGCCAATGCCGGTCCTTTTCTTCTTCAATCGCCCAACGGTGGAGAGTCCTTCGCAGGGAATGAGAACCTCGAGGTCACATGGAATGTGGCGGGCACCACGGGCAATGGTGTCAATTGCAGCGCAGTGGACATCTATCTCAGCACGGATGGCGGCTATACCTTTCCCACGTTGCTCCTCGAGGGGACGCCCAATGATGGGAGTGCTTCGGTTCTTCTTCCCAACATTCCCACTTCACAAGCGCGCATCAAGGTGAAGGGAACCAACCATGTCTTCTTTGACATCAGCAATGGCAACTTCAACGTTGAACCGGGTATTGTGGGATGCCTCGATCCTGACGCTTGCAACTTCGATCCCACGGCTGCCGTTGCAGGCACGTGCACCTATCCAGACCCAGGAACCAATTGCGACGGTGAGTCCCTATGCCTGGAGGATCTCAACGGCAATGGTGCGATTGATGTTGGCGATGTGCTGCTCGTGCTGTCAGAATTTGGCTGTGTGAGTGCTTGCACTGCCGATGCCACTGGAGATGGATTCGTCACTGTGGAAGACATCTTGGTTGTTCTTTCCGTTTTTGGTGGAAATTGCAATTAAGGACATGGTCAAAACACGGGAATGGGTGAGCACCCTTGAAGTCTGGAATCCTCATGAATTGTCTGTCGAGGATCGGGCCTTGCTGGCTGAGGCCCATGTGGCTGCATCCAAGGCCTACGCTCCGTACAGCGAATTTTATGTAGGGGGTGCCGTGCGGTTGGCTGATGGAAACATCGTGAGAGGCAGCAACCAAGAGAACATGGCGTATCCATCGGGCATGTGCGGTGAGCGAGTGGCCGTGTTTGCGGCTGGTGCTCAGCATCCTGGCGTGACCATGATGGCAGTGGCCATTGTTTCGCCCTCAGAGAAAGCGATTTCGGAAGCATTCATGCCATGCGGCGGATGTCGACAGGTGTTGGTGGAGGCAGAAAGGAGGCAAGGCAGCCCCATTCGGGTTTTGCTTCAGGTCAGGGACGAGGAAGTCGCCATTTCATCAAGTGCAGTCAACCTTGTGCCCTTTGCCTTTGAAGCTTTTGGTTTGGGAGGAACAGGAACCAATGGGCGGGAGGGATGACATGGTGAGTGGTCATCCTTGTTTGGGTGAAGGGTCGTCGGCATGAGGAGCTGAATATCCATCCTGGTGAACCTGCGTGACAGCACGTCCTGATGGATCGACGACATTCCTGAGGCGTGCGTCCCATTCAAGTGCTTTTTCTGTGCTGCAAGCCACTGATTTCCCTCCTGGAACGGTAGATGCAGCGGCTGCTGAGGGGAAATGTCGTTCAAACATCTCACGGTACCAGTATCCTTCTTTGGTCGTGGGCGGATTGATGGGGAAGCGTGAAGCTGCCCGGTTCAAGTCGGTGTCGGACACGCGAAGGTCAGCCTGTGCTTTGAGAGAATCGATCCATCCGTAGCCGACGCCGTCGGAGAATTGTTCTTTTTGACGCCTGAGGATGCGTTCGGGTAGCAGTCCTTCAAAGGCTTTTCTCAGGGGCTCTTTTTCAAGTTTTCCCGGTCCCGCCATTTTGCATACGGGGTCGAGTCTCATGGCATGGTCGATGAAATTTCTGTCCAGGAATGGGACGCGCGCTTCAATTCCCCAGGCCATCATGCTCTTGTTGGCGCGGGCACAATCATACTTGTGCAAATCCAACACCTTACGCACGGTTTCTTCATGGAATTCCCTGGCATCTGGGGCCAGGTGGAAATACAGGTAGCCACCAAAAAGTTCGTCTGCACCTTCGCCGCTGAGCACCATCTTGATGCCCATGGTGCGAATGCGGCGGGCCATCAAATACATGGGGGTTGAAGCTCGAATGGTGGTCACATCATAGGTTTCGATGTGGCGAATGACGTCACTCAGGGCGTCCATGCCTTCTTGAATCGTGTACGTCATGCCATGGTGGGTCGTGCCAATGAATGCCGCTACTTCCTCCGCAGCAGCCAAATCTGGACTTCCCTCAAGGCCGATGGCAAAGCTGTGCACATTGGGCCACCAAGCTTGGGTGGTTTTGTCCTCGTCGATTCGCTGTTGAGCGTGTCTCATCGCCAAAGCAGCCACCACAGAAGAGTCGAGTCCCCCTGAGATGAGCAGGCCGTAGGGAACGTCGCCCATCAAATGAGACTGGACTGACTCGTCCAGCGCCTTGTGGAGTGCCTCGGGTAAATAGGGTTCTCGTGGATGCTGGTCCCATGTCATCCAGTCTCGTTGGTAGCGATTCACCGGGGCGAAATCCATGTTGGACAGCGTGTGGCCGGGAGGAAAAGTCTGGACCTCCGTGCAGATGTCAGAAATGGCTTTCATTTCAGACGCGACCCATGTTTGGCCTTCATCATCTCTCCCAAAATACAAGGGAATGATGCCTATCGGGTCCCTTCCCACAAGCCATGCTCCTGTGTCGGGCTCGTGCAAAACGAAAGCATACATCCCCTCGAGATGCAGGACCAAATCAGCACCATGTTCCCTGTAGAGGCCCAACATGACCTCGCAATCCGATCCGGTTGTGAAAGGGTATGAGGCGAGGGTTGACTTCTTCAACGCTCGGTGGTTGTAGATCTCTCCATTGACGGCGAGAATGGTTCCCGTTTCGGGATCAACCAAGGGTTGAGAACCGCTTGCCACATCCACAATGGCCAACCGTTCATGAGCAATCACAGCTGTTGAGGTCTGAATGACTCCGGACCAATCCGGCCCCCGGTGATGCTGCAGCGATGAAGCACGCAGGACTGCATCGCGATGGGATTCGACGCTTTCAGTGAGGCCTAGAAGGGCTGTGATTGAGCACATGGTAGCAGCAAGGTTGTCTTGGTAGAGAACAGTCGTGGCTCATTTCCCTCTGTTCCTTCCTGAAGATACGAAATCCTCGTTAGCTTGCCGCTATGTTGATGAGCATTGTGGGCATGGGCGTGCTTTTGAGCATCGCCTATGGATTTTCGAGAAACCGTCGAGCCATTCGGTGGCGCACGGTGTTGGGGGCCTTTGCCATTCAGTTGGGGCTTGGGGCGTTTGTGTTGAAAGTTCCTTGGGGTCAGTCTTTACTCGCCTCCATGACCCAAGGTGTGAACCAACTCCTCAGCTTTGGTGATGCGGGCATTGGCTTTTTGTTTGGTGGGCTTGTGGGGGAGGGTGTCGGATTTGTGTTTGCCTTGAAGGTGTTGCCCATCATCGTGTTTTTTGCGGCTCTGATTGCCGTGCTGTACCACGTGGGAATCATGAAGTGGGTCATCCGCTTGATTGGAGGGGCCTTGCAGGCAATCCTTGGTACTTCTCGGGCTGAATCCATGAGTGCGACGGCCAACATTTTTGTTGGACAAACAGAGGCTCCACTTGTGGTGAAGCCGTACATCGCATCGATGACACAGTCTGAACTTTTTGCCGTCATGGTGGGAGGATTGGCATCGGTTGCTGGGTCTGCCTTGGCGGGATATGCACTGATTGGTGTGCCTGTTGAATACTTGATTGCTGCCTGTTTCATGTCGGCTCCAGGCGGGTTGCTATTCGCCAAACTCCTCATGCCCGAAGTGGATACGCCTGCATCGGAGTTGCCGGATTCAAGGGATGAAGACGTCCCTGTCAATGTCATTGATGCCGCGGCAAATGGCGCTTCCTCAGGCCTGCATCTGGCTCTGAATGTTGGCGCCATGTTGTTGGCATTCGTGGCGTTGATTGCCGTTATCAACGGCATTCTAGGTGGTGTGGGAGGATGGTTTGGCATGCCAGAATTGACCCTAGAATTGATGCTTGGTTGGGCCTTCAGCCCTTTGGCCTTTTTGTTGGGGGTTCCTTGGTCGGAAGCGGTGACAGCCGGGTCCTTCATCGGCCAAAAACTCGTGGTCAACGAATTTGTGGCATACTTGAATTTTGCACCGTACATCGCAGAGAATGCAGCTGTGGTGTTGTCTCCCAAGACCACGGCTATTGTGTCTTTTGCCCTGTGTGGATTTGCCAACTTGAGTTCGATTGCCATCTTGTTGGGAGGACTTGGAGGCATGGCTCCAACAAGGCGGAAAGACATAGCTCGGCTAGGGTTGCTCGCGGTCATGGCAGGAACCATGTCCAACTTGATGTCTGGCACCATTGCCGGCCTCTTTGTGGCCATGGGATGATGGAAGAGTTCAAGCGATTTGGGGCAGGATTGCCTCAAGAGTGGATTCGGAAGAAACGTGATGGTGGGACGTTGAGCGTGGATGAAATCCAAGCTTTTGTCTCGGGTGTTGTCACAGGCGAGGTTACAGAAGCTCAAATTGCGGCTCTTTCCATGGCCATCTATTTTCAGGATTTGAGCGTGGAGGAGAGGGTTGCGATGACCTTGGCGGTTCGAGATTCTGGAAGGGTGTTGGATTGGACCCACAGGAACCTGCGAGGTCCAGTCGTCGACAAGCATAGCACGGGAGGCGTGGGCGACACCGTGTCTCTCATGCTCGCTCCAATGCTCGCGGCATGCGGGGTCCATGTACCGATGATTGCGGGCCGAGGATTGGCGCATACTGGAGGAACGATCGACAAGTTGGAGGCCATTCCTGGATACCAAACAGGCATGGAGGTGCAACGCTTTCAGCGGATTGTGGAAGAAGTGGGGTTTGCCATTGTGCGCCAGACGGAAGATTTGGCCCCAGCCGATCGCATCATGTATGCCACGAGAGATGTCACCGCGACAGTGGAAAATGTTGGTCTGATCACCACATCGATTGTGTCCAAAAAGCTAGCCGCGGGCTTGTCGCATTTGGTGCTGGACGTCAAATGCGGCAACGGTGCGGTGATGCAGGAAGTGGAGGCAGCGAGAAATTTGGCCAAGAGCATGGTGGACGTGGGAGTCGGGGCTGGCATGAATTCCCGTGCTGTGATGACGGACATGTCCGTGCCCTTGGCTTGGTCTGCAGGCAATGCCCTCGAAGTCAGGGAGGCCGTCGAATATTTGGCGGGAACCGGAGAACGTCACCCGCGTTTGGACGAGGTGGTGCTCTCCCTTGGGTCGGAGCTTTTGTGGATGTCTGGAGAGTGCTCCAATCCTGAACAAGCCCGACGAAAACTCGAAGAAGTCCGTGACAACGGCCGTGCCCTTGAATTGTTGGGGCAATCCATTGAAGCGATGGGAGGAAATCCGAGGATCCTTGACCGCTCTGACATCTTGCCGGGTGCTCCGGTGGTGCGCGCTTGGAAGGCCCCAAGGCCGGGTGTAATCTCAGGATTTGATGTTCGAGGCGTTGGCATGGCTGTTGTGGCCCTTGGTGGAGGCAGGACCCGTCCAAATGAAACCATCGACCCTAGGGTTGGGTTTTCAAGCATTCCTTTGGTAGGCCAAACGTTTGGCCTTGGCGAAGATGTTGTGACCATCCACGCCTCGTCAGAATCTGCATGGGACGAGGCAGCCAACAGATGGGAGAATTCATTAACATGGTCAGACACAGGAACCTGTGCTGAGGCACCGGCTGTCATTGTGGAGACGGTGCATCCATCCCGTCGAGCTTGACCGAAAATCGCGCTTCAGTGGTGGCCTTGGTAGGCGGGCTCCATTCATCGTATCTTTTTTCGAGAAAAATTGAGTCATGTCCCATTCTCCCATTGCATCACATGTCGGTCTTTCCTTGGCTTTGTTGATCCTTCAGGGATTTGTCTGGGGTCAACATGAGGCAGCCACGGAATCACGTCCAGGAGCGCAGCATCATCCATCACTCCACTTCGAGGAAGAAGTGGAAACTCCTGCGTCTCAGGTCATGGCTGGTGCATCGAGGGTGGTCGAGGTTCGACATCCCAGTCGATTCAAGCGTGTGCCGACTGAACGCGAGCCTGCTCCGGATTGGGCCTTGCGCATGTACTCTGGCGACCCCGATTTTTGGGGTATCGTCGATGCTCGGGAAGCGGCTTTGAAGGGGCAACCCTATGTCAAGGACATCCACGAACGAAATTTCAAGCACTGGCTGATTCACGTGGAACATCTGGTGAACGATGAGGGCCGTATTGAGCCTGTGGACGAGTGGGCCCTCCGTCAGTGGGAAGGGAAGCGCACTCCGGTGATGGGACGAACGATGGCCATGGACACTGAAGCTGTTTGGCATCCCAAAGGGCCCATGGAGACTTACAACAAGGAGAGTGAAGGGGGGATTCCTGTCTCATGGCAATGCAATGTGTATTGTTTTGATCAGTCGGTTTCCAATCCTGACATCTGCGTTGCTGGTGTGGAAGCTGGGGATTTGTTCAAATCGATCGATCGAGGTCTGACGTGGCACGCCGTGACTGAGGAGGTACCTGGCATTCGGACGGTGAGGGCGGTGAAAATTGCGCCTTCGGATCCCGCACGCATCTATTTCGAGGCCAACCAATGGATTTACGCCTCTGTAGATGGAGGTAGCACATGGGAGATGCTCCACAACCTCGGAGAACACGCCACTCAAATTGCAGTCAATCCCACGGATCCGGATGTGGTGCTTGTCAGCGCTTGGAATGGATTGCACCGTTCAGAAGATGGTGGATTGACCTGGAATACCTTGTTTGCGGGCACGGCGTGGGACGTGGCCTTTCATCCTTCAGAAGCTCAAGTGGTTTACGCTCTGCGCTACGGGCAGGCTTTGAATCGCTGCGAAATGCATCGTTCCGACGATGGAGGTCAAACCTTTGTCCTCAAAGACGAGGGGTTCTTTGTGCCATCGGACCCGTCAAACGCCAGCGCGGATGGTGGTCGCTTGGGAGTGACTCCCGCGGATGTGGACAGGGTGTACGTGGCCTTGATCGGGCGTGGAAAGGCTGAGGACACGGGCTGGATTGGTTTGTACCAGAGTTTGGATCGCGGGGATTCTTGGGTCAATCTCAATGGCCAAGATGGAGCGCCTTATGATCCTGTGGACCATCCGAGTGTGGCCAACGGCAACCTGAATGGTACGGGCATTTATCAGGGCTTTTACGATTTTGATTTGGCCGTTTCACACAACGATCCCAACAAGGCATGGGTGGGGGTCACTGCGTTGAGTGCCACAAACGATGGCGGAGCCTCATGGCAGAGAATCGGGGCATACAGCGCGAGCACGTATGACATTGGTTGGATCCACCCAGACATTCAAGATCTGTGTGTGGTTGGGGATGACATCTGGGTGGCCACGGACGGGGGGCTGAATTTCAGTCAGGACGAGCTCGCAACCCATGAGTCTCGGAAACGTGGGATTTACAATTCGACCTTCTGGGGATTTGGCCAGGGATGGAACGAGGACCTTCAAGTTGGCGGTCGATATCACAACGGCAACATGGCCTATGTTTCGACTTACGATTTGGGGCAATCCATGAGGTTGGGGGGGGCTGAAGCACCCACGGGCTATGTGCATCCTCTGGACGGTGGAGGCCTTTCAACCCACTTCAGCGACATCACGGATGTGGTGGTTCCAACCACGTTGGTTGGATCCACCTCTGCACAGGCCAATTTGAGCATGTACCCCAATGAGAGCTACGTGGATTTCAGAAACAGTGAATTGGTGGTTCATCCCGTGTATGGGGATCACATGGTTCTTGGGTCGGGAGGTAGCTTATACCGAACTACGGATGGAGGCAATCAGTGGGAAATCTGGATGGATTGGGGTGGGGCGTGGTCAGTGTATGAAATTGAGCAAGGCATGAGTGACCCCAATCGGTGGTATGTCGTGACAAGATCCGGGAGTACGTGCAAGCTGTTTCGTTCGACAAACAATGGGCAGACTTGGGGGCAACTCACGTCTGGGTTGCCCACGAATTGGGGCAGCATGGAAATTGCGTTGAACCCTGGCAATGTCAATGACATCTGGGCCATGCAGGCCGGAGGATCCGGACTGTACCGCTCAACGACCGGAGGGACGTCCTGGGAGAACATGACCCAACCCTTGTGGGCAGGGGAATCGCTCCGAGAAATTCTACCATTGGGTGGCACAGGGGTTGTGTTGTTGTCAGATCAGGGGGTGTATGCATACAGGAACGAAACCCAGCAGTGGTTGGACATGTCTGCAGGCATCCCCGCATATTGGGCCCCGTTGGAGGGAGCGGTTCATCATGCCACAGGCCGCATTCGAATTGCGGACAAGGGGAAGGGAATCTGGGAAGCTGAAGTCCCTTGGCCCATCCCGCCAATCTCGCAGCCGATGACCGCGTCTCCTGAAGTCTATTGTGCCCTTGATACCGTTGTTTTTGATTGTCATGGACTGGTGAATCATGCAGGTGCGAGCTGGTCATGGTCCTTTGAACCCGCGCCATTGTTCGTGTCTGATGCGTCCTCACGCCGTGTGCAAGTGGTTTTTGGGGAGGGAGGTCCAGTGGACGTAACGCTTGCTGTGACCTTGGCAGATGGTTCGACAGACACTCACCACGAGCCAGCCATGGTTCATGTCGGGAATCCTTCACAATGCGCACCCGATGGTTTGGCTGGTGGGGCGTTGCGTTGTGCAGGCAGTCCACAATTTGGTGTGACTCACGATTTGGGGGTAGTCACCAACACCTACACTGTCACAGCTTGGGTCAAGCCCATTGGAATTCAGCCAGACTACACAGGATTGGTGCTCGGTGGCGTGGACCAAGCCGCGGGTCTCAATGTCCGAGGTGGCAATGAGCTGGGCTACCATTGGCCCGGGGGGGCTTGGTGGTGGAGCAGTGGTTTGGTTTTGCCAGACAATGAGTGGTCCCATGTCGCATTGGTTGTGAGTCCCACCCAGGTCAAGGTAATGCTTAATGGAATAGAGGCAGTGCACAACACATCTCCAGAGCAAGTGGACATGGGAAGCCAGTGGGTTGGAAGCTATCGAGCATGGACGAGTCGGAATTTCAATGGGTGGATTGACGAAGTGAAAATTTGGAACCGCGCCCTCACCCTTCAAGAGGTTCGAGATCAAAGGCACTTGAACATCACGCCAGAGGATGCGCAATCGGACCCTGAATTGTTGGGGTACTATCAATTCAATGAAGATGCTTCTTTCATGGTCAACAAGAGACCAGGAAGTGTCCATGGGGCTTATTCTGGCGGTGCAACAACGGAGCCATCTTCAGCTCCTGTGGGGTGGGGAAGTATGTCTCAAATCAACGCACCCCTGTCGGACTCAATCACCCACGGTTTGGGAGCATGGGATGTCACATCGTCGACTGCAGCAGATGGAGTTTCCGAAGTGCGCATTCACAGACTGGACCCAGAGCCTTTCGAGGCACCCGAGGGTGCTTCAGTGGTAGGTGGACATTGGGTGGTCAACGCCTACGTCTCCGGGTCAGTGTCTGCGCCTTCTGACGCGGGATGGACAGGGGAGTGGATGCTGGCATCCCTCGGAGAAGTATGGGACCAACCGAATGCATTGGCAGGCATGACCATGCATCATCGAGCGGTGCATGGAGAGGGTGCTTGGACCGCCTCTTGTGCACTCGAAGAAGGAGCAAATCCGTCGAGCACCTTGAGCAATTCGTGTGTTTGGCCCCTTGAAGGTCAATGGATGATGGCATCCAATGCGTGTGGGGTGGATACCACAGAATTGCTGTTGTGCCCAGGTGAATCCCTCGTGTGGAATGATCAACCCATTCAAACGTCCGGCAACTACTTCCACCTTGCCCAGCCTGTGGATGGTTGCAGTTGGGTGGAGGTGTTGGTGGCCGAAGTCCCGGTTCTTCCATCCTTGGAATGGACATCTCAGGAGGTTGATGGTGGCACGCAATTGGTAGTTTCTGAAGATTGGCAAGTGTTGGCATGGACCTTCAATGGGTCACTCATTCCCGATGCCAATGAGAACTTGTGGTTTGCAACGATGGACGGGGAATACGGTGTGACGGCCGTCCATGTGGGCACCGGATGTGTGTGGACATACGAAGCGTTGATTGGCTGCCCAGGGGATTTCAACGGCGACTTGACTGTGGGGGTGGCCGATGTGTTGGCCTACCTCAGTTCATTTGGATGCATGAACAACTGTGGCGTGGCTGATCTCAATGGTGATGGGGCAGCCAATACAAGCGATTTGCTGATGTTGTTGTCCCTGTTTGGTGCCATTTGTTCATGACTTGAATGGCTTTCTAACATCCTGCATGACCTTTGAGCCATGGTGAAGGTCAAAATGTTTGAGTCCTTGCGCGGAGAAAGAGAGTCTGCGCTCGTCATGCCTCCAATGGATGCTGAGGCATTTCACGCGGTGGTGGACAGCCGTCGAAGTGTGCGAATCTTTGCCGAGGACCCGGTTCCTGAGGATGTCATCCTTCGATGCATTGAAGCAGCGCAAAAGGCACCAAATTCATCAAACCTCCAGGCTTGGCAAGTGATCAGGGCATCCACCCCTGCCATGCGAGAGGAACTCGCCAAGGCTTGTTTGGGCCAACCCGCAGCGACCACTGCTCCGGAGTTGTTTGTTTTTGTGGCAAGACCGGACCTTTGGCGTAGGAACAATCGGTGGACCCTGGAGGAATTTGATCGTCGCGGGGACATGCCAGAACGGGCCTATCAGTACTTCACCAAAATCACACGCATCGCATACACTCAGGGTGTCTTTGCGCCGCTGAAGGCGTTGTGGTTTGCCATCCGAGGGTTGAAGCATGCGACACCTCGAGAGCCCGTTGGATGGTCTGACATGCGCGTGTGGGCGCACAAATCTACAGCCCTGTCTGCCGCCCACTTCATGTTGTGCATGAGAGCTCACGGTTTTGATACATGCCCCATGGAGGGTATGGACAGTCGACGGATCAAAGGGCTCCTGAATTTGCCGCGGAAAGCAGAGATTTGCATGGTCGTGAGTTCAGGAAGGCGAACCGCAAAAGGAGTGTATGGAGATCGCTTCAGATTTCCATTGTCGACGTTTTATCAGGAAGTATGAGCAGGTTGCATCCTATTGTAGGTTCAATTCAGTTCATTATTATTGGAATTTGCGCAACTTCGCAGCCAAAGGCGAAATATTTGTCTGCAGCCTCGGAGAGGGGGCTCCTGAACCAAAAGTTCGTTTGACGATGGCCTGTCCAAAGGGACGGGCCATTTTCGTTGGCGATTGGATAAGCTAGGATGAGCTGGGCTCAGCAGTCGCTTTCACTGCGGTCACCATGGTTTGACCTGAGCGGCTCATGCTCATTGTTGGTGAGAACGAATTCGGGGAATCACAATGTTCTTCAACCTTCGTTCCAATCCGAGATAACCACAGCTGACTGCAGCTTGGTGCAATCGCTCCTGAGCGGCAGATTCGGGACTGTATCTGAGGGCTAAATCCGCGGCGTGATACCACATGGAATGGGTTCGGGTTTCCAAACTCCGCATTGTTGGGAGTGAAATCCGCTCAAATTGATCTCTTGCGACCTGTGTGTGACCAAGCTGCAGAAGATTCCATACCATGCGCAAATCGAGGATGGACTCAATGATGACATTCTTCAAAGACCAATCTTGAGTCTTTCGAAAAGCAAGGAGTTCTCGATGGCTTGATTCCACCAAGGCCGTCTCGTCAGCCAAGATCAAATACTCACTGATGTTGAACGAGAAGTAGCGTGCCTGTGAGGACCATTTGGGCCAGAGGTTGAATTCTTGTTCGATGCAATCTTGAATGATGTTTCGCACCCAGGAGAGCGAGGAAGGGTCAATCTCGGTTTCTTTCAAAGCGAGCAACCAAATCCCGAGGTTTCGGGATTGAATGAGGGGGTGGATTTCTCTCAAGGCAGGTCGAATGGGAGCGAGCAAAGGGAAAATGACTCTCCAGGCTTCGCCAATGTTCACCTTGCCACCGGCGATGACTCCCTGCGCAAACATTTTTTGTCCCATGCTTCTGGCGGTTTGGAGGTAATCCTCCATCATCGATTCGCCAAAAGAGGACATGAAATCGAGAGGTGGGAATTGTTCCAACACAAAATCCTTCAGATGCGTGTGTTTTTTGAATTGAAGCCACAGCCCCATGTCAAAGCTGCCCGCTTCGTAGAAGGACAACACGGCTTGTTTCAATGCATTGAAATCCTGAACGTTGAGTTGAAATTTTGCAGGCGTGTTGTTTTTCTCGATGAAGGCCAAAACTTGCTGTTTGATCTCTTGGCTTGAGCCGTGCTCGTGCCCCCCGTTGTTGGCAAGATGAGATGGAATGGGAGCTTGCGTTTGGGCTTTTCTGACCTTGAAATCGCGAAAGGAGGCATAACCCGCATAGCGCGAGAGGGCATTGAGTGTTGTCGCGCTGAATTGGCTTGTGGTCGGAATGAGTCCAAAAAAACGCCTCAATGTGGAGACACTTACAGGAAATCGGACATCAAAGGAACTCAACTCCTCATTGAGGACCTCACAGTCTCGCGTGCAAGTCACTGCGAAACCAGCCACTTGGGTAATTTCTTGCGACAGGGCCAAAAGGTTTTCAGCGAGTTGAGTGCTCATAGGGTCAGGGCCAAGGGAGTCGAGCCACGTGCTTGTTTCCCGCCAACCACAAGGTACGGCCGCTCGGCGAGAATCGTGCGACAAAATGACTGCTGTCGCTGGCATGGAACCAAGTCTCGCCTCCATCACGGCTCACATCCATGCCCAAGAAACCTACCGACACCAATTCTTGGGGTCTTTCTGGGTGGTGAATAAGGCTGGAACGGTACCCCGGGCCGGAGCCTTCTGACAGGAGCGTCCAATGTTGACCGCCATCTTGCGTTTGGATCAGGTTTCCTTCGTTGATTTCAGGCAATTCCCAATTTCCGCCCATCGCTTTTCCTTCGAGGTGATTGACGAAGTGAGCGCTGAAGACTCCAGTCATCACTCCGCCTTGAAGGATGGGCAATTCTTGGATGGACCAAGAACGTCCTCGATCTCCTGAGAACCAACATCGCGAGGACCTCCCACCGGTGAACACCCAGGTGCTGTCGCCCGAGGTGGCGATGTTTCCATTGGACGCAGCAAACCCAGCTTCTCCAGGCATGGGGGTGGGCAACAGGTCGCAAGGGGTTTGATGCCACGTCACGCCAGAATCCCGGGTTGTGAGCAAAGTCATGCACCCTTCGACGGGGTCCCCAAAGACCAAACCTTCCGACTCATTCCACCATGCCATGGCGTCCCAAAACACCTCGGGCCGTTTGTCTGTATGAACGACTTGGATTTGGCCAAAGGATGGGCTGTGACGGATGATGTACCCTGGAGATTCAATGGACGCTGCAAACCACTGTTGGCCATTGAATCCCGTGGCTCGAAAAGAGGGATTGCTGCCGTCAGGTGCAGTCCATTGGAATGATTCCCAACGATTCCCAGCATCTCGAGTTAGACCCATCCAACCATTGGAGCCAGCATAGAAGACGGTTGAATCGTCGAGCACTTCGATGCTTCGGATGCTGCAAGGCATCTCCCAGCGGGTTTCCATGATTTGGGATTCCGTGATCTCGGATGTGGTATTTTCTGAGGTCGCATCGAGGGAATTGCGGTTTTGGCCTCCGGTCCCGCAGGCAAGCAGGCACAGGGGAACAACAGCGAGTGGGATTTTCATGCACCAAAAGTGAGAAAGATGGAATTCAATCGTGAATAATTGTGGGGTCGCCTTGTGCAAAGACCAAGGGTTTTCAATGAACCTTGCATCATGCGAAGACCACAAGCTTCACAACGTTGGAAGGGTGCAAGGATGGCAGCACTTGGGGTCATGGTCTTGAGTGGATTGGTTCTGGAGTGTTGGGGTCAAAACCAAGGCCTGCCCTCCCAAGGCCAAGTGCTGGGCATCGGAGCGACGGGGCAGTCGGTGGGACTCCCCGGAGTGACACTCGTTTGGGGTTGCGGAGATCCCTCAACGCCGAGCCAAGGTGCGATGGCCACCGACCTTCATGGACATTTTGACCCAACTTCATGGAAGACCCGATGTGGGGCAGGAGAATGTTGGGTCAAGGCCAGCTTCATTGGGTATGCTGATGTCACGACCACATGTCGTCAATTGGAACGATCAGGCGGCAAAATCGTGATGGAACCTTCTGCCGAGGCCTTGGCAGAAGTGGTTGTGACTGCGAGCATTTCTGGCTCGACGGTCAGAGAGGAGACTGCCCCTGTCACGGTGCTGAAACCCTATTTGGTAGAGAGCGCCAATGCAGTCGATTTGAAGGGCATCGTGTCCAAGACCCCGGGCGTTTCCATTTTGGATGGGCAGGTGAGCATACGGGGTGGGAGCGGATACAGCTATGGCGTGGGAAGTCGCGTGCAGATGCTGTTGGATGGCATGCCCTTGCTCAGCGGGGATCTCGGAGAAATCTGGTGGTCTTACTTACCCATGGAGCATGTTCAACAGGTCGAGGTGGTCAAGGCCACTGCGTCATCAATCTATGGCTCCGGGGCTTCCAATGGTGTGCTTCACATGCGCACAGTTTGGCCTGGGGTCGAACCGGAGACCAAAGTGAGTGTATTCAATGGCGTGTATTCAGATCCTGACTCGGTGAATTGGCGGTGGTGGGATTACAGCTATTCTCCGGTATCCAACGGGATGAGCGTCAGCCATCGACAGCGTTTTGGGGATTGGGATGTGGTGGCAGGTGGGCACGTGTTGTCCGACAATACCTACCTCTCTGTGGGGCACGAGCAACGCATTCGAGCCAATGCCAAATTCCGTCGGAGGTTCAGTCCCGAATGGCAGGTTGGTGGTGGGATTCAAGCGCAGTACCAACAGATGGGTCGATTCATTTTGTGGGATGATTTCGTCACGAGTGCATACTTGCCCATGGAGGGCACCGCAAGCCAAGATCTTTGGTTGAATTGGCATGTCGATGCTTGGGCCAAATACACCCCCATCGGTCAAGGTGCGCACCACTGGAATGTGAGAACGTACCAAACCTCGCGGTACGGAAACGAGCCAAAGCCGAGCATGACGAGCACACTCACCATGCTTCAGTACCGACATGTCAGGCCATTGGGTGAACATGTTTTGGCCCAGGCAGGAGGGTTTGCGGGGATCCAGTCTTCGTTTTCAAGCTTGTATCCGGGGATTGAGCTTTTGACATCCAACCCGGCAGCCTTTGGTCAAGTCGAGTGGACAGCGGATGCCTGGAAGGCCACTGCGGGTCTCCGTTGGGAGTGGAACCTGAATCCAGGTTTTTACCGAGAACACTCCGGTCCTGTGGCCCGATTGGGCTTGAATCGATCCTTGGGTCCATCGACCAACCTCCGATTCTCCTACGGCGAGTCTCTTCGTTTTGCATCCATCGCTGAAAAGTATCTCGAAGGCACCTTGACAGATGGCATCACGATCCAAGGCAACCTCGACCTTCGAAGTGAGGCCGGCAACAATTGGGAACTGGGTCTGGTTCATGAATGGAAGGCCGATGCTGTCTCCATGGTGGCAGACATCTCGGCATTCCTGCTCAATTACGACGAAATGATTGAGTACACGCTCCAAGTTCAAACCGACGAGAATGGGTCCATCATCATCATTGATGGACAACCTCAATTCTTTTTCCAACCGCTCAACCTCGGGAAAACGAGAATCAGTGGATTGGAGACAAGTGTGACAGGGAACACCCGGATTGGCAAAGTTCCCTTTCGTCTCGTCGCCGGTGCCACGTACAACTACGCGGGCGATCTTTCCAACGATCCAGCCCAAGACAGCCTCGGGGTGTATCTGAGCAATTTCTTCGACAGTTTTGGAGAAGCCAGGGACAGTTTGGTGGCTGCCGGATCCTTGCTGAAATACAGAAACAAAGGCGCGCTGAAGGTGGATGCCGAGTGGGACATGGGGCCATTCACTGCGGGAATTGCCTTGAACCATCAGAGCTTCATCGATGCGGTGGACTGGTATTTTTTGGAACTCATTGATGGTTTGGTCAACTACCGCGAGCAGTTCACCAAGGGGGCCAAACGGTGGGACGCGCGCCTTTCCTATGCGACTCCCAGTGGACAGCGATTTTCAGTTGTGGTCAACAACCTGACCAATGGAATCGTTAGCACCCGACCCGGAATCATGGGAGCTCCGAGGCAAGTCATGCTCAAATTCGACACTTCCTTCTGAATTCGTGCAACCTCATGCCCTGGCTTTCTGTCCTCCAAGTGCGACCTGCTATTTTCGCGGGCGAAACACAGCATGGTACGAAAGGCTCCCAGAGCGTCTTTCGTGACCGAACATTTTGAAACCACACATTCTCCATCGATGACTTCATTGATTTTTACACGTCGGGTCTGGATTTTCTGCTTGATGATTTCAGGTTTCGTGTCCACTTCCATTCAGGGGCAAGGTCACGTTCCAGGCGAATTCATCGCCATGTTTCATGAAGGATTGGATGCCAAAAAATTCGGAGCGGAATACGGCCTTCAGCACATCCAAGTACTTTCCCCTCGCGCACACATCCATCTTTTTGCCATGCCGGGAGGATCAACTCCAGCAGACGATTGGGCGGTATTGCGGGCCTTGAGGAAGGACGAACGCTTGGAAGCCATTCAATTCAACCACGAGGTTCAAGAGCGCGAGACAGTTCCCAACGACCCCTCGCTAGGTCAACAATGGCATCACATCCAAAGCGGTGACCACGACATTGATTCCGATCTGGCATGGGACATCACCACGGGAGGAACAGCGGCCGATGGAACGCGCATTGTCGCCTGTGTACTTGAAGGGGGTGGTTCCAATTACAACCATGTCGACCTGGTGGACAACCATTGGGTCAACACCTTGGAGATTCCCGACAATGGCGTGGATGATGACCAAAACGGATTTGTCGACGACTACAACGGTTGGAACGCCACCAACAACACGGACAACATCAATGGGGGAGGACACGGGACTTCTGTCAGTGGTATGATTGGTGCCACTGGGGACAACGGGCTTGGTGGTGTGGGAGTGAATTGGGACGTCGACATCATGCAAGTCCAAATGGGTGGATTGACCGAATCCAATGTGATCGCGGCATACAATTATCCCTACGAAATGCGTGCCTTGTTCAACGAAACCGGGGGAGAAAAGGGGGCGTTTGTGGTGGTGACCAATGCGTCTTGGGGCATTGATTTGGCCAACCCCAACAACTACCCCGTGTGGTGTGGGTACTACGACGATTTGGGCAGCGTAGGGATTTTGAACTGCGGTGCGACGGCCAATGCGCAATACAACATCGACACCCAAGGAGACATGCCTACGGGTTGTAGTTCTCCATACATGGTGTCCGTCACGGCGACCAACAACAACGATGTGCGGACCTTCTCTGGTTACGGCGCAACGACGATCGATTTGGGGGCTCCAGGGGAATCTGTGTACCTGCCGAGCGGATCGACTGGATATGGTAACACCAGTGGAACGTCATTTGCGAGTCCATGTGTGGCCGGTGCCATTGCGTTGGTGTACAGTGCACCCTGTCCAGAATTGATGGAATTGGCTTTGTCCAATCCTCAGGCTGCGGCAGACGTGGTTCGGGGATACATTCTTGACGGGGTGGATCCTGTCAGTAATTTGGTGGGTGAAACAGTCACGGGTGGGCGATTGAATGCCTACAATTCCCTCGAATTGGCCATGGCCAATTGTGGTCCAATCGAATGCGCTCCGGACACCCTTGTTGCTTCTGTCAGTTGCGTGTATGACGCGGGTCTTGATTCCGTGGTGACTGAATTGGAGATTGGGGTAGAATTGACCTCTTTTTTGTGCTCGACAAGCACACTCTGTGTGTGGACGGATGCCGATTCATTGGGTTGGTCTTGTGATTCTGTGAGCATCAATTCGGGATCGTCAATCATGCTTTCCAATGTGCAGCCCTCGACGCTGTATTCGATTTACTACACTGTGGATTCCATCAACTTGGCGAACACCATTGACGTCATGACGCCTGCGTGCGACGCATTTGTTCCCGGTTGTATGGACCCATTGGCCTTGAATTTTGACGAGTCGGAGGGTGCGAATTTTGATGACGGGTCATGCCAGTATCCATGTGTCGATTTTGCCTTGAGCATCACGACCGATTGCTGGCCTGAGGAGACTGGATGGGAATTGGTTTTGGGTGATTCTGTGGTGGCCTCGGTGTCACCTGGAACCTATGCGGACGAGGCGGTGGAATACCTGTTTGAACAATGCATCACTGAGGGATGCTATGAATTGACAATCACCGATGAATATGGGGACGGATTGAACGGCAGTTCTTGGCCCTTTGCCTGTGATGTTGACGGAACGTATGTCGCGACGGATTCATCAGGCGCTGTGTTGTTGGAGATGGGGGAACCAAATTTTGGCTCATCCATCACCCACACGTTTTGTTTACCAGCCATCTTGGGTTGCACCAACGACATGGCGTGCAATTTCAACCCCGAAGCGAACACTGAAGACAACTCCTGCATTGTGCCTGGCCAGTCATGTGATGACGGGGATGCGGCCACGATTTACGATGTCATCGGAGAAGATTGTGATTGTGCAGGGGTGATTGCGGTTCCTGGTTGCATGGATCAGGATGCCTGCAACTACAATCCAGATGCCAACACGGACGATGGTTCTTGCACGTTCATGGGTGAAGGCAACATCACAGGCATGCTTTTTCCATCAGCGGGAGATACGCTCACGTACACGTACAATGGTGCCACGGGCGTTTCCTTTGATTGGTCGATTCAAGGGGGACAAATCCTCTCAGGCCAAGGCACCAATGCCGTGGTGGTCGTCTGGGGTGAACAAGCGGGACAAGGCATTCTCACCGTGGTGGAAACCAATGGCGAAGGGTGCGATGGCACCGTTGTCAGGACGGTCCAAATTTTGGCCACTTCCACGATCACTGAAGCCCCAAAACTCAGCGTCTCGCTTTCGCCCAACCCCGCTTCGAATTGGGTCCAACTTCAATGGGAAAGTTCACTCATTCGCATGGCCACGTTGCGCGTGTTTGACATTCGCGGCTCACTTGTGATGATCGCCCAGAGTCAAGAGGGTTTTGATGTGACAGGGCTGGTTCCAGGTCGATACTCTGTCCACCTCCATACGGAGGGTGGTACAGCCGTCATGCCCTTGATGGTTCAATAAGACAATCCAGCGTTCAAGAGGCGTCAAGTTGCTCCCGTAGTTGGAGGCAATTCGCTTCGGTCCATGATCTGACTTGGTGCAGCAAGGATTCAGGGTCGTTGGAGGTCATGCGGGGTCCAAACCTTACTTGGATGTCGATGTGTTTGGATCCGAAATGATGGAATGCATGGGGAACAAACAGCGACTGACCCACCCATGCGATGTCCTTGTTTTTGTACTCGAGGGCCACTGGCACAATGGGGAACCCTTCTTCTGCGCATGTGTAGAACATGCCAGGACGGTAGGGCAGAAGGTCCGGTCCTTTGTGGGTGGTTCCCTCGGGGAAGATGACAATCCCCATGCCTGCATCGAGACGTTTCCGAACCTCTTGTCGTGTTTGGCGACGGCTGGACTTGTCCTGTCGATCGACCCACAAGGTGCCAATGAGGTTGGCGCCCCAACCGATGATGGGCCATGATTTGGTCTCCACCCTTGCGACGTAGACCACGGGGAAGCTCACGGGAAACAGGATGGCGTCGACATAGGATCGGTGGTTGCCCATCAAGACACAGGGTTCAGTGGGCAACTCCCCATCCCAGGTAATGCGCATTCCCATCGCTCGATGAATGCGACGGAAGAACCTCAACAGGCGCCTTTGAATCCATGCTTGTCGATGTTGTGGGGAACTTCCACGCAACCGGAGTCCAAGCAATCCTGCAAAAACAAAGAGGGATGTCAAGATGCAAAGCCCCAAAAAAGCAATCAACCGAACAGAACTTCGCAACATACGCATGGCGGAAAGATAGGGCAGCGAGATGTGGAGCCGTTTAGTGCTGGAACAAGTGGATGAAAGGAGAGGTACTCATGGTTTTGAAGGATGGGTGGCCGGCTTGCCGCAGTCGTTTGGACGGGAGGCAAGTGACCTGCCGTTCCCCGATTTCTCCTGGAGTAACCCATGCCAAAGAGGTCCCCATCAGATGCAATCCCTTGCCTTTGAATTGGTCAGGGCCTCCGTAGACAGGATCCCCCACAATGGGGTGCCCCATGCCGGCAGCATGCCGACGAATTTGATGGGTTCGGCCCGTGGTGATGGTCCATTCCAACAACGAAGATTTCCCATGTACTGGCCAGGTACGGCTGCCCAAGTTGAGGAAGCGTGACTCTGCGTGCCTTCCATCCAATGCCATCCGGCATGTTCCTCGGACAGTCTTCACTTCGCCGATGACCCATGCGTGGTAGGTTTTCCGATAACCAGACCATCCGGCTTGGAGCCATTCGATGGCATCCTTCGTCCAAGCCAAAACCACGAGACCACGCGTACCATGATCCAACCGATTCATCAATCGGATATCCATGGGAGAGACGTTGGGCCCTAAGATGCTCGATGCTTGTTGGCGAAGAATGGCATCCAAGGTGTGGGAGCTACGACCATGCGTAGACATCCCGGCGGGTTTGACCACAACCGCATGCTGTTCATCGCGCCAAATCAAGACAGGCATTTCCTTCATCGGCACAAAGGTGAAGCGAAATAATTGCCCTGAAAACCATGGTTTTCGATGAATTTTACGAAATTCAACCCCATCATTATTTTGAACCCATGAAATTGTTTGTGGCCAAGCTCAACCGAGAGGCCAAGGATTCTGATTTGAAGGCTTGGTTTGAAGCCATTGGTCCTGTCAAATCTGCGAAGGTGGTGATGGACCGAGATTCGGGTCAGAGCAAGTGTTTTGGCTTTGTGGAAATGGAGAGGCGAGAGGATGGTCAAAGGGCCATCTCTGAACTTGATGGCAAACCCATGATGGATTTTCGCATTGTCATCAAAGAGGCCGAAGATCGCCCACGTTCTGGTCCAGGCGGAGATCGCCCGCGTGGTTCGGCTCCTCACCGTGGTGATGGTTCTTCCCCGAGGAGTGGACGTGAGAATGCTGCGACTGGCAGGTCGTTTTCAGGTCCCGAGGATCGTGGCACCGGGGCGTCAACTGGTCCCTTTTTTGGTGATGACAGCAAGCCCAAAAAGGTGGTCAAAAAGAAGGCTGGCAAGGGGCGGCCTGACAAGTACGCGGACGGACCGCGCTCTGTGAAAATGAAGCGGGGTGGAAAAGGAGGGGCGCGCCCTCAATACGGTGATTTCGACGACGATTTTTGAGTTTTCGTCACTTGTTGGAATCGGAATCCAAAAAAATTGCTGACATAAGAGTGTATAAGTCTGGTTATCACGAAGGCCATCTTGTGTGGGAGGGGGCGGGGTGTTTGGGACAGGCTTTGGGTAAAGTCAAGGGGGAGTGGATGGTTGTGACTAACCTCTTAAATCATTGATTTATGACGATTTATTCCTTGATTGATTGTGTTCTGGCTTGAGTGGTGGAGATCATTTGGTCTTGGATGCTGTCAGAGACATTCTAGGCCATTGGTTGTATAATTTTTTTTATACATCACTGAAGGTGCCAATTTTTCTTCCCAGGAAGGACGGATTCCGCAACCTAGGTAGGTTTCATGCCGTATGCACCCCAAAATTCTAGATTACCGGATCCGAAAATTGCGCACTCAGATAATGCTTTCGGCACAAAAAAACTTTGGTTTGTCGCCTGATTTTATCTGTTTATCGCATATCTTTAGATTCCAAACTGAAATCGACATGCGGTTTTTTCTCACTTACCTGACGATGATTTTTACTCAAACTACTGAAAATCAAGGGTCTGAAGCCCGATTGATTGCTCGAATGGCTCAGCGGTTGCTGGGGGCAAAGAGCACTGCCATCGAGGCTTCGCCGACGTTCAACCTCTTCCTAGGTTTGTCCTCCGCCTCCCAGTGGGTGGCATCTTTGACCCTCGTCCTCGTGTCCTTCGTTCCAGCGGGAATGTCGGCACAAGTGTCCAACACGACTCAAGGCACGAGCTACACCTCCATTGCCGCCGCCCTCGATGCGGCCAATGCTGGTGATGCAATCTCGGTTGCTGCTGGGGCATACTCCGAGCCTCAGTTGACCATTGATGTCGAAGTGACGCTTACCGGCGCTGGTAGCGACCAGGTGACCGTTGTATCCACGTCGAATGGATATGCCTGCTCCATCACGGCTGACAATGTCACAATTTCAGGTTTGATGCTGGTTGGAGGCGCTTCGACGACCTACGGGGTGAAGGCATCAAGTTGTGATGACTTGGCGCTTTCCGATGTCGTGGTGATTGGCACTGGCAAGTCAGCCTTCGATTTGAACGGTGTCGATACGGCCACATTGACCAACATCGAGGCTTCGAGTTCTGCCGATGGATATGGTTTGGCCATCTCAAGCTGCGTTGATGTGACTGTCAATGGTTTGGTAACGGCAAACAATGCATGGGGTGCGGCTGGTGTGATGCCTGCTGCCACGCAATACCAAAATGCCATTGAGGGCCCCTCAGGGATTGTGTTCACTGGCACATTGGATTTGGAAGACGGAGACGGTGGGATTGCTGTCCAGGAGGGAGATTTGGCTTCTGGAGGTGTGTGGACTGGAATCATTGCCCACAATGGATCGGGTCATGTTCAGGTTCCGGTTTCTTTTTCACACGTTGTGTCTGGTGATCGCGTGGATGGAGCTTCAGCACAAGTTGCTGCTCCCCAAGCCACAGCGTATGCCCAGGCTGCCGCCAACGCTAGCAATGCGAGCTACACAGCTGTTGTCATCTACGATTTGGTGAACGGTGAATGGGATGTGGTCGAAGGTTTGAGCATTGAAGATGCGATTGATGCGTCGTCACTAGGCGATAGGATTAGCATTGGAGCGGGAACGTATTCGGAGGGTCGTTTGGACATCAACCATGCCCTGACTTTGACTGGTGCTGGCAGAACTAATGTGACCATCAATTCTACTTCAAGCGACCTTGGGTTGAATGTTGCTGCGAACAATGTGGGCTTGTCTGGTTTGTCTTTGACGAATGCAGGAACGTATGGAATCAAGGTTCAGCCAGGGGTGAGTCTTTTTTCACTGAGTGAAGTAGGTGTGTCAGGCACAGGCAAATCAGCTGTTGATTTGAATGGGGTGTCCAACGCCAACCTTTCGGATTTGCATTTGAGTTCAGCTGCCGATGGATATGGTTTGGCATTGGCGAGTTGCAACAACATCCTGGTAACAAATTTGACCACTTCTGGCAATGCTTGGGGTGACGCAGCAGTCTTCCCGAGCTCACTTGCGGTGCAGGCTTCTGCTGGAATTGGTGCACCTGGTAGCACTGTTTTTGCAGGCACCATGGATTTGAACAACGATAATGGTGGAATTGCATGGCAATCCGGCGATTTGAATTCCGGTGGTGTCTGGGAGGGAACCATGTCGAACGATCCGACCGATGGGGCTGACATCACAGTGCCTGCCTCGTTGACTCACCTCGTCACTGGCACTGCCTTGGACGGAACTTTGGGTCAAGTGGCTTGCTCTCAAAATGCCGCTTACACCACAGGTTTGACCCAGGCGCAGAGCCCATTGTTTACCGATGTTACCATCTCCGATATGGACAATGGAGACTGGGAGGTGCCTGCGGGTATGTCCATCCAAGATGCCATCGATGCAGCCACTGCCGGTGATATCGTGAGTGTTTTGGCGGGAAGCCATACCCTGGATGCCCAAATCACAGTGAACAAGAACATCACTTTGAGCGGTGCCGGAAGTGGAACGACTTCGTTGACGGCTGACTTTGATGACATTGGCTCTGCGGGGACCAACCCCAGTATGATTCAAGTGAACTCAGGCGTGGAGTTCAACATGAGTGGTTTCACCCTCGATGGCAATGCTCCTTCGAACTCAGTTCGCATGGGTGTTTCATCGTATGGGACGGGCGGTACGATTTCGAACAACGTGTTCCAGAACTTCGTCGTTGGTTCCACCGATGGTCGTGGTTTGACCTTGTATGGTTCTAACATCACTGTCTCAGGAAACAGCTTCAGCAACATTGGCCGTATTGGTATTCACATTCGGAAGGCATACGACGGTAGCATGGCTGCGACCAACGTGTTGGCTTCCGGAAATACTTACACTGGTAAGGGTCTTGGCAGCCACCTCGACTTCGGCATTGAAGTGGGATCGGCGGCTAGCGCAACACTGAGCAACAACGTGATCACAGCTTGTTTGGGTGAGTTGGCGGGCACGACTTCAGCTGCCATTTTGGCCTCTGACATGGAGGCGACGGGAACGGCTGTCACCATCAGTGAAAACGTTCTGACTGGCAACACCACAGCTGTCGCTATTGGAGCCTCGCCTACGGATGCGACTACAGCGACCATCTCTGGAAATGACTTGAGCAGCAACGATGTGTCAATTTATGCGGCTGACGGAACCAACGTCACGGCGACGTGCAACTGGTTTGGTACAATCGTGGGGTCTGAATTGATGGATTTGGTTTCGGACGTTTTGGTCAACACCACTGTGTTGCTGGAGGGCACCGACACGGATTCCGGTTCGATTGGACACCAATCCGTGGGTGTTTCCTGCTCTGGCAACTCATGCATTGACGATGATGCGTGCGATGTATACACCGCCAGCGGAAGTGACAATTCGTGCTGTTATGATTGCACTGCACCTACCATTTTGGTTGGTGCCACGTCGTTTTCGTTTGATTGTGATGCCAACGACCCTGCGGAAATTCAGAATGTGATTGATCAGTGGTTGGCTAGCAATGGATTTACTGGATTTGCACTCGACAATGTTGACACTGACTTGACTTGGACAAACAACTACTCCGGTTTGTCTGACGGATGCGGTGCCACTGGTTCTGCCATTGTCACTTTCACTGTGACAGACGATTGCGGTAATTCGTCTTCCACGACAGCCACTGTGAGCATTGTGGATAATGCAGATCCCGTCTTCGTCGAGGCTTTGCCGGCCGATGCAACGGTGGAATGTTCTAGCATTCCTGCGCCAGCAACGTTGACTGCCACTGATGAGTGTGGTTCAGCGTCCGTCACGCGCGTTGATACGGAAACTCCAGGTTCATGCCCGAACGGCTACACCATCACGCGAGTTTGGACTGCCACAGACGAATGTGGAAACACAACGAGCCACACCCAAGTGTTGACAGTGGTGGATACCACGAATCCTGTGTTGGCTTCACATGCGGCGGATGCCACGGTGCAATGCGGTGCGAGCCAAGGTACGTCGTTGACCAACTGGCTTGCGGCCAATGGCGGAGCTTCGGCCACGGACAACTGCACGGCAAATGAGGATTTGGTTTGGACCAATGACTATGATGTCGCAACGAACGGTTTGAGCGATGGTTGTGGTGCGTCCGGTTCGGTGACAGTGGAATTTACAGTGACCGACGAGTGCGGAAATGCAACGTCAAGCACCGCCACATTCACGGTCGTGGATAACACACCACCCTCATTCGTTCAGGATTTGCCATCGCATGCGACGGTTGAATGCGATGAGGTTCCAACAGCGCCAACTTTGACAGCAACGGACAACTGCGGCAGCGCCACAGTGGCATACACGGAGACACGTGTGGATGGCTCGTGCCTCTACAATTATACGTTGACACGCACGTGGGTGGCTACGGACGATTGCGGCCTTTCTACAACTCATACGCAAACCATTACAGTTCAGGACACCGAAGGGCCCGTACTCAACATTGATTTGACCGCGGAGGTTCAGCTTGATTCAGATGGCAATGGCTCGATCACGGCCGCATCTCTCGACAATGGGACATCAGACAATTGTGGAACGGTGTCCATTTCATTGGAGACGACGTCCTTCGATTGCACTGACTTGGGTGTCAACACCGTTGAATTTGCGGCCTTGGATGAGTGCGGAAATGAAACAACGCAAGATGTGACCATCACTGTGGTTGACAACGTGGCCCCAACGCTGACTGCGCAGGCTTCCAACTTGACAGTGGAGTGTCATCCTGAGAACAATCCTGGTCAGTTGACCGCTTGGTTGGATAACCATGGAGGAGCAACTGCGACGGATGCCTGTGGCGGATTGGTTTGGACGTACACTTCAACGGAAACAGCGACTGGGTTTGATGTGGTTTTCCGCGTGACGGATGGTTCTGGAAACTTCAGCACGTCTTCAGCCTCATTCATTGTCCAGGATACTCAAGCGCCTGTGCTAGCGAATGTTCCTGCAAATCATACTGTGAGTTGTGAGAATTATTCAAATTACATCGCAGGATTGACGGCTGTAACTGCGTCTGATGTTTGTTGTGCGAGTGTAACCCTGGATTATTCTGAGTCTTCTGTGGTTAGCGAGACTTGTGCGAATGCTTCTGTGGTGACAAGGACCTGGACGGCGACGGATGACTCTGGCAACGAAACCATTGGCACCCAAGTTGTGACAATCACGGACGAGGTTGCTCCGGTGATCTCTGGAGGAAATGCACTCAATTTGGAATGTGCTTCAGGCAACAGCGATGCAATTACGACATGGCTTGAAAGCCATGGTGGTGCTTCAGCCACGGACAATTGCACTACAGCGGGTAATTTGCAGTGGAGCCACAACTACACTGGTTTGTCTGACGGATGCGGCAATACGGGCACTGCCACAGTGACGTTCACAGTGTCTGATGGTTGCGGAAATACCGATGACATTGCTTTGGTCATCACCGTGACGGATACTGCAACCCCCACGTTTGTTCAATCGCCACTCCCGGCCGATGCCACAGTGGAATGCGATGCAGTGCCACAGCCTGAAATCCTGACTGCTACTGATGCTTGTGGCACGGCAACCGTGACTATGTTAGAGTCGACCACGGCTGGTGCATGCGATGATTCTTACACCATCACGCGTACATGGACTGCCACAGATGAGTGTGGACGAACCACGAGTCACGTGCAAGAGTTGACGGTTGTTGATACCACAGTGCCTGTGATTGGAACCAGTGCTTCCAATGGTAGCGCTGAATGTGATGGCTCGGGGAATACAGCAGATTTGAACGCGTGGTTGAATAACCACGGTGGTGCGGTTGCTTCAGATGCCTGTGGCGGCGTGACTTGGAGCCATAACTTCACAGCATTGAGCGATGACTGCGGCGCCACGGGTTCTGCGACGGTCATCTTCACTGCCACTGATGATTGCGGCAACAGCAGTTCTACGACGGCTACGTTCAGCATTGTAGATACAACGGGTCCCAGCATTACTACACAAGCGAGCAACCAGACCGTTGAATGTGATGGAGCGGGCAACACAACGGCCTTGACCACTTGGCTTAACAACAATGGTGGTGCTGTTGCGTCGGATGCATGCGGCAGTGTCTCATGGACCCACGACTTCATAGGATTGACATCGGCTTGTGGTGCAACAGGATCAGCGACGGTGACTTTTACTGCGACAGATGCGTGCAACAACACGTCTACAACTGTAGCAACTTTCACCATTGAGGACAGCATCGGACCTGTGCTGAGTGGAACACCATCGGCCTCGATTTCAGTTTCTTGCGACGCCATTCCATTGGCAGCTACTGTCACAGCGAATGATGCGTGCAGCGGATCGGAAACAGTGAATTTTTCCGAAACCTCTACTCCAGGCTCATGCGCCGGAAGTGAGACAATCGTGCGGACCTGGACATCTCAGGATGGCTGCGGAAATCAAACATCCTTTACCCAGACAATCACAGTGACGGATGTAACCCCGCCAACGGTGCTCACCAATGACATCACTGTGAATTTGGATGCTTCGGGTCAAGCAACCATAGCCAACGACGCTGTGGACAACGAAAGCACTGACAACTGCAGCTCCATCTCATTCGATGTGGAACCTTCGACGTTTGATTGCAATGATCTTGGACTCAACACTGTCACCCTGACCGTGACAGATGAGTGCGGCAACATTGCATCGGGAACAGCTACCGTCACGGTGAATGATATCACAGCGCCAGCGATTGCGACTGCTGCTTCTGATGAGACGGTGGAATGTGACGGCTCGGGGAACACAACCCAGTTGAATGCTTGGTTGGCCAGTCATGGAGGAGCTTCAGCGACAGATGCTTGCGGATCACTGACTTGGACGCACAACTATGGAACCGATTCTGGAGAAGTTTCTTTAAGCGACGATTGCGGTGAAACGGGTTCTGTGGAAGTGATTTTCACTGTGACGGACGGCTCTGGCAACAGCAGCTCCACGACTGCAACGTTCACCATTGATGACACGACGGGTCCGACAATGGACACAGTTGCTTCGAACCAAACCTATGAATACAATTCATCAGACGATCGGGCTGATGAGTTTGCTTCGTGGTTGAGTACCCATGGGGGAGCACAGGCATCAGATGCTTGCGGCTCCGTGACATGGGCCCATAACTATACGAGCGAGGGCTTCGATGGATTTACGGCTGGGTGTGGCGTGTCACAATCGGCGACGGTAACCTTCACTGCGACTGATGCTTGTGGAAACACCACGCAAAGCACTGCGACATTTAGCATTGTTGATACCACGCCTCCAACCATCACTTTCCCTGGGATCAATCTCACCGCGGAGTGTGCACCAGGGGCAAGTCCTGCAACCAGTTGGTTGAGCAACCACGGGTTCTCGAATGGCAATGATCCTTCAGGTGTGACTTGGACCAACAATTACACTGGCATGTCCAATGGTTGTGGCAATACCGGAACAGCTGTCGTTGTTTTCACAGCGACAGACGCATGTGGTAATTCCTCAACGGTGAGCCGTACATTGACCATCCAAGACACAACTGTTCCTGTTGCTTTGGCCCAAGACATCACGGTTCAACTTGATGCCAACGGCCAAGCGACAATTACTGCTGACGACGTCGACAACGGTTCTTCAGATACCTGTGGTGACGTTTCGCTGGCCATTGACAACAGTTTGTTTACTTGTGCCAATGTGGGGTCTAGCAACACAGTGGTGTTGACTGTTACGGACGAATGCGGAAACCAGAGCCAAGCTTCAGCAACAGTCACAGTGGAAGATAACGTGAATCCGGTGGCTGTGGCGCAAGACATTGAGATTGCTCTCGACGCCTCGGGCAACGCATCGATTGCCGCTGCTGACATCAACAACGGGTCTTACGACGCTTGCGGCATTGCATCGTACGCCTTGGATGTAACCTCGTTCACTTGCGCTGATTTGGGCGATAACATGGTTACATTGACGGTGACCGACAACAATGGAAACTCCAGCACGGCAATTGCGACGGTGGAAGTCTCTGATGTTACCTTCCCAAGCATCACAACTCAGGCATCGAGCACGTCAGTGTCCTGCGATGGTTCTGGCAACACAACAGAGTTGCAGGCTTGGCTTAGCAACCATGGTGGGGCGACTGCAACGGATGCGTGCGGCCCATTGACTTGGACTCACGATTACGTCGACGGTGATTTGAGTGACGATTGCGGTGCAACGGGGTCAGTCAATGTGACATTCACCGTGGCGGATGGGTCGAACAACACGTCCACCACGTGGGCGACGTTCACAATCACCGATGAGGTGAAGCCGACCGTTTCAGTGCAGAACGCAATCGTGATTTTGGATGCTTCTGGCCAAGGTTCGATTACCACTGCGGACATCGACAATGGTTCGAGCGACAACTGCAGCGCTTTGACATTGTCCTTGGATGTGACTTCTTTTGATTGCAACGACCTCGGCGAGAATACGGTGACCTTGACGGTGACCGATGCCTGCGGCAACAGCGATTCTGCGAATGCGACAGTGACGGTTCAGGACACAAGCAGCCCTACAATTACGGCGCCTGCTGATGTCACGGTGAGTGCGGACTTGAGTGCTTGTTCTGCAGCAGCGGCTGGTGTCTCTATTGGTTCTCCGACGGTGGCTGACAATTGCGGCACCTCGGTCTCCAACAATGCGCCTGCTACTTATGCTGTAGGAACGACAACTGTAACTTGGACGGTCGTTGACCCGACAGGAAACACGGCAACTGCCACGCAAGTTGTAACTGTAACTGACGACGAGTCACCTGCGATCAGCGGCATGCCATCGAACATCACTCAGACGGCTGATGCTGGCAACTGCTCTGCGGTTGTTACGTGGACTGCACCAACGTCATCTG
>JAQBVN010000024.1 GCA_027622975.1 Bacteroidota bacterium | reverse complement strand
GTCAATGCTTATTTTCCGCTTTTCATTCCCAAGAGTTACTTGAGCAAGGAAGCGGCCCACGTGGAAGGCTTCGCGAAGGAGTGTGCCGTGGTGACACACTACCGTTTGAAAAACGACCCCAACGGAGGAGGTGTGATTGTCGATCCCGATGCCAAACTCGAGGAGGAACTCATCGTTCGCCCGACCTCCGAAACCATCATTTGGAACACCTACAAGGGCTGGATCCAAAGCTACCGCGACCTCCCCCTCCTCGTGAACCAATGGGCCAACGTGGTGCGCTGGGAGATGCGCACGCGCCTGTTTTTGCGCACGGCGGAATTCCTCTGGCAGGAAGGCCACACGGCCCACGCGACCAAGGACGAGGCCGTCGAGGAAGCCAAGAAGATGCTCGAGGTCTACGCCGACTTCGCGGAGAACTTCATGGCGATGCCCGTCATCAAGGGCGTGAAGACCGAGAGCGAGCGCTTCGCGGGCGCCGAGGACACGTACTGCATCGAGGCGCTCATGCAGGACGGCAAAGCCCTGCAGGCCGGCACCTCCCACTTCTTGGGCCAAAACTTCGCCAAGGCGTTCGACGTGACGTTCGCGGACAAGGAGGGGGGGCAGTCGCACGTTTGGGCTACGTCGTGGGGCGTCAGCACCCGACTCATTGGCGCCCTCATCATGACTCACAGCGACGACCAAGGCCTTGTGCTTCCTCCCAAGCTCGCCCCCATTGAAGTCGTCATCGTCCCCATTTACAAGGGCCCAGAACAAATGGAAGAGATCGTCGCCAAGTGCCAAGCGGTCGCCGACGAGCTCAAGGCTGCCGGCATTCGCGTCAAGCTCGACGACGACGACACGAAGCGGAGTGGTTGGAAGTTCGCCGAGTACGAACTCAAGGGCGTGCCCCTGCGCATCGCCATGGGACCTCGTGACCTCGAGAAGGGCACCTGCGAGCTCGCCCGTCGCGACACGAAGACGAAAGATTTCGTGCCGCTCGACGGCCTCGCCGCCCACGTCCGCGAGCAACTCGACGACATCCAGAGCTCCCTCACGGCGCGCGTCCACGACCGCATGCGCGAGAACACCCACGTCGCCGACACGTGGGACGAGTTCCTCGCAGCCTTGGACAAGGGCGGCTTCGTGAGCGCCCACTGGGACGGCACCGCCGAGACGGAAGAGTGGATCAAGCAACAGACCAAGGCCACCATCCGGTGCATCCCCTACGAGGGCGACACCACGCCCGGCACCTGCGTCAAAACCGGCGCCCCGAGCGCGCGCCGCGTCCTCTTCGCCAAAGCCTACTGACACCCTTCCGCCCCATGGACACCAACCTCCCCATCGGCCTCAACGCCGAAGACGCCGCCGCCCTCAGCAAGGAACTCAACGCCCTGCTCTGCGACCTTCACGTCTTCTACCAGAACGTGCGCGGCTTCCATTGGAACGTCCAAGGCCAGAACTTCTTCGAACTCCACCTCAAATTCGAAGAGTTCTACACCGACCTCCAGCTCAAGATTGACGAGGTCGCCGAGCGCATCCTCACCTTGGGCGGCACCCCACTCCATGCCATGCAGGACTACGTGGCGGGCGCGACCATCCCGGCCGTGAAGGACGTCACCGACGGCGTCGAGGCGGTCCGTCACTGTGCCGCAGCGTACGGCGTCCTCCTCGTCCGCGAACGCGCCCTCCTTGCCCTGAGCGGTCAGGCCAACGACGAAGGCACCAACGCCCTCATGAGCGACTACATCCGCGAGCAGGAAAAGACCTCGTGGATGCTCCGCGCGTACCTCGCCTGAGCAGGCCCAACCTCGCCTGCGCATTTTTTTGCGGGTCGGTTGCGGGGAAAGAGCAACCTGACTATCTTTGCGCTCCTCTTTGGCCCGTTCGTCTAGGGGTTAGGACGCCAGGTTTTCATCCTGGTAGCAGGGGTTCAAATCCCCTACGGGCTACAAGCAAAAAAGGCACCCAATTGGGTGCCTTTTTTGCGTCTTGAGGCGTGCGTGAGCTCGCTCACAGGCACAGGCGAAAAGACGCAAAAAAGTCCGCCGCCCTCGGCGGCGGTGCCTTTCGCAGCTTGGGTAACGAGCCCCCCACCCGGGTTCACCGACCGAAGGGAGGTAATCCCCCTCCGGACTCCGCACTACCTTGCCAGCATGACCCCGACCGCATGTTTGGCCTCCGCGCTGACGCTCTTCTGCATGCTCCCAGCGCTCCCAGCCCGAGCGTCCCACGAACCGGCAAATCCCCCATGGACCGTCCCGCACGACTCCACCGACCAGAACCAAATCGCCGACTACCCCCTCGGCCCCGTTGAAGACGCCGACGGAAACCTGTGGCTGGGCTCGGTGGGCAGCGGAGCGTTCATGTGGGACGGCCGCGAGCTGCGTGAATTCCACGAGGAGGACGGGCTGGTGGGAGATCGGGTGACCGGGTTGACGCTGGCCCCCGACAACCGGCTGTGGTTTGTTTCCGCCCACGAACACATGGGCGGGGAGTCCGCACTGATGACATGGGACGGAACCACCCTGGAGCGTGCCACGCACCCCGCGGGATTTCCTGACCGCCCGGTCCGGCCCTTTTTTGACCAGGAAGGTGCCCTGTGGGTGCAATCGAACGGGCGGTTCTACCGGGAGCAGTTGGGCGTGTTTTTGGAGTTCGTGCTTCCCGAGCCGTCCCTGCCCCGCACCAACAGCACCGGCTACGAGCCCATGAACATGCGCCAGGCACGCAACGGCGACCTGTGGTTTGGCACGTCCGACCAAGGTGCGTACCGCCACGACGGCCAAACCTTTCACCAACTCACCACCGCCGACGGACTCCCCACCAACAACGTGTCCCTGCACCTCGAGGACCGCGACGGGAACCTTTGGCTCAGCTGCTACCACTGGCACCTGCCGGAAGGGGAGAAGCGCGGAGCCCTCTGCCGCTGGGACGGCAAAGAAATCACCACCTTTCCGGAAGTTCCCGGTTTGACAGGCAACGAAATCTATTCGGTGTACGAAGACCGCGCCGGCCACCTGTGGATCTGCGCCACCGGCCACGGCGTGTACCGTTACGACGGCAACGCCTTCAAGCTGTTCACCCAGCTGGAGCCCGCCCAGCCCGACTTCCGCTTCGGGTGCAATTCCATCTACCAGGACCGGCTCGGCCGAATGTGGTTTGGGTTTGCAGGGGGCTTGTACCGCCTCGACGGGGAAACGCTTGTGAACGTCACTCGTGGCGGTCCCTGGGAGTGATGTTCCCGCAGTTTTTCCTCGGTGACGGTGCCTTTCGCCGCTTGGGCAACGAGCCCCCACTGAGGATCAACGACCGAAGGGAGGCAATCCCAATCGCCACGAAAAAAGGCACCCTGCAGGGTGCCTTTTCGCGAAGACTCGTTCGAAATAGCCTCACTCGTTCGTGCCGACTGGAATGCGGTCCGTCGCCATCAAAAAGATGCCGACCAGAGGAAGTGCCGCGAGGATGCCGTGGTAGGTGCCTGCAATCGTTTTGGTGCCCTCCGTCAACTCCAAGCTCGCAGGCATGGACTGAATGAGAAGGACGCCGAAGAGGTTCACCACGCTCAGCGTGAGGAACACCTTGATGGCGAACGACTTGAACACCTTGGAGCCGTCGTAATTCAGTTTGTTGGGAAAGGCCACGATCGCTTGGCAACACCAAATCGCCGCGAGGGCCAAATGTTGGATGTCCCCGTTGCTCGCGTAGGTCGTGAGCTCGTTGGGAATGACGATCAAGGCGTACAGGAAGTAGCCAAGCAGAAAAAAGAAACGGTTGCGGCGAATGACGCCAAACAAAGCCAGGGCCGTCGGAATGCCGGCCACGATTACCAATGGATTCATGGGAAAAAGGTTGGGGTTGAGAACGTTTTTATAAATGTGTGGTAACAATTATTTCGCCTTGAAGTAGCCGTAGATCGCCAGCACGAAGAACACCATGTCCGGCGCGATCATTTCAATGCCGAAGTTCATCAGCTCGCTGTTGCCAATGACCATGATCATCACGACAAACATTGCGGCGATGCCCACGAGGTAGGCGAGGAGGATGGTTTTGGCCACGTCGATGCCAGCCTTCCGAGATGCGAGCAACAAGATGCCAATCATGAAGAAGGCGTGTCCGATGCCGACGTGCATGTTGGTGGCGAGGTGAACAAGGTTGGCGTCGCCCGCGTAGGATTCGGCCAGGGCCATCTCCGCCATGGAGGAGGCAAAAAACATGGCCATGCAGCCAAAGAGGGTTTGGTACACACCAAGAATGGTGAGTGTGGTGGAAGTTTTCATGAAAAAAGCGTAAGGGTTTGTGGGGCAAGGTAGTGAAGTGTGACAAAAGTTATATTTCCGGAACATGAACATGTGGTGCGTTTCCATGCGAATCGCGCTCGAGGCCTGTGCGCTTTACTTTGCGGCATGCGAATCGCTCTTGCGTTGTGGTTGGTGTTGGCGACTTGTGCCGACTTGGTAGTGGGGTTTTTCACTTTGGGGGCGCTCGCCATGTCACCCATGATGTTCACCTCTCCCGAGGTGCTTGGCGACCCGAAGGCTTGGGGGGTGATTGGCAGTTTGGTCTTGGCTTTGGGCGTGCTCGGTGTGGGGCTGGTGCTTCAATGGTTGTTTTTCGCCCTGAAGAAACCCGTTGCCGCGGTAGTGTTCAGCGTGGCGCCGTTCGTCGTCGTCGCGGCGCTCGCAGGCATGCAACATCGGATCTTGACCGAAGCATCTGCGCCTTCGCCTTCGAATTTCGTGCCCAACCGGCCTTACACGGTGGTGAAGTTCCAGCTTCACGCTCCCGGGTTGCCTCCGGATTCGGCCGTGTTCGTCGCAGGTTCTCCCGCCGGATGGGGTCCTTGGCGGCCTGACGGGCTGCGCATGGAATACGTGGGAGACCAAACGTGGGAGAAGTCCGCCTGGGTGGACGGTTCCACCCTCGAATTCAAGTACACCCTGGGGACGTGGGACCACGAAGCCTTGGACCGGGATGGATTCAAGCGAGGCAACGCGACGGTTGTGCTGAACCGCGACACGCTTATTGCGGACACCGTCACGGGGTGGAGCTCTTCCGAATCCGAGCACCGGGTGGTAGGCCAAATCACGGGCCGCCTCGATTCCCTCGGCACGTTCACGCCGCCGGGGTTGTTGCCGCGCAACGTGTGGCTGTGGTGGCCTCCCGAGACGGACCCGCCGACGCCCGTCTCGCGCCTGGTCGTAATGCACGACGGCCAAAACGTCGTCGATCCCGCCACCGCCAACTTTGGGGTGGATTGGGGCGTCGACGAGGTGCTGGACGGGCTCGTTCGGGAAAGGGCAGTGCCGCGAACGGCCGTGCTTGCCGTCGCTTGCACCGCCGACCGGTCGAACGATTACGGCCCGGGCCCGGCGGGAGCAACCTACGTGGCGTGGCTCGCTGAGGAACTCGTTCCGCACGTCTTGTCGACGGCCGGCATGGCCTCGGACCTGCCCGTCACCGTGGCCGGCGCCTCGATGGGGGGACTGATCTCCTTCATCGCAGCCGAGCGGCACCCTGACGTCTTCGCCTCCGCCATGTGCATGTCCCCGGCCTTTGCCTACAACGGCTTCAGCTACGTCGATTCGTTGCGGGCACGAGCCTGGGGTGGAACCCGCGTACCTGTGTGGATTGACCACGGCACGGTGGGGCTGGAAACGCAATTGCAGCCCGGGGTCGACGACATGGGAACGTACCTCGATTCGTTGCAGCAGACCTTCACCGTGCGGGCGTACCGCGGAGCGAAGCACTTCGAGTCGGACTGGGGCGCGAGGTTTGGCGAGGCGCTGTTGTGGTTGACGACCCACGAGCCCGCGCACCCCGCAGGCCGTCAGTCGGCGCCCTGAAACGAGATCGACCGGACCTCCAATTCGAAGGGCTGGGCGGTGCCGTCGTATTTCATCAGCCCGACCCGAAGCACGCTTCCCAGTTCCGACCCCGACACCTGCTTCAGGTCGCCCATGCGGGCCATGTTCCAACGAAACTCGCGCAATGGAATCACCACTTCTTGCCAATCCGAGGACGGCTCGAAGGACGCGTAAGCGTAGGGCATCCACCAGCGTTCAGACGTCTCCAGGGTCAACTTGAACGGGCCTCCGGACCCTCGACAGACCACCACGGCCTGACCCATTCCTGCTAGGTCGGTTTCTCCCCAGGGGCTCCGGATGGAGGCGAATCCTCCGTTGTTGGCCAAGGAAGTGGCTCCACCCCAAACCAAGGACTCCTCCGCCCACGCAATGCTGCCTGACGACATGCCGCCCATGACCCCGTCGTTGAGCGGGCGCCACGTGTTGGTCTCGTGAAGGCCAAACCGCCATTCCACGGCTTGCCACGCGCGTGGTTCCTCTCCCGCGCAAGAGGTCAACAGGGCAGAACAAAGGGCACTGAATCGCAAGCGAAGAAGTTGGGTGGCGAGGGACGTGAGCATGCACAAGAAAACAAGACCCTCGCCCAGAGGTTCAGCTCTTTGGATGGATTCCAACAGAAATCGTCGATGTCAAGGTGACGTTACCCCAAACTTCAGAGGGCGGTCTTTCCACTCATGCCGACACAATCAACTGGCTGTGCTGTGCCTGGACTTATGCATCGTCAAGCTTCTGAACCATGGCCTTCTTTTGGGTCGGGAATCTGCGTCTCGCTCGGGCCATCAGCAGGCGTTTGCATCACCAATGTTCGGAGGTCGCTGAACCACGCCAAGTGAATTTGGTAATTCGTGCGACGTCTGTCATACGGGTCTTTGGTCCGTTGGATGATTTCCATACCTCGTACAGAGTGCCCCCACGAGTTGCATTCTTTGACGAATCTAGATCGTCGGGCTCTGCGTGTTTCATCGGTGTCGTAGTCGCTGTTTCCGATGGCATTATCGAGAGTCACTGTGTCAAAGCCAACCTGACCCAGTGACACAAGCCGACCCAATGTTTGGAGAAGGTCTGAAGGCACAGTCAAGCCCTCGTCCATGGCTGTGTCGAGGAGGTTGGAAGTTCGTCGGATCGTCCAGAGTCCTCCCACAATGATCAACATCAGGATGCCAAGCACCCACAACATGCGGGACTGCATTCCGTTTGGAGAGATCAGGGGGCGAGCGAGCATCATCGTCAGGTTTCGACGGGAAGGCTGCCACCCAAACCATCCGGCAGCCCCGAGGTGGACCACGTCCCCCACAGGTGTCCACGAGAGCATCGTGGGCGCGGCAATTGAATCTTGGGGAACCCAGCTTTTTTCTCCACTTTCTTCAAACCAAAGCCATCCAGCGTCATGGCTGACAAAAGCTCCAAACCTCGAAGACTCCAGAATTTTGGACCCCTCCCATTGTTCATGTCCATGTTCCGTCCAACCTTCATTGGCTTGCCAGCTCCACTGGGTTCCCGCTGCATCTAGGCAATTCAAGCGGTCGCGTTCCAACCAAGGCCTGCCAACAGGTAGCTTGATCGATGGAGAGGGATCGGCATGTTTTTGCCATCCCAAAGGTCCTTCCATCCAAATTTCAGCGGAAGGGGTCAATGCACAGAGTTCATCATCTTGGAGATGGAGACAGGCACCAGCGGGCAGATTCAGTGGATTCTCCACGGTCTTGGCAGGGGTTTCCAAGGGTGTGTTCTCGAGTTTGGATTGAAGCATGAAACTCCGGGGTCTCCAAACCAGATTGAGAGTGGTGTTGTACATGCCGTACAGCGTAGCCATGCTTTGGGTGGATTGGATGGATGGGTCGTCCAATCTGACAAAGAAGCTCAAGGTGATGTTGTCCATGGGGACCTTGACAAAGGTCCTGTACGCATCGTCCAAACCGTCGAATGACACTGCATTTCCGTCGATTCCCTGGACCAGCTTTGGTTGAGAATTTCCTTCCAGCACGTTCTCGCTCTTGCTTCCAATGGGAGGCATGGATTCAAAATCCCATTGTTCGACAACATAGGCAGGTGGGGGTGGGACCGTTCGGTTGTATTCATTCAGGATGTCCGTCTCTGTCCAGTGTTTGCCGGAGAGAATAACTCGGTCTAAGGACACGCCTGCCCAACGCAAGTAGCGGCGACCATAGGCTGCACCAAACAGAATGGCATTGTAGTAATACCTCATTTCTGCGCTTTTTCCACGAAAAAGGCATTGACCATCCAACCACACTTCAGTCCGCAAATCAGCCTTTCGGATGTACACAATGTGGTGCCATTGGTGAGGCTTGATTTCTGCAATGCCGGTGTAATCGTCTTGGCCGGACAAGAGACCCAATTCCAGGTAGTCGATGAGCAATTGGTGGCAGAACGGGCCATCCGGCGTTGGGTCAGAAGGTACGGCGTTGGAAGAACGCATAGAATCGAGCGTTTCGATGGCGTACCACCCCTCTGTCTTGTGAACGAGAAGTTCTCCCTGATGCGTCCAAATTTCTTGGATTCTGGATGGGTCTCCCACTGCGTCAAGCCAGGGTTTGGGTATGTCAAACGGGAGATTCCACCGATCCGTTTGGATTCCCGGCGCATTCCAGAACACCCTTCGTGTCCCCGTTTTCCAAGGAACGTGGTATGCCCATTGGTGCCCGTCATGCAAGGGGTACATGATATCCGCGGTTCCGTCGCCGTCCAAGTCGGGCATCACAAGGGTAGGTGCTTGGTCCAATTCGGCAAGAATGAACCTCGAGGTTTCACGACCGTCTCGTGCGTCCAAGAGAAGATGAGAGGTGGTGAACATCACATGCGATCTCACAACCACCTCGATCACATTCGGATCGTCGTTGGGAATGAGCCAATGATCGCAGTCATGGCATTCCCGACGAGACGGTTTCCATGCATTGCGAACCGCACCTGAGGCATCGATTTCCTTGAACCATAAGTTTTTGTCCGAATTGCCCAAGACTTGGAATCCTTCCCGTTCAGTCATCCGAATGTGCCAGGTGAGCGTGGACCCGGATTCATTCCACCATGATACCTCAGACCATCGATCCGCGGAGCCCACGGCCGTGCCAAGTTGTCCGGTGAACTTGTCTTGCAGAACGAGAATGTCTGGATCCCCAGGTTTACGAGATGGGATGAGGGCAGCATCGGAAAGTGACGATGCATCGGGAATCAGGACAATGGACTCTCCCTGTGCGGTCAACAATTCAAGTTCGTTGCCTTTCCTTTGAAGCGACACCAGCCCTCGGTCGGGGCACACGCGAATGGATTGTGATGCACCGGAGAAGGAGTGGTCAAAATCCAAGGTTTGGCCTTCAAAATGCCAGCATTCCAATCTGTCAGGAAAAGCACATTGCAGCCACAGGGTCTTCGCGGAAGGGTCCCAAGCCATTCCGCGCCATTCGCCCGAGGCTTCTTGGACCACCTCAAAGTTTTTGAGGCCTTCAGGTCCATTCCAGGCGATGCGAATCTTGGTGGGCGACAAGGAAAGAACGTCATCAAAACCATCATCATCAAAGTCACCCTCCGTGGCGTCGAGCAAATTATGTGACATGGCATTGCCGCCAAGTTCTGCCAACCCTTGCATCCATCGCAAGGGCAGCATGTCGTTCGTCGAGTCAGGACTTTGAGCCAACCCAGACTGGATTGTAGACGAGAAGACCATCACACAGACAAACGACAATTTCAAGGAGTTTGAACAGCTCATGACAATGTGTGATGGTTGGATACAAATGTGTCACAAGCCAGCTGAACGGGTATCCGAGATTGTGTGATAATGTGTGACAAGGGGGGTGCTCTGCTGGAAAACAGGCTTCTTGCTTATTCTTGCAGGGATGTCTTCAACGTTGGTTGTTCGTTTGGCGGGTCCAGGGTCTGCAGCCTTGGTGTACGCTCTGGTGTTGGCGGCAGGATTGCCAATGGACATGGCACGCGTCTTGGCGGCAGCAGCTTGGATGTTGGTATGGTGGATTTCGGATGCCGTCCCTCTTGGGGTGACATCGCTTTTGCCTGTGGTGTTGTTTCCGATTCTCGGCATAGCCAGCATTGCTGAGACGACGGCTCCTTATGGTTCTCACTACGTCTTTTTGTTCTTGGGTGGCTTTTTGATCGCGCTGGCCTTGGAACGCTGGAACCTACACCGACGTTTTGCGCTGACTGTGCTCGTGGCTGCTGGTGGGAAGCCAAGGCGATTGGTTGGGGGCTTCATGTGTGCGACAGCGACCCTGAGCATGTGGATTTCAAACACAGCGACGACCTTGATGATGCTTCCTATGGCGATGTCGGTGTTGGGTCATGTCGATGTGAGACGACACCCGCATTTGCCTCTGGCCTTGCTTTTGGGTACGGCTTATGCGGCCAATCTTGGAGGGATTGCAACCTTGGTGGGCACTCCTCCCAATGTGGCCATGGCTGGTCTTCTCGAGGAGCATGTTGGGATTTCCATGCCATTCGTGGAATGGATGGCCATGGCTTTTCCGTACTCCATGATCATGCTTGGGGCGACCTATGTGCTGTTGACCCGTGTGTTGTGTCGGATCGATGCCACCCCCCTCGAGGGAGGTGTGTCACCTTTGAGAAGTGAACTTCAAGCGCTCGGCCCTTGGACTTTGGCCGAACAACGCGTGGCCATTGTCTTCTTGATGACAGCTGGACTTTGGGTGACTCGAAGAGGGATCGAGTGGTTGGGGTGGGGGGCACTGAATGACACCACCATAGCCATGGCAGCGGGTGTGGCGTTGTTTGTGTTGCCCTCTGGTACCAAGGGTGAATTCCTGCTTTCTTGGTCTGATACGCGCCGTCTTCCCTGGGACATTCTGCTTCTTTTTGGCGGTGGCTTGACCTTGGCTGGTGCGTTGAAGGAGGCGGGTGTGCTGGATGCCGTGGCTCATGTGTTGTCCAACCATGCGGGTTCCTCATGGCCCGTGTTGGTGGTGGCCTTTGCGTCTGTGGCCTTGTTGCTGACAGAAGTGATGAGTAACCTGGCATTGACGGTGATCATGGTTCCAGTGGTGGCCCAAGTCGCGACGTCGTGGGGGATGGATCCCTTGCTTTTGGTCGTTCCCGTGACGATGGCTAGCAGCTGTGCCTTCATGCTACCCATGGCCACGCCGCCGAATGCCATCATTTTTGGAAGTGGCCAAGTGAAAATGGGAGACATGGCACGCATCGGGCTTGCTTTGAATGCGGTTGCAATTCTGGTGGTATGGGTCTGGACGGTGTGGGTCCTGCCTGTTTGGATTGACTGGATGTGAACCTTGCATTTCCTCGGGATTCACGCCTGGGGATTCACCTCCGAGGATTCACGCCTGAATCAGTTCTCGCCTAACCCGGGTAAGGGGCATCACCTCAAGTAGCCACGTGTTGTACATTCCTCCTTCCAAACCCTTCGTCATGAGCCTTCGCATCACTTCGTTTGAACAATATCAAGAGGTTTACCGCCAAAGCGTTGATGATCCCGACGGATTCTGGGATGGCGTGGCACGGGAATTTGTGTGGCAGCGTCCTTACGATGAGGTGTGCCGTTGGGAGTTTGATACACCTGATGTGAAGTGGTTTGTCGGGGGGCAGCTGAACATCACGGAAAACGCCTTGGACCGTCACATTCCCACCCGAGGGGAGGAACGAGCGTTGTTGTGGGAGCCCAACGACCCAAAAGTTCCGTCGCGAACGATGACGTACCGCGAATTGTTGGCGGAGACTTGTCGTTTCGCCAACGCGTTGAAGGCGCTTGGGGTAGGCAAGGGTGATCGCGTGATCTTGTACATGCCCATGGTTCCGGAGATGACGGTGGCAGTTTTGGCCTGCGCCCGGATTGGAGCGGTTCACTCGGTGGTTTTTGCAGGATTTTCTGCGAAGGCTTTGGCCGATCGCATCGAGGATGCACAGGCAAAGGTGGTTCTGACTGCCGACGGATTGAATCGCGGGGCCAAACAGGTGCTCCTCAAACCCATCGTGGATGAGGCCTTGGCACAGGTTGGTTGCGTCCAACATGTGGTGGTCCTGAGGCATTTGCAGGCCGAGGTGAACATGGTCATGAACAGGGATTGTTGGTGGGATCATTGTGTGGATGGCATGCCCGACCACTGTCACGCGGTACCTATGGACAGTGAAGACCTCTTGTTCATCTTGTACACCTCAGGATCCACAGGCAAGCCCAAAGGCGTGGTTCACACCTGCGGAGGTTACATGGTGTACACGGCCTACACGTTCCAAAACGTGTTTCAATACGAACCTGGGGACGTGTATTGGTGCACCGCTGATTTGGGCTGGATCACAGGGCACTCCTACATTGTCTATGGACCCTTGCTTTCGGGTGCGACCACGTTGATGTTTGAGGGCATCCCAACTTGGCCAGACGCCGGGCGTTTTTGGCAGGTATGTCAAAAGTGGAAGGTGAACCAATTTTACACAGCGCCCACAGCCATTCGGTCTCTCATGGTGTCGGGTACGGAGCCCGTTCTGGCTTGTGATTTGACAAGTTTGAAGGTGCTGGGAAGCGTGGGAGAACCCATCAATGAGGAGGCTTGGCATTGGTATCACACCCACGTGGGTCAGGGTCGTTGCCCCGTGGTGGATACGTGGTGGCAAACGGAGACGGGCGGCATCTTGTTGTCAGGATTGGGTGGTTTGTCCCCCATGAAACCCGCCCATGCAGGGCTGCCTTTGCCAGGAATTCAACCCGTGCTTCTCGAAAGCAACGGCCAAGAAATTGTGGAGAGCAACACTGAAGGCGCGCTGTGCATCAAGCACCCTTGGCCTTCCATGATTAGAACCACATATGGCGATCACAAGCGATGCCGCGAAGTGTACTTTTCGGCCTTTCCCGGCATGTATTTCACAGGAGATGGGGCGAAGCGAACCGCGGATGGCATGTTTCGCATCATCGGAAGGGTGGATGACGTGATCAATGTGAGCGGCCACCGCTTGGGCACTGCTGAAATTGAAGATGCCATCAACGCCCATCCGGCCGTGGTTGAATCAGCGGTTGTCGGATTCCCTCATGAAGTGAAGGGCAGCGGAATTCATGCCTTTGTCATTTGTCCTGATGTGGGTCGTGACGAGGCAGATTGGCAAGTCGAGATTGTGGAAGTAGTCTCCCGGGAAATTGGCAAAATTGCCAAGCCTGACCGCATTCAATTCGTCCCGGGACTACCCAAGACCCGCTCAGGCAAGATCATGCGAAGGATTCTTCGAAAGGTCGCAGAGGGTCAGACGGGAGATTTGGGAGATGTAAGCACGCTGCTCGATCCGAGCGTTGTGGATGCCATCATCGACGGTGCGGACCGTTTCAAAACGGGTCGCTGAGCCACCAAGCGCTCACCATCACGGTGTCGGTGAGGGTGTGCAAGAAATCGACCAGCCCCTGTCGCTCTTCTTCTGTTAAGTTCAGTTGATAGGGGGCTTGACCCAGGGGACCTGACCCCGCCTCGCTGAGTCGTTCGTCCAGGTACGGATGGGGTTGAATGTTGTCGCTGTAGAAGTCGACCACCTCGCGCAATGTGGCGAAGCGACCATCGTGCATGAAAGGGCCGGTGATTCCGATGTTTCGAAGGCTCACAGTTTTGAACCGCCCGTCATCATCCGCACTGCCGGTCAGCTCCCCAATGCCTCCATCGCCTTGAGCCTCATAGTCGACTTCAAGCCCGTTGATGAAAGCTTGTCCAGACTGAAACAACAACCCACTGTGGCATTGGTTGCAGCGGGTTTCTCCATTGAAAAACACCTCCTTGCCCAACATTTCGGAGGGTGTGAAGTTGGCGAATCCCGTGGCCAAACCCTCATCGTAACGCGAGGAATAAGAATGAAAAGCCTGCAGAAACTGGGCCATCGCAGAGGCGATTCGGTCTGGCGTCACCAACGAGTCGCCAAACGCCGATTCAAAGAGCGGCGGATAATGTGCGATGGCTTGGAGTTTGGTCGTCAGTGCGTCCAACGACATGTCCATTTCATCGGGATGTTCGATGGGCTGAAGCACCTGGTTCACCACCCCGTTGGTGCGTTGGTCCCAAAACATGCGTCTTTGGTACCGGAAATTGGACAGCGCCATGGTGTTTCTCCTTGTCGGAACCCCAGAAACGCCTGTGGATTGGGACAAACCATCCGAAAATCCCAAGGCTTGTTGGTGGCATGTGGCGCAAGACACGTCGTTGGTTCTCGACAAGGCGACGTCGTAGAACAGAACCCTGCCGAGCGTGGCTCCCGCGTCCGTGACTTGGGGATTGCCAGAGAATGAGCCGGCGAGTTGCAGCGCGGGGTCGCCTAGCCATGTTTGGGGATAGGTCAGCTCGCTGTAAGGGAAAGTCTCGTCGGGGAGGACGGGCTGGGCTGACTCAGCAGGGTCCAATGGATCGGGATCGAGGGGAGGTTCTTTCGTGCAACCCGCCCACATTCCACAGACCCCCCACACCACCATCATCCATGTTCGTCGCGCATTCGCAGGTCCAAACCGCTGAGAATGCGGGGAAGAATGCGGTGTTTGAACGACATGGAGGGGCATGAGCCAAAAGATACGAGACTTGCCCTTTTGTCAAGCCTGGATCGTGTGGCGAGAAAGCATGTCCGAATTCCTACAACCCCCCGATAGCTCAGGGTGGTACGTTGGACCACCTCAATGGACCATCAAGATGGTTGAAGTCGAGGATCCTTCCTGTTCGAGGCGTACAACATATCCTCCGGGATGCCAAGTTTGGACTGGAAGAATGGCCACTCCGAAAGAACCCGATTGACGCCAGACAGAACGCCCGCGCAAATCCCAGACTTCGAGGCGCCAGGGCTTTGCAGGGTCCGGCGGTTGAACGCGGGCTGAGGAGGTTGCAGGATTGGGAAACACGGTCCAACCCATGTCCAGGGATGTTTGGGTCATCAAGCCAAGGTCGGTGGTCTGGCTTTGGCCGGAGGAGATCAAGGCCACATCGTCCAACGCGATGGCCCCTGTGGTGGCGTGGCCCACTCCACCCAATTGAAAACACACTTCGACCACATGGCTGAGGTCAAGTGGGGAAGCGTCCACTGCGGTTTGGTCCAACGGGATGGAGAAACTTTGAAATTCATTTTGCCACCCTGCGCCTGGATCCGGGAAACTTCCTGTGGACAACGTGCCCTCCAAGACGAGTTCTCCTGCGTCGTTTTGAATTTCAAAGGTGCCACTGTCCCATCCATCTTCCCATGTGTCGAAGCACAAAATTTCAAGGGAGTCGCAAGGTTCAGAGGTATTCACTGTGAAGGAGTGCGTCCCGGATCCGACGTATTCAAGGTAGTCGGTGATGGTTACGAATTGTTCTTCTGGCCATGTGGAACCTCCGACCTCGAGGGTGTATGTGCCGTTGACCAAGCAGGCATTGTAGGATCCCCCGCGGCTTCTCGGGTAAGGGGGCAACACCTCTCCCAAGGCTGCAGTCGAAAAGTTCCATGAATATCCTTCTCCGTCCAAGAGTTGCACTTCAAAGCTCAAAGGTCCCTCATTCCATGGGTGACGGGTCAATTGAGCCGCCCGTCCCGCCCGTCCCGCCCGTCGCTTGAGACCATGACGGCCGGTGCTCACCAGTGACTGTAACGCCTTCTTCAATTCCAAGGGGGCCAAACTGCATCCTTGGTCGCGTGAAGTATTCCTCGACAGCACGATTTGACCAGGCGTGAAGTTCACACAGCGCCAACGTGTATGGCCGCGTCACAGAGTGGGTGGCCTCACGCCCGATGAGGTCAGGGCCGTCGGCCAAAGAAGGTCCGGGGTTTCCATGAAGGTCGTCGTGTCCGGCACCATGGATATAGGTCACGCTCCGATTCCCAGTGGCTCGCTCAAAAATGGCCAAGCCTTGCACGTAGCCATCCACAGCATCCCCAGACACGTCGGTGTCCGCCCCACCAAAAAATTCATGGAAGGCCACATCAAGGGGGGCCACCTCATCGGCTGGAAGAAAGGAGACAGGGGCGAAGCTGTTGACCAGGACGATGTCTTCCGCTGTGATCCATGGCGAAACATACGATCCTTCAACGAGTCGGTTCCTGGCACGGACCACACATTCGCCCCCGGTGCTGTGCCCCATATGTACAATCCGGTGGGGATCCACTCGCCCCTCGAGAACCCCGCCAGCCAAGACCCCCAAATCCGAAAGAAAGACGTCGATGTTTTCCAACGCTGTTTGGCTGGCGGTTTCAGTGGCTGCGGCATTTCCGCTTCCCACATCGTTTCGATGGCTCATCACGATGTAACCGTGGCTTGCCAAATGATGGCCCAGGTAATCGTAGTAGGTGTATTCGTGGGTCCATCCGTGAGAAATGACCACAAGGGGTTGGGAGGTCATGGCGTTGACATCGGCAGGGTAGAAAATTCTTTGGGTATGCCAAAAAGATGGGGCGTATTCTACCTGCACCACGTCATGATTTCCCACCTCGTTCAAATTTCCGAGCAGGTAAAATCCCGGCGGGCTGCCCCCATCCAGCACATCACCCTCCGACAGGGTTCCGTCTCCATCGAGGTCCAAAATGACATCGTAGGCGTGACCCGACCGGTCCCCCGTCGAGGTCGCGACCCCGGTCAATCCGGAGATTTCCACCGGGTAGTAACCGAGGTCAGATGCTTGGAACGTCACGGTTTGAGGTCCCTCGCTCCGGACGTCCACGAGCGCCGGGTTCGTTTGCCAATCATCGAGGGGTTGATGCTCGGTGATGAAGAGGCTGGCGGTTTGGGCTTCCTCGCCCCAAACATGGCGCAGGGCGACCCCCATGGGATCGCCAGCGTGAAAAGACTGCACGATGACGACTTTGGTTGGATCGCTCCACAAGGCGCCGACGAGCTCCGCCTGGGTTTGGGACCAAAATGGTTGGGTCCATGCCGTGGGTCCAAGCCAAGCCAACAAGAGGATCGCAGGAGATGAAGTGAGGAATTGCCGATGCGTGGGTTTGTCCATCACAAGAGGGTTGGACGCCAATGTACAACGCACCTTCGGTCGGTCCGGGATTCCTCCTTAGGTCCGGGCTACATCAAAGGTTGAATGCTGAATTCCTACGCTGTATTTTGGAGGTGTGAATTGGAAGGACATGCGTCTCATGCGTTTGGTGCGGGAGGCTTGGAAGGAGCACCCGGATTTGGCTCGGTTTACCGTGGTAGGGGTGTTGGGCTATGTGGTTTGGTATGCCTGCTATTCCTATTGGCTTCGCCCGGGTACATTGCTCGATGAGTATGTCATCCATTCCATGGTTCTCAGCAGTGAATGGGTCATGACCACGCTCGGGTGGGATGCTCTTCCCCCGGCACAAGAGGGGTTGCGTCACTCCTTGGGTATGGCGGGTACGGGTGGTGTGATCATTGGAGATCCCTGTGACGGCGTGGTGCTCTTCGCGTTGTTTGCCCTTTTCATGGTAGCATTTCCCGGCCCCGTCCGCCACAAGTTGTGGTTCATTCCAGTGGGTGTGTTGTTGCTTCATGGAGCCAACATCGCCAGGGTGGTGGCCTTGCTCTACATCCAATGGTGGGCACCGGGGTGGCTCCAATTCAACCATGACTACACCTTTACCGTATTGATCTACAGCTTTGTGTTTGGATTGTGGTTTCTGTGGGCGCGAATGCATGTCCCTCTCCAATCTCACGGTCGTGGCTGAATCGATGTCAGGTCACTCCATGTCGCTGTTGCCTCTGCGTCGTCCATGGTGGGCGGCCGTGATGGCGGTCATGCTGGTGTTTGGTTTTTACCAAGAACTTGTCAAAATCCAACTCAATGACTACCTCACAACGTTGACGGAGCAACCCTCGTTGGACGCAGCCAGTCCCGAAGATCGGGCCCTGTTTTGGTCTTCGAGCGTGCCTCCGCGCGTCGTCAATTACTACGAAATCCATGACCCTTGGCCTATTTTTCATCACCTGTCTCGACGCCAACTGGTGGTTCTGAAATGGGGTTTGGCCGTATTGATCGTGGCCGTGTTTTTCTCACTCGACGCGCTGTTTTTGAGCGTTGCTGGAGCGTGGAAATTGCGAGGGGCGTTGGTGGGTATCTACGGATTTGTGGGTGTCGTCATGGCGTTGTTTGGAGCCCTCGCGCCTGGCGATGGGGGGTATGCCGTTGCGAGGGAACTTCTGGGGTTTCTCCAATCTCCCTTGCCAAGCTTGATGCTTGTGTTTGTTCAATGGCTTCAGCAGCGAGCTGGCGCCCAGTCGCACTGAACCAGGGGTCAATCAGTTGGTTGACCCCATCGGGGCGGCCAAACCTCGTTGACGCACGATCCACCACACCCCAAAGGCGAAAGACGCCATCAACATGTAGTCAAAGCCCGTCAAGGGAATTTGAGAGTTGGGGTCAGGCGGCATCATGGATTGCGGTATGGGTTGGTTCCATTCACTCGAAAACTTCAAATCGAAGCTTGTTCCTTGAAACCCATTGGGCTCCCAGGAATGCCCGACTGAGGTTGGCTGATACGTCGACCATCCTTGGCTGTCAGATGATGTTTGGGCTTGGGAGTTCACATGGAAGAAACCACAAAAGCTCATCACCAAGACCCATGTCAAGAGTCCTGTGCTCAGAGTAGGAAGGGGGTTCATTGTTAAATTCATGGCTCATTCGATTGTGTAACAGCTGGAACCAAAAGCAGTCAGGAAGGTCAACACGTCGTGTACGCCGAGTGCACCATCGCAGTTGCAGTCGTGAACGGCCAACACTTCTGCGTTGGCAGCATCATTCGCATTCAAAGACATATGTGCCACCAACATCAGCAAGTCGCCGGTGCCGCGGTGTCCGTCAGTGTTGAAGTCTCCCATGCAGGGTTGCAGCACTTCAAGCTCTGCTTGACCAGCACACATGCCATTTTGGTCCCAAGTGAGGGTGTACGTGCCAGGCAGCAAACCAGAAATCATGTCTCCATCGACCGGACCGGATTGTCCCATGCCATTCCACTCCACATTCCACGAGGGCAGATCAGATCCATCCAGACCCATGTTCACGATGCCTTGGTGGCACCATGTAGGGGTGACCTCGGGTGCGGGGGTGATTGCGGTATGCAAGACGAAGCGATCATTGTAGACAGTTCCGGCTTGGACCGTGACCGTGGCCACTTCTTCTGAGGTCAAATCATACACGGCACCAGTGTCGGTGTCTTCGAGTGTCAGACACAGTCCTTCAGGCACCTCCATGGATGGGTCCAGTTCCAGCACCACGTCACCTCCTTCCACAGCGAAGAGGTGCACGATCACAGGCCCGATGTCTGAAGGATGCGTTGCATGGATGGAGACCGATTGGTCGTCGGACGTTTCAAACCAAACCATCACCCGGCTTTCCTCTGTAGGATCTCCCAGGGTCCTCATGTCATGTCCAAACTCAAAGGCCTCCGTGGCATTCAGGTCCAAAGACCGAATCGCGCGCGACCACTTTCCGCTCTCCTCGGTCGCCCTCAATCCAAACACGATCGGATCCAAGGCGCTTCGAACGAAAGGATCGGAACCGGTGACTTTGTCAGCTTCTTGGAAGGTGACCTCTGCATCTGCGGTCACTTGAACCCAAAACGACTGCCCCACTGCAATTGTCCCGACGGTGTATGCACTGCCATTGTATCCTCCAGCGTCCTCGTCCCACACATAGTAACCACCGGGAGTGTTCCCAGTCCAAGACAAATTTCCGAAACCCACAGCACAGGGGTAGGGGTTGCCAATCAAATTCCATCCATCGTTCGACGCGGTGCCCGATGAGGTGTACGTGGCAGGAATTGTTTGATCGCCGCTGGTCAACGCGCCTGTGTAGCTCAAAGTGATCGCAGCGGTCCCGGGAAATTGAGCCATGTATCCCTTGCCGACCGTCAGTACGCCAGTTGTGGCGACCCAGCCGTCATTCAATCCGCCGGTGTTTGTCTCGTCGTATTCGAAGATGTAATTCGCCCCGGCGTCTGTCCAATTGCTCGCATTGATTCCAGCGACGTGCGAGCTCAAGTTCACGAAAGACGTTTCATCGTTCGCGTTGTCCGGCACGTAGCGCTCGAAGATAAAAGTTCCAGAACCTGATACAGAACCTGTTGAAATTGCACCCACACACGCCGTTCCACTGGCGTCCGAATTCAATCGAATCGTGCCGTTGTTCACCAAGTCACCATCGATAGTGAGTACATCATTGATGTCAAGGATGACGCCTGACGGAATGGTTAAAGATTCCCCCAATTCGATATCCACATTGTCATAGGTTGCGTCCGTAGACAGTTGGTTCCGGGTGATTTTGAAATGATTGAAGTAGATGTTTCGTTGGCCGCTGCCATCGTTTTGGTCTCCGATAAAAACGTTGACTCTGTCAACCGCATCCGAAGAAATCACGGATCCCGAGTAATCAGAGCCACCTGAACGGCTTGTCATTGTGACATCGTATCCTGTGGAGGTTCTTGTCATGGTGAAAAGCATTGGAGTTGTTCCGTATCCTGTATCAGCATTCTCCCCGTTGATTTGGATTGTGGATCCCAACGAGTTGATGACGTTGAATATGGGCGTTCCGTCGGATTTCATGAGATCAATTCCTTTATACCCGCCATTGGCATCCCAATTCATCGCCCAATAAAAGGATAGTTGATCACCCACTTCCATAGGAGCGTCGAACGGTCGAGTTGCATTCAGGTAACCAGAACTAGTTGCATAAAACCCAAAGGCAGTCGTGCCGATGCCACCTGTCCCCATCCCATCGTTAAAAGGGCTTCCAGTGAACGTGCCTGAAGAGCTGTTGCTGATGATCCAAGCCCCAAAACCGTCCCCATGGTCGCTACCATTTACAAAACTCCCGTCATAAGTGCTTGCTTCGTCTTCGGCAAGGATGACATTGAAATCAGTTTGGCCCATCACGATGCCATGAATTGCAGCTACTGCGAGTGTGAATGCGATACGTCTCATTGTTGATTGATTCACATATTGAACAGTGTAAAATATACACGAAGTAAATGAGATTCACAATACCAAACAACATTTTGGGGTGTGAAAATTTCGTTTTCGGCTATAAAATGTGAGTGTTGGTCAGTAAAAGGCCCTGCCTGGGGAATGGGTGGAAGCCGGAGGTGGCTGGTTGGAGAAGTCGGAGAAAAGTGCGACCTTAGGGTTTGGTCAACACCCTTCAAACCAAAGACTTGCTCCTCATGCCTCATAGAATCCGGACATCAGCTGTCCTTCTGGCAGCTATTTTTTGGACTTCAGCCCAATCCATGAACGCCCAAAGCCCAAGCGATTGTGAGGGAGCGATTGTGCTGTGCGGAGATGTCTATTCTGAGACGGAGGCATCGTTTAACACGGGGGCTGTGTACGAATACACCGGAGCATGCAACCAAAACCTCGAGCAGAGCAGCATGTGGTACACGTTCACGGTGTATGAGGACGGGTTGCTGAGCTTTGTGCTGGATCCATTGGACCCCATGGATGATTATGACTGGGGGTTGTTTGACATCAGCGAAGGAGGTTGTGCCGGCATTGGTGTCGGCTTGGGGGCCACTTCGTGGGAGGTGGGCTGCAACAGCTATGGGGTGCTCGGAGCCAATGGGGCCACGGGAATCAGCACGGCGAATGGAGGGACGGGAACCTCCAACGGTCCTGGAGATTTGAATGGACCGCCCTTCAATGCAGACTTGCCAGTGACCCAAGGGTCGAGTTATGCCTTGGTCGTGATGAATTGGAGCAACAGCCTCAATGGGTACACCATTGATTTTGGCCAGTCCACAGCTGTGCTTTACGACCAAGATGCTCCTGAAATGGTGGGGTTGCAGACGGATTGTGACGTGCAAGATTTTGTCGTGACCTTTTCAGAACCCATCGTGGTGGGTACGGTAGAACCGGGCGATTTTGTGCTCACGGATCCCAATGGCGTCGGGATTCCGGTGGGTGGGGTATCCGCCAACCAAGGAGGAAACACCTCGGACAGCTTCACCCTGACCTTGCCCAATCCCGTGACCGAGTCGGGAACATACACCCTCGAAATCACTGACAATTCTCTGTTTGTGGAGGATCCATGTGGCAATGCCGGGACAGGAATGCTCGAGGTCGACGTGGTGGTCACCGCTCCGCCCGTGGGTTGGGATGAAGTGGAAGTTGTGATTTGCGTGGGTGAACAATTGACTCTGAATGCCAACACCGTGGTCTCACAACCGGAAGGCGACTTCATTCAATACCTCTGGACATGGGATGGTGGCGGTGGCGCAGACCTGGACACGCTTGGATTCAATCATGCCATCCTGGTGGATCAACCCGGGCTCTACACCGTGCAGCTCTCGACAGACCCGGACTGCTATGATGCCGTTGGGTCCTTTTGGGTGGTTTCAGAAACATGCCATGTGTTGATTCCCAACGTGATCTCGCCTTATGACACACAAGGGACCAATGACAGATTTCAGGTCGATGGGCTTGAAGCGTTTGGTCAAGCCACGGCCCAAATCTTCAACCGATGGGGTGGGCTTGTGTACGAAAACAATCAATTTCAAAACAGTTCGGGCTGGGACCCGAAGGCCGATGGAGCGCCCGCGGGTGCGTACCATTACGTCGTGACCATTCCTGTTCTTGACGTGCCTCTTGTGTTGCTCAACGCCCAAGGGCAGGCGATTCCATACGAAGGGCAGGCTCCTGCGGTGTTGACGGGGGTGCTGCATGTGATGGCCTCCGAATGAATTGGCTGTCCCGCTTGTACTCGGTGTGAGATCAAGCGCGAGCTCTCGTGATGTTTCTCGACGGCCTCATGGACGAGGAGTTTATGCGCAAAAAAAAGGGGGCCGTACGAACATGCGTACCATGACCCCCCAAGTGAGATTGCTAGGATGCAACGGACCTCGCGGCCCGTCCAAACCCTCTCATCGTGAATGTCGAAATATTTTTTGCCACATAGAGTCAAAAATTTGCAACCACGAAATGAATTCCTGTTGCTTTGTCGGCAACGATGGCTAGACAAGGAAGAAACCGCTCGACGAAGGAAGACTTCAATCAAACAAGTGTTGAACGAATCTTCAAGCTCATCAAATTGATGAAGAGGATTCCACGTCGAACCAAGGAGGAATTGGCTGATTGTGTGGGTGTGAGTGTTCGGTCGGTGTACCGCTATTTCAACCTGATTGAAACCCTAGGATTCACCTTGGAGCGCAATGCCAGGGGGCATATTTTCATCACAGGGAGTGACTTGAAGGAGTCATTCACAGACCAAGAGGCGGTGTTTTTGCGAGAGGTCTTGGCTGCTCAATTCCAAAATCATCCCTTGTGCTCTTCAATCTTGCGAAAACTCGACTTGTTCAGTGATGACTTGGCGGTTGCGGATGCGCTGTTGGATGCGGGGTATGCCCAAACGATGGCCCGTCTTGCAGAGGCCATGCAACGCGGCTGCCAAATTCGATTGATTGGCTACCATTCTGCCCACAGCGGCACGACTTCTGACAGGTTGGTTGAGCCCATTGAGTTTGTGGCCAACTACTCCTTCCTGTCGGCTTATGAGATTGAATCATCACGCAGCAAGTTCTATCGCATTGATCGCATCACATCGGTAGAAGTTCTCGAGGAGAGAATCAAGCACAGCACCTATCACCAAGCTCAAATTCCAGACATGTTTGGATTTGCGATGAAGGAAGGGCAACCGCTCGGGCACGTGCATCTTCACCTTTCCATGCGTGCGGCGCTGTTTCTGCGGTCTGAATATCCGTTGAGTGTTCCCTATTTGAAAAAGGCCAAACACGGAGACCTCTACTGCATGGAGGGACCGGTGGCTGATTACAAGCCTCTTGCGAGGTTCCTCCGAGGATTTTTGGAGGCTGGCGAGGCAGAAGTGCACGGCGATGATGCGTTCTTGGCTATGTTGAGGGAGGAGCCTGGTTCTTGATTCTGGCGTAGGCTTTGCCTGCGGCTCTATGCGATGAATTCAGGCTTTGGTCGCCCGATTGGTCAGGCGTGGAGCATGCTCATGGGTGGAGTACACTCATGCGTGGAGCACGCTCAGGCGCGCACATGAAGTCCTTGAAGCACGTCGATGACGCGTTCAGTGGCCTTCCCATCCCACTTCGGGGGAATCTGTCCAAACCGAGGGTTGTCAAGGGCGTGCAAGACCCTGTCCACATCAAACTCTCCGAGCAATTGGTTGGTTCCCATGTCCAAAGTGATGGGACGCTCCGTGTTGGGCCGAAGGGTGACGCATGGAACCCCTTGAAACGTCGATTCTTCCTGAATTCCACCGGAGTCTGTGACGATGGCTCGGGCGGACGAAATCAGTTTTTGGAAGGCGAAATAGTCAAGCGGCGGAGTCATGAGGCACCCCGATTTGTCCAGAGCTTCCCCCAGCCCAAAAGCCTCCATGTTCTTTTGGGTCCTTGGATGAATGGGGAACACCACGGCACCACGCGTTTTCAAAGCCTGCAACAGGTCCACGATGAATTGGCAGCCTTCCCGCTGATCCACCGTTGCAGGGCGGTGCATGGTGATGAGGTGGAAGGAATCACCTTCGTGAAGCCCAAGGTCTTCCAGAATGGAACTCGCTGCGATTTGAGGTGCAAAATGGACAAGGGTGTCGATCATCGTGTTGCCTACCATGTGAAGGTTGCTCTTCGCAGAATCAAACACCAAACCTTCTTCTTCGAGGTGATGAAGGCCGGAAGCCTCCGTGATGAAATGGTGACTGCAAAGTTGGTCCACCAACACCCGATTGATCTCCTCTGGCATGGTTCGGTCGAAGCTTCTGAGTCCTGCCTCGAGATGTCCCACTGGGATGCCCAAACGTTGTGCAGCCAAGGCGCCCGCAAGTGTGCTGTTGACATCTCCAGGCACCAACACAAAATCAGGTTGTTCCTGTTCCATCAAGGTGACGAGCTGCTGAACCATGTGGGCAAACTGCATACCCGCCGAGCCATGATGAAGGTGAAGGACATGGTCTGGCCTCAGGTTGAACTGATCAAAAAAAACCTCGCTCATGGCTCGGTCGTAATGCTGTCCCGTATGAACCAAGGTGAGTTTCCCCCAGCCACGGGCCTCCATCACCTTCCTGAATTGGGTGACTTTGATGAAATTGGGACGGGTTCCGATGACAATCAGGAGGTGCATGGGTTGGAGTTCAATGGGTTCCTCATGGGAGGCTCCCTTGGTCAAGACATGAGAGAGTCCAAAAGTCGGGCAAATTGCTGCGACAGCACATCTCGCTGGAAAATCCGGCTGTCAGCTTGGGGTGTTTGGCCGAGGCTCACACGTTCCAATTGGCGAAGGAAACCAGCCACGTCGTCCATGGCGCACATGTCGCATCCCCACGATTGAACGAGTCTCTCCAAGTCAGAATTCAGAGCCCCAGCAACCACCAAAGGTCGTTCTGCGGCCAAGTACTCGAAAGCCTTTCCAGGAATGGTTCGTTGCCCCGTGGGGTTGTTGTTTTGGAGCATGACCAAACCATGGCACATTCCCATGTGTTGTGCCACGCTGTCGTGGGGGACGCTGCCGCATCGCGCCCACGCTTCATCGGGCAGGATGGATGAAATGTCTGCTTCAACTGATGGGTCAAGTGTGCCGTAAAACTTGATGTGGAGTGGGCGCGCTTCACGCTGACTGTTCCATTGGCGGATGGCTTCCCACAAGCCCGGAGCGTTCCTGCTGCCGTACAAGGCTCCAAAAAACCCGAGCACGAGTGGCCCTTCAGAGGGTGAAGTTGTGACGTCGAATCCGTCTGCCCTGTCGAATCCGTCTGCCCTGTCGAATCCGTTGGGGATCCAAACAGTGTTGCACTTGCCGGCCAATGCTTCCTCAAAGTCGAGGGTAGGAAGGGGCTTTTTCGTCACGGATTGTGCGGCCGACGGAGCTGTGACGACAATTCGGTCGGCGGCTGAGACAACCTGCATTTCAAGGTCCAAATGCCTTCGGCGGCTGCGGGCTGTCAATTGGAAGTCCTCGAGGTAGTCCATGTCTGACCACGGGTCCCGAAAATCTGCCACCCAAGGTAGGTTGGGATACGCACGTTTTAGGCCGAGGGCAATCATGTGCGTGGAGTGAGGGGGACCCGTGGAGACCATGACGTCGACCGGATGTTGGGCTAGGAGTCGTTTCAGTCGCCGAATCGAGGGTTTGATCCAAAGCATCCTCGAGTCAGGAATGAAAAGGTTGCCTCTGACCCACTTCAGCCATGACCCTCCTTCGGCGTCACCCTCTGTGGTCGGCCCTCCGGATGCGGCACCTAGCCTACCGGAGGGATTCCCACCTTTCAAGGCATCGAGCCATCCTGCGGGCTCGACAATGGGCCCACGCCAAACCTCCAGTCGGTCGTCTACATCGGCTTCGAGGCTCGCGTCCAACACGGGATACATCGCCCCCTCGGGCACAAACACCACCGGCTTCCAACCATGCTCAGGAAAGTATTTCGTGAATTTCAGCCAACGCTGGACCCCGCCGCCTCCAGAGGGCGGCCAATAGTATGCAATGACAAGGACACGCTTCACCTTTCCAAAAGTACGTCTTGCGTCATTCCTGAACCGACTTCAACGTCCTATCTTGTGGGCATGCATTGGGACGTATGGCAAATATGGATGGCAGTAGCCTTGGGTCTGGTCATCCTCGAAATCTTTGTGCCTGGCTTTGTGCTGGCATGTTTGGGAGTAGGTGCCTTGGCCGCAGCGGGTGCCGCATCTTTGAGTTGGAGTTTGACGATTCAATTCGCACTGGCAGCCTTGTTCAGCTTGCTGTCGTTTGTCTTTTTGCGGCCGCTCGCCATGAAGTTTGCCTTTTCGGGGAATGAAGCAGTGTCAGGCGTGGAAGCTTTGGTGGGGAGGGAATGTCGGGTGAGTCAGCCTTTTGATGCAGATTCGGGCATGGGTCGATGCAAAATTGACGGTGATGATTGGCGAGCCACGTTGGTCCATCGAGACCAAGCCGCTGAAGCTTTCGAGCATGCTGCGGTTTGGATTGTGCGTGTGGAAAGCAACACTTTGGTGGTGTCGACCCAACCCCCTGTGGTTTGACCCATCCCATCTCGACGTCAGCCATCCTTTGATTGAATAACCAGATTCTCCCTGTTTCATCCAAACCACATTTCTCATGAATGCCACCACCATCCTCGCCCTGATTTTTTTGTTGCTCGCCATTGTCATCGTCGTCAAAGGCGTCCGGATTGTCAGACAAAGTGAAAGCATGGTGATTGAACGACTCGGCAAATACCGCAGCACCCTGAATGCCGGGATCAACATCATCATTCCCATCATCGATCGCCCTCGTGACATTGTTTGGCGCATGTCCGGGGAGACACCCGACGGGATGCGGGTGACACAGTATCGCATGCGCGACCGCGTGGATTTGCGGGAGACGGTGTTTGACTTTCCGAAGCAGGGGGTGATCACCAAGGACAACGTGGTGACGGAGATCAACGCGTTGATTTACTTCCAAATCACCGACCCCGTCAAATCGGTGTACGAGATCAACAACCTCCCCAACGCGATTGAAAAGCTCACCCAAACGACGCTTCGAAACGTCATCGGGGAGCTCGAGCTGGACGAGTGCCTGACCTCACGTGACACCATCAACATGAAGCTGCGCACCATCCTTGATGAAGCCACCAACAAGTGGGGGGTGAAGGTGAACCGCGTGGAGTTGCAGGACATCAACCCGCCGACGGACATCAAGGAGGCGATGGAAAAGCAGATGCGTGCCGAGCGCACCCGTCGCGCCCAAATCATCGAAGCGGAAGGAACCAAGACGGCCGCCATCCTCGAGGCGGAAGGCCGCAAGGGCGCGGACATCAACCAAGCCGAGGGCCACAAGCAAGCTCGAATCCTCAAAGCAGAAGGGGAGGCGCAGGCCCGGTTGGCCGTGGCTGAGGCTGAGGCGGAAGCCATCCGCCGCATCGCCGCTGCCGTCGAGACGTCCAAGGCCGACCCCACCCAATACCTCATCGCGGTGAAGTACATCGAGATGATGGACCAAGTCCTCCGCGAAGGCGGCGCAGGATCCAAGACGGTCTTCATGCCCTACGAAGCGAGCGGCTTGATGAGCAGCGTGGGCGGCATCAAGGAATTGATGAATGCGACCAGGGATTGAGGCGCTCCCCCTTGTTCTGTGTGCGGTTGCCGCGTTCGGCACCGGATGCGCCGAGCGTGACGGAAATGCCGTGCTCCGCGACTACACGGGGCTGGACGGATGCGGTTGGGTCATCGAGGCGAACGGGACGGTCTTGGAGCCCTTGAATTTGGGTGAATTCTTGAGCGACCCGGAGGACGGGATGGATCTCTACGTGGTCTACCACGTAGAGACCGGATACGCGAGCATTTGCATGGTGGGGGACATCGTGACCTTGACCGCGTGCGAACTGGCGCCGTAAGCTCACGAACTCAGTCTTGCCTCGAAGCGCGCTGCACGGCAAGGTGTGCCACGAAAAAGCGCCCTACGCCCTCGACCAGCGGTTGTCCCTGAGCGGATCGTTCGGGATGCCACTGCACCCCCACATAGCAAGGGAAAGAGGAAAGATTCCGATGACGGATGCCTTCGATCAACCCGTCGGGAGACGTGGCCCAGGCTTCAAGTTCAGGTGCGAGGCGGTCGATGCCTTGGTGGTGATGCGAAACCACGATGGATGAATCGGCCCCGTGAATCCCCATGTTGTCCAGGTTCACGATGGCCCTCACCCAGTGAAGGGTGTCTCGGCTGTTTCCTTCCGTCCCCGCGCGATGCGCATCCGTCCCGAGTGCCAGCGGCAAATGGGGGTGCAGGTTTCCTCCTTCGTAAATGTTCATGTGCTGCAAGCCCCTGCAGATCCCCAGCACAGGGAGGCGAAGTCTGTGCACCCCCGCGAGCAGCTGTTGCTCAAGGGCATCTCGTTCCAAATCAATGTCTCCGCACAACACCGTGTCAGCCGTTTGGTGGTAGCGTGAAGGATGGATGTCTGCCCCACCGGTCAGGAGCACACCGTCGGCTTGTGCCAGGGCGTCCTCAATGCCGGTCGAATCCAACCAGGATGCGTTGACCCAGTGGAGGACCGATGGGTGAGCCAAAGAATCCAAGTACGTCTCGTAGGTCCGGCTTTCAAAAAGCCTCGAGGCGAGCACGGTGAGGGTGTCTGAAGATTCAACTCTTGCAGAACGCGTGTCAAGGGATGAACATCCTGCAACGACGAGGGACATCCCAAGCAGCAAAAGACTCCAAGCGTGTTTCATGTCCCAAAGATGCAAGTTTAGAGGGGTTGCCAAGGCAACCTGCGGTAATTGGGGAAGGCTCGGTAGTCTTGAGGTACGGCCCTCATGATTGCGTCCTTCAAGCCGTGTAGCAAGGCTTCTCGGTGGTAGTTCTGCCGGACCACAAGCGAAACTTCGCGGGCCGGTTGGGGTGCGTTGAACGCACGCACGTGGACGTCGTCGGGCAACCCAAGGGCCTCCAATCCAGGGATCAGGGTGCTTCCTCCGGTTTCCCGAACCAGTCGTTTCAATGTTTCCAGGGATCCGCTTTCGCAACGGTACCCGAGGTTGGTTCCTCGGTCAGACGAGCCACAAAGTTGCAGCGCTTGCGAACGGAAGCAGTGCCCCTCTTCCAGCAACAACATGGTTTCCACCGGCAAGTCTTCGGCGGTCACTTGACCGCTTGGGATTGCGGCCGCGGGATGTTGCTCGTGCACGTAGGCGAACAGGGGCTCCATGAACACAGGGATGGTCCGAAGGGAGTCGTCGGGGAGGGGGGTTGCCAAGATGCCTGCGTCCACGGTGCCTCGCTCCAAATCTTGAAGCATGTCTCCTGTGGTTCGCTCCAGCACTTCGACTTCGAGTTTGGGGAATTGCGTCAAAAGAAGAGGCATCAACCTCGGCAGAAGGGAAGGAGCGAGCGTAGGCAAAAGCGCAAGCCGAACGAAGCCATCCACCCGTTCCGTTGCCCCTTGCATCCAATCGGACAACCCTTCCAATTCTTCCAGGATGCGAAGGGCCCTGGTGTGCACTTGTTGGCCCACCTCGGTCAAAGCAATGGGCTGCTGACTCCGGTCAAACAAAGGAGACCCAACCTCCATTTCCAGCTTTTTCAGCTGCATGGACAAGGTGGGTTGCGACACCCTGCAAAGGGCCGCCGCCTTCCCGAAATGCTTTTCTGTCGCCACAGCGTGCACGTACCTCAACTGTTGAAGCGTCATTGATAGATGTTTTCTATCACAAACGTACGGTTTTCGATTTTGATGAAGCGGGTGCCCGCTCGTAGGTTTGGCAGGCAAAATCTCTCACAACACAATCATGCGATTTACCTCCCTCTCTCTTTGGGCAAGTGCAGGCCTTGTGATGGCCTTGACGTCCTGCTCCAACGACCAGGCGTCTTGCGACCACGCTGAAGGCGGTTCCGCCGCAGGCTGTCCTTTCCACGCCGGATCAGGCACAGGCCCTGCCGGAGAAAACGGCCGCGCCAAGTCTCTGCAAGAATGGTGGCCCAACCGCCTTGACCTCGATGTGCTTAGACAGCACTCTGAAAAGTCCAACCCCATGGGCGAAGACTTCGATTACCGCGAGGCGTTCAGCAACCTCGATTACGATGCCTTGAAAAAGGACATCGAGGCGGCCATGCTCGACTCGCAAGATTGGTGGCCCGCGGACTGGGGCAACTACGGCGGCCTCTTCATCCGCATGGCGTGGCACAGCGCCGGCACGTACCGCACGGGAGACGGCCGCGGTGGAACTCGCGAAGGCCAACAGCGCTTCGCACCCCAAAACAGCTGGCCTGACAACGGCAACCTCGACAAGGCGCGGCGCCTGCTGTGGCCTGTCAAGCAGAAGTACGGCAACGCCATTTCGTGGGCAGACTTGATGATCCTCGCTGGCAACGTCGCGCTCGAGTCGATGGGCTTCGAGACCCTTGGCTTCAGCGGCGGCCGCGCCGATGTGTGGGAGCCTCAGGAAAACGTGTACTGGGGAGCCGAGAGCGAATGGCTCGCCGACAAGCGCTACAAGGGCGACCGTGAACTGGAGAACCCGCTTGCGGCCGTTCAAATGGGCTTGATCTACGTCAACCCAGAGGGGCCCAACGGCAACCCGGATCCGGTGTTGGCGGCGCACGACATCCGCGAGACGTTTGGCCGCATGGGCATGAACGACGAAGAGACGGTGGCATTGATCGCCGGCGGCCACACCCTGGGCAAGACCCACGGTGCCGGCCCAGCTGACAACGTCGGGGTTGCGCCTGAAGGAGCGGCCATCGAGGAGCAAGGCTTTGGCTGGAAGAGCTCGTACAAGAGCGGCAAAGGCGCCGACGCCATCACGTCGGGCCTGGAGGTGATTTGGACCAAGACGCCGACGGAGTGGAACCAAGGCTACTTCAAGTCCCTCTTCAACAACGAGTGGGAGTTGACCAAGAGCCCAGCCGGTGCGAACCAATGGGTCGCCAAGGACGCGGGTGAGATTTTCCCCGACGCGTTCGACGAGAACAAAAAGCACCGTCCGACCATGTTGACGACGGATCTGTCGCTTCGGTTCGATCCAGCGTACGAGAAGATCTCGCGCAACTTCATGGAAAACCCCGATGCTTTCGACGCGGCCTTTGCCCGCGCGTGGTTCAAGTTGACGCACCGCGACATGGGGCCTGCGACCAATTACATCGGTCCAGAAGTACCAGCCGAATCGTTCATCTGGCAGGATCCCGTTCCCGCCTTGAACCACCCTCTCGTGAACGCGCGTCAGGTGAAGGCCCTGAAGGCCGACATCGCCAAGTCTGGCTTATCGAATGAAGACCTGGTGTTTGTGGCCTGGTCGTCGGCGTCGACGTTCCGTGGTTCGGACAACCGCGGAGGGGCGAACGGTGCACGCATTCAGCTCGAGCCCATGCGTTCGTGGGAGTGCAACAACCCTGACCGCCTCGGTCGCGTGCTCGCCGGCCTCAAGGAGATTCAAGCGTCGTTCAACGCTGCGAATGCGCCCACCCAAATCTCCCTGGCCGATCTCATCGTGCTCGCCGGCAACCACGCCGTCGAACAGGCGGCTGCGAAGGCGGGTGTGACCGTGGAAGTGCCCTTCACCCCGGGTCGTACGGATGCGACGCAAGAGAACACCGACGTGAACAGCTTCGCGGTCCTCGAGCCCATGGCCGACGGTTTCCGCAACTACCAAACCAAGGAATACACCCTCACGACTGAAGAATTGCTCGTCGACAAGGCCCAGCTCCTCACGTTGACCGCGCCGGAGATGACGGTGCTGGTGGGGGGAATGCGTGCCTTGAACGCCAACGTAGACGGCAACGCCCACGGCGTCTTCACGGATCGTCCTGGAACGTTGAGCAACGATTTCTTCGTGAACCTGCTCGACATCTCGACGAAGTGGGAGCCCACGGACGACACGGAATTGACCTTCGTCGGCCGCGACCGCACCACGGGTGAGGAGCGCTGGACGGCCACGCGTGCGGACTTGATTTTCGGTTCCAACTCGGAGCTCCGCGCCCTCGCTGAGGTCTACGGAAGCTCGGACGCGGACGCGAAGTTTGTGAACGACTTTGTCTCGGCGTGGACCAAGGTGATGAACCTGGACCGCTTCGACTTGCTCGCCTCGAACTGACCCTCTCTCCACTGCGATTCAAGCGCCGGGGCCTCGCTCCGGCGCTTTTTTGCATCCCTGATTCTCCCCGTCAAGGGCGCAATCCGGCGGCCCACGCCACGAACGCCTCGTCGGAAAGCGCATTCAAAAACGCCACCAAGTCTTCTCGGTCCTGGGCGCTGACCTCGCGCGGTTGAATCCTCGGGTCTTGGTTGGGGTGTTGGTTGCCGCCAGCGATGTAGTGGTCCACCACCTCCTCGAGCGTGGCCAACGAGCCGTCAAACATGTACGGCGCCGTGAACGCGACGTTTCGAAGCGTGGGCGTTTTGAAGGCGCCGACATCTGCGCTGTCGAACGTCAAACGAAACGCTCCGGGGTCGAGGTACTCCTCGTACAGTCCGTTGTTGTGGGTTTCGAAGTCGGTCAACCAAACGTCCGAGTGGCATCCCGCGCATTCGAGGTCCTCGAACAACGCCATTCCTCGCAACTCGCTCGGGTTGAGTGTCTCAGATTTGCCTTGGAGCCAAAAGTCGTACCGCGACGTGCCACTGATGAGGGTGCGTTCAAACGCCGCAAGGGCCCTAGTCATGACGTACGCGTCAAACGGTCGCCCAAACCCTTCCTCAGCCCACGCTTGGTATTGCTCGTCGCCAGCCAACTGCTCCACGGCTTCCACCACGTCACGGTTGAATTCGAGCGGATCTTGCACGGGGGCGAGGACCTGGGCCTCCAACGTCGAGATGCCTCCTTCGCGGTGAAATCGAGGCTGCCACGCCATGTTCACAAGTGCAGGGGCGTTGCGGAACCCCAAAGCTCCATCCGAACCGAAGGACGTCGGAAGGCTGTCGGAAAACGCGAGTCCAGGGACGTGGCAACTGGCGCAACTCAAGGCTCCGTCGGCACCCAGCCGTTCGTCGAAGAAGAGGTGGCGGCCGAGTTCCCACTTGGCCTCGTTCAGGACGTTCTCTTCATGCTCGGCGTAGGTCGGGAAATGCGAAGGAACTTCGCGAACGTCCGCCACCGTGAACGCCTCGTCGCCCGGCCTGCATGCCGTCAGCAAGGACCAACTGGCCAAGCCATGAAAGATCCAAAGTGTTGTGCGCTGGGTCATGGGAGGGAGTGCCCTCCTCGGGCACGTCAGTGTTGCACCACGAAGGTAACGGCCTGTCCCGTGACAAGACGCAGGACATACAAGCCGTTGGGCCAACGAGAGGTGTCAATGACTTCTTGACGGGTGGTCAGTTGACCCTGGGCGAGGATTTGGCCTTGGGTGTTCACCGCCGTCCTCGTGCGTGAGCATGTGGCAGTGGTACATGTAGGAGATTTCCGGGTTGGGGAAATCCTCAAACTTGGCAATGAAGGATGCAGTCCTCATCGGGGGCACCAACACCACGTCGCCTTTGTGGACTTCGAGCACAGGCGCTAAAACGGATTCGTCGTGTTTATGGCGCGCAGGTTGCAACCCATTCCGTGCGCGGAACGTGATGGATGTGACAATCTCGCGATTGTGACGGTGCGCATCACCCGAGATGGCGACGTCCGTCGTATTTTGAGGAAGTCAAATGGGTCATGACATGAAGCAATTGAGTTGGTTGTGGGTGTTCGCGGTGCTCTCCGCGGGGGCTTGGGCGCAGTGCACAGAGGAGTTTGAGGGAACGCTGGTGGTGGGCGGTGGCATTTGGACCGTGGATGTGGGGTGGACCATTGTGGATGGATCGGGGGCGGCAACCCAAACGGGCGCGGTCGGAACGTTTTCGCTGTGCTTGCCCGCCGATTGCTACACGTTGGAACTCACGGACAGTGCGGGCGACGGGTGGACCGGAACGTACTACGACCTGTTCGCGGCCGACGGCACGCTACTCTACCACGGAAGTCTGAACGACGCTGCGGAAGGCGACGGCAGTTCGTGGGGCACCGACTACATCCCGCTCGGTGACGTCGCCTGTGGCGTGGGCTGTCTCGATCCCGTGGCGTGCAACTTCGACGCGACGGCCACCCTCGAAGGCGGCATCTGCGATTACACGTGCCTCGGGTGCACGGACGCGACGGCCTGCAACTACGATCCCTTGGTGACGGTCGACGACGGCTCGTGCACGGTGTTTGACGACTGCGGGGAATGTGGCGGGAGCAACGAATCGTGCGGAGGATGCATGGAGCCCACCAACTGCAACTACGAGCCGACGGCGACCGTGGACGACGGTTCGTGCATCACCAACGGTCAAGGGCTCACGTTGTCCATCCACACGGACGACTACCCGTTCGAAACCCAATGGCAAGTGGAGAACATCTACACTGGAACGGTGATTTACGACGGCAACTATCCGGTCGCCGACTCCACCTACGTCCACGACATTTGCCTGCCTCCGGGCTGCTACGAAATCAAGTTCTTCGATTGGTCGGGCGACGGCATGTGCTGCGCGTACGGCCAGGGGTGGTTCACGTTCGTCCACGACGACGGCACCGTCATCGCAGAGGGTGGGGATTACGGCTACCAGCTGGACATCCCATTTTGCGTGGGGGCCAACTACGGATGCACCGACGCGACGGCCTGCAACTTCGACAGCACCGCCCTCACCGACGACGCGAGCTGCAATTACGATTGCTACGGATGCACCGACCCGGCCGCGTGCAACTACGAGCTGACCGCCACCTTGGACGACGGGCTGTGCGAGTATCCCCAACTCAACGGATTCTGCGCGTGCGACGAGTTCTACCATTTCGAGGCAACCCTTGACGGAGGCCAAAGCACCACCGCCGTGAACCACTACGGCGCCGGTCAGCTCGATTCCCTTCGTTTGCACATCACGTCGTGGGACGGCGTGTCCAACGACGCCACGTCGGTCAACGACATGGTCATCCGTGTCGATGCTCCGGACGGGAGCTGCATCGCGTTTGGAGGGTTCTTTTACGACCCGCCCGTGGAGTGCCAATACCTCGGCGATTACACGTTTTATCCCGGATTCTTGTACGAGCCGGACGGAAGCGCCTTGCTCGAATTTGACGTGAGCGAAGGCGGATTGTCGGGCGAGGGTGGGTGGCAAGTCAAGATCACCAACGGCTACTGGACGTCGGACGGGCTGACGACGGTGTGCGACATCGAATTGGTGGGGCTGTGCAACACCATTCCCGAGCCCAACTCCTGCCCCGAGGACCTCAACGAGGACGGCGTCGTCTCGGTGGCGGATGTGCTGTTGTTGCTTGGCAGTTTTGGATGCACCTCGGGGTGCGACGTGGACGTCAACGGGGACGACGCGCTGAACGTGGCGGACTTGCTGATGGTGCTGTCGGCGTTCAGTTCGACGTGTTGAGTGGTGTAATTTTGGGTCCAAACCCATCCCATGTCTCAGAAGCCCCACGCCATCCTCTACGTGTTTCAAGTGATCAAAGGCCAAGAAGCGGCGTTCGAAGCGGCGTGGGCCGACGTGACGCGTGAAATCCACGCCAAGTGCGGAAGCCTCGGTTCACGCTTGCACACGTGGGTGGGCGGCACCTACTGGGCGTACGCGCAGTGGCCCA